>CAZWMD010000036.1:0-41898 GCA_964634815.1 uncultured Pseudomonadales bacterium | reverse complement strand
ATCTGATGGCGTCGCAGACAGAAATTTACTTTCTGAACATGTTTTCAAACAGCGAATCCGTTGCCTTTTTCAACGTTGGTTTTCTGTTGGCTACGGCAATCGCCACCCTGGTTCCAGGCGTAATCAATATGGTGCTCCTGCCAATGGTGTCTCGCTCAATGAGTCAGGGCGTCAGTGTGGTGCGAAAGATCGTCGAAGACACTTTGCATTATCAGCTCTATTTGAACTTCCTTGTGATCGGCCCAACCATTCTTTACGCAGATGATGTGGTTGGGTTTCTGTATGGCGACGAATACGGTGCCGCAGCTGAACCCTTTTTGTACATGGTGTTGATCTACTGTGCCTCCAACTTTGTTTCTGCGTTCAATTCGTACTTGCTTAGCGCAAACGAACACAAGCTCATATTCAAAGTATCTGTTATCGGGGCTGCCTTAGGTATCCTTCTGGATATTGTCCTTATCTACTTCTATGGCCTGAACGGCGCGATAGTCGCCCTCGCACTGACCATGCTGTGGTACGTCTCTACCCGGATAATTCCAGCAAATCGACGGCTAAAGGCAAAACTGCCTTGGGCACACTTTGTGCTTGTGGGCGCGTTCTGCGGTGGATCTACCTTGCTGGTGCACCTAATTACCGATGGTACGGGTGGGTTGTTGGGCGCCGTGATCGGTTCAGCGCTTTACACCCTGTTTTTCTCGGCGCTGTATTACCTGTCGCCAGCCCTGCCCATTGAAGGCCGTCGGTACATTCAAAATCGACTCACCCAGCTAAGACAGTGAAGCAACAATCGATCACGATGGTAACCCTCAATCTTCAGGTGGGCGGCCTGGAGCGCATCGTTGTTGATATGACCCTGGCTCTCGCAGAGCAAGGCCATCAAATGTCGGTGGTAGCGCTTCGCGGCGGTGGCCCGCTTGAGAAGCCTTTAACAAGCGCAGGGATCGAGGTGCATCTTCTGGAATGCGGTGATGGAATAAAGCTAGAGTACCTGCGACGTCTTCGAGTAACCCTGAAAAAACTCGGTCCCGATCTGGTTCATAGCCATGGCGAGGCTGCGTTATTTTACTGCGGTGCCAATCGCTTGCTGTCGCTTGCCGGACTAACCACTAAATTCGCACACGTACATTCAAGGCACGGATACGAAGATGTGAGCGCCAAGGGCATTTGGCGCAACCGGTTATCGCATGCAGGCTGTGACGCCGTAGTCTGCGTATCGAAGGATCTGGCAGAACACTGCCAAACCAATGAAAAGGTATCCGCGAGTAAGCTCCACACGGTTATCAACGGCGTGAACCTGGCCCCGTACAGAACTCTTTCAGATCTGCCGTACAAAGAACATGCCCCGGTGATTTGTCATGTCGCGAGACTTGCCCCGGTAAAGAATCAAGGCTTGCTGCTGGATGCGTTTTCGAAACTATTGAAACGCATGCCTGGAGCCCATTTGTCCATTGTTGGTGATGGCCCGGAGCGCGACAGGCTCACAGCCCAAACAGACAGTCTTGAGATCACTGCTGCGGTTACCTTTCACGGCGAAACGTCTGATGTACCCTCTAAGCTTCAGGAAGGCCACATATTTTGTCTGTCCTCAGACAGCGAAGGCACACCGGTGTCTGTCATTGAGGCACTGGCTGCCGGTCGCCCCGTTGTGGCAACTCAGGTCGGTGGTCTGCCCGCATTGATTCCCAAAGAGGCCGGCGCTCTGGCGCCAAAAGGTGATGCTGACGCACTGGCTGATGCGCTCGCGAGGGTATACGCCGATGAGACGACCTATGTGCAGTACACCAACGGCGCTCGACAAGCACCCGCGGGACAACACGATGCCCAGGCGATGTTGAAAGATTACCTACAAATCTATTCGAGCGCGCTGGGACACAGACTCAAAAACGCTCCCTAGACCACAATCTCCGGAAACTGAACCGATCCCTGAAACAGGGTACGGTCGTTTGAGTGATGCACCTGAATTCGGTCGAGGCGGTACTTGGCACCCATAGGCAGTGAATTCACTCCGCGAATGGAGGTCAGGCCAAAATCGAATCCACTGGTCTCTGCGGCCCGATCAACGCGCTCGTCAATGGCATAGTCCAACCCCTCAGGATAAGAGACAACCAGACAGGGTCCGTCGGTGTGGCTTTCGATGATTGATTTTGAGGTGGATAGTTCGCTCACTATGCTCTCCTCGCTTGGCAGTTTTGCAAGAATAGGATGCGAATGGGTGTGGGAGCCGATCTCCATACCCGCATCGCTCATCAATCTGATCTGATCCCAATTCAATGGAAAGTGTGGTGCAAGCTCGGCGCTGCTGGGCAACAACGGCGCTAATTGCACATCGATCTGTTCAATGAATTCTCGCCTTATATGATCTGGCTGATCCTTCAAGAACTGCAGAAAGCAAGCGGTATGGGTCTCGCGATTGTTGTCGTCGAGACGCATTGATAAAGAACCGAATTTCAAGGTCTGCCCTGATTGCGCACGTTTCACAAGGCAAGCAGCCCGGTCAAACCAGAACATCTCCTCTGTCCCCACCATTGACGTGATAACGCTAAATAGCGCTGGCATGCCGAGCTCCTTGAGAATGGGAAACGCATTGAAGTAGTTATCAGCAAAACCATCATCAAAGGTAATCATGGCACAGCGTTTGGGTAAAACGTCACCAGACTCAATGATCGATTTGAGCTCCTGAAAGGAGATGACATCGTAGTTTTTGCGCATATAGCGCATCTGCCAATCAAAGTTCTCTAAATCAGCACTTACATTTTCGGAGTCGTAAGCATGGTTCGGGTCGATGATGCGGTGATACGCAAGAATCCGTAACTCCCGACGAGCCAGCAAACGCACATAGGATCCCACCCCAAAAAGAGAGGTGTGAACACCAATACGGCCGATCGTCCGTCGAATTCCCATACCTAACTATACGGGAACGTTACCTAGCAAATGTGAGCACCTGTTACAAATACTTAAGAGAAACAATGGCTTCCGCAACAAATTACGATCTGAATTTGCATCTTTTAACTAACGTCAGGCCGACGCTTGGTTTACTCTTATGCGCTGTTTGAAGCCACTTGGCACGACTATCTGTGACAGTTTCTTTACTTGTATTCGCCTTTCTGGGCGCCGCGGGACTGGTGGGCTACACCTTTGTGGGCTATCCGTTGTTGATCGCGCGATTCGCAGGACCTGAGCGCGACGACGATTCTCAGGCCCACGACTTTGCGGTCACGGTGGTCATTTCTGCATACAACGCCAGCAAACATATCGATGCCAGGATCGAGAACTTACTTGCGCAGGACTACCCCGAGGACAAACTATCAATAATCGTTGTTGACGATGGCTCAGCTGACAACACCTGGGAACTGTTGCAGCGATGGGCTGACCATCCCCGCATCACCTTGATCGCTCAAGAGAAAAACGGCGGCAAGGCCATGGCCCTGAACACAGGCCTCAAACAGGCTAAATCTGAGCTGGTAGTACTCACAGACGTACGCCAGAGCTTTGAGCCGAATACTATTGACCGACTGGCCCGACATTTCACTGACCCTGGAGTCGGCGCAGTCACTGGCAATCTGGTGTTTCGAGATAGTGAAAACCCGGATCCACAGGGCGGCTACTGGGATATCGAGAAGGCGATTCGCAGCAACGAAAGCCGGTATCGCTCAACCGTTGGTGTGACCGGTGCGGTTTACGCTGCCCGCCGGGAACTCATTGAGGAAGTACCGGAGGGGCTTATTCTCGATGATGTGATGATTCCTATGCGCATTGTTCGGGCCGGCTATCGTGTGAAGTTCGAAACAGCTGCTATTGCCTACGACACAAAGAGCGACACCCTAAGCGAGGAGTATTTTCGAAAAGTGCGTACTCTCGCCGGTAACTGGCAGCTACTCGCACAAGCACCCTGGTTACTGTCGCGAAGCGAAAATCCCATTTTCTTTGAGTTCATCTCACACAAGGTCTTGCGCCTGCTGGCCCCCTGGGCCCTGATTGTCACTCTGCTGTGCGCCTGGTTTCTGCGAGACATCGCCTTCTTTGAGGTGATCTTCTTCTGTCAGCTCACCCTGATTGGCCTGGCCCTGATCGGCTGGATCGGCTACATGGTGCGCTTAAAGGTCCCTCTGGCCAGTCAACTTATGGGCTTTGCCATGCTGAACATTGCCGCAATCGTTGGGACCTGGAAGTTCTTCATCGGCCGGCAGAAAGACCTATGGCGGAATCACTGATACGAAACTGCGGGGCGCGGAACACGTAGTTGCGGTACTCGTTAGGATTACCCGTCTCACCCGCTTCAGCCGCGCGAGCTATGTTATACATCTCGCGCGCGCTCACATAGTGAAGCCTGTAACCCGGACGATCTCTGAACTGACGTTCCAATTCTTCATACATTTCACGGCATTCCTCGCCGAGCATGATTGAATGGTCTTTTTCCTGCACGCCATGACAGTGCAACTTGATAAAGCGCCAAGATGGTCTGCCCACAACGGCACTTGATAACTTCTCCCACAGGGCGACGCGATCAGCATCACAGGGCGCGTTGTCAGCCAACTCACCATTCTCGATACGCGGTAGCAGACCCAGCTTGCGCCGGCGCCAGTTCAGCCCCAGCGGACCGGTAATGAGCATCAGGTGATCCGGTGACGTAATCGAGCCTCCGGCGCGAACATTCTCACCCCGCTTGTGGCCTGCACATTCACTCTTTGAGCTGGTTGCGTAGTAGATCCGGTTCGCAACATTCACCTGGGTGTGGGATGGCGCTGAAGGCAGCGTCATATCTACATAACAGTTGGATCCAAGAAGTACCTTGATCTCATCATTCACACCACAGGTTTCAGAGGTGTCGCCCGCGTTATTCAATGCCCAGTTGCCATGAACAAAAGCGTATCCAGGCTCGCCAGTATCAGGATGGGTACCCAGAGCACCATGTCGCCAGTGCAATATCTGTACAAAATCGTCGAGCTGGGCTTTTAGCGACTCCTCAGTGTCATCGCCGTGATGCAGATGAATCTCAATCTCGCCATAACCGGCAGCGCAAAGCTCGGTCAAATCATTTAGTAACGGTTCGCGATACTCTTCATAAGGATAGAAAAATGTGTGCTGTGGGAGTACACCATCACTGTCCTTGCGACCAGAAAGCGTTTTGGGTAACTCACTGAGCCAAGCCGATACACGCTTTTGTTCAAGACGTTCGTCCTCGGTTTCCCAGCGAGGCTCGTAATGATCTGCGACGCACACCATGACATCAATCACTTCGGCAGATTGCGCCGTTTCATCTGCGTTGGATCTTTTACCCAGAGCGCGACGAGTAGAGAAGGATCGAGCGTAGTCATCGAGCCACAAATGCAGATTGCGTTGACGAATCGCGACGATGAATAACACACCAAGGACAAAAACAATCCCGCCAACGGCTAACAGAAGCCCTGATAACGGCGTAAAGGTGGAAACCAACGCACTCATCCGAGTACAAACACCTGAATGGCGGTGTAGACCACCACAAGCGCACAGAATGCTCCGAGGTAAACCCAGAACGCCACCGGCAACCAGTTGATGTCCGGGCGTTGGTGCTCGTAACGGGTAAGGGTGCCAGCGATCAGAGCGCACACGAGGAATGTGATCAGCGAGTCGGAGCGATCGATAAAGAAAATCGCAACAAGCAGTCCAAGAATAGACAGCAACAGCGCCTGAGTACGCAAGACTTCACTGGCGGGAATTTTCGCCAACAGATCCTGTGCAGGTGTTGGCCGGTCTGCAAACTCTTTTGAATCAAACTCAAGACCAGCGCTCTTGGCCTCGCGTCGGGCAAATCGGCTATCGCGCTCTGCTTCTTCAATCTCGGTTTGTGCCGCAATCTTCAGGCGACGATCACCAGCCATCATCTGAAAAGCGTCTAACAAGGCTCCCAACACAATCCGGTTCCACAACAGATATCCGATCATGCCAAATTCTGCAACCTGCTCAATCCAGGAGTTGTGTGACACCTTGTGATGAAACTGCAGATACTGATCTTTACCAACACCAAAAAACGGGTTGCTGGTAAACATCTTCATGCCGTTGTACCAGGAGTCAATTCGATCGAGTGCTGATTGATCCATGCCTGAATCCGCCAAACGTGAGGGCGTAAGCGCAAGGGCAACGGGAACCGCGATTACCCCAACGATGGCTGCCTTCGCAACACCGAATCGGAGCACACCAAAAGCCGCAACAACGGCCATTAGGCCAAGAACGGTACCGCGGGAATTCAGCAGATAGATGGTGTAGAGAATGGCCCCGAGAGAAAGTAGAAACAGCAATTTTGCAATCGCAGATTTGGAGTTGACGGTCAGATAAGCAGACATCGGCACCGCGGCAAGCAACGTCATGCCCAGATCGTTTGGATCGCCCAGTGTTCCAATGTAGCGAACCTGCCAAATCACAGGAACAGCATCCAGGCGTACCCAAGCCTGGAGCCCTGTCCAGCCCATATGATTGGGATGCACGGACATCAAAATACACTGCAGCGAAATTACGCCCATGCAAAGACAGAACACGGCCATCACGCCATCTGCTCGTCTTGGGTCTGCCGCGACCTGCGCCAAAACCACGTAGACAAAACCAATATTCAGAAAATAGTTTTGAGTGACTTCAATACTGTATTCAGCCCCGGCACTCAGACTTGCAATAAAATAGACCACGCCTAACAAAAGTACCGGCATGTGGTTCGATAGGCCGGGTGGTTTTGGAGACCCCAGCCAGGCCAGAATCATCAGTGATTCAACAAGAGGAATAATCGGAACATTGAGCGAGATCCAGGTGTACTCCTGGAAACGCATAATCGCGAGCACGAGGTAGCCACACAGCGCAGCAAACGCGACAAAATTAACTGTCGCGAGGTCTTCTTCCGTCAATAAAGATCGGTGGCTAGGTAAGCGTACGGCGTAGTTCATTTAAAGGGTGCTCAGAACACCAAACAATATAGTTGACGGTAAGGAGGAAAGCGAGGTCAGCAAGCGTGTCAAACGTTAACTTATGCTTACAGTTCACAATTCCACTAACGACGATTCAGCTATTAGAATGCCTAAGTGCCACAGCACTCTCTATCGAGAAGCGCATAGTATAGAAATCTGCTTGGACGGCAGGACAGTTTTAGTGATTGAACTCACAGAAACAGTAGACAGAAAAAGTGCGTGACGGCCCACAAATCCTTTACATGAAAATACGCTGTAGACATTACACCTGATATGCTTTCCCACTGTTTAGTACCAATCGTTTAGCCAGCCCGTAGCACCGGAAATTTTGAAACATGTTGTCTGATTATCTTTTACACGGTCTAAAGTACTTGCGCCTAGTTTGCTCTGCGCGACGACTTGTCATGCCGCTCGTCTTGTCTCTGTGCGTAGCCGGATGGCTCATGGCGTGGTACTTACCCAACGTTTATCAGTCTGAAACGCGTGTTTACGTCGATCCGCAAACCACACTCGATTCAATGCTTGCCGGCCTGGTTGAGAAAAACAGCAGCGTTGAGCAAGACCTTGTAGATCTTGCACGGGTGCGACTGGTAACAACCACAAACCTCGAAAAAGTAGCTATTGAAAACGACATGCTGCTCGATGTTCGCACCGACATAGATAAGCAAATTGTGCTCGAAGAGTTGGCAGGAGATGTGCGAATTACGTCACAACGTCGGCAAGGCACCCGCCAGGGCACTCAAGACATCATCATTTCCTACCGCGATATCGACGCCGAACGATCACGCTCGGTTGTCGATAGTTTTCTGGATGTGTTCCTTAATGGTGTCCTGCGTGGATCGCGTGAAGACAACGAACGAACCATCGACTTTCTTGACAAGCAGATAGAACAATACGCCGCACTCCTCAACGACTCTGAGGAAAAGCTGAAACGTTTCAAAATTGAAAACAAATTCGTAAACCCGGGAGAAACCGGTGGCTTCTTTGAAGAGCTGCGCAAGGTTGACGAGAAACTGAAAGATGCTGAACTGGAACTGCGACAGGCCAGAGAACGCCGCAACCGCCTGAATCGCGAATACTCCCGCTTAAACAGCAGCTCGGGGTCCAGCTCGGCAAACGCCATCGCCCGGGCTCAAAATATTCAGGAACTCGAAACGCTACTGAGTTCATTACTGCTTCAGTACACCGAGTTTCATCCCGAGGTAATTGCTACCCGCGATCAGCTTGCTACCCTCAAGAAAGATTTTGTGCCACCGGTGATCAACCGCGACAATGTGGGCTCGCAGTTTGCTCTGGCAGAGTTCGCACGCGACCTATCCAAGGCAGAAGCCGAAGTGGGATCCGCTCAAGCGAAGGTTCAAGACTTTGAACGCCGCCGCGAAGACCTGAACGCCAACGTTGCCACCATTCCTCAGATTGAAGACGAGTTTCGCAAGCTCACCCGGGATTACGATGTTGTCCAGGAGCGCTATGAAGACTTTTTGAAACGCCGCGACCGGGCCAGGGTGAACAGCGAAAATGATCGCGACAACGCCAACTTTGAATATCAGGTTATCGAACAGCCACGAACGTTACCCCGTCCGGTTGAACCCAATCGGCCATTGCTGATCACCCTGATTTTCCTGGGTGCCTGGGCCATTGGCGTCTCCATTCCGATCTTCCTCGATCTGGTTCGGCCGTCGGTATCCTCTCTGAAGGACATCGCCAAACTCACAGAATTTCCGGTACTGGGCACCGTGTCTATGACCGAGCAAAGCGCCGCGCAGATGCGCGTTGGCATGAAGACCCTGCTGGTGTTCCTGATTCTGACAACAATCGCCTACGCTGCCCTTGCGCTGCTCAGCTTGCTGCCTCAGAACTTCACAATTTCGGGGATCGGCGCCTAAGCCGCCTTCGACGCCACAAGCTCAGTGTAAAGCGCCCGCATACGCTGGGCGCGCTCTAGCGGAGAAAACCTGGGGTGCAGCGAATCCCTGCCCGCCGCACCTACCCGAACAAAATTGTCGAGATCTGACACCGCCAGATTGATGGCTTCAGCTAGAGCCTGGGGATCACCAGGCTCACAAATCCAACCCGTTGCGCCACTGTCGATCACGTGATCTATAGCCCCCACTCGGGTAGCAATGACAGGTAGGCCATAGGACATGGCTTCCAGTACCGCAAATGGCAGTCCTTCACTGCGAGACGACAACACCAGCCCATCGAGACGGGCATATTGCTCCGGCATATCGCTGCGCCAGCCAGTGAACTCCACGCGATCGGCAATCTTGAGACGTTGCGCCTGCTCCTCCAGCGCGCTGCGCTCCTGGCCGTCGCCGATAATGCGCAGGCTAAGCCCAGGGTGTTCACGCAACACCAATGGCCAGGCATCAAGCATCACGTCCTGACCTTTTTCGGGACTGAAACGGCCTATAACGCCCAACGTCAGTTGATCATGGGACGGCGTCCGCTGGGGCCGGTCCTGAAGATCAATCGCGTTAAACACCAGGTGTGTGTTGTGCTCGCCGCGCAGCAACCTCAGCGTGTCGTACAGCGGCGGTGATACGCCAACTGCGGCGTCAGCGCGTTTTAACAGGAAACGTTCTAACGCGTTATAGACTTTGATTTTCCAGTTCTCAGCCGTCCAGCCGTGAGCGACGGCTACCCAGGGAATACCGGCAAACCGGGAAAGAAAATAGCCAATTAAGTGGCCTTTGTAGCCGTGAGTTTCGATCAGGTTGTGACCCCCTTCGCGCATAATCGAGCGAACCTGACCAATGGGTGCCGGATCAAGACCAAAGCGCTGAGTCAGCAATTGCAGGTTGTAGCCTTGCTCGGACGCCGCGTCATTGAACTCAGTGGGAATTCGACCCTGGTAGTCAAAGTTGCAGATCACATAGTTGAGCTCGGCAAGCAAGGGGTGCGAGTACAGCTGCATGATGGCCTTGCCGGCACCCGCGATCAGCCCGGTATCGATCAAGCTTAATGGGCTTGGGCTAGTGTCAGTTGATGTGGCCACGCGATTTCCATCCGTAATTCAGGGTAGTGTCAGGGTAGTCGAACCGCAGCGGAACCAATGCGCTAAAACGAGAAGACGAATTGTGTAGAGTTTACGCAACCCAGCTATACCCGCCTACCCTTGCGAGCCGCTCTTGATTAGCACCGTTCTCCACCAGTCCCGGCTTGTCCTGTTTGTCGCCTACGCGATCTGTTGCTGGGTGTTTTTTCAGCCCATGCTGCTCGAACTGCACGGTCACTGGGTTCGTCCCAACGACCTGGATGCCGGGTATCTGCTGTTGCTTGTGACCTGCCTGATGTTTTGGCAAGGCTCAGCAGACCAGAGCACCGGCCGATCGGGTTGGGTCGTTACGAGCTTCGGGAGTATTGCGTTCGTTCTGTGCCTGACGGCAGCGGCCCTTGCCACCATTACCGCCACTAAATCTCTGGCCCTGGGGTTGCTGGTCGGTGCCTTTGTGCCACTGGCCCTGGCCGTTCTTGGTAAGAACGCTCTGGGCGCTACCCTGCAAGGCTCGGCACTGCTGAGCCTGGCCACCCCCGCGTGGTTTGTGTTGATTCCTGCCCTGCAAGCACTTACGGCGGTGGGCGTTAACTGGCTGCTACAACGGGGGCGCTGGCCCGTCTATGTGGAAGACAACTTCATATTCCTTCCCGAAGGCACGCTGGAAATTGCCGCGGGATGTGCGGGGCTCAAATTTGTTCAGAGCGCGCTGGCGCTTGTTCTGATCGAGGGGTTCTTCAATCGCCGCAACTGGCGCGCGATTCTACTGATCGCCTGCGTTGCAACGCTGCTTGCCATGTTCTGCAACTGGTTACGTATTGCGGTGATCACGCTCATGGCGTTCTATCTGGATATCAATCACCCCTGGGTGTTCGATCACAACTGGGTGGGCTGGCTGGTGTTTGGGGTGTTGTTTGGCCCATTGTTCTTTTGGCTCGGCGGCAAAGAACTGTTTGCCCAACCCGCCCAGGCGCTTGCCAACCACACCACCGCCAAGGCCTCACAGAGTTCTGTGCTGGTTGTTTTCCTGGCCTGCCTGGCCACTGGATTTGGCGTAAGTTCCTGGATACAACAGCTCGTTGCCGGCAAAGAAAGTAGCGCCATTGGTGAGCTGCAGCTGGCGGCATTGAAGGCCCATTGTTTACCTGCAACGGCCGGTGCGCATCCGGCCCCCGCGAACTTTCCCGGGGCAACGCTGACACTGGACTGCGCTCTTGGTCAGGGGCGCTACCTGAGCGTGCGGGGTTATTTGCAGGAGCGTCAGGAAGCAGAAATCATCAACGAAGTGAATCAATTAGTGCCTGGGCTGGGACAGCTGGACTTCAGTGTCGCTAACGCCTGGTCCAAGGCGCAGGCGCTCTCGGACGACGGGGCACCAGGGACGTTCCACGGACCACAGCTAAGCCTTGCCTATAGCTACTATGCCGCCCGGCGCTTTAGCCCTACCCCTTCGGTATTCAAGCTCCGCTCTTTGACCCGGCCGCTCTACCCTGGACCAGTCTGGGCACTGGTCCTTACGGCCCCGGCAAAAGATCCAGGGCTGATCGCGGCTTTTTCAGAAATACAGTCGAGCCTGACTAGAGCCCAAGTACCAACTTCGCCATGATGTTTCGCTGGATCTCGTTAGACCCTGCGTAAATGCTCACTTTGCGTTGGTTGAAATAATCCTGGGAAACGCCGTTGGCATAGTCTGGGCCTACTGCCTGAAAGTTATCCCCTTCAACGGGCAGCGACTGATCGAGCGGCGCTCCGTAATAGCCAATCGCTTCGACGGCAAGCTCTGTGAGTGCTTGTTGCAGCTCGGTGCCGCGACACTTAAGCATGGAGGATTCCGGGCCCACGTTCTGGCCCGCTGACAGCGAACCAAGGATACGCAATTCGGTGAATTCCATTGCCAGAATCTGTACCTCTACATCGTGGTAGCGACGCATAAAGTCCGGATCTTCGTTGAGCCTTACACCCGTGCTGGTGTTTTCTGCGGCAGCCATCTGTTCGATGTGCGCCATGCCTGCTTTCAAACGTGGGGAATAGGCATTGCCACGCTCAAACTCCAACAGGTACTTCGCGCAGGTCCAGCCCTTGCCTTCTTCGCCGACGAGATTTTCTTTTGGAACCTTAACGTCTTCGAAGTAGATCGTATTGATTTCCTGGTAGCCATCAGCCGGCTGATCCAGAGTAATGATTGGCTTCACGCTGATGCCAGGGGTGGTCATATCGATCAGTAAAAAGCTGATACCTTTCTGACGAATGTCTTCGTTGCTGGTGCGTACCAGACAGAAAATCATGTCAGCGTATTGACCAAGCGTGTTCCAGGTTTTGACACCGTTAACCAGATAGTGATCGCCCTTGTCTTCGGCTTTGGTACGAAGACTCGCAAGATCAGAACCTGAGCCGGGCTCTGAATACCCCTGGCACCACCAGACATTGGTCGCCAGGATGTCTGGAAGATATTTCTTCTTTTGCTCTTCAGTACCAAATTTCATAATGACCGGAGCAACCATCGACATTCCAAAAGGAATGACTCCCGGAGCACCAACCCGCGCAAGCTCCAGGTCGAAGATGTAACTCTGCGTTGCGGTGAACTTGGCACCACCATGTTCCGCCGGCCAGTTTGTCGCCGCCCAGCCTTTTTCATTTAAGCGTTTCTGCCACTGAACGTGATCCTCTTTGGACAAACGTCGCAGAGCACTCTTGGAGGCGCGATCCCGCAGTTCCTGAGGCCAGGCAGTATCCAGCCAGGTGCGAACTTCGTTTTGAAATTCGCGATCAGCATCGGAGAATGAAAAATCCATAAAGTCTGCCCTCTGGGTCTTACTGCATATCCCCTAATTCTAGCGTTTTTGCGCTGCCAATGTGCGACTGCTTTTGCACCCCGGTCGAGAGGAAAACCATCAGCGTAAGCCAATGCTGTAAACTTGATTCCCGGTCTCGCAGCGTATTCAAAGCAGAAGTGAATGACGAACTCCAGTGCCAATAGCTCCGTACCCCAAAAACCCGGAATAACCGCTGACTCTGCAACAACCGTTGATGACTACGTTGGACTGGTTCGGGCCTATCTGATGTCACTGCAAGACTCGCTAGTGGCCTGCATCACCGATCTTGCCACCACTGAACAAAATGCAGCGCCCGGGTTTGTGGGCGATACGCTGGACACCCCCGGTGGCGGCCTTGCCCGGCCCCGGGTTCTGGCTGATCCCTGGGACGGCAGTCATCGCCAGTACGGCGTTGAGAAAGCAGCAGTACAGTTCACCCATAGCGTTGGGGATGCGTTGCCACCCGCTGCCACCGCACGAAACCCGGCGCTTGCCGGCAAGCCGTTTCAGGCCCTGGCAGTGTCTGTCATTGTGCATCCGCATAACCCCTATGCGCCGACCACCCACATGAATGTCAGGTTTTTTGCTGTCGATGCTGAAGAACCGGTCTGGTACTTCGGCGGCGGCTTTGACCTAACGCCCTACTACGGTTTTGTTGACGATGCCCAACATTGGCATCAAACCGCCTTTGCTGCGGTTGGCGACCATTACCCTGCAATGAAAGCGCGCTGTGACGACTACTTCCATATCAGCCACCGCAATGAAGCGCGCGGTATCGGCGGGGTTTTCTTTGATGATTTCACCGAAGGGGGCTTCGCCGCGGCTTTTGCGCTCATGCAGCGCGTGGGCGACGGTCTAGCCCTCGCTTATGTGCCTATTTTCCGGCGCAGGGCAACGGCCAGCTACGGCAGCAGAGAACGAGCTTTTCAGTGCTATCGACGGGGACGCTACGCAGAATTCAATCTGGCTATCGATCGCGGAACCAAATACGGACTGCAGTCTGGGCGGCGAGTTGAATCCGTACTGGCCTCTCTGCCCCCGGAAGCCCATTGGCACTATAACTTCCAGCCTGAACCAGATACGCCAGAGGCTGCGTTATACACTGACTTCCTGCCCCCAAGGGATTGGCTTGTCGCTGTGGATAACTCTGGGGATTAAAGCCGTCCGACGAACCGACCTCCGTCCGACGCAAGGCACCTGACTGATTTTTTCGGCCGTTATTGCTTACTTTTCAAAGAGTTACAAAATTTTCATCATTCCTACCATCAAAATTGGTAGGGACCTACACCAAAAGTTCGGTGTGTAAAACTATTTTTTTGCCTCTCAGGATGACGGGCGAGCGATAAGCACAAGCTGATCATCAACTTGTTTGACACCTCGAGTGTTGCGCGCCAAATCTACCGCAACCGACCGCTCTTCCTCGGACGTGACATAGCCTCGCAGCGTCACCTGACTGCGAAAAACATCCACATTGATCTTCCAGCCCCGGGTTTCACCATTTGCAACCAGCTTGGCCTTTAAGGTGGTGTGGATACCACGATCATCCGTTGCTTCCCCGGCTGTCCGACGCGGTGAATCCCGAAAATAGCCCTGACAAGCGCTAATAAGCAGCGTCATGATGATCAGAGCCGCCCCGGATATAAAGCGCTTCTGCATGGTGATCTCTGTCCTTATCCTGTGTTTGGGTGTCAGCAACCGGGACGATACTACGAGCGCCGCACTGAGTGAACACTGGCAACAATGGATGGGGCTTAGTACCATCTGGTCAGGACTATAAAAAAAGCATTTGAGGGGAAATCGATGCGCAGAAGTTTTGGCACCCGCGAAGAAGAGGAAGAAGCGCAGATTAATCTGACGCCCATGCTCGACGTGGTATTCATCATGTTGATTTTTTTCATCGTTACCGCCACCTTCGTTAAAGAAGAAGGTCTCGATGTGAATCAGCCCGACGATGACAAGCCCAAGACGGTTGACCCCGACAAAAAGAGCATTGTGGTGCGAATCACTAGCCGCGACCGCATTCAAATCTCCCAGCGGGATGTTGATCCACGCAACGTTCGCTCTAATATTGAGCGCTTGCACGCCGAGAATCCCGAGGCGCCAGTGATCATTCAGCCACACGCTGATTCGCGCACCGAAACCATGGTTCTGGTTATGGATTCAGCACGCCTGGCGGGCGTCAGGAATGTCTCCCTGGCGGCGAACTAGCTCGCCGGTCTAGATCTGTCGGCGACTGGCGGGCCAGACCACACCAAGTAGCCAACGCACAAAACTGTTGCGTTGGCTGTGCGCTTGCCAGAACGCTTTTTCAAAGCGAATAAAGTCCAGTTCTTCAAACAACGCTCGGCGATCCGTTGCCGAAGTAGCGGGATCCAGGTTGGCGACAATTCGAGCCGGGTTACCCGCGGCCACCACATTTGCCGGCAGATCACTCACCACCACCGCCCCGGCGCCAACAATGCTGTTATCGCCAATAGTTACCCCTTTCAGCACGATCGCCTGTTCGCCCAGCCATACATTGTTGCCAAGTTTGACTCCGGCGGTGGGACCCGGGGGAAACACCCGGTGGTAGACGCCGTGCCAATCCGCATCCGTCACATAGACGTTGGCCGCAAAGGTACAGCTGTGACCCGCCTCAATGCGTTGAGCTGCAATCAACCGCACGCCCGGACTCAAGGTGCAATAGTCACCAAGTTCAATGCTGGGCTGTGGAATGGGCTCACCAGCAACACCGGAGTTGGCCTGAGAACTATGAAACGGCCAGGTTGACAGATGGATCTGGCCGTCCGGCGCGGCATCCATTCGAGTGTGGTTGCCGATGACAATCCCCGGGCCGGAGATAACCAGATGCCTGGGGTACACCACCTTGATGTCCACACCTGCACGCTCGCATAACACCAATCGATAGTGGCGGGCGAACCAGTTGGTCAGATATTCCAGTCCGCTGCGCAACCAAAATGGCTTACCCGCTGCATACACCCCACACGCTCCTGCGACATCAGTTTCACGACTAATTGAGCTGGCTACATTAGCCCGATAACATCGGGGGGTGAACAAGCAAGCTAAAGCAACCCCGACAGCCCCCAACAAGGGCATCCGCCCCGCCAAAGGCCTGGGACGGATCATCCTGCTCAACGGCTCTTCCAGCTCTGGCAAAACTACCCTGGCGCTAACTCTGCAACGAGTACTCGCCGAACCCTGGCAACATGTGGCGCTGGATCAGTTTCGGGACGGCATGCCGGGTAAGGTACGCGGCCTTAATTCGCCGGCCGGTACACCGGGTGATCAGGGATTAAACATTGTGCCTATTGATCAGGATGGCGAGCGGGTGACAGAGATTCGCTTTGGTGCCTTTGGCGAGGCTGTGTTGCGCGCCATGCGTCGGGCTGTAGCGGAGCTGGCCTATCAGGGTGTAAACGTGATTATTGATGATCTGCTGTTCAAACCTGACTACCTTGGTGATTACCGCGAAGTACTGATCGACTTTGACGTCTGGTTTGTTGGTGTGCGCTGCTCTCGCGCTGTGGTTGAACAACGCGAGGCAAAACGGCCGGGACGATTTCCGGGCACAGCAATTTCGCATTTCCATAGCGTGCATGCTCACGGCCTAGACTATGACCTGGAAGTGAATACCGGCGAACTGGACCCCAGCGGTTGTGCAACACAGATTGCAGGCGCTCTACTAACACCACCAGCTGCTTTCAAATCAACCCAAGAGCTGGTTGGTCTGAGTCCGTGAGCACTTCCAGTAACAGTTCTTCCAAAGATGCTTTAAATCAATTGCGCGCTATGCTGGATGCCGCAAATCGACTGGTGATTTTCACTGGCGCCGGTATCTCTACCGAGTCTGGCATTCCAGATTTTCGCAGCCCCGGCACAGGGCTGTGGAACAAAATGAAACCAATCATGTTTCAGGACTTTGTGAGCAACGAAGACATCAGGCAAACATCCTGGCGCCGACGCTTTGATGGCGAACGAACTATGGAAGACGCTCATCCCAACAAGGGTCACGAGGCGGTAGCAAGGCTTATTGAGCGCGGTACCTGCACGCACCTGATCACCCAAAACGTAGACAACCTGCATCAAAATTCCGGCGTACCAGAGGATCAAATCGTCGAGTTACATGGCAACGCCACCTACGCTAGCTGTCTTTCTTGCAACCTCCGCTACGAGCTGCAGACACTCGAAGATCAATATCGCAACCAAGGCAAGGTATCGCCCTGCGAGCAATGCGGCGGCATCATAAAGAGCGCCACAATTTCGTTTGGTCAGGCAATGCCTGAAGGGCCAATGCAGATCGCCCAGCAAGCCACCGAAGACTGCGATACCTTTATGGTCATCGGCTCATCACTGACTGTACAACCTGCCGCGGGCTTCCCGGAACTGGCAAAACATCTGGGGGCCAGGCTCATCATCGTCAACCGCGATCCAACCCCACTGGATGACCTCGCTGATTTGCTGGTGCACGAAGAGATAGGCCCTTCCTTGTCTTTTGCCGTTGGCATCAACTAACGACAGCGTTTCGCTAGTAACCCTGTGACAAAAATTTTGCGCACATCGTCTACTCCCCAGAACAGCACTGGGCCTCTCGGTGAATCTGCGCCACAGATTCGCACTCAGACTATCGATCGTATCAGACAGGCCGTTGCGCTCTTGTGCCCCGACTGGACCGCAAACAACCTGGTGATTGAAACCTATTTGTCAGGCGGCTACTCCAACCAAAACTATCGTCTGCGATACCAGCAAAATCGTTATGTGTTGCGTATTGCAGCTCATCCCTCCGAGGCTGCGTTTCAGCGCGAGCTGCGCAGACTTGAGGCGCTGTCCAACCTTTTTCAGGACAAACCTGCCGGGCTATCTCTGGACGTCCCCGAAGTAGTTGCCAGTTATCCCCCCCAGGCCCTGCTGTTAACACGCTGGAGTGATGCCACTCTGTTGTCAGACCTGCCTGATATGCAGGCCCAATCTCTGGGTACTTACCTTGCAGCGCTGCACCAGTCGCTGGGGCACCTTAAGCGCGAGCACGTGGGGCCCAATAGGCTGGCACAACATATCGCAAGCGATCTGGTTACTGCCTTTGACTCCCAGGCCTGGGCAACCGCCCAACAAGCCCAGCTACCTTCGGTCACGCATGAGCTTACGCCCTGTCATCTGGATTTGAATCCGTGGAACCTGCTAAGGGAAAACAATCACTGGGTCACCCTGGACTGGGAAACCCTGGCGTTTGCTGACCCGCTATTTGATCTTGTGTCCCTGTGTGATGGTTACCTGGGAGAACACTCAGAAGAGCCCTGCACGTTGAGTCAGCTGGAGGAGTTTTCCTGCACAGCGCTTGACGCCTACAAACGCACCTCACCACCTTCCTCCGGCAACTACACCCCCCTCAACCTGGAGCACGCAAGAATCCATTACGAATGGCGGGAATACGCCTGGGCCGCCGCGCGGATCAGCCAGGGTAATGCACGACCTGAGGTTGCCTTACAACAAACCCTGTTCGGCCAACGACTGACCGACCGAGGCTTCGATATAGTGCCGGGCTAACCGCTCACGAAACCTGCCCTGTCCCCAGATCACCCGAAACTGCGCCTCGGCCGACACCAGTGACTCCATCTGCAACCTAAACAAACGCTGTCGATCAAAGGGGTTCTCGCGCAGGGGATCGGGTTCCCACGCAAGATCCGGGTAGCACAGCAGGTAGCGCCTATACGCACCGGCGCGTTGCGGTGGAGAAACCGGAAACTGACCCTCGGTGGCTGCAAATTTCTCCTGCCACCACAAACTGAGTATCTGATAGTCCGTGTCGGCGATCACCACCGCAGCACCAGACGCCACGGCGGCATCTTCCGCGTCTTGCTGGAGTTCAGCGATCCGCACCACGTCTGCTGCCGTGTATTCTGCTCGGCCCTGCAAATAGCCTCGCGCCACTTCGTCTACCATAGGCGCACCCAGCACCCTCGCAAGGTCGGTGGCCAACGTCGACTTACCGGAGCTCTCAGGTCCGCTGACTACGAACAGCTGTGTAGGCTCTTGCGCCATTCAAGATACCCCGCAATCGCCAGGCCCAGATACACCAGATACAGAAGCGCATAAAAATTGAGGCCGGAGGCAAAATACAACCACACGGAGCCAATATCGATCACAAACCAGAACACCCAGCTCTCCAGGTACTTTCGGGCCTGCAGATACATCGCGACAAAGCTGAAGGCCGTCACCAGCGCATCGGGCCAGGCAAACTCGGAGACACCCAGTGCCCTGATCAGGTACGACAGCACCAGGGTCCCCAGGGCTCCGGTGCCAAGCGCAATGAACACCTCGCGGCGCACCAGCCGAGTCACCGGTACCGCCTCAGTCCCGCCGTCACGGGTCACCCCACCGCGCGTCCAGTACCACCAGCCGTAGAGGTTCATCCCCACGTAGAACAGGTGCAACAGCAGCTGACCGTAGAGCCGGTCAACAAAGAACACCCAGACGCTGACGGTGGCGTACAACACCCCAACCGGCCAGGTCCAGATGCTCTGGCGAATAAGCAGAATTACCGCAGCAAGCCCCGTAACGAGCCCAAACAGCTCAAACGAAGACGCTTGAGAAAACCAGTCAAACACTCTGTCTGCCACCTGAAAAAGGGTTTAAAATCAACAAAGAAGAGCCAAACTCTAGTACAGAGCGTAACTCTACCATCGAGCACGACTCTATATCCGGCGCAACAGTGGCACTTTTACATGGCAAAAACGATAGCGATAGTTGAGGACGATCCCGATCAGCGTGCCAACTACGCAGATGCGATCACCAAGAAAGGGTATGAGGTGGCCGCCTATGGCACACGAACAGAGGCTATTGAGGGCTTCAATCAGCACCTGCCGGACCTGGCTATCCTGGACATCATCCTGGGTGACGAAGTCGATGCGGGGTTTCAGATTTGTCGCGATTTGCTGGGCCGCTCCCCCACTCTGCCGGTTATTTTTCTCACCGAAAGAATCAACGAAATAGACAAGATCTCCGGTCTGCGCCTGGGCGCCTGGGACTATCTGCCCAAGCCCATCTCGCTGGAATACCTGGCAGAGCGCATCTCGTCATTGCTGCGCATTAACGAAGCCCGCAACAGCGGCGATTCTGAAGAGCTTGCCAGCGAAAGCGCGCGACGCATTGGCGATCTGACATTGGACCAGGACGCCTTGCTGGTTTCCTGGCGCGGCAATCGTATTGATCTGTCCGGCACCGAGTTTCGGATGCTTGCCAAACTGGTCCGGGTTCCGGGACACGCTGTGAGTTACGAAACGCTTATGAACGCCACCATGCAGAGCCTTGTGACCAACAACACGATAAACACGCACATGCGCAATATTCGCAAGAAGTTTGAGCGGGCTGACGAAGACTTCGCCTGCATCAAGAGTGAATACGGATTCGGCTACCGCTGGTCCGCGGGTTAAGACGTCGTGCGATTATTTGATCGTTATCGCGGACCGCGTTTGGGCACCAAGCTCATGGTGCTCGGTCTTGCGTTGCTGGTCATACCCTGGTTCAGCTACCGGCAGCTGGTTGCCATGGAGAGCCTGCTTATTCAGGGTCAGTCCATCACTCAACTGCTCACCGCCGAGGGCATCTCTACGCTATTCAACGGTCGCGATCAGTTATTCAGCGATTTGCCCATCTCAACCGAAGACTATGAAGCGCTCTACGCCTACCCGGTAGACCTTAATGCCCGCCTGGACGGCAGTGTCGAAGACTGGGGCGAAGGGCTCGAAGACCGGTTGTTGCAATTTGGCGGGGATCGACGCAAGCGCCCCAAGGACGGCACTTTCGAACTTGTGCTGGGTGAGAAAGAAGATCAGTTATGGGGCTTCATGCGCATCACTGACGATGCTCGATTGTATCGGGACGCGCAGACGCTGCGCCTGGATACCGGCGATCACGTGCGCCTGAGTTTCATCCGCCCCGATGGCGACGATGGACGCATTACGCTGACACTGCCCGATGCGGGCGTGATCAGCGCCTACGAAGTGGACTCCCAGTGGCGTCGTGCCATCGATGGCAGCCCCGCAAGCTCCATCAAAGGCTTTTCACGCGAGACCCCTACCGGCTACGAGATCGAATTCCGTCTGCCCAAGGATACCCTTGGCTCGCAGCGATACTTTGCGGTGATGTGGGTTGATGTTGATGATCCACTCGAACGAGATGTTGAAAACATTACCCAGACTCTGCCAACCGCCGGCAAAGAGAGCTTTGAGCTGGTGGAGTTTCGCTCCTGGGAAGTGCTCGACATCATTGAAGGCCTGGGCTACGCAGGCGCTCGCATCATGGTGCTCGATTCGCAGAAACGGGTGCGCGCTGAAACCGGCAGCATCCGTGAGGCAACAACGCCAACCGATCCACCGAGCGAACTGGGATCCGCGCTAAGACGCTGGTTCACCACATTACGTCCATATCTGCACAAACTCGTGACCGGTGATGACTGGCCAGGACCAGAGACCAACACGCTCAACGTCGACGAAGTCATCGAGTCTTCCCTGCAGGGGGAACCCAACTGGCTTATGCGGCCCGTGGGTGATGAGCAGGAAGTCATCATGGCCGCCCATCCGATTGTGTCGAAGGACCGGGTACTTGGTACCGTGATTGTCGAGCAGGACACCGAGCAAATACTGAGCTTTCAACGCACTGCGCTCGAACAGGTTATTTTGTTTTCTGTGCTCAGCCTGTTGGCGGTATTTGTGGCGCTACTTGCGTTTGCAGGACGACTGGCCTGGCGTATTCGCTCACTCCGCCGTGAAGCAAGTGCTGCCATCGATCAGCATGGCCGGCTAAAAACCAATCAGCTTAAAAATGAAATGAACGCCGGTGACGAGATTGGCGATCTGGCACGCAGTGTTTCCAACATGTTATCCAAACTCCATCAACACAATCGCTTTCTGGAGAACATGCCACGAACCTTACGACATGAAATCAACAACCCACTCAATACACTGTCAACCTCGCTGCAAAACCTTGCCGAGGAAAACCCCGACATACGGTCGTCAAAGTATCTTGAAAGCGCAAAGCGAGGCGTGATGCGAATCGGCGCCATCGTTCAAAATCTGGCAGACGCGGCCAACCTTGAAGAATCGCTTGAGGCAGAAGATCTGGAGGTACTGGACATCCAGGAGCTGTTAAAAAGCTATGTGGCCAACTGTTCAATCACCCATGCGACCACTGAGTTTGTTTATCGTGGGGAACGGACGCCGGTGTTTGCTGAAGTGGCCGACTATCGAATAGAACAGCTGCTGGATAAGATTGTCGACAACGCCATCGACTTCCATCGAACCAACAGCCCAATCAAAGTACAGCTCGACAAGGGCCGTGACTTTTTGAGTATTACAGTTGCCAATCGCGGCCCCCTGCTTCCACCGGGTGTTGAAGATTCCCTGTTCGATTCCATGGTGAGCCATCGCGGCCAACACTCGCAATTGCACTTCGGGCTGGGACTCTACGTGGTGAGATTAATCGCTGAGTACCACGGAGGTTCGGTACAAGCACGGAACCTCTCTGACGGCAGCGGTGTTGCCTTTGTTGTGCTCCTGCCTCTGGCAGCCCGGCAAACCTTACCCAAGGAAGCGGAAAAAGCGCTCGCCTCCGCGGGCTAACCCCTTACCTACGCAGGTAAACGATACACCGCGTCCAGCGTGATAGCGCCATCTGTTGCAATGGTGCCCTTGTTTGCCATGTGCTCCATTGCAGCCAATACACTCCGCGCCGCTGCCGGGTACATAAACTCAGGCAACCCCTGATACATGTCGGGCACCATAACTTCGATCGTAGTTAAGCCACGCCGCAGGCAATCCGTAATTTGATCTTCACGCTCTTGCCTGTGCTCAATAAACTTTTTAACAAAACTCTTGGGGTCTTCAATGCTCGGTCCATGCGTTGGCCAGTAGACCTTGTCGTCTCGATCAAGAAGCTTTTCGAGACTCTTCAAGTATTCGCCCATATCCCCATCAGGCGGCGAGATAATGCTGGTTGACCAACCCATAACATGGTCACCGGTAAACAAGGCCTGGGCTTCCCGATACTGAAAACAAACGTGATTGGATGTGTGGCCGGGCGTATAGACACACTCAATGCTAAAACCTTCGCCTTGAATAATCTCACCGTCTTTTACGCGCACATCGGGAGAGAATTCCATATCACCCCCCTCTTCTACTTGCACACCAGATTCGAGCTTGCCCGCCCCGTGTGGCCCATAAGCGTAGGTGGGAGCCTGGGTATATTCGCGCAACAGAGCACAGCCGGGAGAGTGATCCATGTGCGTGTGGGTCACCAGCACATGACTAATGGTTTCACCTTCAAGGCCCTTTACCAGGGCATCAATGTGCGCAGAATCAGCCGGCCCTGGATCGATAACAGCCACCTGTCCCTCGCCAATGATGTAGGTCCCGGTGCCGTGCAACGTAAACGGGCTGGGATTTTCAGCAACGATGCGGCGAATACCTGGCGCTATTGTTTCTATCGTACGGTAGGTGAAGTCCAGCTCGCGACGAAACGGAATTTTTACGCTCATGATTGCTTAGATCTCTGTTGGTAAATTCGATGGGTTTAGATGCTATTGAAAATATAATGCCGCGAACAAACCCACGCCGAGCAGCGCCAATGCGCCTGCGGCCCATGGCCACCAATGTGGTAGGCGCTCTTGCCAACGGCCAACGGATCTCTGACTTTCCTGGGCCTGGGTTTCCCGCAACAGGAAGCTCACGTTACCAACGGTAATCAAATCGCCGTCTGCCAGTACAACATTGTCAACAGCATCGCCATTGACCCGTGTTCCATTGGTAGAGAAAAGATTTGCTATCGCCACACCACTTGCGCGGTAGGTGAGTTCCGCGTGTCTGGCTGACACACTGGGTTCATCTATCTTTATTTCAGCAGCGGCTTCACGGCCGATGGTCGTAGTACCAAACTTGAGGGCAAATACAGCGCCCGATACCGGGGGGCTCTGGCCAATCAGGTAACACCCCGGCGACTCGGGTGGTGCATGCTGCATCTCACTCGGAAGTTCGATGGCCTGCATCTCGATGGTGCCATCAATGGGATCAAGCGCATCGTGACTACCCGGCAAATTGGCAACCAAATCTCCCGGCTCACGTTTACGAGCGGGGGTCAGGTCCTGCCCATGGCCAATCACCTGCATGGCCAGTTGATCAAACGACAACTCATCACCATGAAACAAGCGACAACCGCCACGCAAGCGTTTCCCATTCACAAAGGTGCCATTTGCCGAGTTGAGATCCAACAGCCAAAGATTACCGGAACTCACAAACAGCTTTGCATGCTCACGGGAGATATGCGCATTGTTAAAGCTGATACCTGCAGAGGAGCCGCGACCGATAGTAAGTGCCCCCTGGATTTCGACTTCCTCACCCTTGTAGTGCACGGTCCAGGTCAGCATCTCCTTGGGGGTTGCGCCCAGGTCTCGTATTTCGAAGCGCTGGGACCCCAGCCGGATTTCATCCGCCGGTACCATTCGCCAGGGTTCAGAAACAAGAATGCCGTTTATTTCCAGCACGCTGTCATTAAGCGGTACGATCTGCAGACCGCGTTCATCGAGTTGCCCGCGAGCGTGGTAGTCCAGTACGTCTTCGCCGGCAACAATCATATCGTTGTTGAGATGGCGACCAATCGTAAACTGGTGAGGAAACTCAAAGTCTTCCTCATCATCGAGACTCGCGAGTATCAGCCCCTCAGGGAGTTGACCATTCATCGCGCATTACTCGCCACTCTGCAGCCTCTGGGGCAATCGTCAGAGCAAGATCCATGTAGTTATTGGCTTCTTCCGTCAAGCCAACGTCGTATGCTTCCTGTGCAACCGCGGCAAGGCGCTGGGCCGCATCATCAAGTAATGCTTTTGCCTCGGAGTTACTGGGTTGTAGTTGCAAAACATTGAGTAACAACGCCACCGCATTGTTGTTTTCAGGTTCGGTAAGAAAGCCCTGCGACATGAGGTCTTTTGCCTCAACCAACAGCGAATTCACCGAATCAGAGCGATCCTGTTGATCGGCAATCGCCCCCTTGAGCGTCTGGACAGATTTGTCGTTCAGCCCGACAACGGCTGCCCGTTCGGCCAACGCATTTGCAGTATCAAGGTCACCGCTTTCAAGAAGTACGTTTGCGTTGGCGAGTACCTGGGTTTCCACCTCGGCAAGACCCTGGGTTGCAAAAACGTTGTTCTCATCGGTCGCCAGTACCCGGTGATAGGATTCTGCCGCGTTTGCTCCAGGTGGATTAACCAATGCTCCCGCGCTGCGATACTCACGGGCCTGCTGCAGAAGCTCATCGATTTCCGTTTGTACCGTGTTTGCCTGCTGTATACGCTCTCGAACCTGGGTAAGCGCCGGTAGTTGATTGTTCGCGGCACTCGCGCTGTCGATGTAGCCCATAGCTCCAGTGATATCCCCGTCCGTCAGCGATTTCTGCGCCAAGACGGTGAAATTGTTTGCCAGCCGGTCAAGTTGCGCTCGAGCATCTTCATTGGTTGGGTTTAAACGCAGGGCCTCCTGGAAATTTTGAATCGCGGTGCGTGCTGCCTCACGACTGGCTTCACCACCCGACTGCAACTGCGCCTTGCCTTGTGACACAAGCTTTAGCGCAAGCCGTCGATTGCTCAGGCGTCGCGTCAGCTCATCCAGCTCCGGATCTTCGGCAAGCGTGGTATTGGCTTCATCGAGCTTTGCATCGGCAAGTGCGAGATCGCCGCGCTCGATGTTGTCGGCAATCTCTACTTTCCACCGATCCGCAAGCCCGGCCACAGCTTCTACCGCGGGTTGAAAATCGGGATCAATATCAAGCACCCGCTGATAGGACGCCATCACTGAGCTCAGGCTTTGGTTAGGATCGTTAGCCAGGGTCTGTGCATTACTCCAGGCGCGCGCACGGGGGGACCCGCCCGGCCCACGTATCTCTTCCAGCCACTGGGTACCTGGACTACCGGGTATCACCAGAAAGGCGCCAATGCCCAGCGACAGCAACAGCGCCAACAACAAGCCTGTAGATCGAGAGGTTGTTGAGGTGCCGTCGTGCTCGCGCTCTGCCCGAATGGGTTCGCCTACTTTGGTAATTGCATCTGTGCCAACCGCAGCTATCTCAGCCGTGGTCACCACCTCAGTTTTCAATACCGAATTGGGAACTAGACCTTCCGCATCAATATCATCGAGGGCTTCGTTTATCTCCTCGCCAGATTGGAACCGTTGCTCTACATCCTTATGCAGAAAACGATCAATCGTATTTTGAAACGCGCTGAGATGAGTGGGTAACTTTGGTACCGGGTCTTGCAAATGCTTGATGCCAATGGCAACCGCAGAATCTGCCTTGAACGGAACGTCCCCCGTGAGCATGCGATAAAAAACCACACCCAGGCTATAGATGTCAGAACGCCCATCCAGTTTACGCCCCGCTGCCTGTTCGGGACTCATGTATTGAGGGGTGCCAACAACGGTACCGTGGCGGGTTAGATTGGCACCGCTGTCTACAACCTTGGCGATGCCAAAGTCGGTGAGCACAGCACTGCCATCCTCCCGGAACAGAATATTCTCTGGCTTGATATCGCGGTGGATATAGCCTTTATCGTGGGCAAAATCGAGTGCTCTGGAGATATCACGTACGACGCGAATCAAATCATGAATATGCAAACCGGTTTTGAGTTTGTCATTGAGATCTCCACCGCGGAGATACTCCATAACCAGATACAGGTAGTTTTCATGCAGTCCAACATCATAAACCTGGACTATATTTGGGTGGCTTAACTGCGCATTGATGCGGCTTTCACGGACAAATCGCTTGCGAAAATTGGGATCTTTAGAGTAGTCGGCTGACATGACCTTCAGCGCAACCAACCGACCAAACTTTTTTTGCACAGCAAGATAAACGCGAGCCATTCCGCCGCGTCCAATCTCTCGTTCTATCTGATACCCGGGAAGTTCCACCAGAGTGTCGTTCTTAGCGCTCTGCAATTTGCAAGTTAATGTACTCACCTGCGATCAAATTACCCAGGATAAGATAGGCATCCCGAATAACCTGCTGACCGTCGAGTGATACGGCTATCCCACGGCCATGGGCACGACCGTTCACGCAGCTATCGCTGTGAAACATCCAGTTTTTCTCCTGCAAAACCATTTGGCATCGAGGCTCCTCCAGCAACGTCAGTGTTTGGTAAAGCTCACCGGCTTGCCAGATCTGAAACAGATTGCTGCCATCACCCTGATCCTTTATGCCATAACCGTCCATTTTATCGTTGCGGAACTGCCCGCGATACACCGTGCCATCGCGCCAGTAAAACTTTCCCAAACCGGTGCGCTGGTCGTTATCAAAGCTGCCAACATAGCGATTGCCGTTGCTCCAGCTCATTTGACCTTCGCCCTGTTTCTTACCCGCGGCGAACTGACCTTCGTACTTCCGCTGGTCAGCATAGGTGAAGACGCCAAAGCCGTTGGGCACACCATCGGCAACCTGTCCTTCATAGACTTCTCCGGTATGCCAACGCAGAGTTCCCGCTCCGGTGCGCTGTCCCTCAACAAAGTCACCCTCATAGACATCACCATTGGCCCAGCGCAGTTCACCGCGACCGGTTCGCTGATCGGCAAGAAAGGCGCCCACGTAAACGTCGCCATTTGGCCAGGTCAAGGTGCCACTGCCTTCACGTCGGCCTTCAACAAAGTCGCCGCTGTAGGCACGTCCATCAGGCCAGCTATAGATGCCCTCACCCTGTATGCGATCGTTGGCGAACTGGCCTTCAAACTTGCGGCCATCGCTCCACTGATAACTGCCCTGACCGCTGCGCTGATCGTCAACTATCGGACCTTCATAGACGTCGCCATTATCAAGCTCTATGCGTCGCACTCGTTCGGCCCCTTCAGCGGGCCAGGGAAGCGCAACAGAAAGCATAAAGAGGGCAACAACAACACCGCCAAAAACCGTGCTCAACGTGCTGTGCCCGGAGCGCGCCCACAGTCCCACAAGCCCCGTCATGTGGGGCTCGGACATCAGATTATGGCGCTGACAAATATCCATGACAGATCATCCCGAAACAGATCATTCTGAAGCCTCACTTGGCCCACAACGAGCAAACTGCGTACACTCCGAATTTGCGCCTACCTTACTGCAATTGCCTGATATTTTCTCCATTGTGACGTTGCTCGCCTGCTGTGCCCTGCTGGGCTCTTTGGCAGGTTTCCTGGGTGGTTTGTTGGGCATCGGCGGCGGTGTCGTAATGGTGCCTGGTCTGATTGCATTGTTTGACGTTTTGGGTCTGTTTCCCGGCACAAGTACCCTGTTCGCCCTGGGCACGTCGTTGCTGGTGGTGGTATTCACCTCCTTGTCCGCGGCACTGAGCCAAATCAGGGCGGGCAAGGTGTACTGGGAGTTGGTCAAGGGCTGGGCACCCTGGGTTGTCATTGGGGGCTTTGCCGCGCCCTGGATCGCAGCCGAGCTGCCGTTACCTGTATTGCGTGGCTTTATTGGCCTGTTTCTGTTGGCCGTTGCCGCCATCATGCTGGCAAATTGGCAACCTGCCCCCGGTCGGACACCGCCTGGAGGCCTTGGCAATGCGCTGCTCGGCACTGCCGCAGGCACAGTATCGGGGCTGGCCGGAATCGGCGGCGGTAACCTTATTGTGCCAACCCTGGTTTATCACAATGTACCCGTGCACAACGCCACGGCCAGCTCAAGCACACTGGGTGTGCCACTGGCCGCTGCGGGGACTCTGGGGTATGCCCTGCAGGGCCCAATCAGTGCAACCCAAATTGGTGTTATTTACCTGCCGGCGGCGCTGGCTCTGCTGATCACGGCGGCAGCGATGGCACCGGTGGGCGTTCGGATCGCCCACAAAACCGATCCCGCGCAATTGAAACGCTGGTTCGGCGCCCTGTTGTGTCTCGTTGCTGGGCGAATGCTCTACAGCGCGCTCATTTAAAGCGCTGCCGTTGCCGGGCAGCTACTAGCGACTGCTGTTGCGAGCCATGTTTGCGGATGCGATTCAGGGTTCCAGAGTACGAATCTGAATGGCGTCCGCATCACCTTCTGCCAGCACGTCAGAGATAACCACTACCTTTGAATAGCTGGCGAGGCGTTCGCGCTCACGCAACACCCGAAACGCCGTTTGCAGTGTTTTCTCTGGCTCTTTGCTAAACGGTGTCCGATGAGCATAGACCGCCCGATTAAGGGCAAGGCGGCGACGCGTTTGACTGTGATTGGTAAACGCATAGATCGGCACATTGGCAGGCCGACAGTTTGTCACCTGGTCGGCGGTTCTACCTCGACGCGTAATAACAACAAGTCCGGCGGCGCCGATCGCTTCGGCAAGCGCAACCGCGTGTATTGCGATGTGCTGTTTATCTGATTGCGCGCGCAGCTCCTTCTCAAAGCCGAGGCCCGGAAAGCGCTCGGAGCTTTGCGCTATGGCGTCAAGCTGTTGGACACACCGCTCGGGGTATTTACCCACACTGGTTTCGCCAGACAGCATTATGCCGTCAACCCCTTCGTATATGGCGTTGGCCACATCGGTCACTTCGGCACGAGTGGGAATGGGGTTTTCAATCATGGATTCGAGTAAGTGTGTCGCCACAATGCAGCGCTTCCCGGCCTGGGCACAGGCCCGAACAATCTGTCGTTGCACATTGGGCAGCTGCGCGATATCGGTTTCAATGCCAAGATCACCGCGCGCTACCATTACCCCGTCAGCGGCCTCTATGATGCCGTCGATATTGGACACACCTTCGCTGTCCTCAATCTTGGCGATGATCTTTATTGCGTTGGCTTTGCGCCCCAGCAGCTTGCGCAGACCCACAATGTCTTGCGCAGACCGGACAAACGACAGCGCAACATAATCGATGTCGTTTGCGGCGCCAAAAGTAATGTCTTTCTGATCTTTGTCGGTAATGGCGGGAAGGTTGACGTGCAAGCCCGGCAGGTTAACGTGCCGGCGACTACCCAGCGTACCCCCATCCAATACTTCACAATCGAGGTAATCAAGACCTTTGCCGGTGACCCGCAAGTTCATCAATCCATTGTCGATTGTGATGCGATCGCCCTCGCCGACGGTGTTCACCAAATCGGGATAGTTAACATAAACCAGGCGTCGGTTAGCCTCGCTTTCAGGTGCTACCGACAGGCGCAAGGCATCACCCTTGGTCAATTCCAGATCTGACTTTCTATTGCCAGTCCGAATCTCTGGACCCTGGGTATCCAGCAGCACAGGCACCGGGTAGCGAACTTTGCGATTCAGTGTTTTTATCCAGCCGATAACCTGCTTTGCGCTCTTGTGATCGGCATGGGACATGTTCAACCGCACAATATTCATACCCGCTGAATACAGGGCAGAAAGCTTTTCGTAGCTGGCCGTGGCTGGACCAATGGTGCAAATTATCTTGGTGCGTCTGATGCTCATGCGCGGCAATATCCATGAATTGCCGAAGCCATGCAATCGCTTTCAGTTGCTCTCAACGTCTCACGGCCATCGCTATCCCCGACGCCAAAACTCATCCAGTGTCGGGCCAAGTTGATCTGAGGTAACAACTTCTGGTTGCCAGTGTTGCGGCTGCAGTGCCTGAAAGCCCGCTTCCCGAAAGCGGCTGTCCACCAAACAGACAACCCCTCGATCGGTTTCGCTTCGAACGACGCGACCAGCCGCCTGCACCACTCGAACCATCGCCGGTTGCCGATACGCAACGATCTGGCCCAGATCGCGTTCCCCACGAGCCGCGTGAAACTCCACCAGCGCATCCTTGGCACTATCAGGCGGCGGCAATGCGACACTGACAACAATCACTCCGAGCAAGGCATCATCTGCAAAATCCAGCGATTCGGTAAACACTCCACCCAGCACCACTACACCCAGAGTCGGTTCTGCGGCACAGCGAAAATGCTCAATAAACGCCTCTCTTTGGCCGCTATCGCTGCCTTGTTGTTGCACTCGCAGAGCCACCTGGGGGTAGTGCTCAGTGAAAAACTCAACAAAGCGCCCGAGGTAGGCAAACGACGGAAAGGCCACAAAATAATTACCCTCCCGGGCGCTGATGACCCGGTTGACCAATTGCCCAAGCCTGGGTAATGACCCCTCCCTGGACCGATATTTTGTTGGCACATCAGGCACCACAAACAATCCAAGCTGATCTTGTTGAGACGCCGAGACCACCCTGGCTAACTCTGCCTCTGGATCACCATGCAGATGGCGATACAAAGGCAGGGGTGAGAATGTTCCGGAAAACTGGGCGTTAGGGCCGTAGCCGGCCAGGGTTGATGCAATATGTTCCGACGGATCGAGGCAAACCAGCTTCAGTATGTTGCGCGGGGCATCATAAAAGGCAGCGGCATTTTGACGGCTGTTGTTGCTGGGATCGCCACCAGAACTGTCATCAAAATCGAGCCAGTCCTGGGCGCGTTGCCAGCGCAGGGCAGAGAAAAACAACGCCACCACAACCTCACTGGCAAAGGCCTCATCTCCCAGTTCTGTAACCGCTGCAACGTACTCACTCACTCGTTCGGTAAATGCCCTGGGCGGTTCGATGGGCCGATCGCCATGAAATTCTTGTGCACGGCCGGTGGGCTGAGTTTTGCTGTGCATACTGTGCTTCTTGGACGCATGCTTAAAACTGCGCGCAAGCGTGCGAGCCTTTTTTTTGAGGCTTTCATGGGCATCAGAATCGCTGGCCGTTACCGCCTTTATGTCGCGCAGAGCCAGGCTCACACTCAGCATGTCCCTTACCCGGGAATCCAGCTGATGCGCCTCATCAATAAGAATGGCTGCATCCGGCAGCGCCTCAAAACGTTGCACGCGGACTACCGGGTCAAACAGGTAGTTGTAGTCCATGATCACAAGGTCACACCAGCGACTCAGATCGAGGCTGAGCTCAAACGGACAGACCACATGCTTTATAGCGAGCGCCTGAACCTCAGCCGGCGTGTTGTGGGCCGCATCCAGGCCTTCCGCAATCGCCAGGGGCAAGCGATCGAAGTAACCACGGGCGTACTCGCAGCCATCAGGATCACAGGGCATACCCTCAACCAGACAGGCTTTTTCACGCGCAATTATTGTCACGCCGCGCAGGCTACTCGCACGCAATTGCTCCGCGGCTGATTGCGCGGCGTCTTGACCCGTTGAGCGTGAGGTTAAAAAAAAGATACGCTCAAGGTGGGTGTCGGCGAGAGACTTGTACGCCGGATAGAGTGTGGCGAGAGATTTGCCGGTTCCGGTCGCTGCCTCCAGTAACAGGTTTGTGCCACTCTTAAACGCGGTATACACCTTTCCGGCCAGAGCTCGCTGATTGGGCCGAAAGCGCTCAAACGGAAAGGCAAGACCAGCAAGCCGTTGATTCCTGAGTTGACGATAGTGATACAGCGACAACAGCTTTTGCCGCCAAACCTCAATGGAGTTGTGCAGAAACTCTGAGAGCTGCGCGGCTGAAAGGCGATCGCTGAATCGTTCCACCACCTCATCCCGTTCAGGATGGCAGTAACACAGATCAACCTGCCAGTACTCAACGGCCGGGTATTCCAGTGCCAGCAATGCCGCGTACAGATGCAATTGTGCCTTATGAACATGCCCCGCATGCTCATGCAGACGTTCGATATCTGCCCGAGTGGTTTTGTATTCCTCCACTAAACCCGCAGCGGGATCACAGCCATCAATCCTGCCGCGCAGCTGCCAGGGCTCTTCGCCAACAAGAAACTCATAGGCAACCGGATGTTCTCTGAGGTAACTCTGAGGCAGGTTTGCCTGGACACGCTTTTGCGTTGCTATGCCCTCAGCGCCTGTTGTACCTCGCTCAAAACGCAGATGGATATCACCTCTACGATGCACCTCCTCAGCAAGCCGTCGCACTGCGATTGGTTTTGGCACCGCCCCTGTCTGGGCTGCCCCAGTGACGGCTTTCATAGGGTGACCGCCTTCATGAAGTGGCTGCGCCAGAATTTGCACCAGCTTTGGCAGCAACATATCGATGTTTGACCACCCGGCAAGGAATCCCCAGTTCGCACAACTGACTTAACCAGACCCGCTGATTGGGTTGCAATTGATCACTGGGTCCCTTGACCTCAACAAGCTCAAACTGCCCGCCGCCATAGGCGACAAACAGGTCAGGCATGCCGTTTCGCACCTGACCAAGATCATTGAGCATGTAATCAAACAACCTGCAAAGCTGAGCGGTGCTGAAACAGGCCTTCGCGGCCTCAAGAATTTCGCCTTTGTTATGCGCCACAAGCGTCCAGGAGACCAGCCGGCAGGACAGCCCGAACCGGGTGGCAACGGTGTCGGCAATGCGCCCCCAAAAGGCGTTCGAATCGGCGCATTGCGCTAACCGCGCCTCGATGGCCTGTTGGCGTCGGCGGCGAAAATCTGGCCAGTAAAGATCTCGAGGCCCACTTTGAAACGGATGCGTGAACATGCCCGGCTCCGGGCGAAACAAAATATCCCAGAAAAACAGCCCCAGCAGAGTAAGCAACAGAGAGTTTTCGGTATGCCAGGCGCGCCCGCCGTTGCGGGTAAGCAACTGCCCCGTGCGCTGCTCAACATCAGGAAGTTGCGGCGTCGACACTGTCCACTCGGTTTCTCGCCAAACCACCGAAGACTGGCGTTTCGTTCGGCCCGCTGGTGTGAAGCGCTGTGCAAACAATTGCTCTTGCAGCGACCAGGGTGCCGAGCGCATCTGGTCAAGCAACAACGCACATTCCTGCGTAGCTGATTCTTTTGCAAAAAGCCGGGCCCGGCGTTCTCGCGCAGGATGGCTTGTAGACTGGAGATAGCAGCGATGGGCTTCCGGGGATTGGTCCGTACGTTCAAAGTCACGTCCCCAGTCGTTGAGCAGCCTGTCTCGTCGGCGCAGCAAACTGCGATTCGCAAGGTCTTTCGAAAGCATCGTTGGGTGCTGCAACAGCCAGTCAAGCGCCGCACTCCGGCGATATACAGGCAATCGCTGCACCGCAGCCAGGTCAAGATAGGCAGACACTTCGCCGTCGTTGGCAAACGCCCGGCCTGATGCACCCAGCTCATAGGGTTCAAAGGCGCTGATGCCCAGATCGCGCACCACAAACTCGGTCAGGTTTCGGCATAGATCACCAAAGTACACCAGCTGCACACGTTCAAGATGGCGCTCAGAATCCAGGATCAGCCAGGGAACCTGCCGAGCACAGCGACTACGAATATGGGCGTCGGTATAGGTGGCCAGGATACGTTCCAGCAGATCGGACTTGCGCGTCTTGCCACCAGCGTACTCAGGAAACAGCATTTTCAGCTCATCGACTTTGATGCGCTGCAGTAGCTGCTCCGCCGCCACCGCGGCGTTTTGCTGCACAAGACCGCCGTCGAGCAACTCCTGCAAAGCGCTTTCAGGCTGCGCAATCTCGTTGTAGTGCAGAGAATCCAGCCGAATGCATGCTGTCGTGCGCATGATTAATCGCGCCAGCAGTCGGCAGGCATCACCAGAAAGTTGCGTCACCCTGTGAGCATAGACAGCGGCGGCACCCAGCAGATCTTCCTGGTGAGCTAGCACATGCCGGACCACCGCCAAAAGATTGTTGGCGTAATAATCCGGCGGCGGCGCCGTATTGGGTTGAAGCCGGGGCAAAAGCTGAGCCAAAACGCTGTTCAGGATAGGTACGATACACTGACCGACTCAACGGAGAAAAGGCAGAAGCCAGTGACCAACACAGAAATGACATCTTCTGGCGATCTACCCGGCAGTGCCCCGTACTGCTTTGCAACCATTGTTGTAGACAAGGCCCTGGAGGCGCTTTTGGCCTCAGGTGCCGATGCGCAAATTAAAGATGACCATCCCTGGCTTGTTGCTCAACGTGATTTTCTTCGGGCTGAGAAGGCCGGGCTCAAGGTCGCGCTGTTACTCGCCAAACAGTCGGCCTCTCCGGGTGCTGACGTTCACCAGTGTGAGTTCAGCCACTGGGGCTTTGTTAAGCGGATAGAAGTGTTAGAACTGTCAGGCAAACGATTTTCAACCCGGGTGGAGTTGAATCAGTTGAGCGAAATTTCGCCCCTGTTTACATCGCTTGATTCGGTCTGTGTGAAGCCACCCGATGAGCAGCTATTACGTGAGGAAGTGGAGTCGGTGCGGACGCAACGGGTAACGTTGCGGGAACAGTATCTGCGCCCGTACGCCCTGTGTGAGGCGCCAGGGTTTATTCCCCGGCTGACACCCTGGCTTTACCCGACGCTAGAGGTTTAGCTCTGGCGCGATCGGCGTCCGCATGATCGTCGAGGCCGCCGTCTTGAATACGCAGCCACACTTCTTTTCTATGCACAGCGGCTTGTCGGGGTGCTTCTATTCCAAGATGCACCTGAGAACCGCGAATTTTTAGCACTTTGAGTTCGATCTTGTCATCAATCATGATCGACTCGCCGGCTCGTCTGGTGAGCACCAGCATCTAGTTCACCCTTGCTTAATCAACCGGGTCATTAAACCTGCATTGCTGCAAGCGTTCTGTGATCGGACCAGTGTTATCGAGTGCTAACCCAGGCGTGGGAGATGTAACCGTCACTTTTTGGGCCCTCCCAGGCGTTCTCCAAGACCGGCCCCTGTGACCCAGATCACAGCACTCGGCGATCTGAGTTTGTTTTCCAGGAACTTGTTAAGACGATTGCGCTTGATCCGCAAGCTCGGCAGGCAACGGCGTTTTCACCCGTGCACCCAGCACCTGCACCTGCTCGATCTGGCGCACCAGATTGCCGCGCCCGTCAACCAGGCGACCCCGGGCACTGAGCACCAGCTTGTCAAGCGTATTTACCTGTTTACCCATCGCCTCGATGTCCCCGGCCAGCAATCGAACCTTGTCATAAATCGCGCCAGCCCGCTCGGCTATCTCCTGGGCATTACGATTTTGTTTGTCGTTTCGCCACAGATTGCCAATTACCCGCAGGCTTAACATCAGGGTGGATGGACTGACCAGCATCACCCGCTTGCTGAGTGCGTCTTCGAACAGGCTCTGATCCAGCTCAAGGGCCGTGCTTAGCGCCCCCTCGATCGGCACAAACAGCAGCACAAGATCCAGTGATCGCAGTCCAGGCAGCTGGTCATAGTCGCGCAGCGACAACTCTTTGATATGGCTGCGCAGGCTCTGCACATGCTGCTTTGCGGCGTGGTCTTGGCCGGCATTGTCTTCGGCTCGCAGCATCCGCTCAAAAGCGGTCAGGGACACCTTGGCATCAATAATAACGTCCTTGTCATCCGGCAAATGCAGCACCACATCAGGGCGGCGAATCTGTCCATCCGCCTGGGTCACAGAGAATTGGCTGTCGTATTCCCGGCCATCGGCAAGCCCGGAGCTCTGCAGCAATCGCTCCAGCACCATTTCACCCCACTGCCCCTGGACTCGCTTGTCACCCTTCAAGGCTCGCGTCAGGTTGGCAGCCTCAGCGTTCACCGCCGCACTTGCCGCCTGCAGGCTCTTCACTTCATTAAGCAGCGTGGCCCGCTCGCGGGTCTCAAGATGATGTATCTCATCAATCCGCCGCTTGAATTCGCCAACCTGCTCTTTAAAGGGCGTGAGTACCTGGTTGAGCTGAGTTTCGCCAAGCTCTGCCATGGTTTTGCCCTGGTGGTCAAAGACCTCCCTGGCCAGCGCCGCAAACTGTTCTCTGAGCGCCTCGGAATTCCCCTTCAGCAGGGCTTCACGACCTGCCATGGCCTCAGCACTCGCTTCAAGGCGCACCCGCATTTCAGCCTCACGCAGCTCGTGCGCTTTACGCAGGTTTTGTTCTTCAGCACAGGTCAGTTGCAGATTCTCAAGTTGCAGGCGCAATTCGTCCTGCACGCGCTCAAATTCCTGATTACGACTCTCCAGTCGCTCATTGAGCAGCGACACATGGACCTGGGCAAGCGCTTCTGCGCGCGCAAAGCCATTCGCATCAAGCTTCTTCGCTCGAATAAGATGAGCCACAACAGCCAGCGCGATGGCCCCTGTGAGCACGGCGATGCCAAGCAGAACAAAGGCCCCAACGGAGAGATTTTGCAGCTCCGCGACGACGGGTGCCCAGGCGTTTGAGACACTTGATGAATTAATTACACTAACGGCGTAGCTCCTGCTCTTTTACCCGGCCAAGGCACCCTGATAGTATCGCGCGAATCGCGCTCGAATTCAGGGACCGCATTCTGTCGCAAGAAATCACCAATGCCCCGATCTCGACGATTTTGATCGTCGACGATGATATCGCTCACGCCCGCAGCGTAAAGCAACTGCTGGCGGCTTATGGGCTCGGCGCAGATCAGCTCAATAGCAGCAGCCAGACAATAAATCAGCTTCAAGCAGGCAACTACGATCTGTTATTGCTCGATCTGGACATGCCCGATATGCCCGGCATCGACGTTTTGCGTGCTATGCGCGACAACGACCTGATGACCCGGACAATCATCCTGTCTGGTGAGTCGTCGCTGGACAACGTAACCCCCATACTTCGTCTTGGGGCCTTCGACTTTATTCGCAAGCCGTTCGAACCTGAGGCGTTAATCGCCTGCATCAATCGCGCCCTTGAGCAGACTCGACTGGAGCGTGAAAACGCCGAAATCTCCGCCCGGGCTGATGCGTCCAATCGACTGCACCGTTTTCTGATCGAGGCATCCCCCGATCTGATCTACGTGCTGGATGAACATGGCCACTTTCGCCTCGCCAACAACCAGTTGCGCGACCTGTTTGACTATGACGCGGCAAATCTCAAAGGCCAACGCTGGGAGGCCCTGTTCAAGAGCGATCTGCCCGAGCGCATGACGCATCATTTCAACGAGCGGCGTACCGGTGATCGCGCCACCCATCAACTGGAGTTCGACTACGTTGATGGTCGCGGCACACCACACATTCTGGAACTATCCGCGATTGGCCTGTACGAGAATCACAGCCCAAAGAACAATGAATTTGCAGGCACCTACGGCATTCTGCGTGATGTCACCAGCGGCCGTCGCACCGCTCGACAACTGGCCGACAGCCAGCGTAAGTTCCAGGGTTTGTTCATGCACAGCCCGGATGCGGCATTCATTTCTACCCTCGACACCGGGGAGATTCTGGAAAGCAATGAGAACTTCCACCGCATCGCCATGGCCATTGAGGCCGAATTGCCCGAGTATCGGCGCGACGAACCCACAGACAGAAATCTGTGGCCAACTCCGGAGCAGCGCGAACATTTCATAGCCGCTCTGCGCACTGACGGCGAACAGCAATTGGTGGACGTAGAACATTCCCTGATGGGGGAAATGCGTTACTTCCATATTTCGGGGCGGCTCATTGATCTGGATGGACAGGATGCGGTCCTGGCAACCATTCGCGATGTCACCAACGAAAAGCGTGCCCAGCAAGATCGCCTGCGACTCGAAGGGCAACTCCAGCAAGCCTCAAAAATGGAAGCCATTGGTCAGCTGGCTGGGGGCATCGCTCATGACTTCAACAATATTCTGGCCAGCATTATTGGTTATACCGAGCTGGTTCAGGCAGCGGGTGAACGATTACCTGCAACAACCATCAATAATTACTTAAGTGAGGTTGTAGACGCTGGCAAGCGTGCCCGCGAGCTGATCTCGCAAATGCTGACGTTCACTCGCGCGATACGCGGGGATGCCCAAAAAGTCAGAGTGAGCGATACCATCGACGAGGTATCACGAATGTTGCGGGCAGCCATTCCGGCCACCATCAACATCAACACCACGTTCGACCCACAAACACCACCGGTTATGATCGATCCGGTCCAGCTCCAACAGATTGTGATCAATCTGCTGATTAATGCCCGCGACGCCATCGACGGCCATGGCGATGTGAACGTCGAATTGGCAGAGGTCAACGTCGACACCCCGATTAGCTGTGCGTCTTGTGAGGCGCGGGTCAGCGGCAGCTGGGTTGAGCTTGGGGTTAGTGACAACGGCGAGGGTATCGACGATGAAATGCTGCAGCAGATCTTCGAGATGTATGTCACCACCCGCGAGCCTGGCAAGGGTACCGGCATTGGTCTGTGGCTGATTCACACCCTGGTTCATGAATACGGCGGTCACATACGACTCACCAGCACCAAAGGCCAGGGCACTCGTTTTGGCATTCTGTTGCCTGACGCAGACGCCGCTGAGATTCAGCCAAAACCCCGGGTGCGCGTGTCGTCAATCGACACCGAAGGCGAAGTGCTGGTAGTCGACGATGACGTCTCCGTCAGTAAATTCCTTGCTGAGGTATTGCGCGACGGTGGCTATAGCGTGCGGGTTTTCAATGACGCAACGCTTGCCATGAACCACCTCGAGGAGAACATTGATCAGCTGAGCGTGCTCGTCACTGATCAGGTTATGCCGCAAATTAGCGGCCTGCAGCTGTCGCGACGAGCGAAGGAGTTACGTCCGGAGCTACCGGTCATTCTGATCACAGGCTACAGCCACACCAGCGACCTGATGCAGGTCCGCGAGCTTGGCCTGGAAGGCTGCCTGAAGAAGCCGTTTCGGATGGACGACCTGCTTCAGACCCTGCATAGCGTCACCGGGCAAACCAGCACGGCAGAGCTGTCTGACAATTTCGACCAAATTTCGCACGACAAAACCGCCTGACTGGGGTTTCATGCGCACCATCTCTTCATTAAAAGGATCGCTAATGGTTTCCCGTTCCCTTTCTCGCGTATTTATTGCGCTCGCTTTTGTTGCCCTGAGTATTGGCGGTGCCCAGGCCATCGCGGCTGAGGCGTCAGAATTACAGACGGCGCTTGAAAGCGCGATGGCAGATAGCGCCAGACCGGATGCAGATAAAGCTAGAGATAAGAATCGTAAGCCCATAGAAACCTTAGAGTTCTTTGGGCTGGAATCTGATATGCGCGTGGTTGAGTTGTTGCCTGGTGGCGGCTGGTACACCCGCCTGCTGGCACCGGTTCTGCGCGAGCGCGGCGAACTGTTTGTTGCACTGGGCACCACTGGTGTTGAAAACCGCGTGCTCAATCAGGACGGCTTCGACAAGGTTGAGGTTTTGGCCAAGAACACCAAATTCGAGCGCCGTGGCGGCCTTGCCCATATCGAAGGACTGAATCTGGGTGTAAAGCGGGTGGATATGGTGCTGACCTTTCGCAATCTGCACAACTTCGACGAGTCCTCCCGAGAACTAATGAACGAAGCGGTATTCACAGCCCTTAAGCGCGGCGGACTCTACGGTGTTGTGGACCACACCCGCCGTCACATGCAAAAAGACGATCCAGAAAATCGTCGACGTATGGATCCGGTGCTGGCGATCAAGGAAATCGAAGCCGCAGGCTTTGAGTTTGTTGATTACTCCGATCTGCATTATCGGCTCGACGATGAACTGCGCTATGAGGTGGGACGTCGTTCAGTGTCTGGCAACACCGATCGCTTTACGCTGTTGTTCAAGAAACCCTGAGCAGGAAGAAAATAAAGTAGCGTCGCGGCAGGCCTAGTCAGTCGCGATCACCCCTTCGGGTGCCTGGGTTGGCTGCTTCGGGCGTGCCTCCGCAGTCCGATACCTACTCAGGCTGTCTGCGAGATCTGGGCTATAGCGAAACTTGTGCACCACCGGCACAACTCGGCGATCCTCGAATCGACCATCAATAACGGCAGGGCGATAACGCGCTCGGCGGGTTTCACTCTTGTAGCGGAATACCACAAAATCTTCCGGACTACTGGATCGCTTGGTGACCCTCTGCACGGTGCCGTGATTACTTAACTGCACCATAAACTGAACCTCGCCCTCCAGCAGATCGTCTGCGGGCTTGTGTTCAAGCTCAAGGCATTGCTCCCCGGCACAGTTGGTCGGGTCGTCGATCAACGGCATAAAGAGGAGTTTTGGTGCCGCAAACTCTAACCGGGCCTCACTCTCAGTCATCAGTTCTTTTGCCTGCCTGAACGCCTCGAGTGCATCGCGACGTTCTCTGAAGCGGACATACCAGTCACCCAGCTCAAGAAGCGCGGCAATGAGTTTCGACTTGGCTTGCTGGGCTTTTTCATCCCCCGCCTCACCTGGCCTGGCCTGGAGTTCATCAAACCGCGCGCGTAACACCTCAGTTTGTTCGAGCAGCGCTTTCTCTCCGCCATTGAACTTGCTGAACGCACTCGACTTGCTGACCTCAATGAGCGCATCCATCCCTATATAGCGTTTTTGTTCCCGTATGGAGGCTGGCTTAAACTGCGAGTAGTAGGCATTGCTTGCTCGATCGAAATTCGGAAAGGCCTCTGCCACATAGCTATCCGCAATTCGCCCAAGACAGTGGGCGTAATGATCTGAGGCAACGTCAGGATTGTCTGCCGCGATTTTTTTTGCGCGGAAAAACAGCGCTCGCGCTGACGAAAAATATCCGGCTTTGAGATACCAACTGCCCAGACGATCCAGGGGCTCAAGCAATGCAACATCGGTGGCGCCAAACGCACGCTCTGCCGCCGCAAGTGCGGCCTCCTCAAAGTCATTTGTCTCCACCGCCTGCCGCAGCGCACTGTGCGCATCTGCCAGGCGGTGATACAAGGCAATCTGTTTCTCTGAGTTCAGACCTTCGTTGATTCGCAACACCTGATTTGCCTGCAGGAACCCCGTGATTGACGAATCAAACTCACCCTTCTGGTACAGGGCCTCAGCCCTCGCCTGCAGTGGCATGATCAGGTCTGGGTTATAGCGATCGAACCGGCTACTCCGAGCCTTGATATGACGCTCGGCCATCTCAATCACGGCGTCGTACTCACCGGCGTCAAGGTCCGCCTGCAGGTTTTCCTCTGACGGCAACAAGAATGGCGGCGAAGGAATTGTGGTAGCTGCGCTAACCCCGGGGTCGGCGAGGGTTGGTTCGGCTGCAAAGGTTGCGGTATGGGCCAGGAAATTTGCTGCGGCCATCCCCACCAACGCAGCCCAGGCTGTTTGACTCACTATAAAGCTGTACCGGGACTGAATATTGACCATGCAAATAGTTTGCTTGCTCAACAGGGAGTCTGACAAGCAGAAATCGCAAGCGGGGTCGGACCAGCTAGGGGATACGGTAAAAATGATTTGGTGCCCAGGAGAGGACTTGAACCTCCACGCAGTTTCCTGCACCAGGACCTAAACCTGGCGTGTCTACCAATTTCACCACCTGGGCATGTGGGCGGCTCCGGCGCGCAGTGTACGCAAGCCCTACCCCGGACGTCTATTTAGTTTTCTGTGGTGCCCGGGGCCGGAATCGAACCGGCACGGTATTTCTACCGAGGGATTTTAA
>CAZWMD010000035.1:0-44279 GCA_964634815.1 uncultured Pseudomonadales bacterium | reverse complement strand
CTTTGAGCAGACAACCCTTACTCCGTTTTCTTTTATTCCGTTTGGCAAAGGCAGTCACACCTGTTTAGGGATGCAATTTGCCAATATGGAAATCAAGGCGGTACTGTATCGGCTGTTGCTGAAGTACAGACTCAGAATTCAGAAATCACAAACGCTTGAACTGGATTACCTACCCATAGTAAGGCCGAAAAAAGGCATGACCATAATCTTTGAGTCGCTCCCGGATGACGGGTGAGCAAACTGTTTTCAAAGCTGAAGCTATTTTAGATGTGCGCGTTGTCTTATGTAGTGTCGCAGTGACAGCAGTTCTTTATCGGTTAAATCCGGATAGCCGGGCATACCTCGCGAGACCCGCTGGCCTTTCCTGACAACATCAGCAAACACCGACTCCATTTCGGACAGAGGCACGGCTGATGCCCGCAGATCGGGAGCCATACCACCGGCGACGGCATCTACCCCGTGGCATGCATAACAGCCATGTTGTGCATACAGTTTGGCCCCCGCCTCAACGTCTGTTGCGTTGATCAGGAATCCCGCTTCAAGAATTGGCTGTGGGTAGTGGGGCGGTGGCTGTGTGAGCTTAGTGCCTTTGCCGGTCAGCGAAAATGTAAGCAGGCGTCGGGTCTGTACTCCGTAGGACCAACCCAGTTTTTCTACACCGGGAAGAATTCGTGCAGCATAAGAGCCGCCGAAGCCCACCAACACAGAAACGTACTGTGTGTCCCCCAACTTGTAGGTGATTGGTGGGGCCGAAATACCCAGCCCGGCGTCATAACGCCAGAGTTCCTTGCCGTTGGCTGCGTCGTGGGCGCGGAGGATGCCATGGATGTCACCCTGAAACACAAGCCCGCCGGCAGTTGCCAGGGTGCCTGAAGCCCAGGGCATTGCCTGGGGAACCGACCAGACGGCCCTTTGTTCGATTGGATCCCAGGCTTGCAGGGAACCCTGATAGCTTCGGGGTTCTTTACCCAGGGTGTAATCCAGTGCAGTCCCACCCTGAAAGGGCACGCTCTTCCAGTTCTTGTCGTAGGCCTCGTCAGTGAAATCTGCGCTCAGGTGCATGGTGGGTAAATACACAAGCCCGGTGAGCGGGCTATATGACATCGCGTGCCAGCTGTGAGCACCAACAGGCGTTGGCGTAACAGATGCTCGACCGCTTTCGTAGCGAGCTCCTGGAACTTCTACCGGGCGGCCGGTTTTAAGATCGATATGGCTGGCCCAGTTAACGTCAGCAAAGGGTTCTGCTGAGATCAGCGTGCCGCTTCGTCGATCTATAACGTAGAAGAAGCCGTTCTTGGGCGCATGCAGGATTGCTTTTACCGGACGACCTTGCTGATAGTCCGGAATACTCAGGTCAGCGAGTACAATGTCCATGTTTGAATTGAAATCCCAGGTTTCGCCGGGGGTAGTCTGATAGTGCCAGCGGTATTCCCCGGTATCGGGATCCAGGGCAACAATAGAGCACAGGAACAGATTGTCGCCGCCACCTGGACTACGCAAGGCACGACTCCAGGGCGTACCGTTGCCTGTGCCGATGTACAGCGTGTCGAGTTCTTCGTCGTAGGTGAACGCGTGCCAGGCATTGCCGCCACCACCGTGCTGCCACCATTCGCCGGTCCAGGTCTTCGCCGCCATTTTCATGGCATCGTTTTCAAAACCCTCCTTGGGATCGCCTGGAACGATATAGAAGCGCCAGGCTTCCTTGCCGGTGTCAGCGTCAAACGCCGCCACCCAGCCCCGGCTGGGTCCGTTCTCAGTGCCGCCGTTGCCGATGAGCACCTTGCCTTTGAAGGCTTTAGGTGCGCCGGTGATGTAGAGCGGTTCGTCGAGACCAAAGGTTCGAGTTGACCAAATGGTCTTGCCAGTTTTCAGATCCAGCGCAATCAGTCGACCGTCCCAGGTCGCTGAAAAGAGCTTGTCGCCATATAACGACAAACCGCGATTGTGCACCCAGCCTGTTCGCTTGGCACCGGCAACCTCTTTGGCGATTTGAGGATCATGGGTCCAGATCAAATCCCCCGTAACGGCATCAACTGCCCGCACAACATTCATTGTGCCGGTAAAGTACAGAACACCGTCGTACACCAATGGTGTAGAAACCAGCCCCACATCATTTGGCAAATTCATATGCCAGTCGAGTCGCAGGTTATCCACCGTTTCACTATTGATATCGGTTAGCTGACTGAAGCGTTGCTCGTTGTGGTTCTTGCCATAGGCTAACCAGTTAGCATTATCGCTAACATCAGCGATACGTTTGTCTGTTACTGGAGAAACAGGAGAAACAGGAGAAACAGGACCGGTAGTTTTGGCAGACGCCGCTGCCAAGACGCTGGTGTCACCAGTTAGCACTAGAGTTGCCGCAAGCACTCCTTGAAGGGTTGCGTTCAAAAACCTGCTCATCTGAAGTTCACGATCTATAGCCTGCCGATCCACAGTAGTGATGCGATGTAGCAATCAGTATTACCGGAGCGACATGAGAAATCCAATGCTGTGACGGGGCTCTGCTCGCCCGACCAGGTGCTTGGGAACTAGGCGGCAGCTCTGTTGTTTGACTTCACACGATCCCGCCCATCGAGCTTGGCCTGATAGAGTAACTTGTCCACCTGTCTAAGAGCGCTCTCGGGACTTTGTTTAGGGCGAATAAGCGTAGCGCCAATGCTCGCCGTTACGCGCAGAGTCAGGTTTTTGCGCACTTCAATGTTCATCTTGCGAATGTGTAGTCGCAAACGTTCTGCAGCGATGTGCAATCGGCGTTCGTCAGAATCAGGTAACAGAACGATAAACTCTTCACCTCCCCAGCGGACCAATACATCATTTTCTCGACAGGTGTCTCTCATCGCGCCTGCAAGCGCTATTAGTACCTGGTCGCCTGCTTCATGACCGTGTGTATCATTCACTGCTTTGAAATGGTCGATATCAATCATGATGAGTCCCGCTGTGGTGGCAGTGGGTTTTGTATAGTCTTCTTGCAGTACGGTCTGGAGTTTTCGGCGATTACCCAGGCCAGTTAGAGGATCAGTAAGCGTCATTTCCTCCAGCTGTTCGTTTGCGTTTTGCAATTCAGTTGCTGTATGTGCGACGTTTTCCAGAAGGATCTTACGCTCAGTGACGTCAGTTGTTGTTAGTACCAATGAACCGCTGCCTTCGATGCTCGTCACGCATACACTCAAAAATTTTTTCTCATCTCCCAATGCAACCTCGGCGTCGCGGACAGTTTCGTTTCGTCGATGAGCATCGACCAAACCAAGCAAGACTTCGGGCAGCACATGATTTGCTGGCTTGCCAAGCAAACTGGTGCTTGCGACATTGATCATTGCAGCAAAGGTTGCATTGCAATCTGCTACCTCATCCAGCTCCCCAATCACACACACACCTTCTCGTAGATAGCTCATTAACGTGTTTCTGGATACCGGTACTCGCTCCAACATTTGGTGGCGGGTGAGTGCGTAGGTGAGCGCAAACAGTGTGCAGGTGGCGGAGATTTGCATAACAGTGATGCCATGATAGGTAGAGAACCCGCCGAGTACGGCAAGGATATCACTAAGCACTGTGATTAACGGAAAGACCGCCAGGCTTACGATGTGAGCCCGGTTCACCCTGGAAGAGATGAAGCGTACTGCCACGGTAAGCCCGGCTATGGTGACAAAGGCGTAACTGACTAACATCATCGTCCAGACCAGAGGACCATGCTGGTAGGCGTATTCGCGTATATGGGCGTAGGGCTGTTGGTCTGCAAATGCCAGATAGGCGTCGCCGGCGAGCCAGGGTGCGAACAACATGAACGCCATGTAACTGTAGATGGCGTTGCGGAGTTTGTTCCAATGGTTGGGAGCAAAACGCAAGTAGGCAAAAACAGACAGGAAGTACAGTGGGGCGACCAGCGAAACGACAGAGTAGCGCAGGAGCACTGCGTTTTCGTCTGGGAAGACAATGAGGTTGCAGGAGTAAACTACCAGCGCAAGGCAAAGCGTCATCAGATACAGGGCGCCAGGTTCGGCGCGTTTCTGGTAAAGGATGTAGACCGGAATAGCGGCGCCCAAAAACGCGAGGGCCGTCATTCCATTGGCGGCAATATCCACAGTGCTCTGTCTCCGATTGAACAGTCACCACTATAGCCAAATTGGGCGGTAAGCCAGGTAACGCACTCGACAGGTTTATTGTGACGCGCCTCACTTCACGTCGCTCCTAGCCTGGATTGACGCGGCCAGGAAGGTGTGAGTTTGGCCCTCTTAGTTGTTACACCTTGCCTCCACATTTGCTGCACATTTTGCAGGCTAAATTACCGCAGCTTAGTTGCCAGACCGGAGACCCGTTATCACTGCCCCAGCCCTTGAATCGACCACAGAGCGGCATTTGGGCAGTGTATCCGATCCATTCGCCTACCCACCTGCGCGACGGATCTGTGATTACAAGCCTGCATTTCGTGTTCACGTTGTTGGTTGTCCGCGCAGCGGCACAACGCTTATGAGCGAATTGCTCAGATATGCCTATGACTTCCCGGATGAGACCCGACACGAGCAATCGCTGTTCGAGCCTCTGGGTGCGGTGAGTTATCCCTATCTTTCCAAGAAACCTTCTGACGCGGTCCGACTGGAGAAGGTGGCACAGGCCGACCAGGATTTGTATGTCATTGCCATGGTCAGAGACCCCCGTTCCGTCATAACGAGCAAGCACTGGTCATCCAAAGCAGAAGATTATTTTGTCGGCTTCTCTCGCTGGCGCGAAACCATGAAGGCAATACACTCGCTGCGGCCCAAACACCGCTGTTTGCTTGTTCGCTACGAGGATCTGATCAATGACCCACAGAGTATTCAGCGAATGCTCGAGTTGAGGTTTCGGTTTCTGAAGCGCAAGAACAGTTTTTGTTCTTTTGCCACAGAGGCAAAAAGCGTGCCGGAACATTCGGTTGCTGCGATGAACGGAGTTCGAGGTTTTGAATCGAGCCGGATAACCGCCTGGCAAGAACACTTGCCACGACTGCGTGGCGAACTGGATGCCAATCCGGATTTGCCCCAGTGGCTGATCGAGACTGGCTACGAAACAGATACCAGCTGGTCTGAAAGGCTTGCGGATGTGACAGCTTCTGGTGAAACCGGCAAAACTGACAACAGAGGTCCGTTTTCACGTATCGAAAACAACGCTCGCTACTGGTGGAAAGAGCGTCGTTATCTCCGTGCTCGCAAGCGACTCAGAAGAACGCGTTAACCCAGATCAGGGCCCAGGTACCGTTGCGCGACTCTTGTGAGCTCGATAGCCGGTAGATCGTCGCGTAAGGCGATGGCAACCAAAGTAGTCGCTGATGGGGTTCTGTTCATTACCGAAGCTTTTGTGAGCCGCTCGTGTCGACCCACCTTATGCCACTCGAGCAGCCCATCGGTTGACAGTATAAATCCCTTGCCTCTCAGTAGCTCTGGTGGAAATTCGGCGAGCATACGCTCCGTATCGAGGCGCGATAATCTGGTTTCGCTGCGGAAGTTCCAGGTGGCATAGAGCTCGTGGTGGTGTGTCTCTTCCTGTTTTGTCCATTCGGCAGGCTTTGTTGAAGAGCCTTGTCCGCTTCCCAAGAGTAGCGAATAAGGTAGATCGCAGAATTGGGTTGGAACCACTGGTGTTCCCTGCGTTAGCTCGCCGAGCCACTGGGACAGCGATTGCAAATCGGCTTGTTCGATCAAATCAACCTTGTTGAGTAGCAACAGGTCTGCAGCTTGCAGTTGACGGACAATGGTTCGTGCAACGTACTTATCATTGGCTTTCTTTCTTACACTGGTTGCATCAGCCACCACAATGATGCTGTCGAGAGCAAGCCCGGGCGCTTTGCCGTACTGGGCCAGGGAGTGCACATCAGCAACACCGCTTGCTTCGATCAAGATGTGATCTGGTGGGGTTCTTGCCCTGGCAAGGTTCTCTATTGCTTCGTCAAAGCCATCGGACAAGCCACAGCAAACGCAGCCGTTTGTGAGATTGATCTGTTGCTCAGTTTGTTTCTCGATCAAATCAGCGTCTATGTTGATTGCGCCAAAATCGTTGATGAGCAGAGCAATTCGTACGCCATGGTTATCACTCAAAAGTCGATTTAGAAGGGTTGTCTTACCTGCTCCCAGGTATCCACCAAGCACGGTAAACGCGATGTTGTCTGCTGAGGTGTTGTTCAAACCCTTAGTCTTCTCTGGAGCCAGGTTGTGCTGCCTCGAATACTCTGCCGCTAAGTACAGTGCCCCAAACCTTGATGTCCCGGATTTTCACAGGTTCTACTTGAAGTGGATTTTCATTCAGTATTGCAAAGTCTGCAGATTTTCCGGCCTCGATGGATCCGATGTGATCGTCCATGTGCAATTGGTACGCGGCTCCCAGCGTGACGGCATGCAGCGCTTGCTGTGCTGTGATCTTCTCATGCTCGCCCAGAATCCTGCCTTTGGGAGTGAGTCGATTCACGGCACACCACATTGTATGAAGTTGGCCCAATGGCGTTACTCCAGCGTCTGAGTGCAAAGCAAAAGGTACACGTTCGCGCAATGCACTGGCGCAGGGTTCAAGCGCGTTCGCTCGCTCAGGTCCCACAGTGAACTCGAAGTGCTGATCTCCCCAGTACCAAATATGATTGGCGAAAAAGTTTGCGCAAATACCAAGACGATGCATTTTCTTTAACTGAGCCTGGGTGGTCAGTTGCGCATGAGTGATCGTATGACGATGATCGAGCCAGGGATGCTCAATGAGTAAGGCCTCGATGGTTTCTATGGCAAGGTCCTGAGTCAGGTTACCGTTACAGTGCATGTGAACGTTGATGCCAGCCTTATGGAAGGGTCGTAACCAATCTATAAGTTGATCGGGAACAGTTAATAGCTGACCGTGATCTTCGCCGGTAATATAGCCGGGTTCCTTGATCATGGCGGTGAAGCCTTGAATTGAACCGTCGAGGATAAGCTTGACGCCAGGAAAGCAGAGCTTGTCTGTGGCCTCGTCGCGCAGCTGCAACACTTTATCAGCGACCTCAGAAAAGTCTGCAGTGAGTCCAGGCATCGCCGGGATGTTGTACATCGCAACACGCAGGGGAAAGTCTTCCTCGGAGGTTACTGTTTGCCACATGGTTTTTGCGCGTGGCGCAATGATGAGCCCACCCGCCAGATCTGTGCAGGTTGTGATTCCGGCATTTCTGGCGCTTGCACCAAAATTTCGTAACGCTGCTTCCGTTACATTGGCGAGTTGAATCGCGCGATAGCCAGTGCGACACAACGCCATGGCTGAGGGCTCGCGGAGTTCGCCATTTAGTGCGCCATCGGCAAATCGGCCAACACCTTCTACCTGTGTTTCGCGGGTGACACCATCCAGTTCCAGCATCGCAGTATTGGCTGTTGCCAGATGGCCACTGGCATGGAACATATAGATAGGACGTGTTGCAGAAACTTCGTCTAAGTGCTTTAGCGTGAGGCGCTCTTCGCCATCAAAATAGATTGGGTCGAAGCCGCGCGTTATCAGTGGCTCGGTTGGATCCGCGAGGCTGTTGTGAAGGTCTTTTAGGTGTTGGATCAGCGCCTTATAGCTTTGGAATCCCTTGGCTATGGAGCCGTCCGGCAAGGGTCGATCAAAGTAGCCCACATAGGGCATAAGCGCGGTTGCGCCCTCCATGACGTGGGCGTGTGCTTCGACAAAACCAGGAGTAATGATCTTGTCAGAAAATCGCTCATCCAACTCGTAGGCCCCCCAGGGAGCCAGTTCTTCGAGTGAGCCGGCACCCAAAATTAGTCCATCGCGCACGGCAACGTGGGTAGCGAAAGGGTTCGCGGGGTTCATCGTAATGATGGATTTGGCAGAATAAATCGTTATCTTGTTCATCTCCCAAGTATGGCGAGTCGTGGCTTTCGGGTCGACCGCCCAAGACCATGTATGCCGCTGACCCAGTGCAATCTCCGGAGAATGGAATAGTGCCAGGCACACCCGCTGCCGAATTCAACGTAACGCAGGAATTGGTTCGCAAACTCGTTGCCAGTCAGTTTCCGCAATACGCGCAAAGAGCGTTGCAACCGCTGGACGCCGGTTTTGATAATGTGCTCTACCGGCTGGGAGAGGATCTGCTTGTGAGAATGCCCAGGCGCGCTGTGGCGGACAATCTGCTACGTAATGAGCAGACCTGGTTGCCCAGGTTGTCGTCACAACTCGACATTCGTATCCCACAACCTTTACACAGGGGATCGCCTGAGTTTGGTTACCCCTGGTCGTTCAGTCTGCTGCCCTGGCTGCCCGGTAGTGCAGCTGATCTGGCTTATCCAGATGCCTCCGAAGCGCCGAGGTTTGCACAGTTCCTGCTTGATTTGCACCGAGTACGTTCACCCAGCCCGGCTTTGGCGCCAGCTAATGCAGTTCGGGGTGTGCCCTTGGCCGAGCGTCGGAGTGTTGTTGAAGAGCGCTTCGCCCGTTTGAAGCAGGAAGGGGTTCTAAAACAGAGTGATGTTAATCATCTCGAACAACTCTGGCGCATAGCACTTGCGCAAGACACCGCTAAAGAATCAGTCTGGCTGCATGGCGATCTGCACGCCCGCAACGTTTTGGTTGACAAGGGTGCCATTGTCGCAGTGATCGATTGGGGAGACATAACCAGCGGGGATTGGGCAACGGATGTCGCCTCCCTGTGGATGTTGTTTGATGATGAAGATGCCATTGGCCTTGCACTGCGCCAGATTCAGGCCGACGCTCCGCTCATAGCCCGAGCGAGAGGGTGGGCGTTTAGCTTTGCGACAATGTTGGTTGATAGCGGCAGGGTTGATAACCCACGGCATGAAGCGATGGGCCATCGAACGTTCAGAGCGCTCGCTTTAGCGACGCATCCCAATAAGCGACAGAACCAGAGCGATAAGACCAAATAACAGTCGTGGATCGCCCGTGTGAAACCAGGGGTCGAGCGGTATGGCGATGGTTTTGCTCATCGCAGCGATCTTTTCTTCGTGGGGTCCCTGGATGTCTGGATCCAGCACGATCTGAGCAAGATCACGCCGGCTTCGATAGCGCATCATGGCACCCTGAGTCCAGCGGCTGGCGCCATCGATGCCCCACAGGTCGATGGCGTTTGCTGCGGTGGTGCCGTAGGAAACGGGGTGGCAGGCGCGCTTTAAAAGTGCGGGCCACATATGTTCCATATAGCGATCCAGAGCGCTGCTTGCATCAAGCAGAGGATCTTCTGCAGAACCGTTTCGGTTCAACTCAATTAGATTGAGCATGACAAAGTCATCGCCGGTATCGTTCTGCAGAAACTCACGCAACAACTCTCGTTGTTCGGGATCAGTACCTCGAGTTTCGAGTATAGCCATGAGTTCATTGATCTCTGGCTGTGTCACTGGGCCGCCGGTATTGGAATACCACCAGACAAAAAGCAGCCATACAAGCGCCGGCAAGCTTATGCGCAGCAGGCGTCGTATGAACGTAGGTTTTTTGCGCCTAGCCATTCGAAAAAACGATCCGGGCAATAGCGACCTCTATACTAACGCGGAGCAAAACGCTGGCCGCCGTCTACCCGAATGGTTGAGCCATTCATCATTGGGGATTCAAATATTGCGATGGCCATAGTGGCAAATTCGTGCGGATGACCCATGCGGCGAGGGAAGGCGGCATCTTTGGTGAGCTGCAGCGCGCCTTCATCGGGTATGCCAGCGGTTAGGCCGGTATCAAACAAACTGGGTGCAATGGTCATGACCCGAATGCCCAGGGCGCCCAGATCTCGTGCCATTGTTAGTGTCATTGCGGCGATACCGCCCTTTGCAGCGGTGTAGGCCACCTGGCCGATTTGACCCTCAAAAGCTGCGATGCTGGCAGTATTGATCATGACACCGCGTTCACCGACTTCGTTTGGCTCATTTTTAGCCATATGCTCAGCAGCGATACGATTGACGTTGAAGCTACCAATCAGATTGAGGTCGATGATGCGTCGAAAGTCATCAAGGGAGTGTTTGCTGCCATCGCGTGCAAGCGTTCGTTTAGCGACACCGCCACCAGCTGTGTTGACCACATAGTTCACACCGCCTAACGCGGATACAGCTTCGGCTATAACGCCCTCAATGCCTTCGAAATCCATGACGTTGCAAACATGAAACGTACCGCCCAATTCCTTGGCCACCTCAGCGCCATTGGACTGTTCCATATCCAGAATAGCAACCTTGCCGCCTTTTTCTGCAAACTTGACTGCCGTAGCACGGCACATGCCCGACGCGCCACCCACAAAAATACCCTTGCTGCCCGAAACTTCCATTCGCCTACCTTCCGAAACTTTTGTAAGGCCTAAGCTTAACCAGTTGAGCGGCCCGCTGCCATGTTCTGTGATCAGGCGCTGCTTGAAGGTCTGCAGTGCCCCCCCTATATTGGAAATGAATTCCAACAGCTTCGGAGCGCCAAATTATGGCTAGCCCTACCAACCAGCGATCAGGGGTGTTTAATTACATGGACGATCGCGCCCAGTCGTCGCTGTTTCGCAATGGTCTGGTGTCTACCAAGCGGGATCTGGATGGTAGCGATGGAGGCACATTTGGGGTGGACACCTGTCGGCGAACTCTGCCAGTCAACGATGCCCGATCGCTTCGAGGTGATGCAAAGAAAACCTGTGCCGTTAATGGCTTTGAAATGCTCGACGCACCTCTGGAAACCCCCGATCTGGACTTTTTTGATCACTTGCAAGTCGTTAAATCTTACTACCCTGGTTGCGAGGCTCTGGTTTCGGCGTCAACCGGCGCGCGCGCTTACGCGTTTGATCACAACGTACGTTCGGCCCGCGGCAAACAGAGTAAACAGAGAATTGCTGGCGGCCAGCAAGTTCAAGGTCCGGCCAAGATGGTGCACGGTGACTATACCTTGGTAAGTGCGCCACAGCGCTTGCGCGACCTGGCCCAACCTCCTAACGCCAACGATACCTTGCGTAGTGTGTTAGCTGAGGGCGAGTCTCTTATTGCCGCTGAAGCGGCTGAGGCGGCGCTTAAGACTGATGGCCGTTTTGCCATTATTAACGTTTGGCGCAACATCGTTTCGAGTCCCGTACAGGTTGATCCGTTAGCAATGTGTGATGCCCAGACGGTAGATCCGGAAGATTTAGTGACCTTCGAGATTCACTATCATGATCGGGTCGGTGAAAACTATTTTGCGAAGCATAGCCCTCGACAGGAGTTTTTCTTCTTTCCTGAGTTAACTCGTGATGAACCCTTGCTTCTTAAGCAATGGGACTCGGACGGTCCGCTGGCGCAAACCAATGGCGCCCTTGGGGATGGCAGCTCTATAGATAAGCCCTCTACGTTTTCATTTCATAGTGCATTTGATGATCCATCGAGCCCGGACGATGCCCCGGATCGGTTTAGTATTGAGGTGCGTTGCATTGTCCTCTACTAGCAAACAACGCAATCACCCACCCACCGCCCTGGTCACTGGAGCGAGCCGTGGGATTGGTCGATCCATCGCTCTCCGTCTGGCAGATCTGGGCTACAACCTGTTTTTGCTGGCTCGAAACGAAACAGCGCTTGAGGACGTGGCTGGCGAAATTCAGGCACGGGGCTGCAGCGCCGATTATCTCGCGGGGGAACTCACGGCTGAAGGCTATGTTGGCGAAGCGCTGGCTGCGGCGGTGGCGGCCTTTGGCCGAGTTAATGTACTGGTGAATAACGCAGGTGGCGCAAAACAGCAGGCGGTGCAAGAGGCTGACCTTGCTGACTGGAGCCATCTGATGGATCTGAACTTCAATTCAATTGTCGCTCTGTGTCGCGGCGTACTGCCATCTATGGTCGAGGCGCGGCAGGGCACAGTGATCAATATATCTTCCATCAGCGGCAGAAGTACCAATGCCGGCAGCGGTATCTATTGCGCTACCAAACATGCGCTGAACGGTTTTACAGAATGTATGTACGAGGATGTGCGCGACTATGGGATCAAGGTATCCACAATAATGCCGGGGTTTGTCAGTACCGATCTGACGTCTGGCCTGGGGATGGATTCCCGACGCATGATCTCACCGGAAGATGTTGCCGACACCGTTGCCTACGTATTGCAAGCGTCGCCCAGCGTCTGCCCAACTGAAATTGTTCTGCGCCCTCAGTTTCGGCCCTAGCCAACCCCGAAAGAAAAAGAAAAGGAGATTGATATGCGCTTGGGTGCGTTGCTGGGTCCGGTGCTGGATAGCGGACCGAACGAGCTGGCGGAGCAGGCCAGAATGCTGGCCGGCGAAGGGTTCGAGAGCCTCTGGACTGCCCAGGCCATTGGCCGTGGCTTCATGATCATGGATCCTATCCTCGCTCTTGGTGTGGCCGCGACGGTAACGCAAGAGATAGAACTTGGGTCTGCAATTATTCAACTACCGCTCTATCACCCTACTGATCTTGCTCACCGCGTGATGTCATTACAGCAGTTGTGTTCAGAAAGACTCCTGTTGGGCATTGGCGCGGGCTCTACGGAGTTGGACTTTGATGCTTACGAGCGCGATTTTGCGCAGCGCTTTCAAACCTTTAACGAGTCTTTTGTGGAACTGTCCGTTGCCCTGGAGACTGGCGCGAATGCAACGGCAGAGTTGTCTCCCTGGCCGTCGGTTCAAGGCGGGCCGCCATTGCTTTACGGCACCTGGGGTAACGAGGTTGAACGCGCTGCCAGGGAGTTTTCTGGATGGATCGCATCTGGTCATTACCGAACGCCAGACGAGCTCGAGCGCGCATTAAAGCGGTATAGAGCAGCGGGTGGACAACGGGCGATTGTCTCTACCATCCAATTACCGGCCTCTCGTAGCCTCGATGAGACCGCCGGACTGTTGCACCGTTTCGAAGCTATGGGTTTTGATGATGCGGTAGTCATGTTCTTGCCTGGTGGTGTATCCCCAGCCGAGGTTCGAAAGCTCATTAACTAATCAGAGCCCTTGACGCCAACAATTCCCCTGAGTTCGGGCTGCTTGCGTTCGATAAGCCATACGGTAGTCAGCATGATAAGGCCAGCAGCAGGACACCAGTACAAAAACGCGACAGCGTTTGTCTGTAGAACGTAGACGCAAATGCACGACGCACAACCGCCGATCAGGAAACTGCGAAAAGAGCCTATCCTGAATCGTGCCAACACTATGGTTGCAAAGCTGATGCCTGCCACGTAGCTAGGCAGTTTAAACGTTAGATCCAAGAGGCCCTGATCGGCGAATCTAGCAAATAGCAACGTCACCGCAAAAAAAACGAAGCCCCAAAAGATAAGGATCACTCGGGAAACGAGAAGATAGTGGTTTTCGCTGCGCTTGTTTTTTTGCAGCTTTTCGTAGATATGGCGAACGCTAAGATCAGCACTTTCAGCAAGTGTTGAGTCTAGTGTCGATATTGCTGCAGCGAATATGGCTGCGAAGAATAGCCCCGAGATGCCCGGCGGAATTTCTGTGGCGATAAAGTAGGGGAAGATTCGGTCTGGCGACTGCTGCAAAACAGCACTAACTTCCTGGGGCAAACCTCGCTGCGTATAGAACGCTGCCAGTCCAAGTCCCACGGCCAGTATGACCAAATGCATAGCATAGAAGGCCGCTGACCACGCGTAAGCCCGGTGCGCATCGGCTGGACTGCGGCACGCCTTGACGCGCTGCCAGGTTCCCTGGGTGCCTGCCTGGGCGAGGGTTAGGGCAAAACCGCCAAGTATTCCCGTCCAGATGGTATAGCGCACTTTGGGGTCTGTAGACGTATCGAACATAACAAGCTTTGCTTGTTCATCAAGCACAACCAGCGCACTCATGATCGAACTGTTCAGTTCAAAAACGATAAATAGCAGGGCGAATATCGCGCCTGATGTGAAAAGCACAAACAACAGAAAGTCGGTCCAGATAACTGTCTTGATACCTGATAGCGCACTCCATAAAACGCCAATAGCCACCACAGAGGCAGCACAGGCTGGTACGCCCCAACCAGTGATAACGTCGAGTACGATACTTGCTGTGAGTAGCTTAACGCCGCTGGTGATGACATTGAGTAACAGCCCCAACAGCATGGAAACCTCGCCGGTTGGCCGATCGATTCGCGCGCTGATGTACTCAAAGCTCGTATGAATACCGCGACTCAGGTAGAAGGGGCGGGCAACAAGCCAGGCGACCAGGATTTTTCCGAACGCGAGTCCGATAATCAGTTGCAGATAAGTCAGGTTGCCGCCTTCCTTGAAGACGTTGGCTGGTACTGAGACAAAGGTGACAGAGCTTACCAGGGTCGCCACAATACTCGCAGATACGGCCCACCAGGGTAGCGTTCCACTTGCCTGGAAAAAGCTCGTGCGATCACTGATCCGACCGCTCAGGCTGTGTCCTATCCAGGTTACCCCAGCCATTAGGCAGATGATAACGGCGGTATCGATCCAGGAAAGTCCGGTAGCTGCGATGGTAGAGTCCTTGATTCGCTATTCTAGTGTGCGTTGCGAAGCGTTTTCGCAAACAGAGAAAAGGATTGTTGAGCTCCAATTTTTTGAGCCTGCTTTGCACCGAGTTGCAGGACCTGTATGGAGGCTTTTTGGTGTTCTATGTTTTCTGTGAGCCAGGCAACGCCTTCTGCAGTCCTGCCCAGGTTGTCGAGCAGTAACAGGTGCAGGTATGCATTGTTGCGGCTGGCAGGGTCGCGTTGCAGTGCCTGCGCTGTCTGTTGCACGGCTTTGGCGGGTGCTTTGCGCCGCACCAGGTGTAGCGCGTAGCTGTATCGCAAAATGGCGGAGTCGGGAATGGCGCGCAGCGCTTTGGTGTACAAGAGTTGTTCTCTGCGCAGGTCTTTCTGCTTGCGATAGAGTTCTGCCAGATTGATATAAGGCGGTTCAAAATAGGGGTCTCGATCGATCGCTTGCAGATAGCTCTCAATTGCAGAGTCGAGATCACCCCCGCGTTCCTGGTGCAAACCCCGGTTGAGTAAGCCTTCCCCACGCCAGCTGCTAATGTTGTCTGCCGTGTTAGCTTCCTCTAAAACCTTTTTGAGTTGCGCAAAGTCTTGCGCCGACAGAGACGTCGCAGTGGTGTTCGTAACGCTTTCTCTGAGTTGATTTGCGGCGGCGATTCTAACCGCTCGATATTTGTGATTCAGCATAGGTCCAAGCAAGGCCTCACGCTGATTCAGAGGCATCTGGGCGGAGGCGTGAGCTACAGCTACGGCCAGCAGTGGTTGGCCTTCTGTAGCGGGTAGACTCTTTATCTGCGGATTGAACTTTGCCTGTTCCGTGAGAGCGGATGCTTTTTTTATTTCGGCTACTTCCGGGTCTTGCATGAGTTGGGCGAACTCGGTTGGGGTTAGTGCTACCCCCGACTGCAACTGCTGCCAGAGCCTGTTTGAGCTGGATGCTTTGGCTGTTGCAGGGCTGGGTTGCCAATCAGCTAAACTTTGCTCAGCCCAGGATTTTGATTGGTTGATGTGGCAAGTGGTGCAAGGATCTGGTGTGTTTAACTTTCGAGACGCGGAAATATCGGGTACGCGGAAGCTATGGTCGCGGCGATCATCAACCACCATGTAGGTTTGAACCGGCATGTGGCAATTCACGCACTGGGATGCCTCGGTGCCGAGCTTGTGGCGATGATGTGTTTCCACATCATAGATCTCTTTGGCATGGCATTGGGAGCACAGAGCATTGCCTTCAACAACCAGCTTTTGTGAATGGGGATCGTGGCAGTTGCCACAGGTCACGCCTTCTTTGTGCATACGACTTTGTAAAAATGAACCCCAGACATAGACCTCTTCTTTGGCTTGTCCGTCTGGAAAATAAAGTACTGGAGCTGGAAGCGCTGGAGCGAACTGATCGAGAAAAGGTTCGCGCGGGTCTATACCGTCGACTAATGGCGACCTTAGAGAATGACAGCCGGCGCAGATTTCGAGGGTTGATTGGGCGGCTTCCTTTGAAGGAGGCCGTTGTGAAGCCGCAGATTTACCTGGGTGTCCTATGGGGAAGCGCGGTGCAAAACCTGCGGTCGACCCTGAACTAATAGGATTGTTTGTGTGCGGTTGCGGCCCGTGACACGAACCGCAACTGACACTGATCTGGCTGAATTTTGTGTCGAAGCGATTTTCCGCGGGCGAAAAATTGCGCACCAGACCTGTGGAGTGACAATCAGCGCACATTCCGTTCCAATTGGCGAGCGGCTGCTGCCAATGCAAACGGTCGGCCGCTGAAATTGATTCCTGTGGATGCAGGGTGATCCAGCGTTGTCCGCCGTCTTCAGCGCTGCGAGCGTCCCAGAAAAAGGGCAGTACCTGCCAACGCCCATCAACCGTTTCAGTCAAATACTGCTGGAGTGGGAATACACCAAAGCTGTAGCTAACAATGTGGTGGGTTGTTTTTCCGGAGCGTGTGAGAGACATCACTGGATGTCCATCAATGGTTTTGAAATTGGCCTTTAAGTCCAGATGCGTGGCTGTGGCGTTGTTGAAATCACCGAGGAGTGATTGCTTATCCGGTTGGAGGCGGCCCTGATTGAGGTGCACCGCCTCGGCCATGGCTCCGGCGTGATGCGACGATCGCCACCTCCGGGTTTCTGCCGGATGGCACGTTGCGCAGTCTTTTGCGGCCTGTGCCTCGGACAGGTGCGAGATATCGGGCAAAGAGGTCTCTCTCGCCTGGATTGCAGCGGCGCTGAGGATATTGAGCAGCACAATGCTGAAGCTAAGTACTAGTAACCCTTTGGCAGTCAGGAAAGGGTGGCGGGGGCAAGAGGTTGGGCAAGGCTTGGGTGACATCGTGGCAGGTTAATTCATGGGTTGAGGGATTAACAGGCAAGCCGAAGACATAAGCGCTTTAGCAAGTCCGGGCGCCGGGTTAGGATCATGGAAAGGAGAGTTGTTTTGGGGAGAGAAGCAATGACAGATACGACAGCATCCAGTGAACAGACCCTGGCGACAGCCGGCTCGGTCATGACTCGTCGCGAGGCATTAGACATCCTCACGGCACCAGGTCAGCCCTATGAGCTCGCAGAGCTCGTGCTGTTTGGTCAGAAGGTGCGCAGCTTTGCTAACGCGCCAAAAAATCTGGCAGAGCTTTACGCTGACGCTCGCTCTGATGAGACGTTCCTGGTTTACGAAGACGAGCGCCTGACGTTCGATGAAACCTGGCAGCGTGCGAGCCGGCTTGCCTCGGCATTAATTGCAACCTACGGGCTAAAACACGGCGATCGAGTTGCCATTTCGATGCGTAACTATCCGGAGTGGGTCATAAGCTTTATGGCCGCTACCAGCATTGGCTGTGTTGCGGTTGCGATGAACTCGTTGTGGCAGCCTGATGAAATGGCTTATGGGCTGACTGACTCTGGTAGCCGCGTACTGATTGCCGATCAGGAGCGGCTGCAGCGCTTTGCGCAATACGAAGCCGAGAGTGGTCAACAGTTGGATGTGGTGCTGATAGGAGTTCGGCTAGACCAGCCCATCTTGTCGGTACTCACCGAACGAGTCGTGCACTTTGAAGAACTGTTGGATGCTGCGGGGCCGGCGGGTGAAGTAGACATGCCTCTGGTCGAGGTGGCGCAGCAAGACAACGCGACGATTCTATATACCTCGGGTTCTACGGGGCATCCCAAAGGCGTCCTGAGCTGCCATCTAAATATTTTGTCGGCGCTCATGTCCTGGGAGCTCGATCAGCAGTCGATGGCACTGTGTGCCGGTATAACTGGCGCTGAGTTGCCCTATCAAAATGCTACTTTGCTTGCGGTTCCGCTGTTCCATGCCACAGGCTCGCATGCGGTGTTTCTTGCATCCTTCCGTGCCCAGCGGAAGCTTGTATCCATGCACAAGTGGCAACCCGGCAGGGCTGCCCGGCTGATCGAGCGGGAACAGATCAGTTCCTTCATAGCGCCTGCGGCCATGACGGGTGATCTGGTGGCGGAAGCTGCTGCTCAGGGGCTGGATCTGAGCACTCTGGTGACCGTTGGGGGAGGGGGTGCGCCTCGAGCACCCGAACAGGTGAAGCGCATCCAGACAACCTTCCGGCAAGCCTTGCCGGCCACGGGTTGGGGGATGACCGAAACCAATGCCATTGGTACCGGGATTGGTGGTGAGGATTATTTGCTGCGGCCAAACAGTTCTGGCAGAGCCAGCGCTGTGGTCGATTTAAAAATCGTTGGCGACAACGGCCAAACACTGGCTGCGCACGAGCGCGGTGAGCTTTTAATCCGTGGCGCCTGTGTGATTCAAGGCTACTGGAACCGTCCGGATGCCAATGCGGATACCTTCATAGACGGGTGGCTACGTACCGGTGATGTGGCGTATCTCGATGAAGATGGCTTTCTGTTTATTGTCGATCGCATCAAGGATCTGGTGATACGGGGAGGGGAGAACATTGGCTGTGGTGAGGTAGAGTCGGCCCTGCTTGAACATCCCCTGATACATGAAGCGAGTGTCTATGGGGTGCCTGATGAGCGCCTGGGGGAGGAGGTTGGGGCAACCTGTTTTGCTGACGATGCGCTGGATGAGACAGGTTTGCGTGAGTTTCTCGAGACCCGGCTGGCCCGGTTTAAAGTGCCTCGATACCTGATCTTTGTTAATGACCCACTGCCGCGAACCGCCTCAGGAAAAATTCTCAAGCGTGAGCTTAAAGAGTCGGCCGAGGTGAGATGGTCTGGGCGCCCGGCGGCGGGTAACGAAGCTCACAAGGAGCCGTCTAATGCTTGATCTCACTGCCTATCAGCGTCCAGAGAAAATTCAGCAGGCGTTGGCGAAAAAGCGCATTGCCGTTGTCGGAATGTCTAACAATCCAGCACGTGCCTCAAACTCGGTTTCCCGCTATATGCTGGATATTGATGAAGGCTACCGCCTTATTCCGGTCAACCCCCGATATTCGGAGATCTTTGGCCTGCCGTGTTTTCCCGACCTGCTGAGCGCTCGCGAAGCCGTTGGCGAGATCGACACGGTCAACGTCTTCCGGGATTCCAGTGCGGTGCCAGCCATCGCCGCCGAAGCGATTGCCGTTGGGGCCTCAGTGCTCTGGCTTCAATTGGGGGTCATCCATGCGGATGGGATTCGCCTGGCTGAACAGGCAGGCATGAATGTGGTGGTTGACCGCTGTCTCAAGATAGAACACCGTCGATTTTTGGGGGCGTCTCACCGCAGCAGCCGTTAGTCGGCTACAATTCGCCTCGATATTTTAGGAGTCTGACCATGATCCCGTCTTTTTCAGCAAAGCTTGTATTCAGTAAGCAATGGATCGCTCGGCAAACCTGGTTTTTTGGGGCATCGATACTGAGCTTAACCTGCGTTCTCGAGGCAGGTGCTGCGGCAGATGATCGGTTTGCTGATGTGAAGGTCACCAGTGAGCCGGTGGCTGGCTCGATTCATATGCTGCAGGGAGCGGGAGGTAATATCGCCGCGTCCATTGGCCCTGATGGCACGCTTATTGTTGACGATCAGTTTGAGCCTCTGGCGGGTCGCATTCAGAGCCACCTTAAATCTCTTGGCGGAGCCACTCCCCGCCTGGTAATCAATACCCATTTCCATGGTGACCACACCGGTAGCAATGCGGTGTTTGGCGAGACCGGTACAGTGATTGCCCATGAAAATGTTCGGGTGCGCCTGGCTGCTGCTGGAGACACGCCGCGAACAGCCTTACCCGTTGTTACCTTTGATGATCGAGTTCGAGTGCATTTCAATGATGAGGCTATAGATATTATCCATATGCCAAAAGGCCACACCGACAGCGATGCTGTGGTTTACTTTCGTGGTGCTAATGTGATCCATATGGGCGACCACCTCTTTGTCGGTAGCTATCCTTTTGTCGATGTTGCCAGTGGTGGGTCGGTCACCGGCGTTATGGAGAACCTTGCAGCCACTCTTGAGTTAGTTAATGAAGAGACCAGAGTTATTCCTGGGCATGGCCCGCTAGGTAACACCCAATTGCTTCGGGCGGCGCAATCGTTGGTTCGTAACTCAGCGTTACTGATCATGCGCGAGACCGAGGCAGGCAGTTCGGATGCCACGATCATCGAGCTACTTAACAAAGAGTTTCCAGACGCTGGTAAGGGATTTATTAAACCTGATCGCTGGATGGCGATCGTGCGTGCCTCCCGGGCCCAGCACGGTGGCAAGTAGCAAACGCCGTTAGCACAGACGGTATGAGTTTGTTTGAACCCAACCAGTTCCTCGAACCTGGCCAGAGTCTGGTACCGGTCTTTGATGCGGGCGACTTTGCGGCATCTTCTGATGCTGATTCGTTGGCGGACTGGCTCGACAGGCTCGAAGAAAATCGCGAGTTGTTGGCGCAACTGGTGCTCAACCACGGGGGCCTGCTGTTACGTCAGCTTCCTGTTGCGAGTGCTGAAGATTTTGAAGCGGTCGCGCAACATTTTTTGCCGATTCAGGCAAGCTATATTGGCGGTGTGTCGCGCCGTTCGAGAGTGCATAACAACGTGTACAACACAACAGAAGCACCCCCGGATGTTGTGATTGAACAACATCTCGAAGCGACGCATACACCGCGGCCTCCAGATGTCATTGTATTTAACTGTCAGACAGCCGCTGCACTGGCCGGGGAAACGCCGCTTGCGAGTTTTGTTGAACTCTTTGATGCGTTACCTGCCGAGGTTACCGGACCCCTGGAAAACGAACGGGTGGTATACACCAGAGAGCTTATGGATCGGCATTCCCGTCTGTATAAACTACTACCGGCGGGAGTTACCCAGTCTTTGGCACTGAGCTGGCAGGAGGTAAGTGGTTGCGAAGACTTCAGTGAAGCCTGCCGTTTACTGGAAGACGAAGGTTATGAGGTCACTCGCCGCGGCCAACGGCGCATCCGGACACGTTGCGCGCAACCGGTAATCAGTGTGCATCCCCATTCTGGCCGCCGCCGCTGGTATCTGAGTGATCAGATTACCCGGCGCTTGCCCTGGTTTACTCGCTTGGGACGAAGACTGTTGCGGTCCCAACTGGGAATGGAGTTTGCGCTTGAGTCGGGCCGTTCCTTTGCACCAGGTGTTCTTGATTTGGTCCATGATGAACTTGCGCGATTGCGCTTCAGTTTTAGCTGGCATCGCGGCGACGTGCTTGTCCTTGATAATCACCAGATGTCACACGGTCGTGCTACCTACTCCGGTGAGCGTTTGATCCTCACCGCGTTTGGGTAAGGGTTCTCTGTGCTGAAACTAGCCTACGACTTTTCGCGCCGCGCTATTACAACACTTCGCGGTCAACCCATAGTAGACGATATCGAGCGCAGCCATTGTGAGTGGCGAGAGGAAGACCTGAAGGACGCATTGGTTCCCGCAATCAAGCAGAACGACTATGGCTCGCTTACCTCTTCAGTCCTGGCAGTTGCAGATAACTACAAGCATTCCCGTGGCCGTGGCTTTCAGGAGCACCTGCAAGGAGTTGCTGCGCTGCTGGAACGCTGGCATCAGGAACCGCTCGTTGTGCAGATCGGTTTGTTGCACAGCGCCTATTCTACCCAGCAGTATCCCTATGGCCTTTTCAGTTACGCCGATCGGGACAAACTGGCGGAACTGATTGGTCCTACGGCGGAACGACTGGTTTTTCTGTTCTGTTCCCACGACAGGGTTGATCTCTATTCTCAGGCCATATCGCTGTGTAAGACCGGCCAGGTTCTGCCAGAGGAGGGCCTGGTGCTGCGTAACGCCCTCACGGGAAGCAAGGCGATGGTGCCCGCGGATCTGATTGCCCGTCTATTGGTTGTGCATGCAGCAGATCTTGTCGAACAGATGGACGGATTCAGTTTTGAGATGATCGCGGCGCTGCTGTCTGCCGCAGACCAGCGGGTTGAGTTACCGGCCTGTTTTGGCGTCCTGGAACAGCAGGGTGTGACAGGCCCCAATCTGACGATCTCGATAGACCCTGCGCGCGGTACCTTCGGGCTGGCGCCGGTGCTTGGGCTCGATCGCTCATCGCTCAAGGATCGCCTGACGCTTACGCGACTCTTGCGCTCCAGCGGTCCGCTGAGTACTCAGGAACAGGCTCGTTTGCGAGAGATCGAAGAACGCCGGCCGGCGCTTTTTGAGGTGCCCTGGATTCGCTATCAAAGAGGATTTGCCACGGATACAGCCCTCAAGGATTGGCTTTTGGAGGCCAGAGCCCGTCACGAGATATGGGGTGTACCCTGGCTCAAGCGGCCTTTTGACGGCAATGCGTCCTATCATGAGTTGATTGTTCGAGCCGCAGCTCAACAGGCTTAAGCTCGCTGGCAAAACCCGGTAAACTACGCCCCGTGAAATCCGTACCTATTGAGAATGCGCGTCTCGAGACAGAGCTCCCCAGAACCGGAGAGATGCCGCCTGCCATAACCCTGACCCGCCCGGCGCAGACCCCACATCTGTTGGATGGCGAGATTCGCACGATCAGTATCCAGTCGGATCAGAATGACCAGGCGTCTGACCCGGCCAGTTCTGAGACGGGAAAAGCCATGCTGCTGGCCGCGATTGATGCTCAGGAGCCCGTTGTGGTGACTGATCTGGCTGCCGACTGGCCAGCGCTTGCGCGCTGGACGCCACAATGGCTGAGCGCGAATTTTGGTGAGAACCCGGTCCGCGTGTATGACGCGTCCTTTGGCGAGCCGGGTAAAAATTACATGGGTTCTGTTGGTTCCATGAGCTTCGCTGAGTATCTCGACGAAACACTGGTACAGGGCAAAGATTTGAGGATGTTCCTCTACAACATTGGTTCGCATATTCCCGAGCTGCTTGATGATGTCATCTACCCGGATGTGGGCCTCAAGTTCTCTCGGAATTTTGTGTTCACATTTTTTGGCTGCAAAAACGCCGTGACGCCCCTGCATTTTGATATTGACATGGGGTATGTGTTCTACACCGCGGTGCACGGCAGACGACGAATCAGATTGTTTTCTCCAGATCAGGCAACGGCGCTCTACCATCATCCGTTCACTGTGCGCTCTTATGCCAACCTGGACGACCCGGATTTGGCGCAGCAGCCACGGTTAACTGATGTACGTGGCTACGAGATCGTTCTGGAGCCAGGACAAACTTTGTGTATGCCGCCGGGGTATTGGCATGAGTTCTGCTATCTCGATGCGGGTTTTGGCATTTCCTTGCGGGCAAGCAGCTCGCGTTTTAGCGATAAACTTCGGGGGATGGCCAATCTGTTGGCGCTGTCACCAATTGATCGGCTAGGAAACAAGCTGGGCGGTAAGCGCTGGTTTAACTGGAAAGAACAACAGGCCGCGAGGCGCGCTGCAGCAAGTAGCCAGGCGGGCCAGTGAGTGTTATCGATGAGCGTACTACCACTATTCATAAACTATGTAAGCAGGCTTTAGAGCATTGAGACCGATCAAAGGCGAAATCGAAGTTGGACGCTTCAGGGTTCCTTATCGCAAGTACGGCACCTCTGAAAACCTGATCCTGTGTGTCAGTGGCGCTCTGCAAACCATGGCCGTTTGGTCCATGTTCGTTCGAAAGTTTGCGGTGGATTTTTCGGTCGTTATCTACGACATGCCCGGAGTTGGGCGTTCCAAAATTCTGCACGGCTCACACAAGGTTTCGATCGAAGACCAAACCTCTGTTCTGCACGCCCTGGTCGAAGCCCATCGTGTTGATGGTGGTGAAGTGATGTTAGCGGGAAGTTCCTGGGGAACAGCCATTGCAGTTTCTTTTGCCGCGAGTTACCCCTCTATGGTGGATAAACTGCTTATTGGCAGCTTTGGCATGAAACCCAATGACAAGATGATGGCACTGATCAGTCAGGCAGCGGAAGTCTACGACAGTGGCGATTGGGAAAAGGGCGCTAACGTCATCATAAGAGAATTTGGAGAAGGCATATCTCCAACCTACAAGCGAATGATCGTTAATCAGTTCTCCGGTTTATCCGGCGATCAGGCCGAGTCGTTTTACGAACACTGCACCTACATTGCAACGGTAGGTGAGTTGGAAGACTTTGTTGATTTGACGAGTATTACCGCGCGCACCTGTATCATCAATGGGTCTACCGACACTATTCTTGATATGGATGACATCTATAAGGCACATTCGCTGATTCCCGATAGCGAGATGCATGTGATTGATGGCGTTGGTCACTTCCTGCACTTCGAGAAGCCAGAACTCATGGATCTGTACGAAGAGTTTTTGCTTGGTGGCACGATTCATTCTCTGGCTTAGCCAGTGTTACTCACTGTGCCTCCCTAGTGGTGATCTTGAGTGATTTTTCGGTTACGCACCTCGGTTGCCTTTTCTACCAATCGCTTTAGTACGTCGTAGGGCTGTGCTCCCGGCACACCCATACCCTGGGCGACAAAGGTAGGCACGCCGGTGATGCCGCTATCCTGGGCTTTGGCCCAGTCCGCATCTACCGCGGCGGAGAACTCCCTGGATTCAAGCACTGATCGGGCGCGTTGCGCGTCTAGACCAACGGATTGTGCGATCTGTACTAACTCGTCTACATCACTAATGTCGCGACCGTCGACAAAGTAGGCTCGATACAGCGCGTTGTGCAAGCGATCACCCGCAGAAGGCTGCGTTTGCCCGGACTGTTCACTGGTGTCTTCCAGTGTATCTCCCCAACTACCCAGTTCTTGGGCCAGACGGCTGTTGTAGGTATGGGTGCGTTTACCGTAGGGCAATCCCTCTGCCGACATTTCGTCACGCATCCACTGATTCATTGCCGCCAGGTCGACGTTTCGTCCACGAAACAGCTCTGCAATAGCGCGCCCTTCGGGGGGTGTATTGGGATGCAAGGGAAAGTGCACCCAATTAATCCGAACGCCAAAGTCTTGTTTTAGTTTTTCAATACGCCCGGTACTGAGATAGCACCATGGTCAGACGTAATCGGTGAAGACATCAATGACTAGTGGCGCAGACGTTAGCTGATCCAGGTTTGTCTGGGACATGAGAGACTCCTGATAACCGTTGCTAAACCTTAACAGGTTAAATCCATTCTCCCCAGTTTCGATCAGTCTGAGAATCAGCGCACAGTTTTGGTCGGACCTGGTCTGAGCGTTTCACAGTTCTCGTCTTGGGTACAAAAATTCATCAATTTGTCATAGGGATCATTGGGCGTCTCCGCTAGGATGCAGTCTTTAAACGCACCCGGTGTACGCCCCCATGGCCGCAGTAGCTTCTGGCATTCACAATGCCGACGGTTTTCAAAATAGTGTTAACAGGATGTTTGATCGAGCCGCTGCAACGCTCGATTTCTCGCCTGGTCTCATTCAAAAGATCAGGGTGTGCAACTCCACCTATACCGTCCGCTTTGGGGTTCGGTTGCGTGGTGAGATCCATACCTTTGTTGGCTATCGGGCGGTTCATTCTGAACATATGGAGCCGGTCAAAGGCGGGATTCGCTTTTCAGAAGCCGTGAATCAGGATGAAGTAGAGGCGCTGGCAGCACTGATGACCTACAAGTGCGCTTTGGTAGAAACACCTTTTGGCGGTTCCAAAGGTGGTCTGTGCATTAATCCGAATGACTGGGAAGAGCACGAGCTGGAACGAATTACTCGCCGCTTTGCTTATGAGCTTGCCAAGCGCGATCTTATAAGCCCCTCACAAAACGTACCTGCCCCTGATATGGGTACTGGTGAGCGAGAAATGGCCTGGATTGCTGACGAGTATCGTCGGCTCAATCCAACGGACATTGACAGCTATGCCTGTGTCACGGGCAAGCCTGTAGGTAAGGGCGGCATAGCGGGACGCGTTGAGGCAACCGGGCGGGGGGTGCAGTATGCGCTTCGATCCTTATTTCGATATCCCGAAGACCTCGCTGAGGCAGGTGTTTCCAGCGGACTTGAAGGTAAACGCATTATCGTTCAGGGACTCGGGAACGTGGGCTATCACGCTGCGAAGTGTTTGGCAGAGGAAGATGGCGCACTGATCACCGCCGTCATCGAACGCGATGGTGCGATCGTTGATGATAACGGGATCAACATTCCCGAGTTGCGTGCGCATATCGACAAGCAGGGTGGCCTTGCAGACTATGGTACTGGCCGATACGTCAAAGACGGCATGCAGGTTCTGTTAAAGGACTGCGATGTGTTGATTCCTGCGGCGGTGGAAGGAGTGATTGATACTCACAACGCAGCACAGGTTTCCGCGCGAATTATCGTTGAGGCTGCCAACGGTCCGGTGACCGCGGCCGCAGACGAAATTTTGCGAACTAAAGGCACACTGATTTTACCGGATATGTATGCCAATGCCGGTGGTGTGACTGTCAGCTACTTCGAGTGGGTGCGTAACCTGTCGCACATTCGCTTTGGGCGAATGCAGCGGCGTCAGGAAGAGCACAAGGCCAATATGCTGTTGGGCGAGCTACAGCGCCAGGGGTTTAAATTTCCTGCAGCGTTTGAGCAGGAATTCACCGTAGGCTCAGATGAACTCGCTCTTGTACGCTCGGGTCTGGATGACACGATGCGTGGCGCGTACGACCGAATGCGTGAAGTTTGGTGGGCGAATGAAGAGGTGACCGATCTGCGCATGGCCGCCTATACGGTTGCCATCACAGACATTGCAAATAGTTATAGTGCTCTCGGGCTCTAGGGGCTTGCACCCTAACCGCGTCCGAGCGCATAGAATTCGTCGTTGGGGCGCATCCGGGTCAGGTTAGCCATCCGGTTGCTTAGCGCAAAGAAGGCGGCCACGGCGCCAATATCCCAGATATCGTCCTCGCTAAATCCTGCCTGACGTAATTCTTCAAGATCATCGTCTTCGACACTCTCGGCAGCGTGCGCTACTTGCATCGCAAAACTCAACATTAGCCGCTGACGTTCGCTGATATCCGCCTTCAGATAGTTCACGGCGATCTGGTCAGCCAACAAAGGGTTTTTGGCTCTGATGCGCAGGATTGCACCATGTGCAACCACACAATACTGACAGCTGTTAGCGCTGGAAGTGGCAACAACAATCATTTCGCGTTCTGCTTTGCTCAGTCCGCTGTCTTTTTCCATTATGGCGTCGTGATAGGCAAAGAACGCGCGAAATTCGTCTGGCCGATGTGCAAGCACCAGAAAGACATTGGGAACAAATCCGGACTTATCCTGGATGGTGGTGATTCGCTGCCTGATGTCCGTGGGAAGCTCATCAAGTTTGGGAACATGAAATCGGCTGATAGGCATATCGGCGTCTAGAGTCATTCGTGCTCTCGTTGTTCGTTTTTACGGGCAACCAGTATCTTGTAACTACGTTCGTTTGCCCACCACAAAAGATAGCCAGCCAGATACCCCAACAGCATGAACATAGCCAGCGAGATCCAGGGAAAACTGTCTGTCTCAACCATATCGAACCAGCGTGGTACCAATACCAGCAGCACAGTCATAAGCACGCCTAGTGCGGTACCTCGCAGGAGCACAAAGTGATACACGCCGAGTTTGCGAGCTTTTGCCCAGTAGTTTTCCCAATCGGGTTCCATAGGATGTTATTGCTCCGGCGGCAGTATTTGGCGTATCACGCACCCTGTGCGCGGGCCCGCATTAGCTTCTCTGTGTCTCTGATATCGCGGCTGATGGTCCGGCTGCCCACAAAATACAGCCCTGCTGAGATAACGTTAAATATCAAGGTGACGCATAAAGCGTAGCGCAAAGCGAGGATACCGTAGGCGGGCTCAAACATATCAGACAAAAAACCAATAAAGAATGGACCCAGGCCCATACCTATGAGATTTAGCACCAGCAGCAGAATGGCGGATGCCACGGCTCGCATCCTTAGCGTCACCAGTGCCTGGGTCAGAGCAAAGGAGGGTCCCAGATACATACCCCCCAGGACGTAGGCGATACACAGGCTTACGTAGAGCATTACAAAACTGGGATGCAGGTAAACCACTAGCTGAAAAGGCACCATGACAAGGGTGCCAATCGCGGGTATCCACAGATACCAGCGACGATTGTTCGTCCGATCAACCAGTTTGTCGGCCAGATAACCGCCGCCAAAGGTACCGATGGCACTGATAGCTGAGGCTAGCGCAATCCAGCCACCAATTTCAGTGCGACTCATGTCGTGCAGCCGTTCGAGAAAGGCAGCATTCCAGGTACTTGTGCCGTAGCTTACAAACGCATGTAAACCGCAGGCAACGCTCATGAAACAGAAGGAGGGCTTGCGTACCAGATACTTGAACACGTCGACCATACTCGGTGAGGGTTCTGGTTGAGCAGCTTTGGTGTCCTTTGCCTCGGACAGGCCTCTGGGTGGTTCGCGTAACGTGAAAAACAGTAGTGCCGCAACAGCGATGCCTGGAAATCCAACCAGGAAAAAGGTGGCACGCCAGCCAAAGTTATCCGCACTCCAACCGCCCAGGCCGTAGCCGATCATCGATCCGATGGGAATACCCAGTGCGTAAATCGATAAAGCGGTGGCTCGCTTTTCAATAGGGAAGTAATCGGATATCAGGGAGTGAGATGGCGGGCTTGCTCCAGCTTCTCCAACACCTACGCCAATGCGGGCAATAAGAAGATGCCAGAAATTTGCGGCCAAGCCACAAACAGCCGTCATGCCACTCCAAACAACAATCGCAATCGAGAGTACTTTTACGCGGCTCCAGCGGTCGGCAAGCGCCGCAATGGGAATACCCAAGGTGGAGTAAAACAAGGCAAACGCCAGACCGCCGAGAAATCCAAGTTGTGTGTCGTTTAAGTCCAGATCCTGCTTGATAGGTTCAAGCAGAATGGACAGGATGGAACGATCGACGAAGTTGACTATGTAGCCGAGGAGCAAAACCCCCAACGCATAATTTCGATAGCCGGTCGAGAATTTTGCGTTTTGGATGTCGGTTGCAGACACGACGAAATTCGATTATCGGGCGGTATAGCCACCATCAACCGGCATGATAATGCCGTTCACGAAGCTTGCCTCGTCGCTTGCCAGAAATGAGGCGACGTTAGCGATTTCTTCCGGCTGACCAAGACGCCCCAGGGGATGTAAGGAAATCAGGAAGTCTTCTCCTCCGTCGGTTTCGCGCATTTCAGCTGTCATTGGGGTTTCTATGTAGCCTGGAGAAATGGCGTTGACGCGAACGCCTTCTGCGCCAAAGGCAATAGCGTATTGCTTGGTAAGCCCCGCGACACCGTGTTTGGACGCCACATAAGCTGGGGCCGTGTTAGGCAGCAACTCTTCTTCTGGAGCAGCGTTTGGGTCTTCGTCCTCGGGGGCCTCGGGACCCACAAGGCCGACGAGTCCAGCCACAGAAGAGGTATTTATGATGGCGCCGCCACCCTGTTCGGCGATGAAGGGCGCGCCGTGCTCTAGCGCGTGGGCAACGCCTGTTAAGTTCACACCGATGATGGTGTCCCAGGTGGCGTCTGTGGCAATACCAGCATTGTTGAACAACACCTGCAATCCACCCAGTTCGCTTGCTGTGCTTTGCAGGGCCGCAGCGGTTGCTGCTGCTGAGGTCACATCAAGCCCTAGAGAGGCTGACTTGCCACCCTCCTGAGAGATCATTGCCGCAGTGAGTGCGGCGCCCGCATCGTCGATATCGGCGCACATCACTGCGCAGCCATCCTGTGCGAAGCGCAATGCGCTGGCTCTGCCAATGCCGCTTGCCGCGCCTGTAATCATCGCTACTTTGGTGTCTAGTCGACCCATGCTCTTTTTCTCCTCAATCCCCTACATTGCAGAACCATTAATACCCTGTTCGTGGCGCGGGGTCTATTTTTGCCCAAGTTGCGCCAACTTCCCGTGACTAGCCGGTGCGGAGTGCCCATGCGAGTGTTATCGTTTTACAAGCTATGTATTTGAAGAGGAAACAGAGATGGCAAACGTATTGATCACCGGGGCGAATCGTGGCATTGGACTGGCGCTGGCAAAGCACTATGCCGAGGCCGGACACAGTGTCATTGGTTGTGTCCGCGACCCAGCTGCGGCAGAGGATCTGAAAGCCCTGTCTGGTGTGAGTGTGGAAGCTATGGATGTGGGCGATCCGGCTTCGATATCTGCCGCCGCTGAGCGCGTTGGCGCGCAACCTATTGATATTCTCATTAACAATGCCGGAGCCACTGGCGGCGAGGCACAGGCGCTGGACAATCTCGATATCGAAGCGTGGCACGCAGCCCTGAATGTCAACACGATAGGGCCACTGCTTATCGCCCGCGATTTCAAGCATAACCTGGCTGCCAGTGGTAACGGCAAGCTGATGACCTTGACCAGCCAGCTCGCTGCGTCCACCTGGCCGATGGGCGGCATGTATATCTATGGGTCTACCAAGGCCGCTCTAAGCAGAGCATTTGTCAGCCTGGCCATTGACTGGAAAGAAGAACCTATCACCGTTGGTCTGATGCACCCCGGTTGGGTGCAAACTGATATGGGTGGACCCCATGCCGAGATCACCGCCGATGAGTCAGCAACAGGCATCATCAGCGTCATAGAGTCGATGACCAAAGTCGATTCCGGGAAATTCTATAAGTGGAATGGTGAGCAGCATCCATTCTAGGTCCTTTCCCTTCGGCACCTTTTTTGAATTTTAATTTTTTGGAGAGACTTCATGGCTGAGCAACAACTGCAGCTGCGTTCTACAGTATCGAGCGAAGGCAAACTAACTCTTGATCTTGCCAGGATCGATGTTCCTGAGCTTAAGTCTGAAGAGGTGCTGGTTCGGGTTGATGCCTCACCTATCAATCCCTCTGATTTGGGATTGTTGTTTGGCATGGCCGATATGTCGAGCGCTCAGCAATTGGGCGATGCCCAGGCCCCGATAGTCTCAGCAGACGTTGCGCCAAACATTTTAAAAGGGCTAAAGGCTCGCCTCGATCAATCTCTGCCCGTAGGTAATGAGGGGGGTGGTGTTGTTGTTGCGGCGGGTGACTCAGAGCTCGCTCAATCAATGCTCGGCAAAACCGTAGGAATTCTAGGGGGTGCCATGTACACCCAGTTCCGAGCGCTAAAAGCAAAGCAATGCCTGGTTATGCCTGATGGAACCACGGGTGCAGAGGCTGCCTCCTGTTTCGTTAATCCGCTAACGGCGCTTGGCATGACAGAAACCATGAAGGCCGAAGGCCATACAGCGCTGGTGCACACAGCAGCAGCCTCGAATCTTGGTCAGATGTTAAACAAAATCTGTATTGCTGATGACATCGCCCTGGTAAATATTGTTCGTAAGTCCGAACAGGTGGATGTGCTCAAAGGTCTTGGCGCCAAGTTTGTTTGCAACAGCAGTGATGAGGATTTCATGCAGCAGCTCACGACAGCGCTTGCGGAAACTGGTGCAACCATCGCTTTTGACGCCACCGGTGGTGGGCCGCTGGCTGGACAAATACTCACCGCCATGGAGCGTGCGGCGAACATGACCGCCAAAGAGTACAGTCGTTATGGGTCGACAACCCATAAGCAGGTGTACATCTACGGCGGACTTGATCGCCGCCCAACAGAATTCAATCGAGCTTTTGGTATGGCCTGGGGCATTGGTGGATGGCTGTTGACTCCGTTCTTGCAGAACATAGGGTTTGAGGCTGCAGAGGCTCTCCGTCAACGAGTGGCGCGAGAAATCAAAACCACCTTTGCCAGTAGCTACACGGCTGAAGTCTCGCTGGCCGAGGCGCTTAGCCTGGATGCCATTGCGACCTATGGCAAACAGGCCACTGGCGAAAAATATTTGATCAACCCGAACAAGGGGTTGTAATTTAGGGCTGTCTATTACAACAGGAATAGCAATACAGGAGAGTGTGGGATGAAATCACCGGTTTGCGAAATGCTGGGCGTAGAGTTTCCACTTGTCGCATTCACCCATTGCCGGGATGTTGTTGTAGAGGTTTCTAAAGCAGGCGGCTTTGGCGTTCTGGGCGCGGCTGGCTACAACGCCGAGACACTGGAAACGGAGCTGCGCTGGATTGATGAGCATATCGACGGAATGCCCTATGGCGTTGACCTGATTGCACCAACGTCGATGGCGATCACCGACGACAATGCCACTCAAGATGATTATCTGTCGAAAGTGCCCGACACGCATCGAGACTATGCCAGCACAATTCTAGCGCAACACGACATAGACACCGCTGAGGTATATCGGGACCGCCGTTCAGTAGGAGAGGGCTTTCTCACCAGTGGGCGCGCGGCAAACATTATTGATGTTGCCTTCTCTCACCCCATTAAGCTTATTGCCAACGCTTTGGGTGTTCCACCGCGCTATATGCTGGATATGTGCCAGCAGCACAACGTGGTTTCAGCCGCCTTGGTGGGCGCCAAGGAACACGCGGTCAAGCAGGTAGAGGCGGGTGTGGACCTGCTGGTGGTCTCTGGGACCGAGGCAGGGGGACACTGCGGTGAGGTATCAACCATGGTGTTGGTGCCAGAGGTGTGCATGGCGGTTGAAGAGTCAGGCGTCCCTGTATTGGCAGCGGGCGGTATAGTCACTGGTCGGCAGATGGCGGCGGTCATGGCGATGGGAGCCCACGGCGCCTGGACGGGTTCAATGTGGCTTACAACCAAAGAGGCTGAGACCTCTCCTGTAATTAAAGAGAAGTTTCTGCAGGCAAGTTCGAGGCAGACGGTACGTTCCAAAGCGAGAACCGGAAAGTACTCCAGGCAACTGGTGTCGCCCTGGACCGAAGCCTGGGAAGCTGAAGATGCGCCTGAACCATTGCCCATGCCCTTACAGTCGCTGGTGAGTGAAGCGCCACTTGCCAAGGTGACAAAACTCGCAGAGAGCGGTCACACCGGCGCCCGACAACTGGCAACGTTTTTTGTTGGCCAGGGGGTGGGACTTATGAATGAATCCTTAGATTCGCGAACGGTTGTGCGTGAATTTATGGAAGATTATCTGCAGGCTACTGAGCGGCTGCAGCAAGTTCTCATGGACTAGCTTGCGTCCTGCATACCTAAGATGATACTCCCAACTCTTTCAGCGTTCGTGCGAAAACAGGAAACAACACTATGGTGCCATTGAGCGTTCTGGACCTTTCTCCGATCTGCGAGGGCGCAACCCCTGGAGATGCCCTGGCGAACTCACTCAGTCTTGCCCAGCATGCTGAGTCTTTGGGATATCAGCGCTATTGGGTGGCTGAACACCACAACATGCGCGGTATTGCCAGCGCTGCCACTTCTGTAGTTATTGGCCACATTGCGGGTGGCACAAAAACAATTCGCGTCGGGGCTGGGGGAATCATGCTGCCCAATCATGCGCCATTAGTGATTGCCGAACAGTTCGGTACACTGGACGCCCTTCATCCCGGGCGCATTGATCTTGGACTTGGTCGTGCTCCGGGTACCGACCAGCTCACCGCTCAAGCGCTGCGCCGAACGCTTGGTGGCAGTGTCGACAGTTTTCCCCAGGACGTACTCGAACTTCAGGCCTACCTTGGGCAACCGCAGAGTGGACAGCGGGTTCAGGCCACCCCGGGTGCCGGGTCGAATGTCCCCCTTTGGGTATTGGGGTCCAGCCTGTATGGGGCATCGCTTGCTGCAGCTCTTGGTTTGCCTTATGCCTTTGCATCTCACTTTGCGCCACAGATGATGGACGAGGCCATCGCGCTATACCGCGAGCGATTTAAACCCTCAGAGCAACTGGACAAGCCTTACGTAATGCTCGGATTTAACCTGGTTGCTGCCGATACGGAAGAGGAAGCGGTGTTATTGCGTAGTTCCGCGGAGCAAGCCATGCTGAACTTGCGTCGCGGCACACCAGGACCGTTGCCACCGCCGGTTAAGAATTTTCGTGACACGCTTGGGGCGATGGAATTACAAATGCTTGATGGGGTATCACGCTGTGCCGCGGTGGGTACTGCCGATCAGGTGCAATCTCAACTGGCAGACTTCGTACAACAAACCTCAGCGGATGAGGTCATGGTCGTTGCACAGATCTTTGATCATGAAGCGCGTCTGAAGAGCTATACGCTCGCTGCATCCGTGATGGCGGCTGCGGCCTGAGTTAACGAATCTTTATGTGGCGGAGACACTGAGGTGGTTAAAAGGATCCTGATCGGCCTGTTGGTAGTGTTGCTACTGACCTGGGTTTACCTGGCCTTTGTTGGCGTTGAGCCGCTTGATCGAAGACCGGGGACGCGGCTTTCGGGAACTCTGACCGAACTGCCTCAGGACTGGTCTTTTGTAAATCAAATGGATACAGCCGGTGAGGTGCACCTCGAAACCTATCCCTGGTACGGCGTACCGTTTTCAGTCACAACAGTGATCGCTGAACATAACGGCGAACTTGTCATTCCGTCATTGTATTCACAGGTGATGGACTTTCCGGGTGATAAATTCTGGAACAAGGTAGTCCAGGCTGACCCCAGGGTTCGCCTGAGGGTTGCCGATCAGCTTTTTGAGCTCAGCATTGAACCCATCACTGACGCTGACGAGTTTCAGCAGGCTTTTACCGCACTTTCGAACAAATACAAGTTCTGGGCCGGCAAAGCCGCAGAGGATCAATCCGAATACAAGTTTGCCCTGTTGCGACTCAAGCCGCGTAACTGAGTTTGCGAGTGCTTGTTCCAGGGTCGTCTGTTGTCTAAGCCAGACAAAACCGCACTAATCACTGGCGCTTCCGCCGGGCTGGGTCAAGAGTTTGCTCACCAACTTGCCGCTCGCGGTTATTCTCTGGTCCTTGTTGCTCGTCGTGAGCAGAGACTAAAGGCGCTTGCGTCTCAATTGCGCGATGCTCATTCGGTGGCGGTCACCCCGTTTGCCCTGGACCTTACCGACCCCGATGGACCCGCGACGCTGTGCAGTGAACTGCAGCGTCTGGGTATTGACGTGGATTACCTGGTGAACAACGCGGGTGCAGCGGGCCCTGATCTGCTGCTCGATCGCGATTGGTTGGCGCACCGTGCTTACATTGAGCTGATGATGACAGCAACCGCTGCACTCACTCACTTGTTGGTGCCTGGCATGGTGGAACGAGGTAAGGGGCGAGTGTTGAATGTCGCCTCGATGGCGGGACGCCTCATGCGGGCAAACGACACCACCTATGGTCCGTCCAAGGCCTGGATGATTGCGCATTCGGAAGCGCTGGCGAACACACTACGAGGGAGCGGGGTTAGAGTGCTTGCGCTATGTCCCGGCTTTGTTCGCACAGAGTTTCATGCCGATCCGGCCTTGCACGAGCTGCGAGATTCGATTCCCTCGTGGCTGTGGTACTCCGCAGAAGTTGTGGTGCGAGAGGGGCTTGCGGCCATTGAGCGAGGGCGCGTGGTGTACGTTAGTGGTCGAATTTATCGATGGCTCGATCCGTTGACCCAATCGGTGCTCACGCGCTGGTTGCTGCGGGGAATCGAACGTCCCCGCAGCCAGGAGCCAAACCCAGACTAGGGTTTTGCTACCGCTACGCTGGTACGCCCGCGAACGGTGCCATTGTCATCTGTGAAAATCAGAATCACCCGGTTCTGGGCAGGCTGGAATGGAATAGTACCGCTGCCACGTACGAAGATACCGTAGCTGGCGGTGCCGTTGGTGCCCAGGAACTCGGCGGTAAACTGGCTCGGGGTATCTGTACATTCACCAGTTTCAAAAATGGTGGGACAGATCAAAATGTCATCCAGCTCCTGGCCGATTGAAAAGACGCTAGCGGTAATGTTGCCGGGGGCGCCCAGGTTTACGTTTGCAGCGGAGAACACGCCAAAGCTTGAGTCATCGGGAATGTTGACTACGCCGTCGTTATTTAATGTGGCCGACAGAGCAACCACGTCTGGTACTGCGACTTCTGAGGCTGAAAACAACAGAGTGTTTGTAGTAACAAGTACAGGCGCAGGTGCTCCGGTGTTACACACAAAACCAAACTGAACTTCCTGAGGACTGATGGGAGCAAACGCGGTAAGGCTGACAGCAAAGCTCATGGGGACACCAGGACGCAGGTATACCGGAGCGTTTTGAAGTCCAATGAGCGAATTGGTTTGTGGGTCGGTGCGCTGGTAGGACAGCGAGGCATCAATAGGGCTTGCCAGTTCAATGCGGCACTCGTTACCAATTTCGCTGGCAACCATAGTGGCAAATATAGTCACCGTTTCGTTGACCTGTGCAGAGCGGCTGCTAGGCAGCACTGCCGCGAGCATTTCGGGTTGAGCTACAAAGACGCCTCGATTTCTGATGAACACATCGGAGTGGTTTGCAGCATCGTCGTCGCTCAGTGTGGTTGCGTAAGACCAGAACACGACGGTGTTGCCATCGGCAGACAGAGCCGGATTGAAGGCGTCGCTATCTGCTTCAGTGCCATTTTCAGCAACATTTATTCGCTGGGTGATACCTTGATCCCTGGTCCGCAAAAACACGTCCATTGCGGCATTGGTATCGCCATCTACAAGCGTGCTTGCTCTGGAGCGGAATAGCGCCAGATTTCCGGTCTCATCCAGACTCACCTCAAATGAACCGCCATTTGCCGATTCGCCCGTGGGTTGCTGGCTGATCAGTTCCAGGGTGTCCGTCGCAGCAGTCCATACGAATGCATCGGGTGAACTGTTGAAATCCTGGGCGTTCAAATTTGTTGCTTCAGAATGAAAGCCGACAACTGCGCCATTACCACTGATTGCAGGTGCGTAAGAGTCTGCGTTGCCATTCTTGGTCACAAGCTCTGTAATCAGGGTTATCCGATCAATGTAGTAGATGTTTGCTACGGCACTGGCGCTTGGGGTGATATCCGTCGCCCGGGAAACATAGCTGACCAGGCTGCCATCGGCGCTGATTACTGGGTCTGTAGATTCGTCGTTGGGGAAAGCACCATTTGGCGTGCGGCTCAGTAGTTGTGTAGTACCTTGAGACAGATCACGCACGTAGATGCCACGAGTCCCGTTCACAGCCTCTGCAACAAGTGCTGACGCAGAATCAAAGGCGACAAATCGGCCATCTGCACTGAGCGAAGGGTTGGAGGCGGAAAATTCAGATTGATCGCCAGGATCGTTCCGATTAGCCGCATCAAAAGTATGGCTAATACGATTGTAGATAACTACGTCTTGCACGCCGCCGTTAGCGTCGTCGAACAGGTTAGTTGCTGAGCTTTCGAAGGCGATCGTTACCCCATCCGCGCTAATCACTGGTCCTCGTGACGGGCCATTGCCAGCTTGCCCACTGGCGCTGCGGCTGATCAAGGTAACCGAGCCCGTTTGGCGGTCGAACAGGAATACGTCCTCCAGGCCATTGTTATCGACGGGCACCAGATCGCTTGCAAAGGAGCTAAATACGACAAAACGGCCGTCTGCGCTGGTTGATGCACCAGTGGCAGACCCGCTGTCTCCGGTGCCACCGTCAATCACAAATGGAATTACGCTAGTATGATCGTTGATGTTTGGTACGTGAGCGTGCACATTGGCGCTCGCGCCGAGGACTGCGGAAAGTGCAACGCAGGTTGCGGTCCGACGATTGGAATTCACTGGGTTTCTCCTTTGAACGCCTGGCCATTCCATCGGTAAGCAGACGCAGAACTGTTTGTTACTTCTTGTCCAGGTAGCTGGACAACAACATTGACATGGTGCCACGCGCCCTGGGGGCGCACAGTTCTGGGTATGTACAGATCGTAATGGGTGTGTCGGTTTGTTGCGCTAAATACTCGTAAACGCCTACAAATTACTGATAGTCAGACGTAGATCCCAAAGCAAAAGAACACCCTTAAAGAAACCCTTAATGAAGCCATCTTTGCCACATCAGCCCATTCCCGCAGCGCCCATTTTCTCGGTTCCCAAGTATTGGGCTGAGTGTTATGGCACGGCTGATTACTTACCCATGAGTCGTGAAGAAATGGACGTGCTTGGCTGGGACAGTTGTGATGTCATCATAGTCACTGGTGATGCTTATGTAGACGCCCCCAGCTTTGGCATGGCTGTTATGGGCCGTTTTCTTGAAGCTCAGGGGTTTCGGGTAGGGATCATTGCGCAGCCGGATTGGCGGGATCCAGAGTCAATCAAGGTGCTAGGGGAGCCAAATCTCTTTTTTGGCGTAACCGCTGGCAACATGGATTCGATGATCAACCGCTACACAGCGGACCGTCTTGTTCGCAACGACGATGCTTACACCCCGAATGATGAACCGGCAAAGCGACCTGACCGGGCGGTTATTGTTTACAGTCAACTGGTGCGTGCCGCCTATAAAACCACTCCCATTGTGCTTGGCGGTATTGAGGCGAGTCTGCGCCGCATTGCCCAGTACGACTACTGGAGCGACAGCGTAAGGCGTTCAGTGTTGATCGATTCCGGCGCTGACATACTGCTCTATGGCAATGCAGAACGGGCCATTGCAGAGGTGGCGCAACGGCTGTCTACCTCTGAAACGGTGGCGAGCCTGACAAATGTCAGAGGCACCGCTGTTGTTCGTAAACAGTTACCCAAAGGATTCAATGAAATTGACTCCACGCGCATTGACTGGCCCAGCAAGATCGATGAATTACCTAACCCCTATGATTATGAGATGGGCAACGAGTCGAAAGAAAACGCCGCGGCGCAATTTGATCCGGATGCCCCGCAGCCCGTGCGAATTGTGCCGATGCCTCTCAAGGCCCGGGAAAATGCTCGCGAGCCGCTCAAACTTGAACGAACCTATGTTCGATTGCCGTCGTTTGAGAAAGTAAAGAACGACCCGGTACTTTATGCCCACGCGTCTCGGGTGCTGCATCAGGAATCAAATCCGCACAACGCGCACACGCTGGTGCAGAAACATGGTGATCTGGAAGTCTGGGTGAATCCGCCGCCCATTCCCCTGGCGACCGATGAAATGGATTACGTGTTTGGTTTGCCTTATCAGCGGCGGCCACACCCAAGTTATGGTCAGGCAAAGATCCCGGCTTACGAGATGATCAAAACCAGTGTGAATATCATGCGTGGGTGTTTTGGGGGCTGCACCTTTTGTTCGATTACCGAGCACGAAGGGCGGGTGATACAGAGTCGCTCGCAGGAGTCGATCATCAATGAGATCGAGGACATCCGCGACAAAGTGCCGGGCTTCACCGGGACCATCTCGGACTTGGGTGGACCCACCGCCAACATGTACAAATTGCAGTGCAAGTCAGACGAGATACAGGCGAATTGCCGGCGTTTGTCCTGTGTTTATCCGAACATATGCAAAAACCTCGATACTGACCATGCACCTACAACGGCGTTGTATCGAGCCGCACGCAAGGTTCCTGGCGTGAAGCGAGTGCTGATCGCATCCGGGCTTCGCTACGATCTGGCAGTCCAGGATGAAGAGTACGTTGAAGAGCTGGTCACGCATCATGTTGGGGGCTACCTGAAGATTGCTCCGGAACACAGCGAAAAACACACGCTGGCTATGATGATGAAGCCAGGTATGGGGAGTTACTATGCGTTCAAGAAGCTCTTTGAGAAGTTCTCCAAAGCAGCGGGCAAGAAGCAGTACCTGATCCCTTACTTCATTGCTGCTCATCCGGGATCGAGTGATGATGAGATGGTAAAGCTTGCGTTGTGGCTTAAGGAGAATCGCTTTCGCGTTGACCAGGTGCAGACGTTTTATCCCTCACCCATGGCGCTTGCCACAGCGATGTATCACTCCGGGCGCAATCCATTGAAGCCGTTGCGCTACAAACGCGGGCAATCTGTTTTTTCGGCCAAGACCTTACCCGAGCGGCGATTGCAAAAAGCCTTCTTGCGCTATCACGACGAATCCAACTGGGGCTACCTGAGGCAATCCCTGATACGCATGAACCGTCGTGACCTTATTGGTGAAGGGCCTGGCAAGCTGGTGCCCGCCGAACGCAATAAAAAGCGTCGGCGATCTTCAACCCAAACCTCGGGCAAGTCTTCAGGAAAGTCGGCCCTAAAGCCGGCCCTAAAGCCGGCAAGAGGTGGCCAGTGGAGTGGCCGTCGGCGCTAGCCGCCGACGTTCATGGATTCTGAAATCACAGCGAAGCCACTGGTTGCTTCCAATCGCTTGCCAACCACTGCCTGATAGTCGCTTGAGTTGTACCAGGCTTTTGCTGCCTCAACTGAATCAAACTTAAGTACCACGGTCTGTGGGCCGGGTGCTTCACCTTCAATGGTTTCAGCGGCCACATCGAACGCAACAACTTCGGCGCCGTGAGCGGCAATAGTTGGCCCAGCACCTTGCTGGTACTCGCCGTAAAGGGCTGGGTTGTTAACGGTGTACTGGGCAATGAAATAGGCGGCCATGTTAGAGATCTCCGGTAAGGGGTTGTTATCAGCAGGGCATTGATCCTAGATTGTGGACTGATCGTGATATGAGTCAACACCAGTGGGCAGATCCTCCGCGTGGTAACCTGTTAAGTAACGATCTGGTAGTTTGAGGAGTCATTTGGTGGAAAACACGTCAGTTGTATTGGCACGCCGTCCTGAAGGCAATCCTGTTCCGGAAGATTTTAGGCTTGTCACCGAATCGCTTGCTGAGGATCTGGAGTCTGGGCAACTGCTGCTGAAGAACCATTTTGTGTCCCTGGATGCCGGGTTTCGCAACTGGATGGATGAAGGCGCGGGCGATGAGGTGTTACCCGCGATGCCGATTGACGCACCGGTAATGGGACTTGTGCTTGGTGAAGTGCTGAAGTCCAGGCACGAAGAATTCAGCACAGGCGATTTTCTGATGGCGCGACTGTTCTGGCAACAGTATACCGTTACTGACGCCAGTGACTTTCTTGTGAAACTGCCTGAGTCGCGCACTCATCCCCCCAGCTATTATTTGGGTGTGCTTGGCGACACCGGGATGTCTGGCTACTTTGGGTTGAAGGATATTGGTCGGGTACAGCCGGGCGAGACGGTTTTGGTGAGCGCCGCTGGTGGCGCGGTAGGTAGCATCGCTGGCCAGATTGCGAACATTTTCGGAGCAAGGACGGTGGGTATTGCGGGGGGTGCAGAAAAATGCGCGCGCCTGAAATCTGAACTTGGCTATGCCGCTGCGGTTGACCATCGAGCTGATGTTGAAGAACAGCTCACCCAAGCCTGCCCGGACGGCATTGATGTCTACTTTGACAATGTGGGTGGTCCATTGCTTGAGTCAGTACTTGATCGCATTAATGTGGGTGCCCGCATTGTGCTGTGCGGGGCGGTGGCAGACTATGGCAACCCGCGCTCTGGGCCGTCCAACCTGTTTCAGTTGGTTAGTCGAGAAGCAACCATGCAGGGTTTTTTCACCCATACCCGGGTAGATCGTTACCCTGAGGCCCGCGAGGCTCTGGCAACCTGGGTGAGCGAAGGAAAACTGGTTGTTCCCGAGTATCGATTGCAGGGGATTGATCAGGTAGGACCGGCGTTCTGCGATCTGTTTGCGGGTAAGAACTTTGGCAAAACTGTTGTTGAGCTTTAGGGTAAGCCTTAGCCGGCGCGCCAGCTCGCTGCTGTTGTCAGGTGCGCGCGCAATGGCTTTAGCGATTTGCCCAGGCAAAAAGCGGCAATTGCATAATTGATTGCTGCCAGAGTGGCAAGGGATAGGTCAATGGCACTTTCCCTTTTGAATACAAAGTCATTCATTGCCCCTATGATCACCGGCGCCAGCGCGTAAGAAATAAACGAAACGCAAATCAGATAAACGGCGATCAGTTGGCCGCGCAATCGAGGCGGCGCAATTGCTTGCAGAGCGGCATTGGACAGACCCGGCGGCATGGCCATCACAAAAGTAATGGGTATCACCAGAGCCAGTGACAACCAGGCGTTGCTGACCAGGGGCATTGCGATGGCCAACGGCGCAAGACCGAGAGTGCCCCAGTAGGTGAGACGCATTGGCCCGTCGTCCTTGCCTTTTTTAATGAGCTTGCCTGCGTAGTAGCCCGCCCAAATACTACCAATGATGCCAATAACAATGGCTATCAAGCCATAACTCACACCGATTTGAGTTCGTGACCAGTCGTGCTTGCGAACAAAGAACTCCACCACCCAGGTAAGAAACGCAAAGCCCTGTATCGACAGGCAGAGATAGGCGAGAAAATGCAGCTTGAGATAGTCCCAACGAGATTTCACAAATTCCCAGAGCTGACCATAGCTGTAGTGGTCTGTGTCGCCCCCTTTGCCAAGAGCCGCGTCCTGGGTTGACAATCCAGATTGCAACCGCTTGGGTTCGCGCATCGTAAACATGGCAAGTGCGAACAGCACACCGGGTAGACCAACAAGCACCAGAACAGATTGCCAGGAATACATCTCGCCAAACAACGGCAAGCTGAGTCGGGGACGAGCCTCCAGATAGTCTATGAGTGGCCCACCAACAATGCTTGCTATGCCGGTACCGAGAAAGGGTGCAATCGCGACGATGCCGTAAGCCAGGGGCAAACGTTCACGGGCCCAATAGTCTGCAACCAGAGAGGTTGTGGCTGGTCCCAGAGTGGCTTCACCAATGCCTACTCCCATGCGGGCAGCAAACAATTGCCAAAAAGAGTTCGCAAATCCTGCCATTGCAGTCATTGCGCTCCAACCCGCGATACCGGCCGCAATGAGATTACGTCGATTGTAGCGGTCTGCTATTCGCGCGAGCGGCAAGGACGCTAGCGAATAAATAAGCGCAAACGCGATACCAATAATCAGAGAAATCTGAGTATCTGTAAGACCACCAAGATCGCGTTTGATGGGGCCAATCATCACCGCCAGAATTTGCCGATCGATAAACGACAGGGTGCCGGCGAGTGCCAGGAGCACCACAACATAGTACTGCCGGGCGGTACTATAATTTGGGACCCCGGAGCTTTCCGGAACAGTTTGCTCGTCCGGTGCGTGTCGGTCGGCGGGCGAGCTCACTAAATGGTGTCGACAGAGGTTGCCCGAGCAACGAGTTCGTGCCGGCAAATCTTCCAGCCGTCAGCCGTTCGCTGCATCTGGCTAAGGTAGGTGGCCCACAGGGTTAAGGTTTGGTTTGCCGGGTCGGTCATTAAATGCCAGGCCTGGACATCGGTACGGCAATCCGCCCGATCACCGTTAATGGTAGCCAACTGCGGACCCAGCATATGCTGAGTTTTGCTGAAGCGCTCAAGCGCGCCCTTGACGTAGGCGGTCCAGGCCTGTGCGCCATGAACGGTTTCCTCGCCGAAGCCCACCACCTCAACGTCTTCGGCAAAACAGGACTGGTAAAGATCGAAGTCGCGTTCATCAACGGCTTTTGCGTAGCTGGCCATAACGTCCTGGCAAGCCAGCCGATCTGCAAGCCATTGAATCGAGTTTGCGTCAGGTGAATTTGTCATCTCTGTGTCTCCGTGGTGCCCTGTTATCTGTGCCAAATCATCCAGGTCGAGCCTAGCTCAGGCTTCAACGGTAGGCTACTCTGGGTGCCATTGGATACTACAAAGGGGAGTCGCTTCATGGGACGCTTGGATAACCGGATTGTTCTGATTACGGGAGCCGCCAGCGGCATTGGTGAGGGCACCGCCCGGCAGGTCATTGAAGAAGGCGGCAAGGTTGTTATTGCCGATCTGCAGGTCGAAAAAGGTCAGGAACTGGCGTCGGAGCTTGGGTCCTCAGCGTCTGCGATTGGTTGCGATGTCACCAAGGAGGCAGATATTGCAGCCGCGGTTGATCATGCCGTCAGCCATTTTGGGCGTCTTGACGGGATGGTCAATAACGCAGGCATTGTTGGCGCGGTTGGACGCGTCTCAGAAATCGATGTTGATGCCTTCGACTTCACAATGAACATTCTGGCGCGCGCTGTTTTCCTCGGTATGAAGCATGCAGCCAGGGTGATGGAGCCGCAAAAGTCCGGGGCGATTGTGAGTCTTGCCAGCACCGCTGGGGTCATTGGCGGGCTGGGGCCTCACGCCTACACCATGGCCAAACACGGCGTTGTTGGGCTAACCAAGTCGGTTGCCAGTGAACTTGCCGCCAGTCGTATTCGGGTAAACGCCGTGGCGCCAGGAAATACGGTCTCAGCGATGACCAGTGCCGTGATTGCCGGCGATCCAGATGCAACCGCTGCGGCAACCGATAGCATTGCCAGTACGTCCCTGTTGGGTATCGCCGGCCTGCCTATCGATATCGCGCTTGCGATTTGCTATCTGCTAAGCGAGGAGGCCCGCTATATTTCTGGTCATACCCTGGTGGTAGACGCGGGGCAAACCACAAACGGCATGGCCGGAGGCTTTAATACTGCTGATCCTGATTTGATTCGCGAGGCTGGCAAAAAGGGGCTCGATTCTTGAGCTCTTCGGGGGCGTCAACCGAAGAAAGGCTTCAGGTTCTGGAAGATATCGAAGCCATACGGCGACTCAAGGCGCGGTATTGCCAGCTGTGCGACGATGATCACGATCCCCAGGGCCTGGCCGCTCTGTTTGTCGAAGACGGGGTTTGGGAGGCCACAGTAAGCGGGCGCTTTGAAGGCACTACAGCGATTGAAGGCTACTTCGCCGCGCTGCGCGCGAGTGGCCGCATCAGCACGTCTGCACACAACGCAATCAATCCGGATATCGAAGTCAATGGCGATGAGGCTACCGGTCATTGGCGGTTGATTATGCTTTACACTGCCAATGTCCCTGAGCCGCTCCCCAGTTTTTATCGGATCATCGGTTGGTACCGGGAATCCTACGTGCGCACCGATGCCGGGTGGCGATTCAAAACCCTGTTTTGTCAGGTTGAAGAAA
>CAZWMD010000034.1:34148-45477 GCA_964634815.1 uncultured Pseudomonadales bacterium | reverse complement strand
AATTTCATTTGAATACGGCATCGAAACAATTGGGCCGTGTTTTGTGTCGATGAGATAGGGCTGATCGTCATTCATCAGATCGCAATAAAACAGTAGCCCGTGTTTGGCAATAATATCGCAGGTATTCAGGGTCCCGCGTAAAGACGATGACAGCCATCCGGCAGCGGATTTACCAATGTGTTTGGCGTAAACATCAAGAGTCTTTTTAATAATGCCTTCTTCAGCGACTGGGTCGTCGGCGAAGTTGGTCATCAGTTCGCCCTGCTCATAGTTGTGAGCAAGCATTTCCCAACCACGCTGGATGACGGCGTCGATAATCTGCGGTCGTTCCAATGCGGTCTTTGCGTTCATCGTGCAACTCAATGGCACGCCGGCCTCATCGAAGGCATCGAATAGCCGCCAGATGCCCACGCGCTGGCCGTATTCGCGCCAGGTGAAGTTCGGAAAGTCGGGTACGTTGCCGGGTAACAGATCCGGCAGTATCGGCGGTCCACCCGCGTAGTAGGGTTTATCGGTGTCTTTCACCAGATCCCAATATTCGAGATTTGCGGTGATGATCAGGGCAACCTTTGCGCCGTTTGGGAAAGTGAGCCGCCCGCGCTCGGGCATAGCTGAGTAGGAGTAATGCATGGTGGTGTTACCTGACTGGCGTTGAGTTGGTTATACCCCAGTCAGCCCCAGGTCTTGTCCGCCTATCAGCTATTTGCATGTCTTTAATGAAAAGTTGCATGAGTTCCCGCATAAGCGACTGTCTACACTGGAAATTCTTCAGGTCCAAGCAAGAGAGGGAATGCCCAGTGTCTTCGATGCAATCCGAGCTTCAGGTCGACGTAGGCCTGTCCTCACCTGTAACCGATGGAGCGAAGAAATTTCTGCACACCCGGGAGAAGCGATTACTGCTGGATAACCAGTGGGTGGCACCCGCAAGTGGTGAGCACTTTGCAACTTTAGACCCGGCAACAGGCGAAAACCTCGCGCTGATTGCACGCGGTTCAACCGCTGACGTTGAGGCAGCCGTTACCAGCGCAAAAACGGCCTTAGCAAGTGCACAATGGCAGGCATTGGCTCCCGCGTCTCGTGCTCAAATACTCTGGCGTATCGGTGAGCTTATTGATGCTCATATCGATGAGCTTGCAGAGCTTGAGACCCTTGATCAGGGCAAGCCGCTGGGTGTTGGCCGTTGGGCAGAGATACCTGGTGCGGCTGAACAGTTTCGCTACTTTGCCGGCCTGTGCACCAAGCTTGAAGGCAGCGTCATTCCAAACTCCGTCGGTTATCAGCCGCCGGGTAAGCGAGTGCACAGCTACACGATGAAAGAGCCTGTTGGGGTAGTGGCTGCAATCACACCCTGGAACAGTCCGCTTATTTTGACAGCGATGAAGCTCGCACCGGCGCTCTGTGCGGGTTGTTGTGTGATCTTGAAACCGGCGGAAGATACGTCTCTGACTGCGTTACGGCTGGGGGAGCTATGCATTGAGGCTGGGCTTCCTCCCGGGGTGCTGAACATAGTGACAGGGTATGGGATGGAGGTGGGTCAAGCCCTTGCCGAGCATCCTGGCATCGACAAGGTGGCGTTCACTGGTTCAACCGCTACCGGGAAAAAAGTACTTCATGCAGCGCAAGGGAATCTGAAGCGAGTGACCCTTGAGCTGGGTGGTAAATCGCCAATGATTGTGATGAATGATGCGGACCTGGAACTTGCCATTCCTGGAGTGGCAAACGCTGTGTTTTTCAATGGCGGCCAGGTTTGTGTGGCGGGCACACGGTTGTATGCCCAGCAAGGCGTAGCAGATCAACTACTGGAAGGTGTCAGCGAGTTGGCCCGCGCTATGGTGTTAGGCCATGGGCTCGATCCCAAAACCCAGATGGGACCCTTGGTAAATTCCCGGCAGGCAGACAAGGTTTCGCAATACATAAGCGCGGGAGTCGCCGCAGGGGCTGAGGCTATGGTTGGTGGTGGTCGTGGTGGGCCTGCTAACACCTTTGTAGAACCTACAGTGTTACGCGCCTGTACAAATGATATGGCTGTCATGCGCGAGGAAATTTTTGGCCCTGTCTTGAGTTGCCAGTCCTTTGATGAGCCAGAGGAGGCTCTGTTGCTGGCGAACGATTCCAGCTACGGCCTCGCTGCCAGTGTCTGGACCGAAAACCTCTCCCACGCTCATCGATACGCCGCCGATCTGCAGGCAGGTACCGTTTGGATTAATGCGCACTCGATGTACGACGCCTCATTGCCCATAGGCGGCTTCAAACAAAGCGGCTGGGGTCGCGAGAGTGGACTGGCTGCGGTGGAAAATTACCTGGAACTGAAAACGGTTTGTGCGGTTATCTAGAGGCTGCTGGTGAGACGCCTAGTCGTCGGTTGCGAGGTTGTGGATTACCTCGTCGAAGCGCGCTTGAGTATCGCCGGTGGCGATTTCGGCGGCTTCCTGGGTCATCACGCTAAATAGATTTTCCAGAAACTGCTGACGGTTTGCTTCGCGAAACGCCAGTGTTTCCTCATTAGGGCTGTAGGCTTCAATGTCTGAGTGGCTGAGTAGAGACTTTTCAGCAGCTACCCGCTCTAGAGTGTCGAGACGATCCCGAGTCGCTGACAGTTCCTGGGCGAGTACGGTTACCATATGCATCAGATAGTCCACGCTGGGCGAGTCATGAATGGCAGGGCGCTTACCGCGGATAATCTTGTTCGGGTTCATGCGCTGTGCTCCGGCTTGGTCCCAATGAGTATCTCCCAGCCACCGCCGGGGGCATATTCTCCGGCGGTGAACTCACGATCCGCAACTTCTTCAGCGATCTCCTCGGTGTAGGAAGAACCCTGTTCGGCTGCAAATTCCATGATGGCCATGGGTGCCGTATCAAATCGAACACAGTGCTCATCAAAGCCAGCGTTGATCGCGAGCTGAACCTGATCAAGATTGCGCATGGCGCTCCAGAAAGGCTCGTTGTTAAACCAGGTCTCGTTGTCGAGAATGAGTTGGGTATAGGCATCCATATTCTCGAACGGTGGCAGATCAGCGTGGATCATCTTGCCGCCCGGGGCTAGCAATCGATGACATTCTTTGAAGATCCGCGGCAGGGCTTTGTTTGAGGTTTCATGCAGCAAGATATGCGACACAATCAGGTCGAAACTGCCGGACTCGTAGGTTGTTTGCTCGGCATTCATCTGCTTGAAATGCACCGGTAGTCCCATACCCTCAGCGCGATGGTGTCCGTAAGTTAAGCAAGATTTTGAAACATCAATGGCGTGCACCTCGGCGTCAGGAAACAACTCTGCATAGGGTAGAGTCGAATGGCCGATGGTGCAGCCCAGATCCAGAATGCGCCTTGGCTTGAATTCCGGATTGTTGCGCCTTAGGTAGTTGCAAACCGAGCGTCCCATGTCGTCATTGTTTGGCCCCATGTAGCCCATGGAGTAAAGGTACACACCGCGGTCATAAAGAGCACCGGCGTGCAGTGTTGAGCTTTCTCTCGGGCCGCAGTAGCCGCCGGGCATGCAGTGGATGTCCAGAGACGATACGTAATTGGGTACCTCAAAACTGTCGTCAATGTAGAGGCTGCCACCTGCGGGTTTGATTGCAGCGGCGCGCTCTTCGAGTGTATCGCTCTCAGCAAGGAGCGGGTCAATGACGCTGAACCACTGCAACTCCTGGCTGCTGCGATTCAAGGCCAGATAAGCTCTGAACAGTGGATCCTCGCCGAAGGCTCTGCGAGCCTCCCGGTGATCACCAGGGGCGTGACCCTGCTCACTGGTGTAGGCAGGAACCGCCCGTTGAAAATAGGCGCCTGACACCGCCGGGAGCAAATTTTGCTGGATGTGGGTCTTTAAGCTCTTAACAAATTCCTGGCGGGCGCGGTCGTCGCTGTTTCCTTTGACAAGGACAGGGTGATCGCCCTGTTGCAGCGTATTGAGCGGCTTGGAATCCATGGATGATCTCTGTTTTCAGGTTGTCGCAATCTCTCGACGGCCAGCCACTGAACAATTGGTATTCAGGGGTAAAGAGATAATAACATAAACATATATCATTAGACATGTAATTTGATTAGGATGCGGGTATGAATATTCGGCAACTCAAGCAGTTTATTGCGATCGCCCGGGCTGGGACCATCAGCCGGGCGGCTACGAGCCAGAATATTAGCCAGCCGGCCCTGACGCGCAGTTTGAAAAATCTCGAAGCTGATCTTGGTGTCGAACTGCTGGAACGGCGTGCTAACGGGGTCTTCCTGACCAGCTACGGTGAGCACCTTCTGCAGTACGCGCAATGCATGGTTAGTGATGCCGAGCGTGTGAGACAAGAGATCACTGCGATGCAGCAGGGCTTGCGGGGGCGCCTTAACGTCGGTGTGGGCCCGGCATTCAGTACACGGCTGTTGCCAAAGGCTTTACAGCGGCTAACGACCGACGGCGCCCAGCTAGAGATCAAGCTGCGTGAGAGCTTTGTCGAAGATCTCTGCGCGCAATTGCGTTCTGGCGAGCTCGATGTTGTACTGAGTCTTTTCCCGGATACTCTTGAGACAGATGACCTGGAATTTGCCCAGCTCTGTACGGTCGATTCTGTTGTAGTTGCCGCCAGTGATCACCCACTGGCCAACATTCGCCAGCTAACCCGGCAACAGCTTGCTCAGTGTAATTGGGTTATCGCGGATCAGGTACATGCTAACCACAGCTTTCGCGAGTACTTAAACCGCTGTACCGTTCCGCAGCATGTACATCATGTTCGAGCCAACTCGCTGCGATTGATTAAGAGCCTGGTTGTTGGGTCCAGCTATCTCAGTATCTTGCCGACCATGTTGATTGAAGAGGAGCTGCGCCTGGGACAGATAAAGCGTCTCAATGCACCGGTCCGCTCCCTGGTCTCGATGGGTGGAATGGCATGGCGAAAATCAGGTCATCGATCTGCAGCACTTAGAGAGTTTGTCGATATTGTTAAGCAAGAGGCAAAGGCTTCACAGAATTTTTCAGCGTCTATCAATACAGGTCAAGCACCACCACCGGAGTGTGAGCTTGAAACCGTTGTCGCCGATATACCGCGCAATTTATAGCGCTGCGTTTTAGAAAGGAGATTCCACGTTGAATAAACCATTGGCAGGGGTGCGTATTCTTGATCTTACCCATATGTTATCTGGCCCCTATGCCGGGATGATCCTGGGCGATATGGGCGCCGAGATGATTAAGGTCGAACCCGCCACTGGCGAGATGACTCGTGGTTTACTGGCCAGCGATCCGGTGCATTCCATTGACGGAATGGGTGCCTATTTCATTACTCTGAATCGCAATAAAAAGAGTGTTTGTATCGATTTAAAAAGCCAGGCTGGTCTTGAGGTTTTTTATGACCTGGTGCGAAAGTCTGATGCTGTTATCTACAATTTTGGTGCGGATGTACCGAAGCGCCTGGGTATTGATTTTGACAGCCTGAAAGTTGTGAATCCGGCGATTGTTACCTGCCTGATTTCCGGCTTTGGTTCTGAAGGACCAAACTATCGACGTCCGGCCTTCGATCAGGTTGCTCAGGCCATTGGTGGTGGTATGTCGATCACCGGTGCTGACGGAGAGCATCCCATGCGTGCGGGCATTCCCATCGGAGATTTGGGTGGCGGAATGTTTGCGGTTATGGGGATTCTTGCCGCGTTGCGAGAAGCCGGTGTTACCGGGCAAGGTCAACACGTAGATATCAGTATGCTGGATTGCCAGATTTCGATGCTGAATTACATGGCAACCATGTATTTTATGTCCGGCGAAGATCCTGAACCGATTGGTAACGATCACTTTGTCCATGTCCCCTATAACAGCTTTAAAACAGCTGATGGCCATATGGTGGTTGCCTGTGTGAGTGACAAATTCTGGCACTCGATGAAAGAACTCGTCCAATGTCCAGATCTGGACAAGCCCGAATATGATTTCCAGCCTGGTCGTCATGCAGCAAAAGCAGAGATCAATTCTCGTTTGCAGGAGATTTTTCTTACCCAGCCCACCAAACACTGGCTGGCGGGTATGACCGAAAAGAGGATTCCTTGTGCGCCTGTGAACCGATTCAGCGAAGCGCTCGCCGATGACCAGGTGTTACACCGAAACATGGTGGTTGACTTGCAGCATGCGAATGGCAAATCGACCAAAGGTCCGGGAACACCGATTAAGTTCTCGCGTACCAATGAAGAAAGCTTCGCCGCGGCACCGCTTTTGGGTGAGCATACCGATGAGGTGCTGGCGCAATTGCTTGACTATTCGACTGACCACATTGAAGCGCTCAAGACGGGTGGGGCGGTAACCAATCATGAGTAACGTAAATCTGGCAGCCAGTGACTTTGTGACCATTAACGATGTGAGTCCAAGAGACGGTTTGCAAAATCAGGCACAGATACTGACTCCGGCCCAAAGGCTTGCACATATTGGTGCCTTGCTTGATGCAGGCGTTACCAACATTGAGATTGGCAGTTTTGTGTCGCCCAAGGCAGTGCCTGCCATGGCCGGTACTGATGAAGTGTTTGCCGGGCTACCTGCCGGTGCTGCCAGCTACAGCGTGCTGATCCCGAATCGTCGGGGATATGACATCGCCCTTCGCGCCGGGGTGGAGACGGTGCTGTTGGTAATGGCGGCGTCTGAAACTATGAATCAGAAGAACGTCAACATGTCGGTGCAGCAGTCGCTGGATATCTGTGCAGACCTCATCGCTGCGGGTAAAACGGACGGCAAGAAAACCATCATGTGTGTGGCTACAGCCTGGGAATGCCCGTTTGAAGGCGTTGTTGATGAGGTTGCTGTTGAGTCACTTGTGCGTCGATGTATTGATGCAGGTGCTCAAGAGATTGTGTTGGCTGACACGATTGGTGCCGCTGATCCTGCCAGTGTGAAATCTCTGTTGACTCGACTCGTTGGTGAATTTGGAGCGTCAACCTTTGGTTGTCATTTTCACGATACGCGAGGCTTTGGCGTGGCTGATGTCTACGCAGCCCTTGAGTGTGGCGTCCGAAAATTTGATGCCTCGGTTGGTGGACTTGGCGGTTGTCCGTTTGCCCCTGGCGCTTCTGGCAATGTGGCGACGGAAGATGTTGTGCTTATGCTGCATCAGATGGGCATGACTACAGGTATCGATTTGCCAGCACTTCTGGATGCGGCGGATTTGGTGGGGCAACTCACACAAACTTCTACAGGCGGTAATGCATCAACCTGGATGAAACGCCAGGTAGAGAAAGGCGAAACCGCGCGATTTGTCAGCCGTTGAGAGGAAGCGACATGAACCATCGATTAGGCGTTGATGTGGGCGGAACCTTTACCGACCTCCTGTTGATCAACGAGGAGACCGGTCAAACCCACTCTGCAAAAGTACCGTCAACCCCGCTCGACCCCTCGGTTGGCGTATTGAACGGTGTGGACCGGATTGCAGAGCAATCTGGTATTGAGCTTGAGAGCATTACGCGGGTGATGCATGGCACCACAATTGCTACTAATGCGGTGCTAACGGGTAAAGGTTCAAAAGTCGGGCTGGTGACGACCCGGGGTTTCAAACAGGTTCTGCAGGTCGCGCGATCTTTCTGCCCAGGAGGATTGGGCGGCTGGGTGAGCTATATGAAAAAGCCCTTGCTTGCGCCTTTAGAGCTAACCATTGAGGCCAATGAACGAATTGGTGCAGATGGTGCTGTTGTTAAAGACCTTGATGAAGGGGAACTGCGGGCGGACCTCAAGCGGTTGCGTGCCACTGGTGAAGTAGAGGCGTTAACTATTTGCCTGGTGAATGCCTACCTCAATGGCGAGCATGAGCAGCGTGTAAAGGCTGTGGCCGCAGAGATTTTCAGCGATATCCCAATCTCAATTTCAAGCGACGTTGTGCCAGAGATGCAGGAGTATGAACGCACTGAAACAACAGTTGTGAACTCATACGTCCGGCCTGAGGTTGCTAGGTACATAACAAATTTACAGGGCGCGCTGGAGCAGCGGATGGGCGAAGACACGCTATTGTCTATCCTGCGCTCAGATGGTGGCCTGGCGTCTGGTCGCAGCGCGGCAGAAAACCCCGTTAACCTGCTACTTTCAGGACCTGCCGGCGGCGTGACAGGTGCGATTTTCTTTTGCGCACGCGGTGGTTACAACAATGTGCTGACGTTCGATATGGGCGGAACCTCAACGGATGTTGCATTGATCCAAAACGCCAAGGCGCGAATTCGACGGGAAACCAGAGTAGGTGATGTGACGGTCCGTTCACCCTCGGTAGATGTACGTACCGTAGGCGCGGGTGGTGGCTCCATTGCCTTTGTTCCAGAGCTTACAAAAGCACTGCGTGTGGGGCCAGAATCGGCAGGTGCCGAGCCAGGTCCCGCGGCTTATATGAAAGGTGGCAAGCTACCAACCGTGTGTGATGCCAATGTGGTACTGGGCTACTTGCCGAGCGATGTTCAGTTAGGTGGCGAGATGCGCATTGATCGTGACGCTGCGGTAGAGGCTGTACAAACTATTGCTGATGCGATGGGTATTGGCCTAATGGAAGCCGCTGAAGGCATCATTAAGATCGCAAATGAAGCGATGTTTGGTGCGTTACGCGTTGTGTCTGTTGAGCAGGGCTTTGACCCGCGTGATTTTGCCCTGGTAGGTTTTGGTGGGGCGGGGCCTTTGCATGCAAATGCGCTAGGGCAACTCACGGGCGCCTGGCCAGTTATTGTGCCACCGGGACCTGGAGTTCTTTGCGCCTACGGGGATGCAACCACGCGAGTTCAGGATGAGGCCTCGCGAACCTATGTGCAGATGGTGAAAGATGTGTCCCTGCCAGCTCTGCAAGCTGAGTTAAAAACGCTGCAAACCCGGGCTGCTGAATCACTCCTGGCTGATGGCATTCCTGCCGAAGATCTAGTGGTGAGCTTTCAGGTTGATCTGCGCTATATCGGCCAGGCGTTTCAACTGACCATCGATTTTGATGAGCAACAACTCAAAGATCAGGGACTTGCCTTGTTCATTGAGGCTTTTGATAAAGAGCACACACAGCTGTTTACCTTTGCTCTGGATGAAGGTCACGAGTTGGTGATGTTGCGGGCAATTGTATACGCCAAGAACGATCCGATTCCCGAACTGCGCCATGCAAAAGCTGGTGGGGACCTGGCCAGTGCAAAACTGGCTGATACGCAGTTTTTCTACGAAGGCGAGACCCACAAGGCAGTCATCTACGACCGCACAGGTCTGGCTACCGATGTTGAGGTACCTGGGCCCGCGATTGTTAATGAGATGGATTCCACCACGGTCATACTGCCGGGGTTTGTAGCTCATACAGATAAGGTCGGGAATCTGTTGATCAACCCAGTTGCGGCGTCCAACGCCAAATAGACGACGAAGACGAAAAGGTCACAGGAGGCTAATAATGGCTGCAAAATTACTCGAAACGAATTCGTCGCCATTCAATAAGGTTGAGGTTGACGCGGTTACCGTAGACATCATTGAAAATGCTCTGTCGAATGCTCGCGAAGAGATGGATGCTGTGCTGTTTCGTACGGCGATGAGCCCCGGCATTCGTGAGCAGGGCGACTGCTTTCCAATGATTGCCAATCGAGAAGGGAAAATGGTGGTTGGCCAGTTTGGCTCCTTCATTCACGGTTTTCTGGAAGCCTATGAGGGTGAGATCGAAGATGGCGATATCATCATCACCAACGATCCTTACCTGTGCAACGCAGCAGTTAGTCATTTGCCTGATTGGATTGTGTTAGTCCCCATCTTTCGAAATGGACGCATGCTGGCCTGGAGTGCGATGTTTGGGCATATGTCGGATAACGGTGGCATGGTGCCGGGCAGTATCCCCATTAAGGCAGAAACCATCTTTCAGGAAGGCTTGCAGATTCCGCCAACCAAGATCTACAAGAAGGGTGTGCTGCAGGAAGAAATCCTTGAGCTAATTTTGCGTAATGTAAGAACGCCCCAATGGAATCGTTTTGATCTGAACGCGTTGATTGCTTCCTGCCGCACGGCAGCGAAACGGTGTGATGAGTTAGCCGAAAGATTTGGCGATGATGTGTTCGATACCACGCTGGGCATTATGCTGGATCGTAACCTGATTGCGATGAAAGCCATCATCCACATGATGGTGCCCGAAGGCGAGCCCTGTGTTTTTGAAGACTATATCTGTGATGACGGCGTGGGCATGGGGCCCTACAAGATAAAGTGTACGATGTGGCGCGAGGGTGACCTTGCGATCTTCGACTTTGATGGCACAGACCCCCAAGCCAAGAGCTCTGTGAACTTCTATCTGAACGAAGAAATGTTCAAGATGTTTTTTGGTTCCTTCACGATTAACGTGGTTGATCCGCAGATTGTCTTTAACGATGGGTTTTACGACCTTGTTGAGGTGCGAATTCCTGACGGGTGTCTGCTGAAACCCAAATACCCGGCAGCCTTGTCTGGTCGCACCCATGCCCTGGGTCGAATCTTTGATGTACTGGGCGCGCTGTTTGGACAGAGCGCCCCAGACGTATTGAGTGCTGCGGGTTTCTCTGACAGTCCTCATCTGTTTTATTCTGGTTACGACGATAAGGGCGAGTGGTTCCAGCTGTTTCAGATAGGATTTGGTGGAATACCGGGCAGACCGATTGGTGACGGTCCTGATGGCCACTCCCTTTGGCCCGGTTTCACTAACGTTCCCAACGAGTTTGTTGAGGCCTATTTCCCACTCAGAATAAACACCTACGTAACGATTGCGGATTCAGGCGGTGCTGGACTGCATCGTGGCGGCAATGGTTTGAATGTTGAGTATGAGTTTTTGTGTGATGGCAAGATTGCCATACACGACGACCGATGGTTGACCTATCCCTGGGGTGTTAAGGGTGGTCAGCCCGGACAGCGTTCGACCAAATTGCTGGTGCGTAGCGACGGTAGCGAAGAATGGCTGCCAGCAAAGTGTGACGATATTGTGGTGCACAAAGGCGATTGCCTGCACTTCAATACCTGGGGTGGTGGCGGTTGGGGCGATCCTCTGCTGCGTGATCCGGAACTCGTCTTGACCGATGTGCGTCGGCAGCTCGTTAGCGTTGCCGGAGCGCGTGACTATGGTGTGGTCATTGAGGGAAGTCTTGATGATGCGTCGTTAAAGATCGATTCAGCGGCGACCACCGCGTTGCGGGCAGAAATGTCCCAATCCAGGGGTGACACGCAACTGTTCGACCGTGGTGGAACCATTGAAGAGATCAAAGCACTGTGCCTGGAACAAACTCACTTACCAGCACCAGTCTCTCCAAGCTTTAACCCCTAGGCTCTCTTAGTTCGATGAGCTGGTTGGGTCAGCCAGTTGCGTGAGATAGTTGGTGATGTGAGCTTCGCTCACCACATCGGCGTACTTGGCATTCATATCAAACAGGTTTGCCT
>CAZWMD010000034.1:30735-34048 GCA_964634815.1 uncultured Pseudomonadales bacterium | reverse complement strand
TGAGCTTCGCTCACCACATCGGCGTACTTGGCATTCATATCAAACAGGTTTGCCTGATGGGGGGCCTCGTGCCGATCGCCACAGGCTTGTTCCACTACTATGGGAATGAAGCCGTGTGAGCAGGCGTCGACGCAAGTCGCCCTGACGCAACCACTGGTAGTTAGTCCGGTGATGATGGTGCTGTCCACGCCCAGGGAATTCAGCGTTGAGGCCAGCGAGGTTCCGAAGAACGCACTGGGGTACTGTTTGGACACCACAAGCTCATTTTCTGTTGGTTGCAAACCCTCCGCCCAGGCACCCAGGGGGGAGCCAGAAAGAAAGTGGCGCAGGGGTTTGGCTTTTTCATAAAACCGGCCGCCGTTCATACCGGAGCTGTGGTAGACAACATTGGTGTAGATCACGGGAATACCCGCCTGTCGGGCGTGGCCAAGCACCCGAATGGCTGCAGCAAGTGCCTGATCCACGTCAGCATAGAGATCGCAGGACTTGTCGAAGTAGGCGGCAACAAAATCAACCAGAATCAATGCCGGTCGCTCACCGAAGCCGATTTTGTTTCCGTAAACCTGGGCGTAGTTAGCGTCTGCGCTGTCGCTCATGCTGGCTTTGCTCGCAAAAAGTTAAAGGGCCTATTATGTCTAATGATATAACGATATCAGGCCCATTGCTCTTTACGGCATTGCTCTTTACGGCATTGCTCTTTGCCGCATCGCCCTCAGTGGAAGATTAGAACTTAGCCAGTAACGACAGACGTGCGTTGATTGACTGGCCTACTGTGACATTGAAATCCGTATGCGAGTTCGGGTAGTACAGCTCATCTGTCAGGTTTTCCACATTGAGCTGCAAGCGCACTTTGTCAGAGATATTGTAGTAAGCCGCTGCGTCTATTCTGGTGTAGCTTGGTAACGTTGGTTCGATGCTTCGATCGTCGCCGATATCAAAATCAGATGTGAAAGACTCGTCCTGGTAGGTTACGCCTAAGCCAAAACCGAAGTATTGGTTTACATCATAATTTGCCCAGGCCGAAAAAGTGTTTTCAGGCAATTCACGAGGCAGCTCTGCGCCGTTGTCAGTCACGCCATCCAGATTACTGTAGCCCGCAACGATGCGAATTTGCTCGGTAAGTTGCCCCTTTAATTGCAGCTCAAAACCGTCTATCTCCAGACCACGAATGTCGAAAGTCCCATCGTCGACATCACTTCTGGCAGCGCTGGTTTGATCATTTTCGAAGTAGGCGGCGGTAAGGCTTAGAGTAGGCGTGATGTCCCATTTCAGACCAAATTCAATATTCTCAAAAACGTCTGGCTCAAAGTCGTCGTTGTCGCCGTTGATGTTGGCAAACTGTTCGCCACTGCGCGGCAAGAAAGACTCGCTGTAGCTGAAGTACGCTGAAATATTCTCTCTGGGTTTGTAGATCAATCCCGCGCGTGGCGACACTTCATTGTCTTCACGTGAGCGAAGACCCGCGTTTGAGCCAGCTCCGGGATCAACGTTGTTGACGTTGATATCAAACCGATCAAAGCGTGCGCCAAGTATCACATGGAATTTCTCGGTGATTGCGATATCGTCTTGCAGGTAGAACGACAGGGTTTCAACGTCTACAAAGGTTCTATCGTTGATATCGGTGCCAGGAGTATTGAAGTCAGCGCCGAAGCCATCGCCAAAACCGTTGATGCCAAAGCCGGTGTTTGTTGCAATGACTCCGCCGTTCACGTCAGTGACGACGCCATTTCTAAGGTTGAACTGGCCATCCACAACGTCGACAAACAGCTGATCATCGCCGTTAACGTCCCATAGGGTGTTAAACCGGTCCTGGTCTGACGAGGTATCGATATACTCCGCGCCAGCAACGAAGGTGTGCCTGGTCGACCCAAGGTCGTATTCGCCAACGAGGTTTGCCGACAGGTTGAAGGTTTCCCGCTCGGTGTTGTCTACATAACCGTCTATCTCGATCTGATCGAAGCCACTGGCTGACTCGCTGGCTGAAACAAAGTCCGACGCGAAGTAGTTCTGGTAGGTTTTTTCATAGTCCCCGTAGAACGCGCTGACGTTGCCTTTCAATTGGTCCGAAAATGAATGCTGAATTGCTGCGCGCAGTACGTTTGCATCCAGAGAAGTGAAGTTGTCCGATGCATCACCAAAAACTGTATCTTCAAAGGCATCTATTGGATCACCACTTTCGTTTGTTGGAACGCCGCGATCGATAAAACGCTCGTGATCGATGTATTCCCAGGAAACATCAAGTGTGGTTTGGGGTGCTAACTGGAAACGGGCGGTTGGATTAACGCCAAGCCGTTCGCCATCAAAAAAATCACGATGATTGTCTAAATTCTCGTAGAAAGCGTTAATGCGGATTGCAGACCTGTCTCCGGCCTGGATGTTGGTATCCACCTCAACACTGTAATCACCAAAAGTGCCAGCACCGGCGCTCAAGCCAGTAAAGTTCTCGCCGATCTGGGCTTTTTTTGTCACTCGGTTCAGGATGCCACCGGTGCCGCCGCGACCAAACAGCAGTGCGTTAGGGCCACGCAATATCTCGATCTGTTCCAGGTTGTATAAAGGACGGTAGTACTGAACATCGTCTCTTGCGCCATCGACATAAAAGTCGGCAGTAGAGCGAACGCCTCGAAAGACGATCGAATCCCGGTGGCCTTCTCCCTGGGAATTGTTCACACCGGGTGTGTACTCAATGATGTCAGCGATGCTGTTGAATGCCTGTTCGTCAATCTGGTCCGCACTGATGATGGTCAGGCTTTGTGGGACGTTAAGCACCGGGGTCGGGGTTTTTACGGAATTCACCTGGGCGCTGTTGAGATATTCCCCAACGACAACAATCTCTTCCGTAATCTCGGAGGTGTCTGAAACCTGGGCTGTGGCGGCTGGACACAAAGCTACCAGTGGCAGTGCGCCCGCGCCGATCCATCTCAAACTACAAAATGGTCGCTTCTTCAAAATAGGCTCCGGTAATGCGTAGGTGGTAGCTGTTAACCGTATTGTATCTTTAAATGATAACAATTCCTATTTAGATTTACATTTAATGGTTATGACCTTCACTGAAGTGGTGGTGTTGGATTTTTCCAGGCGATTGACCTTCCTGTTACTGGAAGGTTTATGCTCGTTTAATGGATGAATTCAATCAGAAAAACCAGGCTTGCACGCAACGGCCTACCGATAGTCCCTGCTGGGTAGATTCAGTGCCGGAGTCAATGTCTGAGGTCCGAGCATCACGGTTTTTGGTGGTGCTGCTTCTACTCTTCCTGATTTTAACGGGGCCGAAAGCCGGTGCTGCGGCAATTACCTTCAATACGGCTCTGCC
>CAZWMD010000034.1:0-30635 GCA_964634815.1 uncultured Pseudomonadales bacterium | reverse complement strand
TTTTAACGGGGCCGAAAGCCGGTGCTGCGGCAATTACCTTCAATACGGCTCTGCCGGTGAGCCAGGGCGAGGTGATCCTGCGAGAACAGTTGGTCGTGCGCGATCTCGGAGTAGTTACCCAGCAATCCCTTAATACCGTACTGGGTTACGGGGTGACGCCGAAGCTTGCTGTGTTTGGTGTGCTGCCACTGACCCGTGTTGAATTCGACAACGACGCGGGACGCGACTTTGGCCTCGGTGATGCCAGTGTTTTTGCCCGGTATGAAGTTTTGAGGCGTGACGCCGCCGGCGCCACCTTACGGCTAGCGCCCTTTGCTGGAGTGCGATTACCCAGTGCCACAGATGATCTGCTAGGCGATGATTCAACTGATGCGTTACTTGGGGTGGTGCTGACCTCTGCCACAACAAAACGCATCATCGATACTCAAATTGCCTGGGAGCTGAATGGGTCGAACGGTGGCAATCGTGCTGGCCATCGCGGCAGCTTTGATCTGTCGTTGCAATATCGGGCCTGGCCCAAGCAACCCACGGAGCATACCCGTGGGTTTGTGTATGCGGTGATCGAATCTGGCGTGATTTATCAGGACCAATCCAGCAGCACAGATGGTCGGCTTGAAGATGGGGGTTGGCAATGGTTCTTGAGCCCTGGCATACAGTACGTTCGGCAGCGTTTTATCGCTGATCTTGCGGTTAGGCTACCGGTGGCAACAGATCTCGATCAGGATGCGCTCAGAGCAGATTACAGCGTGCTTGCCAGCATTCGACTTAACTTTTAGAAAAAGGTTTGAATAAGGTGCAAAAGTCATCTGAGAGATTTTGGTTCAAATACCTGCTAATTGGCGCCTTGTTCTTTGGTGCCTTTGTCTTTCATGCAGGTATCGTCCATGCAGAGTCGCCCTCGGAGGCTCAGTTGCGCCAATACGATATTCGGGTTGATGGCATGGTCTGCCCATTTTGTGTGGCCACCTCGCGTCGTGAGCTCGAGAAAATTGTTGGCGTGCATCAGGTGACGGCGGACCTTGAGCGCGGAGTGATCATGGTCTGTGTTGATGAGCAAGTGACATTCACTGAGCAGCAGCTGAAAAAGCTGTTTGCTCGCAAGGGGTTCACCTATCGATCATTCACTCAGCGTGACGGCTGCTCGCAGCAATAAACAAGAGGAACAAAAGTGAACAAACCTAAAGTCAGCGGGCTTGATCGCAGCCGTTGGGGTTGGCTGGTTTTATTTGGTTCCTCAGCTACGTTGATCTGCTGTGCGCTGCCCATTGCACTCGTTACCCTTGGATTGGGCTCAGTATCCGCTGCACTATTTGCCAATCTACCCTTCCTTGGCGTGCTGGCTGTAAACAAAGGTTGGTTGTTTGCTGGCAGTTTTGTCGCACTGGCTATTGGTGGTTGGGCATTGTTTCGGCCAGGGCGTGCATGCCCGACAGACCCCCAACTTATGCAGGAGTGTGAGCGCGCCCACTACTGGAATACCCGGCTGTGGAGGGCATCCGTTGTAGTCTGGTTGGTTGGCTGGATTGCCGCCTACGCCGCACTGCCGATATGGCAGTGGTTTGAGGGATTCAGTTAGCTGCTAAGCCTCTGCCAGGTCATCGAGAATGGGGCAGTCAGGATCGTTATCACCCTGACAGGCGTCGACGAGTTGACTGAGCCGAGTATGCATCACTTCTAGCTCATTAATTTTCTCTTTGATCTGTTTCAAGTGTTCGATGGCTAACTGCTTTACGTCACTGCTTGCCCGGGTGCCGTCTTCTTGCAATTGGAGTAGGCCGCGGCAGGATTCCAAACCAAAGCCAAGTGCGCGTGCTCGAGAGATGAATCTCAGTTGCTCCACTTGTTTAGCGGAATACAGCCGATATCCGTTGTCGGTTCGCTCAGCAGTAATCAGGCCAATCTCCTCGTAATAACGCAAGGTTTTGGTGGATAGATCGCAGGCTTTGGCGACGTCACCGATTTTCATTGGCAAACCTCATTTATCAAGGATTCATACGGAAGCTAACGCAAAACGGGGCTGAATTCACTGATCGAGGTCGACAAACAGCCTTTCTAGGGCATGGGCATCAGCCGCAAAACGATTCGATCCGCTTCAAATTGGCTGAGGATAGCGGGGTTACTTTCTACCGAAGCGAGCGCTGGATGAATGAAATCTGCATCCTCAAAGCGAATTCGTACCTTCGGGTTCTTCCTGATGTTTTGATACCAGGTCCGCGACTGGGTTGGGTCGAGGTACACAGTGCCGTCGATAACCACAAAGCCCAGGTTGACGGAGTATGGGTCTTCCGGGTTGGTCTCTAGTTGTAACAGTCCGCCGGTGCTGGGAATCTTTGCGAATTGCAAATGTTGCTCTTTGCCTTGCAGCGCGCCCCCAGGAAACTGCCACACAGGCCCCGAGCATCCCGCGATAGCGACTGTAATTGTCACCAGAAGTAGCAGTGCTCTATGATGAGTCGGCTTGTAGTTCATAAGCGTTCTCCACGATTTGGCTGTTGTGATCTAATTTAGCGGTGAATCTGATTTGGCGGTGAATTGTACCTGATGCAAAGTTTAGTGAAGCCTTAAGTCGAAGATAGATTTCAACCACGCGATGGCCTTAAAGAAATCATCACTTATTCTCTATGCGCTGCCTGAGTACGCTGTGTACCTGGCGAGTATTCCGGTTGTACTGTACCTGCCCTTTGTCTATTCGCGAGACATGGGTCTGTCACTTGGGGATGTTGGCACGATTCTGTTCGTTGCCCGGTTATCGGATGTCATTACAGACCCCCTCATCGGCTACTTTAGCGACAAAACCCAGACTCGACTCGGCCGTCGGAAGCCCTGGATAGTCGTAGGTAGTTTAATCCTGATGTGTTCTGCCTACATGTTGTTTAACCCGCCAGCGGGAGTGGGGAATGGCTATCTACTGATCTGGGCTGTATTGCTGTGGCTTGGCTGGACCATGGTTAACATTCCCTACTACGCCTGGGGTGCTGAGTTATCGCAGGACTATAACGAACGCACGCTCATCACCGGCTGGCGTCAGTTGTTTGGCTTTCTGGGCAACGTGAGCGTACTCGCCATTCCAGTGCTTTCCGGGCAATTCCTCGGTTACGGAGCAACACCTCGTGAGGGGTTAACGATCATAGGAGGCATGGTGTTGGTGCTTCTGCCATTGATTATGACGCTTACCTTGTGGCGCGTTCCCGAGCCCAACTATTACGGCGTGGTGCATAAGCCGTTTCTCAGTCATGCGCGAAGTATGTTCAGCAATGGGTCGTTTATGCTGTTGTTCTTTGCCTTCATGCTGATGTCGCTGGGCACTGGTTGGGGTTCGGCAACCTTTATGCTATTCGCGAGCTTTGTGGTGGATGCAGAAGGGCAGACCCAAGCTATTTTGCTCGGCTATTATTTTGCAAATGTACTGGCTCTACCGCTGTGGATAAAGATCGCCGCGCGTTATGGAAAGAAAGAAACATGGATGGCGGGAGGCGTGTTGTTTGTGTTTGTTACTCCTTGTTTTCTGTTGCTGGGTGCCGGAGATCTATTCTGGTTTTTTGTGATATTGAGTTTCTATGGTATTGCCGGAGGAAATTTTGGTGCGCTATCGATGTCGATGAAAGCCGATGTTATCGAAATTGCCGCGCGCCGTTCGGGTGAGAACCTGTCCGGTGCCTATATCGCGGTCTGGTCGCTGGGGCAAAAAATTGTTATTGCGCTGTCCTTGCTTGTAGCGTTGCAAGCCCTGGAGTTATCAGGCTTTGACCCCAGTGGGACCAATGGTCCTGAAGAGTTGCGAGCGTTGTCCTTGATATACGTATTGCCTCCTTGGCTTTTTTACGCGGCTGCGGTCCTGGTATTGTGGCGCTACCCAATAAACTCCGAGCGCCTTGAGCGACTACGCGCAGCACTCGACCGGCGCGATGCTCGTCGTGGTATCACAAGAAGCCGCTTGAACGATCCATCGCTGTAAAAATTAGAGGGATTAACTATGGCTACGCAACCTCCACTGACCGACGACGAAATATTTCGTTTACGCAGTCTTCTAAAGATTGAAGATATTCGAAAAACCCGCTTACTGTATTCACAGTACATGGATCACCAGAATATCGATGGACTCGCTGATCTCTTTACTGAACAGGCACTATGCGAGTTTGGTCCGTATGGTGAGTGGCGGGGCCGGGAAACGATTCGCAGCAACTACAAAGATGTATTCAGCGGCGATAGCGCTGAGTTGTTTCACTCCATGCATAACAGTAACAACCACTGGGTTGAACTTACTTCTGACGCTCACGCGGTTGGTCGTTCGTATCTGATCGACGTCGTTACCTCGACGCCAAAAGAGGAAAATCCCATTCTCTGGTTTGGAGTTTATGATGAAGAATACGAGCTGGTTAGTGATCGGTGGCTAATCTCTCGCTGCAGCTTGCAGTTTCTCTGGCCGGAACGTCACGTGAGCGAAGATTTCACCCCAGAGTTTCCCGCCGGACGGACGTCCGCAGTCTGATTCCGCTCAGTTAATCAAGGTTAGAAACCCGCAACGGGCCAAGGTTTGATTTTTCTTTTTTTTCAGAGCAACATGATTCTCGTTGTGTCCGACTCATGGGGATTCGAGTAGTCGGTTGCATGCGTTATTCGAACCACTAGCGGAGCCAGGCTTGGAGAGAAGTCGGGCATCTCGAGTTAATGTGGTTCCATAGTAGCGTGCGTGCCAGGGATCACGACGTCGGGCTTACAGCATCACATACTTACTGTGACTCACTGTGAAAAGAGGGAATTCACTATGATTGGCTGTCTAAAGTTCAATGAACCGTTCGTCCAAAAAGTACCGGGGAGGCGCGCTCTGTCGCGGCTGCTTGGTTGTTTGGTCGTTTTCGCTGGCTGTAATCTGGTTTGGGCCGCTGATGAAGAGCGCACGCTTGAAGAAATTGTCGTTACCGGCACGAAGCGCGATACCTCTCAGCAAGATACCCCCATCGCCATCTCAACCCTGACTGCCGAGAAAATTGGCAAGACTTTTGGTAACGACATTCGCGCCATTGGCGACCTGGCACCGAACGTGAATTTAACCCTGCAGACAGGCTTTAACGCGCTTGCCGGGGGTATCCGTGGTACGGGTACCATCTCGATTCTCACAACCCAGGACCCAAGTGTGGGTATCCTCATCGACGAGTTTGCACTTAGTCATGTTCAGACCCAATTTGTAGAGCTCTTTGATCTGGAGCAGGTTGAGATATATCGCGGCCCTCAAGGGACGCTGTTTGGCAAGAACAGCACCGGTGGCGTTATATCGATTACCTCCAAGCGACCTGATCTAGACCAGGCTAGTGCGAACATCCAGCTTACGGGCGGTGGTTATGATGGCGGGGCCAGTACGGGTAAAGCGCAGGTGGCTGTAGATTTGCCGCTGATCGAGGGCACGCTGGGGTTGCGATTTGCGGGGTCATATACGCGAGAAGAAGGCTTTTACAGGAACGATAAAGACACAGCAGATTTCCCCAATGCGCCTATATTGGCGGCCTTTGGTGTGGATCCAGCGAATTTGCCACCCGAACTGGATACAAGCACCGTTGGCGATGGCGGACGCCTCGGCGGTAAAGAAGTGGTTGCAGCCAAAACCAAAATATTGTGGACCCCAAACGACAACTACGAGGCCTACGGTATCTGGGAGCTGGTGCGGGATCGCTCAGATTCGCCTCCCGGCGTGAACGAAACCCCATTTGGCGAAGGATTTTTGTTTGATGCGCTTGGCTTCCCCGGTATTGCTCAAGCGGGCAATAACGATCCCTTCAGCACTGGTGTGACCAACCAGGGTAACGGCATTAATATCCGCGATGGGCACCGCGTCGACATCGACGGATTTTACCTGAATCAAACTCTGAATCTTGATCGATTCACGTTGAAGTCTGTAACGGGCTACCGTGAGCAGCAAGAGATATTGCCCAGTACCTACACCGGTGAAGCGTTCCTCTCGCTCTTCGACGCCACGCGCAACCTGCAACGCGAACAATTTCAACAGGAACTCCGACTGGTCTCCAACTTTGACGGACCGCTGAATTTTGTTGTAGGTGGTATTTTTAATAGCGACAATCTGGATTTCATTTCTTACGCCACAGTCGGTTTGACCTCGATCATTCCGACATTTAACGCCGCAACAGGGTCATTCCTGGACGAACGAGGCTTCATTAACCTGGACCTGCGCAACCTCACCGGAGATCCTACGGTCAATGTGGTGGAACAGGATCGAGAGTCAACGGCGTTCTATCTCGACGGTACCTATAACGTTAATGATCGATTGAGCATCTCGGCCGGTATACGGCACACCAGAGACAATAAGGAGTTTTTCAGCCCGCTCATTGGTGATGGTGGCCCTTGTAACGAGTTTACAGACGCAAGGGATGCAGTGCTTGCAGACCCGGCCGCGCCCTTTGACCCCATCACAAACTGTGCTCGTGATCTGCGATCTGATGCAGTCAGCAGGGCAGGCATAACCGGAGATGAGATCGATCAACTTTCTTCACCACTGCCTTTAAGTGCCTTCGGCCTTATTGTCGAAGACGAGGAAACCTGGCGCGAGGTAACCTGGCGTGTTGTGGCTGATTATAAGCCCACTGAGGATTCGCTGATCTACGCGAGCATAGCAACAGGTTTTTTGGCCGGTGGCTTTTCTGAGACCTGTTCACAGCCAATTACCTGTATCAACTTTGATCCTGAAACCAACATCAACTACGAAGTGGGATTCAAGGCCGATTTCCTGAATCAGCGGTTGCGTATGAATGCTGCCGTGTTCTATACCGATTATGAAGATCTACAGCGTAATCAGGTATTTGCCTTTACCCAACCCAACGGCGACCCGGGCCAGGAAACCATCACGCTCAATGCGGGTGAATCACATGCCTTTGGCGTGGAGATTGAAACCACCTGGTTGATCAGCGATTCGTTTAGCCTTGATGCAACCGTTGGCTATCTTGATGCAGAGTACGACGAGTTTTCCTTCGATTCGGATCCCCTCGACGATGTTCCAGCAGTGGATCTTACCGATCTGAGTGTACCCTTTGCTTCAGAATGGCAGCTTGGTCTGGAAGCAAACTACGATCAGCAGCTTGGCGACTATGGCACACTGGTTTGGACCGCTGGAGTGCACTATCAGGATGAGGCGGAAACAAGCCCGTTTGATCCCAATGCCGCAGCCCAAGGTATTGCGCGTCATCCGACGTTCACGCAGATCGAATCCCGTACCCTGATCAACGCCAATATCACCTACTTCGATCCAGAAGATCGCTGGCATGTCACGGCGTATGGCAAAAATCTGAGCAACGAAGAGTATCGGGTATCAGCAAATTCCGTAGGTGCGCTTTGGAACTTCACGCAGTATGGCGCTCCCCGTCAGTGGGGCATTGAGTTTGGTATTAACTTCCAGTAGTAATCGATATGAGCAGTAAAACCCCTAATCACTTTGCAGGACCCATGCGGTGTCCGGTTGGTCTCGATGACGTTGACTTGTTCAGCGATGGTGCCCAGGAGCATTGGTACGACGCCTATCCCATCCTGCACGACGAGGCACCGGTGAAGTGCATTCCGGGGGAGGGCTACGGGCCCGACAGTGACGGCTATATTCTGACCAAGTACGAGGATATCTCTCGGGTGGTTAAGGATCCTGAACGCTATATGCCAACACTGTTTCTGGCGCTTGAGCAGTTTAAAGAGCCAGACAAGTCCCTGGAAGAGCAGGAGTTTGTTAATGCCATGATGGTGTCGATGAACAGTCTGCGCCCGGACAACGCACTGTGGCGTGCACACCGGCAGGAATTGACCGATCCCTGGGTGGGTCCGGGAGCCTCACGGAACGAAGGAATGATTCGTGACGCAGCACTCGGACTAATCGATGGGTTTGCTGAGCGTGCACGAGCGGGCGAAGCGGTGGATTTTGTTCGAGACTTTGCTCGCCCGCTACCGCAGATTGTGATGGCAAATATTCTGGGTTTTCCACTGGAAGACATTCCACGATTGGAAGCCTGGGGTAATGCTCAGGTTGCTGCGTTTGTTTATGGCAAGGGCCATCGCAACGAAATGACCGAGTCGCAACTGGTGGAACAGTTTGAAGCACTTAAGGAATTTCAGGCCTATACGGCGGAGGCGATCACCGCGAAGCGTAAACAACCCTGCGATGACATGATCAGCTTCCTCACCCAGGTCACCTACAGCGCGTTGGATCGCAAGCTCTCTGACATTGAGATCAATGGCATTGTCTACGCGATGATGATTGGAGGCCTGGAGACCACTCAATACGCGATTGCCGAGCAAGCCCAATTACTGTGTGAAAATCCGGATACCTGGGCAAAGCTTGATGCAGATCGAAAACTGCTGCGGGGCTTCACCGAAGAAGGGATGCGTCTACGCTCTCCAACCCAGGGTTTGTCGACGCGAGTTACTACGCAAGACGAAGTCTTTCAGGGCGTTACCGTACCTAAAGGGTCTCTTCTGCACCTTCGCTGGGCTGCGGGCAATGTTGACCCTGAAGAGTGGGAGTGCCCTTTTGATCTGAACGTGGAACGCAAGGCAGTGACTCGTCACTTGGTGTTCTCCCAGGGGCCAAGAGTTTGCCCTGGCGCGCAGTTGTCACGAATTGAGCAGGTTATCGCCTGGGAGTGTTTAATGGATGCTTTTTCTGGCGTGCGCTATGCCGACGACAACAGTTTCCGCCATCAACCCGGAATAATGCTTGGCACTCTGGAGTTAAACTTGCACTTCAAAGGTGCCCCGTGACCCTTAATGTGCTCGTAGTGAGTAAAGGGCATGATTACGATCACGACTCGTTCATTGCCATGTTTGCAGCTCTGGATGGCGTAGAGATGACTCTGGTGGAGCAACCAGCAGCAACTGCAGTTATTGCCAACTCCGCAGATGACTACGATGCGGTGTTCTTCTATGACATGTGCGGAATCCCCGGTATGGATCTACCTCACGATCGCTCCGGTGGGTCAGGCGCGCCATCTGCAGATTACGCTTCAGCCATCGAATTGTTGTTGCAGAAGGGGACAGGCCTGGTTCTTGTGAACCATGCGACAGTAAGCTGGGCAAACTGGCCTCTTTGGCGCCAGATCAGTGGCAGTTCTTTTATGCTCTCCGCCGGCGAATTGCAGGGCCAACAGGTTTCTGGATCAGGATATCGCGGCGGTCATGGTCCGCATCCAAATGCCACTATTAGGTTAGTACCACAAGGCACCCACCCGGTGCTCGAAGGTCTTTCGAATGGATTCGACATTACCGATGAACTGTATTTGAAAACTGACTTGTACGGCCCAAACGTCCTGCCTTTGTTGCGTGGCGACTACGAGTTCACAGCGGATAACTTCACTGCACCACCGCTGGCAAGCGCTGAAGAGCAAGCCAGCTGGAATCATCCTCCGGGCAGTGATCTCATCGTCTGGGCTAACGCGGCAGGTAACTCACCGATTGTTGTTTCTGACGTTGGCGATGGACCTGTTGCGTTTGATAACCCCGACTATCGTACCCTGATTCGCAATGCCTTATATTGGGTTGCATCCGATGATGCAAAAAGCTGGGCCAAGTCTGCTACGTCTGCTTAGTACCAGGTAGTAGTATCAAGTAGTACCGAACGGCGTCTTCCACAGGTTTTAAGCCGCACGTTCTTTCACATCTGGCTCATCTGGCTCATCTGGACCGTTTGTGTTGGTAACTCCAGGAGCGATGCGTTGTGCCACAGCGGTCATGTCAAGAATCGAGAGATCCCGTGTGGTGGAATCGTTGGATGTTCCGCGGAAGATGACTTCTTTCACATCTGCAGTAATTAAAGATTGTTGATCCAGCAGTACTTTGGGCAGTTCCTGACGCTCATCGGGGTAAACGTGGGAAATCGCCTCAATAGCCTGGATGGCAAGTCCAAAACGGCTGCCGTTGTGCTCAAAAATAATCACATGTCGGTTAGCAGTTTCAGGCTGCTCTAGCTGGTATAGCTTTCGGGTGTTGACGATGCTGATTAGCTCGCCTCGCAGGTTGAGTACGCCATCAAAGGAGGAATCAAGCATCGGTGGGCGCAACAGCTCTTCGGGGTAGTTCACAACTTCTATGATGTCCAGAATTCGAACAGCATAGAGTTTGTCTATGTGGAAAGTCAGGAAGGTCTCCGCATTGCCGCTATAGTTGTCTTTTCTGCTGGAAGAATCCTTGCCAGGTTTACTAAACAGATCACTATAGCCGCGGGTCGCTTCGCGTACTTCGTCTTCGGACAGCAGGCGATTGATATCCACGAGAAAGACATCCTCGTCTTTGGGCGTATGGATGCAGCCGAGAAACAACTCCGGAATTCGCAGACTGATGATCGGGAACGTAAGAATTTCATCATCGTAGAAAGGTATGATGTTGCAAATTTCATCTACGGCAAGCCCAAACAATTGCCCTTGTGCTCTGGCAATCAGAAATCGAGAGCCACAGAGTTTGCTTATATCTACCTCAGTATCAGGGTGAAGTATTGAAGCCAGATTAATTAAGGGAACTGTTTGACCGCGAAGATTGTAGTTACCAATGCAGACGCCGCTGGCTAACGACTGGTGCTCGATCTCTTCAACCAAAACAATCTCTTGAATAGCAGAGATATCAAGGGCCAGCTCTGTACTGCCTACGCGGAAGGAGATAGCCTGACGTTTCTTACCACGGGACTGAAGCTGCTCTTGTTTGTATTTGTTCTGGTCAGATTCTCGAGTCAATGGAATGCCATCTAGCTCGATGATCTTGCTGGCATTCAGCAATTGAATGATCCGACTACCTCCCGCAAAGCGAAAAGCGCCAGCAGTAACGGCTTGTTGGTCATCGTCAGTATAGGCAGAGTACTGACACCCCGTATGACTGCGACGAAAAACCTCTCCTGTTTCATCGAAGAGAAGTCCCACCTGGTGATTCTTGTACTCCAGAATCGCTACCTTCCTGGTTTCGGGCGTCTCCACCCGCTCTTCCGTAAAGTTGAACATTATCTTTAGGTCAATGACGGGTACTGTCATGCCACGGAGAGTGATTATTCCAAGCAGATAGGGAGGTGCGAGGGGTTGAGGAGTAATGCGCTCGGGTGCATTTATGACGTCTTCTATAGCGCTGGCGGGAAGAGCAAATTCACTGTCGCCAAGAATGAAAGAGCCATATACCTCGTCGATCGCCTCAATTTGATCTTGTGTTAGATCTTGCATGGTTAAACCTCAGACTTCGTTAGACCGTGGAATGTGCTGTATCTCATATTCCAGACTTGCACCATTAACCAGTATTCGCCGCCCCATATCGCCGCCAACGTCTTCGTCAACAATGCCAATCCGAAGGCGCTCAAGGGTCTCTCTAGCCACATCTACATTTGATGCACCAACCAAAGCCTGGCTTCCACCTTTCTTTTGCACCATGTTTCCTCCACCAGCGACGATAGCTTCAATCTGACGATGGTAAGCCCGGGTTACCTGCATTAATCGCAAGGAAGAAGAAATAGCGACGTCAACCCAGCGACCGGTAATTTCCTCTGTGGGTTCTGGACTGCGGGGTAAAAGGCAGTGTGTAAGCGTACACAGTTTGTGTTTTCGCCAGATCAGAGCAACACCCACGCATGAGCCCAAAAGAGCCTTTAACTGAGTTTCCTTGTTCGCGATTTTTACTTCGCCAATATGTACATTAACCTCTTTAAGTTTATCCACTGGCAGCGACCGCGCCGGGAACAGAGCGTGAGGTGCTGTAGATCAGCGGTTGGACGTCGACAAAACCGCAGTCTAGATTGCTTATGCTCTCAGACTCTCCAATGATCAGTATCGCGTCATCTCGCATCGCGCGCCGAATATTGGTGAGCACTCGTTTTTGGTCATCGATAGAAAAGTAAATCAGTACATTTCTTAGAAGCACCAGATCGTATTTGTTTCTTTCGCGTGGAGACTTGAAAAGGTTGTGACTGAAGAAGTTGGTAGCCGATTTCAGTGAGTCGCTGACCTCGTAGTGATTATCATGGCTTGCAATATAACGAGAAAACAACTCTGATCGGTCCTCCGAAAAGCGCTTGATTGCGCGTTGTTGATAGTGTCCTTTGCGACAGCGATCAACAACTTCTTCTGATATGTCAGAACCATCGATGCTGAAGCGAAACGACGATTTCTTTTTGGCGAACTCAGTGCATACGGTGGCTAAACTGTAGGCTTCTTCGCCTGTCGCGCAGGCTGCCGACCATACATTACAAGTCTGTGAGGGATGGTCAGAAGCCCAGGCAGGCAAGAAGTGCTCCTCGATGTAATGCCATACTCGAGGTGTGCGAAAAAAAGAGGTTTCGTGGGTAGTGATCTTGTCTATAAAGAGGCGTTGTTCCGCATCGTCATCGAGAACCAGCTTGTAGTAGACCGACGGGTCTTCTATCCCAGTACGTCGCATCCTGCTTCCTACTCGAGATTCAAGCATTGAGCCACGCGTTGAGTCGATAGTCACGCCGGTAAGCTCGTAAGTCAGCTTACGAAAACTATCCAGTAATTTTTTGTCCATTTTTCAGGGGTTCCGCGGGTTAAGATGCTTTCCGGCCGAAGGTTCCCAATAGCTTGTTGGCCTCGTCGGCAAGTTCTTTGGTTGAACCCGCTATTACATGAGTAGCGTTTGCAGAGGTTTCTGCAGAATTGGCAACCTGCTCGATGGCGCCAGCCACATCTCTGGCCGCTGCTTGCTGCTCGGCAGTTGCTACAGAGATCTCGGAAATTGAGTTTGCGGTGTTTACGACGCCGGTAACGATACTCTTGAAGGACTCACTCGCGGCCTTGGACACTTCGCTGCCGCGTTCGATACGTTTTGTCGATTCACCGATCAGTTTGGAGATGTCCTGGGTAGCCTTGGATGAGCGTTCCGCCAGCTTGCGTACCTCATCGGCAACTACTGAGAACCCTAGGCCATGTTCGCCGGCGCGTGCTGCTTCGATTGCCGCATTGAATGCCAGAAGATTTGTTTGGCTGGCGATTTCGCCAATAACCATGAGGATATTCTGTACTTCCTCCGACGACTTGTTAATGAGCTCCATCGCTTCGATGGATTGATCAATGGCGTCTACGCCCAGGTCTGCATGTTGCTTGGTGGTTTTTGCCTGATCATCTGCTGCTTTGGTATTCTGAGCAATAGAATCAATAGACGCACTCAGTTCTTCTACACAAGCACTCATTTCTTCGGTGGTTGCCCCCAGTGCCTGAGCACCAGTCGCGACCTTGTTGGTCTCTTCCGAAATCTGATTGGACATTTCAGCCAGTGACGTGCTTATGGTCTCAATCTGATTCTGCAGATCATTGCGCTCGTTTATATCCTTAGTGACATCCGAGGCGAACTTCACAACTCTGACGGGTTCGCCCTGCGGTCCCAGAATCGGATTGTAGGTCGCCTGGATCCATACGGTTTCTCCACCGCGCGCTACCCGCTCGAAGAGTCCGCTAAAAGACTCACCGGCACGCAACTTCTGCCAGAACTCAGCGTATTCCGGGCTGTCCGAATGGTCTTTCTTACAAAATATGCGGTGGTGTTTGCCCTCGATCTCTTCCAGCTGATACCCCAGGGTAACCAGGAAGTTGTTATTTGCTTTCAGCACCTCGCCGTCAAGCGTGAATTCAATGACTGCCTGAGATTTATCGATAGCATTCATCTTGCTTTCGAAGTCCAGGTTCTTCAGGAATGAGTCGGTAATGTCTGTGGCGAACTTTACGACTTTCCGAATGTTGCCCGAGGCATCAAAGACTGGGTTGTACGACGCTTGTATCCAGATTTCTTTGCCGGTCTTTGTGCATCTTTTATAGACACCAGTATCAAATTGGCCGCTGTTGAGACTTCTCCAGAACTCAACATACTCCGGGGAGCTTGCGTAGTCGGCATCACAAAAAATTCGATGGTGTTGCCCGACGATTTCTTCAAGTGCATAGCCGACGGTATCCAGAAAATTCTGATTGGCGTGGATAATAGTGCCGTCCAGATTAAACTCGATTACTGCCTGCACTCTGTCAACTGCGTCTATGCGTGCCTTAGTGTCTGCATTGTGCTGGGCACTTTGGGTGATATCGGTGGCAAATTTAACGATTTTGTTCGGGTTACCTGCGTCGTCAAAAACGGGGTTGTAAGATGCATTGATCCAGATTTCGTCGCCCTTTTTTGTGAGGCGTTTGTACTCGCCGGAATGTACCTTCCCACTTCGGAGTGCCTGCCAGAAATCTGCGTACTCCGCAGATTCTGTAAACTCGGGTTCGCAGAACATACGATGATGTTGGCCAACGATTTCGTCGAGGTTATAGCCGACTACCGCCAAGAAATTGTCATTTGCATGCAGTATGTTGCCGTTTAGATCAAATTCGATGACGGCCTGGATTCGATTTATTGCGTCCAGGTAGGCCTTTTGATCTCTGTCCTGGTTCTCTGTCAAGCTGCTCATGGTCTGCTCCGAGTGCGGAATTTGTGCCGGTGGTCTTCACAGGAGCGGGCTGAAGGGGAAGCTTGCTCCTAATCAGTTTGAGTCTAGCCGGAGTTTCTTTTTCTTCATGAAGCGGTTAGGAAATGTGAGAACTGGTTGACACAAATTGCTCATGCCAAAATTTTTGAACGGTTTTTCATACGATGGTAGTTGCAGCCTGAACGCTGGTTTAGGAGAAATAGAAATCTCTTGTCGAAGCCAGATGGGATCAATGCAGAACAGGTCCGCTCACGTCTAACTTCATTCAGATGTGCACTTGCTTTACCGCTAGCTAGTCGAGCGATATCCCCGAAGGTCTGTGCTTTTGTTTCGAAAAAGATGCGCTCGACGCGCATTGGTCCTGGCTCTAGTACGATATCATTCTGCGATTTATCTGCTTATCCTTACACCCTTGACCTAGGATGACAGACTTTGAGAAGAGAGTTAGCAAGAAATTTGCGAGAGGAAATCGCCCATGAGTAGTGAACAGACTTACGATGCCATCATTATCGGGTCGGGGTTCAGCGGGCTTTATGCGTTGCATCGGCTCCGGGACACCATGGGGTTGAATGTGCGAGTTTTCGACGGGGCCGGAGGGGTTGGTGGTACATGGTGGTACAACCGTTATCCGGGCGCCAGGGTAGATGCACCGAGCAGTCCTTTCTATGCCTATACCTTCTCAGACGAGTTGGTGAATGACTGGAAGTGGACCGAGACTCAGACCTCACAGGCGTCGGTTCTTGCCTATCTTGAACACTTTGCTGACAGATTTGATTTGGTTAGGAGTATTCAGTTTGAAACCTGGATCACTGATGCCCAATTTGATGAGCACCATAAACGCTGGACGGTGGAAACAGATTCCGGTGAAGTAGCGACGGCGCAGTTTCTGATTTGTGCGACAGGTGCTCTGTTTATCGCCAATACCCCGGACTATCCAGGATTCGAAGAGTTTTCCGGGGAGTGCTATCACACCGGTCGCTGGCCCCACGAGCCAGTGTCGTTTGCAGGTAAGCGGGTAGGTGTCATTGGCACGGGTTCCTCAGGTATTCAGGCGATTCCAGAGATCGCGAAAGAGGCGGCCCATGTCACGGTGTTTCAACGCACGCCACAGTACTCGTTGCCAGCTAGAAATCGACCTCTTGAGGAAGATGAGTTGAATAGCTATCGGGAAGACTGGCATGAGCTGCGCACCTCCATGTCAAAACGAGGAGGCTGGCCGTTCAAGACGACTCGTCGACGGGCGGCTGATTACACGCCGGAGCAGCGACGAGCTATTTATGAAGAACTCTGGGAGCAAGGCGGAATTCATCTCTCGATAAACAGTTTCCGGGGTGTTCTGGTAGATAAGGAACTAAACAACGAGGTATCCCAGTTTGTACGGGACAAGATTAGCGAGATAGTTACAGATCCACAGACTGCGGAGAAACTGCTGCCCGACTATCATTTTGGCACTAAACGGTTGATCCTCGATAATGGTTATTTTGATACCTATAACCGAGAGAATGTGTCTCTTGTAGATTTACGAAAGGATCCCATCGACTCGTTTGGTTCGTCGAGTGTGCGTACCCAGGATGGCGAACACCAGATTGATACGCTGGTGCTCGCAACCGGTTTTGATGCGGTAACGGGTTCCATGCTTAATATCAATCCAAAAGGCCAGGGCGGGCAGAGCCTTGCGCAGAAATGGAGCGAGCGCTTTGATACCTACTTGGGCGCAACCATCCCAGGCTTCCCCAATCTATTTATGATTCATGGTCCAACCTCGCCTGGGGTGCTCTTTACAATGCCGCTTGGTAGTGAGCGCACCGTAGACTGGATCGCCAATTGCATAAGTCATATGAGAGACAATGGTCATGAATCCATGGACGCCACTAACGAAGCGGCAGGCGACTGGGATAAGGAAATCAATGATATGGCTAACGGTACGCTCTATCCGTTGACCAACTCCTGGTATGTTGGAGCGAATGTGCCAGGCAAGCCCCGGCAGTTTCTGGCGCACCTGCGTGGTTCCCAGTATTTTGACCGGCTAAACGAGGTTGCTGATGCAGACTATCAGGGCTTTGTATTCAAGTAGATTTGCCCGGTACTCTGGTACCGCCCAGTTTCCACAGAGCGGTGAAAGCAACGAGATAGCCTGCCAGTAACGCAGCATAAGCGGGAACGTAGCTGCCGGTGCTTTCGAAGATAAGATTGGCAATGGGTAACCCAGCTAGGTTGAAAGGCATGATCATTGGTGACATTGCACCCATGACCTTGGAGAAAGACTGACGGCCAAACAGCTCGCCGATCAGAACAGCCCACAAGGTGGCCATGCCCCCGTAACCGAGCCCAAAAAACAATCCGGCCACTACCAGACCTGGGTAACTTTCGGCAACAATAAGCGCGCTAATGCCAATGGTCTGCAGCAGAAGTGAACAAGATACGACCAGCTTTGTGGAGAAGTAGTCTGTGAGGCTCCCAAACAACGGCTTGGCGAAGGCGCCGAGTAGGCTCGCAACAGACACTATTCCAGCCGCCTGCATATTAGGTAGACCGATATCACCGCCATGGGCGGGCAGGGTGAGTAATACGGTAGCGATAGAAAGGAAACTTGGACCAATGGTCAGCGCCAGCAGCCAGATGTCTCGAGTTTGAAGCGCGCGACCTACTGTCCAGTCGTTTTCATCGACGGCTGGATTGGCGGCGCTATGTGTGTCAGTTGGTTCAAGGCCGTCTGGATGCAAACCCACTTTTTCGGGGGTTGAGATGGCGAACTTCAGAATCAATGGGATCAGGAGAACAGGAATGGCTATCGCATAGGCTCGAAAGGTGAACGCCAATCCTTCAGTGGCAATCAGCCAGGTTGTGAGTGGTACAAGTACAGCCCCCGAAATGGTTAAGCCAAACTGCGATATGCCGAGAGCTGTGCCGCGATACTTTATAAACCAGTTAGCAACCAGAGTATTACTGGGCAGCGTTCCGATTAACGTTGTGCCCACAGAAATGATCAGACCAAATGCAACGTAGAGGTGCCACAGTTTGTCCGCCCACGACATGAGCAAAAAGCCTATGGATATAAGGGCACAGCCAATAAGAAGCAGTGAGCGAAGTGATCGTTCTGCCAGGGCCCGGCCTACAAAGGGACTGAGTAATCCTATTACGACGGTGTGTGCTGTCATTGCTAGTGAGACATAGAATCGCGAAGTATCCAGCAACTCGGGTAAGTGTTTGAGGTATACCCCAAACACGTAGTAGGTAGATCCTACTGCGACAAATTGCAGCGCAAAGGTGAACGCAACGATCGATAGGCCCGCTTTAAAGTGCCATATCTTCTGGTTGGGGATCTGTGTCGACACCTGGGGCGTTGGGGCGTGATTGGGCACTAAGGTTGGGTCTCAAATAGTTGAGATAAGGACTGTAGTCGCATTGCCAGTGTGAGTAGTGGCGTCATCACTGGCTGTTCAACCAACTCAAGCACCGTGCCGTCGGGATCAAAGAACGCAATTATCGCCCCCCATGAATCATCCCCGGAACAGCATGGGGTGATAGGGGAAACGAATCGTACGCCTTGTTCGCGCAACGTCGCAACGTCTGCTTTTATGTCGCTGGTAGAAAAAGCCATTCGATGCATGCCGAGGTGATTCACCGGGAGGGGGTAGGGCGGTGACAGATCACGAGGGGAGCGCCATTCAACCAGCTCAAGGGTTGAGCCATCCTGTGTCTGGGTTACCTCACCACCGACTATCTCCCAGGGTTCGTTGAACCCCATTGCGCGAGCGACTTCGGCTGACTCTGTGATGGGCAGCTTCCGACTCTCCTCGTAGCCCAGCATCTGGTACCAGGCACTAGAGCGCGTGTAATCGCTGACATTGATGGCCACAGCGCCCAGCGAGCTGATGTAGGTTTTATCGTTGGGTCTGTTTCTGCTGTCGTTGCCTGATTGCTTTGGATCTTCTCGTAGCTCGTATTGGGTCCCGTCGAGATCGCTAAACAGGATAAAGCGACTACCGTCTGCTCGTGTCGCAGGACCTTCACCCAGCTTGATGTTTTGACTGCGGAAGTAGGCCACGTCGGCATCAAGGTTTGACGTGTGCATTACTCCTCTGGTCATACCCAGATGATTTTGTTGAGCATAGGGAGGGCTTTCGTTGCGTGGTACGGTGAACTCAATAAGATCAATCACACCACCGCCAAAACCTTTGGGGCCGACTAGTTCACCGTGAAGAAGATAACCGCCGGCAAAGTCTCCGCGAGAGCCATCGTAGGTAGTTGGCGTCTTGATACCGATGGCCCGTGCCATGGCCTGAGTATTCGTGTCGGGGAAACCGGACAGGGTCTCAAAACCAAGAGATCCATAGAACTTGCGGGCCTGGGTAAAGCTGCTGACATTAGTGTTGAAATGAACGCGGGACAGCACATGCATTTTGACGTCTGCGGTTTGGGTAACGCGCACTAGCAGGCATTGTCTGATTTCAGGAGCAGTTGGCAACTGCACAGTATTATTAGTTTGCAGAGTTATCGATTGAGGTTGATCAGCTTCAGCGAATTTCTGATCATTCAGTTTGATGGTTATTGCCGCGCCGTTGTCTGCATTTTCCCCGGGGTCTGTGCAGGTATTTTGCAGGTTGAGGAGAGCTGCACCGTAGGTGGCAGAAAATTCCCACTCACTTTTTGAAGAGTCGTTTTCTCCGGTGAAAAGATAGCGCGTGAACGAGATCGATGTTTCGGTTGCCGGCAAGGGCACAAACGCCATGACCAGCAATACTGCGAGTATAAGCCCAACACCTGTCAGAACGGTTCGCATCAGGCATCAAACTCAAGAATCGCGCGGCCGCTAATCTTGCCGGCATTGAGCATATTGGTTGCTTCGTTGATCTGGTCAATGCTGAAACGTTCGGTCACCATCTCTTCAAGAGGAAGATGCCCTTGATCGTGCCACGCAAGGAACAGAGGAAAGTCGCGATCCGGAGCGCAAGAACCGCCAATGCTACCTTTGAACTGCTTTTCATTGATGAGCACATCAATCGCGTTTAGCTCTACCGGCGTAGACGGTACGCCCACCAATACTGCTGTGCCTCCTTCGCGCTCTCCAAAGTGGCAGGTGCGGCAGGCTGGAACGATTTGTTCCATTGTTTGCTTTAGTCCAATGCAGTCAAACGCATAATCTGCGCCACTCACGACCTGGTTGGTAATCGTGTATTTCCCCTCGTGGGTCGTGAGCTTGTGGATAGCTTCGATAGCGTCTACGTTTTTGGCATTGATTGTATGGGTTGCACCAAAACGTTTGGCAAACTCAAGCTTAGCGTCATCCAGATCCACTGCGATAATGGGGTTGGCCCCTGCCATGCGCGCCCCAACGACAGCGGATAGGCCAACACCTCCAACACCAAAAATCGCGACGCTCTCAGATTTGCTCACCTCTGCCGTGTTTATTACCGCGCCTGCGCCAGTCATGACGGCGCAACCAATGATGGAGGTAACGTCTTTCTTGATTGTTGGGTCGACTTTCACAACATACTGTTCATCACAGATGGTGTTGTCAGCCCAGGTGAATACGTTTTCTGATTGCGCATTTCCACCATCTACCTGAAGGGTAGAGCGTACGGGTTGCGCTGTGGTGTCGCCGGCGGCGCGAGGAACCCAGGTTACAAGGACGGTATCACCCTCGCTTACGTGTGATACGGAACTGCCGACTTTAGTAATTATGCCGGTAGCTTCGTGGCCTAACACAACGGGCGAGTTGCGTGGCCGATGCATTTGGTGCAGTTGGGAGTGACAGATCCCTGATGCGTACAGCTTTACAACAACCTGTGTGGGACCTGGGTCGGGTAGATCAACCGTCTGAATTTGTAGTACATCTGTGTGCTGCGGTAACACCACAACCCGTGCCTTGGTCCCCATTGCGTGCTCCTAGACTAACCTTCGTATAGGTCCAGTTTGAGTGCACACACCATTTCAAGCAACCAGCGATTAAGGCGGTCTAGTTCGTGCTTACGGCAACACTTGTTGATCCACGGACATTGCCTGTTGGGTCGGAAAACACAACCTGAATGCGAGACTCAGCGGGATCAAAAACAATGTCGGCAGACGGACTGACGAACACACTGAAGGTAGGCGTTGTATTCGCATCTATATTGGTGGTGACGGAGGGTGTAGGCGGACTCAAACAAGCTCCTGTCGCCGAGTTGGTTTGGCAAATCGAGAGCGCAGTGGAAGGCGTAGTAAAAGAGACAGTAGGCGTTGCGGTAATTACTTCTGTTGCCCCGATATTTACAGTGGCCACAGAAAAGGCGCCCGGTGATCCGGGCCCGGCATTGACCACACCCGGATTTGGTGACGTGGCCGCCAGAGCAACGACATCAGCCACTATGTTGTTGGAGGCTGACAAGACCACCGTATTTAGGCCACTTACTATTTTTGCAGCGCCTGTGTTGGCGCACTCAAACACCAGAGGTACCTCGAGAGGGCCAAGGGGCTCTGAAGCGGTGAAGGCCATGACCAGGGTTTGAAAACCGCCTGACGCGATAGTGAATGGCTGATCTTCGGTGCCTGGTATGGGTTGGTTTGTGCCAGGTTCGGTTTGCAGATAGGTGAAGCTTGCGGGTACTTCCAGATCAGGTGCCACTGAGCAATTGCTTGCTGTATCCGCTGACGTGTTGATGAGCGTGGCAAACACACTCGCCAAATCTCCAACCCTTACTGAGCGACTGGTGGGAAGGGTTGAGGTCAGCAGTTGTTCCGTTAGGCCAGCGCCGTCAACGTTGAGGCGCACACTACCCGATGCCCCCGCAAATCCATCAACGGCTACAAAGTACGTAGTTCCCGGGGTCGCATTGAAGCTCACTTCGCTGAGTAGCCCTGCGGTGTCGTCGTTGAAGGCAACCGAATTCAGGGTTTCAAGGCTGTCGCCAGTATAGACCGCAAGTACGGTATCGAAGTCGCTACCCAGGGTGTCAATGGTGACTTGCGCTGATGCAGTGGCCTGCCAACGCCACCAAACTGATTTGCCGCCGAGGACCCCGGCATGCAAGGGTTCGCCGGGCTCCGCGGTTGCTGCCAGGGTATCGTTTAGTGACAAGCCGCCCTCAATGGGTTGAGCGGTATTGAAGTCATCGCCATTTGGTCGTCCTGAACGAGTTTCCAGATTCAGAGTGACGCTACCGGTTTCGCCGCCAAAACCATCTACCGCAATCGCGTAAGTCCGCCCTTCGTCAGCTGAGAAGCTGATTCTGCTTTGCAACCCCTGACTGTCGTCATTTGAGGCAACTGCTATCAGATTATTTAGGCTATCTCCTGTGTAGGCAGCCAGCAGCGTGTCAAAATTGCTGCCTTCGGTATCAATAACAGCCGTACCGCTTGAGGGTGCAGTCCAACGCCACCAGATCGACGCGCCTCCAGAGTTGCTGGCGTGATCGGGCTCCCCTGACTCTTTATCGGTCTCGGTGTTAGTCGCCAGTAATCTCAGCGGTCCTGAGCCTGAGATAATTGCTCGGTCTGCAAAATCATTCTGAGCCAAACCATCCGCTTCTACCGTTACCGCGATAGTGCGGCTGATCCCATTGATGATTACGCTGGCAGTGTTGGTCCCCGGGCCCAGGGTGCTAACAGCTGAGGTTAGATTCACTGCGATTGTTGTGCTTTCGCCTGCATCCAGCTGGCCACTGCTGGTGTCTACATTCACAAAAGAACCGTTGGTAAGAATGTCGAAGTTGATTATGCCGGCGCTGGTGTTGGTGAGCGTGTAGATTTTGCTGCTTGGCGTAAAGGGGCCGCCAAGTCCGCCTGTTGCAAACAGACCTTCCACTGGTGTAACCGCCAGTGAACCCGTGGCGGCGCCATCTTCTGAATAACGCCAGTTTAGTGCGACGTTTCCTAGCGCCACACCCTGGTTGCTACGAAACCCGTCAACCGCGATTCGGTACGTGGTACCGACGGTGACATCAAAAGTCACGGCACTGGTAGTGCCGGGGCCAGCATCGTCGTCGCTCGCGACTTCTGTCAGGATATTAATAAGGTTGCCAGTGTACACACCCAAAACTGTGTCAAAATCACTGCCTGCAGTATCGACGCTGAGTGAGCCATTTGCGGGTGCCACCCACTGCCACCAGATGGATGCTCCCCCTGGATTTCCTGCATGATTGGGTTCGCCAGACTCTATGCCAGCCTGAACATTGCTTCCAAGTGTTGAACCCGAATCCACTGTGAGCAATACGCCATTGCTGAACTTGTCATTGGCAGAGCCTGCGGCCTGTACCGTAAGTGTTGCGGTTCGCAGCGTGTCGCCGCTTACTCCGGTGGTGTTATCAAACAATACCGATGTGCTGTAGACCCCGGGCAGGAGATCTTCGGCTGCCGCTGAGAGGTTGAGACTTACCTGTGTGCTTTGGCCGGCAGCCAGGGTACCTGCTTCTGGCGTTATGCTGAGCCAGGGCTGTGAGGTACTGACTTCGAAGGGTAAGGGATCGCTACCGTTATTGGTTAGCGTGTAGTTCACCCCCGCGGGCGTAAATGGGCCGCCGGGTTCTCCGCTCGATGTCAGCCCGCCAAGAGGTTGCACAGCCAGTGCTGCATTGCCGTTGTTGCCCAGACCGGCAATGGCTTGATTCAGCCTGATACGTGGCTTCACGATCTGATTGCGGCTGTCGGTTATTGGTAAACCGGTGGCACTCAGCGCGCTAATGATGTCGTCGACGCTGGCCTGGGGGTTTGCGGAGCGGATCGCTGCGAATGCTCCGGCGACATGCGGCGCGGCCATCGAGGTGCCGCTTAAGAAATCAAAACCGCCGCCTGGCACAGAGGACCTGATCTGGCTTCCGGGCGCCAGTAGAGTGAGAAAGGTTGCACTATTGCTAAACCCTGAGACGGTATCGCTTTTTGTTGTTGATCCCACGCTGACGGAACTGGAGATGCAGGCAGGAAAACTGAGGGCGTTAGTCTCACCCTCGTTGCCTGATGAAATGATGGATGCAATTCCAGCGGCACGTAAGGCATCGATGGCGACTTTCACTGGATCGTCGTCACAGAACGTGGTCGACGAGCCTCCGCCCAAACTCATATTTACTGCGGCAATGTTGTAGGTATTGCGCAGTTCGAATACACGTTCTAATCCAGCGATGATGTCGGAGAGAAAGGCAGTCGTGCAGGGCGCTGGACCAGGTAAGCAAGAGTTGGTGCTATCTACGCGCGAGAAAACCTGTACCGCAATAATCTGGGCTTCAGGAGCCACGCCCCGAGAGGTAGCGTCGTTGCCCGCACTGATCCCGGTAACGTGTGTGCCATGATTGCAGCCATTGGCATTGCAGGGTGCGCCGGCACCTGGCCCAAGCTGGGTTTCCTGACCGTTTGGGCAGACCGTTACTGTTGAGCTGCTATTGCTGGAAAAACAGGCTTCTTCGACAACCCGCGGCGATAGAAAGGGGTGACTTGCATCGACCCCGGTATCCAGGACGGCAATGGTTTGGCCCTGACCACTAAAGCCCAGACTTTGGGTTGCTGCGGCCTCGACCAGTGGGATGCTTTCGGCAAGGGTAGGCCGGAATTGTTTGTCTTCGACTATCTGGCGTACCTCCGGAGAGGCCATAAGGGCTTCCAGACCTGCAGCATCCACTTCAGCACGCATCAGGGGAAAGTGTTTGAACCCGCGAATTTTTTGCCCAGTTGCCGGCATGCGCTGCAGCACATTACGACTGGCATTCTTAAAGGTCAGCTGTTGGGAAATGCTTTGACGAGATTTCCCGATCTGTTTTTGTGGCGCTGCTTTTTTTACTGAACTTTTTGCAGGACTAGCAGTGCCCAGAGTAGGGGCATTTGTGTCGAGCATAACAATGACCCGAACTTGACCTTCGGTTTGGGCCGTGTCTACAAGCTTCTGACTCACTTTTGCCGATCGTTCTATAGCCTGAACTGCCTGGCTAAGTGTCGCGCCCAGGCAGGCTATGCCGAACACAAAGAGCAACCGCAGATTGCTTCTGCAGGATGGTGTATTCCTAATGCGTTGTTTGATCATGGTTTGTTCTGCAGAGTTCCGACACGGGTATCCGGTGCCACTGAGACAATAAAGGGTTCCGCGGTGAGCGCGTCGATTTGCGTGTTTGGTAGCTCGACGACGAGCTGCGAGAAGGCGGGCATGGTGCGTACTATTTTGACCTCAGGAAACCGTGATGTCAGACGTTTGACGGTGTAATCGGTATCGGTTGTTTTGAGGGTAACGATGAGGCGCGCGGTACCAGGGGATGCACTACTGTCTTTAGCGGTGTCTTGTTCTATCACTTTTGGTATTGCTGTTGCCGTGTCTGTTGCTGTCTCGTTACTGGAAATAACCTCGTTCGAGCAACCACCGACCAGGACCACGGTAAAGGTGAAACCCAACGCGAAACGTTTTGCATAGCTCTTTGCTAGCCGGCCAGGCGGTGGGGATGAAATCAGGACTCTGGTCATCATGGGGACTCCACATCCTTCAATGCTGCTTCATAATACTGAAAAAAGGGGGCGAAAGCAGATAAGTTAGAGGTCGATGCTAGTTGCGAAACCTCACAACCTCGGCAAGCTCGGCCCGTGTGGTGATGGCGTTATTTACCGGTGCGTCAGGATCGGGGTAACCAAAGCTCAGGCCATACAGTACTTTCATCTCTGGCGGCAGATCAAAGGCTTCGCGGACGACATCGGGGTAGTTGCGCATTGTGCCCTGGGCGCATGACGCCAGACCATTGGCCGTCATCGCCAACATCAGAGTCTGGGTGTACATACCCACATCACAGGCCGACTGGACGCCAAAAGCTTCATGGATACAGAAAAACGCAACATGCGGGGCGTCGAACAACTCAAAATTACGAAATGCTACCGCTGCCCGGCCTTCCATATCTTCCCACTCAACACCCATGGCGTTGTAGAGTACCTTTGCGCAGTCTCTTCGACGTTGCTTCCATACGTCGCCGAGTTTGCCGTCGCCGGGATGATCGGTATTTGGTTTTATCTTGTTCTTCACCCGTGCCATGAATTCGCCACGCAGATAATCTCTGGTTGCGCCGGAGGCAACGCATACCTCCCAGGGTTGCAGATTTGTCCCTGATGGAGATCGGCCCGCGATGTCGAAACAGTGCTCTATGAGTTCCTGGGGGACTGGTTTGTCGAGAAAACCGCGTATCGATCGGCGAGAACGAACCGCATCTTCAAGCGTCATATTGGTCATGCTGCACCTGCCTAAATTTGCCGCTCAATATACAGTGCTGCTGCTGTGGTAGCACCGGCATTTGCTGCTATAAACTTCCAGCAAAACTGTGGATCGAACGCAGCGTATCTGCAAACACTTCAGGGATTACAGCGCCAAATAGTTGATCACCCGCGTGGGGCGTGCCATGAATGGTTTTTGCAACGCATGGCACACCTGCTGCCAGTAACTTTCTATAATAGGAAAGTCCTTCGTCGCGAAGGGGATCCAGTTCGTTGACCGCAATGATGTGAGGTGGCAGACCTTCCAGGTCTTTGTTGCTGGCGTAGTAGGGCCAGGCGAGGGGATTGCTGCTATGGGCCCCATCCGGATCATAGGCTTTAACCATAGTACCCATCATTGGGCCGTCCAGAATATAGCCGTCGTTTTCAATCAGGGATGGCAGTTCTGATAAAGGGTTTGCATAAGCGCCGGAGATATACGGACACATGCCGTACACACCATCGATGCAATCGAGATGACCATCCTGTTTGGCTTTTAGTGTTGTCGCTAACGACAGGTTGCCACCACCGGATTCACCTGCCAACACGATTTTGCTGATGTTAAGTGCGTTGCGTTGCTCGTTGGCCCATTGCAAGGCGCTCGTGCAATCGTTGAGTCCGGCGGGAAACGGGTGTGCTCCAAGTCGTCCACCACCATTTCGAAACTCTACCCCGATCACTGTCATACCCATCGCCGCCAGCGAGTTCCGCAGCAATACAAAGCCCGGATCTTCGGCGGTCATAACTACCATGCCGCCGCCATGGAAGTGGACGATGCAGGGCGCTGCCTGTTTCTGATCTACAGGTCTGTGTATGTGGAGACTAATGCTGTTGCCATCAATTCCCTTGATGGTTTCAATACTGGTGGCGACAGTGGGGAAGGCGGGCATAGCCTCGAGTGCCAATTCGTTGGCGGCACGCCCCGCTTCTTCGACTGCGTTGCAGTATTCTAAAGCCGCTTCGAGGCTGCCTGAGGCGCCCGGGGCTTCAGCATCGCCTGCAAGGCCGGGCATCATTGCGAGTACTTGCGCAAGACGAGGGTCGAGCCTGGGGTCGGTCTCAAGCGTCATGCCAGGTGTGCCAAGTTTGCCAGGCAGAGGGTGCGTGCTCATGTGTATTGTCCTTCTAAGTTGATGCCTATAAATGGATGCTTACGATTAGTAGATGCGTATGACGGAAATTTATAGGCGTTGATTATACGCCTGGTGCTCGCAGGGACACAGGGTGGCTGAGTAAAAATCAGTCATAGATTTTTTCACCGCTGGCAAACAACAGATAGAACACCAGGCCAAAAATTGTGACCCCCGCACCCACCTGGAACACCAGGGCCCAGTCGTTGTTGGTGGCCTGTAAAATCATCCCGGTAACGGTTACGCCAATTATGCCGGGGATGGTTCCTGCAGTGTTGGTGAGACCCATTAGTTTTCCCGCGTGGCGTGGTGCCAGATCCATATGATTAGAGGCAAAACCTCCTGTGACGCAGGCGCCCACGGCATTACCTAAACACATAATGCCTATGGCCAGCCAGACGCTATCGACCTCTCCAACGACAGCCAGGGCAGTAGCGATACCCAGAAAACCAATGGTTTGCATGGTTTTTCGAACTTTGGTGATGTCCATCCCGTTTTTAATCATTCGATCAGCGATGTAACCTGCGAGGTTCAAAGCGACCAGTGAGCTCAGGTGCGGCAACATTGATACATAGCCAACAGAGGCATAGGGAACGCCCAGGCCCTCGCTGACAAAAGTGGGTAGCCAGGAGAGCAACACGTACAGCGACCAGTTGTTGCAGAAATGCGCAACAATAATCGCCCACACCGGTTTCCGGGTGAGGAGCTCGCGAATGCTTGGCGCGGGTGGTGCATTGGGATCCTCAGCGGGCAGACCAGCAGCAATCTCAGCGCGCTCGATCTCGGTCACTGACGGATGTTCTTCCGGACCTGAGGCCACTAGCGGCTGCCATGCAAGCCACCAGAGAAAGCCTGCGATACCAAACGAATAGAACGCCCATTGCCAGCCGAATTGCCCGACAATAATTGGGGTCACCAGTAGTGCAAACATGGTGCCCATCGGAATGCCGCTGTTGATGAGGCCGATAGATCGAGAACGTTCGTCGGCAGGCATCCAACGACCAACAAGGCTGTAGATGGAGGGAAAGGTCACAGCTTCGCCCATGCCCATCGCAATGCGGACGATAAGCAAAACGAGCAAACCTGCACTCGCAGCGGGCGGTGTGATCATTGTGAATAACGACCACAACAGCACACCAGCAGCCAGCACCTTCTTGCCCCCAAACCGATCGGCCAGCCAACCACCAAACACCATGGTGACCAGATAACCGATGAAAAAAGATGACATCACCCAGCCCTGAGTGGTCTTGTCCCATTGCAGGTCTGCGGCCATGGGAATGATCGCTACCGAAATATTGACGCGATCGATATAGCAGACAAACACGGCGAGCGTCGCCAGAGAGATCATGGTGTAACGCTGACGCCAGCCTGTGCTGGGTTGTGTTGTCTGACGGTTTTCCGTGGTCATAGCAGGCTCAAAAGAGTGTCGAATACGACTCAGAGCCTCAAGCATTAGCTACTTTTGTGCAAGATCAGTTCTGCTTCTTTGGAGCAGTACTAAAAGTAGTAAAGAGGAATTCTGCTGGAAGCGGGCTGTGGTAGAGTTTATCGGGTATCACAAGCAAAAGGGGAAGGGCATGTCCGAAGCAGTTGTACAAGAAACACAGAACCCGCATCTATCGGGTAACAATGCCCCGGTTTACGACGAGATAACGGCTACCGAGCTTGAAGTTATCGGTCAGATTCCCTTGGACATCAGCGGCAATTTCCTGCGGATAGGTCCTAACCCATTCTATGTGCCTGATGCTGATCGATATCACATCTTTGATGGCGATGGGATGATTCATGGTGTGCATATCACCGAAGGCCAGGCCACCTACAGGAACCGCTTTATCCAATCGGCAGCGTTAACGGAAGAGCGGGCCAAAGGCGAATGGATTTATCCTGGTATCAATATGTTTGGTGATTACCTGGCAAAGGGTGAAATGCCGCCGAGTAAAAACTCAGGCAACACTGCCATGGTTTTTCACAACGGCCAACTGTTTGCAATGATGGAAGGCGGCACGCCGTACCGCATTTCTCTTCCAGATCTGGCAACCGATGGCGAGCACGACTTTGCTGGCACTCTAACTCACAATTTCACAGCGCATCCCAAGGTTGATATTGAATCCGGAGAGATGATGACCTTTGGGTATGGCATAACGCCACCGTTTCTCACCTACTCAGTGGTTGATTCAACGGGGCAAGCTGTGCACACCACAGAATTGACTATTCCGAAACCAGTGATGATGCACGATTGTGCCATCACAAAAAATTACACCATTTTTCCGGATCTGCCGCTCACTTTCGATTTCGAAAAAATGATGGCTGGTGGTGGACTGGTTAACTGGGACTCTGGAAACGGCTGCCGGATTGGCATTGTGCCGAGAACCGGAGACGATACATCGATTCGTTGGTTTGAGATCGAAGAGAGCTTTCTGTTTCACGTTGCAAATTCCTGGGAAGAAGGGGATGAAGTTGTGTTTCAGGCCTGTCGATCAAATCGAGGGGGGATCGAATCTACTGAAGGCGTGGATGTTCGAGAAACGCTTGGTCAATTGCACGAGTGGCGATTCAATATGGCAACGGGAGAGGTGAAGAGCCGCCCCATGGACCGTGATTTTTATTGTGATTTCCCTCGTATTCACGATGATTTGGTTGGGTACAAGAATCGCTACATTTATGCGGCCAGATTTCGAGTGCAACCTATGCCGACGTTCGAAGGCGAAATTAAATACGACAATGAAACCGGCAATATCCAGGTTCATCAGTTTGGTGAGCACTGCGAATCTGGCGAGGCGGTTTTTGTGCCACGGAAAGGAGCATCCGCTGAAGACGATGGCTATGTCGTTTGTTTTGTTTATAACGCTCAGGATGGCAGTAGTGAGTGTCAGATTATTGATGCCCAGCGTTTTGAAGCAGAGCCTGTAGCACGAATCAAGATTCCGGTGCGCGTGCCTCACGGTTTTCATGCCGCCTGGGTTGCAGACTAAAACGCCATAGGCATTCCTGGACGCTAGGAATCTTTGCTGGCGGCCATCGATCTCATTACAAATTGTGGTCCAGCCCCGGTAGCTGCAGCTTTGTCATTTGGGTTGTAGAGTGTGCAATTCTTTAACGACAAACAACCGCAACCGATACAGCCATCCAGTTTGTCTCGTAGCCGCTCCATAGTTGCTATTCGCTCGTCGAGTGAGGCGCGGAAGGCGCGACTCATTTTTGCCCAGTCTTTTTGTGTTGGGGTGCGCTCGCGGGGCAACGCAGCCAGTTGATCTTTGATCTGATGCAGCTGGTAGCCCAGCTGCTGTGCGATCAGAATGAAAGACAGGCGGCGAATGGTAGAGCGCGCAAATCGGCGTTGACCGCCTGCATTGCGCGAAGCACTCACCAGCCCCTGAGTCTCATAGAAACGAATAGCAGAGACGGCCAGGCCGGTCCTGCTGGCAACCTCGCCAATTGAGAGTTGTTCATCTCCTCGGTGAGTCATAGCTTGACCTCAATAAAGCTTTAGGTATTAGCATGCCCGGCAAGCAGTGGGTTTTGCAACTCACTAAGTTATTTAAAACCAGTGAAGAACGATGAGGAACCTAAGATGGCGAGCTTGGAACATGTGAATTTAACGGTTAGTAATCCACGGGCCACGGCCAAAATGCTGTGCCGACTTTTTGATTGGGAGGTGCGCTGGGAAGGTGAAGCCATGGATTCTGGCTACACCGTGCATGTAGGGAACGCTGACAGTTATCTGGCGGTTTATGCGACGGACCAACCAGAGCCGCTTGAAGCAGCAGATAGCCATCGAAAAACAGGTCTAAATCACATTGGTATCGAAGTGGCTGATATTCGTGCCTGTGAGGCTCGTGTGATTGAGGCGGGGTATACCACCTTTAACCATGCAAGCTACGATCCCGGAGAAC
>CAZWMD010000033.1:16725-47341 GCA_964634815.1 uncultured Pseudomonadales bacterium | reverse complement strand
TCTGGACAAGCACCACTCTTGCTGCCGAAACAGAAACAGAAACAGAAACAGAAACCGATCGCACTGTGGCCAGCGTATCCGCTGTGCTGCCGGCAAGAACTGCCTCACCCGTAACCCGTCAAGAGCAGGTCAGCAATTACTCCCTGTTAGTGAGTGCCGCAGAAAAAGTCGGTCGAGAGTTGCGTTTTGATGAAGCGATCGAAGTCTCTGGTCTGCGCACAAGAAATCTGTGGAAGCTCGGTTCCGATACCGACCTGGATACTGTGTTTGATAGCGTGAGCGAACAGTTGGCGGGTGAAGAACTGTTTCGTTGTGCGCAGCGAGATTGCGGGCGCAGCACGGCCTGGGCAAACCTTGTGTATTCCGATGCCCTGGTTTACGGCCCGGATCGCAACCAGCGATATCTAGTGGTGCGCCAATCGCCCACACAGCTCTCCTCGATCTATGTGATTCGGCGCGGTAATCGGCGAGTTCATTTGCTGCTTGAAACCTTGTCGCTCGATACATCGCTCAACGATGCTGCCCTCAGCGCCGGCGGTAAAGATCCGCTGCTAGAGCTTACAGGTAAGGGCATAGTGCAACTGGAATCCATCCCTGGTGAGCAGGGTGAGTTTACTGATGAAGGGCTTCAGGCTCTGCGTCGGGCGGGCGAGCGGCTGGCCGGGCTGCCGTTAAGCACGCTTTATGTGGTGTGCCATATCTATGGTAACGAGGTCGCTACCGAATTACTTAATCGGGGCAATACCTGCGCCGGGCGGGCCGCGGTTGAGCTTGAGCAAGGCTATGTCGAGGCAGTTGAGGCCTCGGCACAATCACAGCAAACCAATCGCGCACGAGATATTGCCGTAACCTTTGTGCCGTTCTCTGCCGGTCCGTTGTTGCCGCGCTTGCGTCTGGAAGAGCCATTCGAGAATCGCGTCGAACTGGTGCTGCCTGGTCAGTTGCGACCACAGTGAACCTGGCTTGCTTGACGATTTCAGTGTGGATGTGAGTCTGAGAACCTGGCTTGTTGGGCTGGCTGATCGTTTTGAGCAAGCCCAGTTGAGTTTTGGCCACACCACTGACAATGCCTGGGATGAGGCTGTTGCCCTGTCTCTGGGCGCTCTGCAATGGCCAGATGACGCCAGCCTGCTCGACAAAATGCTCACTGCAGCTCAGCTTGAGGAACTGGAACAACTGGCTCTGCAACGCATAAACGATCGTGTCCCGTTGCCCCTGTTGCTTGGCCGGGCCCAGTTTGCCGGTTTGGAGTTTCTAACGGCGCCCAACGTTATGATTCCACGATCCCCAATCGCTGAACTTGTGCGCGGCCGGTTTCACCCCTGGTTATCCAAAGCGCCGATGCGGGTGCTTGATGTCTGCTGCGGTGGCGGGTGTATCGGCATCAGCATCGCAGATGAGTTTGCCAACACTGATGTTGTAATTTCAGATGTGGATGAGGCAGCGCTGCTACTGGCCGCAAAGAACGTTGAATTACATGGCATGCAGGAACGGGTGCAGGTTTTGCACAGTGATATGTATGCGCGGTTGCAGGGCCAGACCTTTGATTTGATCGTTAGTAACCCGCCTTACGTACCCACGGCAGAGAGCGATCTGCGCCCCCCTGAGTTTATGCATGAGCCCGGGCTTGCCTATGATGGTGGTGCTGACGGGCTGGTTTTTGTTCGCAAGCTATTGGCCGGAGCTAATGCGTTGCTGTCTGAGACGGGACTGCTGGTCATTGAGGTTGGCCAGTGGCGCGATGAGGTGGAGGCGACCTGGCCCAGGGTTCCCTTTGTTTGGCCGGAGCTCGTCCAGGGGGGCGAGGGCGTTCTGGTGCTTGAAGCCGGGGTTGTGGCTGAACATACTGCGCGATCAGGTTGGTAGTCTGATGAGACGCCAACACATCATCACATATTCCAGTTAACAGAGAATCTCACAGTGGCCGGTAACAGTTTTGGCGATGCCTTTGTAGTCACCACCTTTGGCGAGAGCCATGGTCCTGCGCTCGGGGCTATTGTGGACGGCTGTCCTGCGGGTCTGGCGCTTTCGGCCGAAAATCTGCAAGGCGATCTTGACCGTCGTCGTCCGGGCCAGTCCAAATATACGACTCAGCGACGCGAGCCGGATCAAGTGGAAATCCTGTCCGGTGTGTTTGAAGGCGTTACCACCGGCACTCCGATCGCACTGCAAATCACCAACGTTGACCAGCGAAGTCGCGATTACGGCGAGGTGAAGAATCAGTTCAGGCCTGCCCATGCCGATTTCACTTATCAGCAAAAGTACGGGATCCGCGACTATCGTGGCGGCGGGCGTTCATCGGCCCGGGAAACCGCCATGCGAGTGGCGGCGGCAGGTATCGCCAAAAAATATCTGGCTGAAACCTGGGGCGTGAAAATTTACGGGGGATTGGTGCGGATCGGTGATCTCTCAGTACAACACCATGACTGGGAAGAGGTGGCTAACAATGACTTTTTCTGTCCGGATAAAGCTCTTGTGCCTGAGATTGCGACGCTAATTGATCAGCTGCGACGGGAAGGAGATTCGATTGGTGCCGAAATTGCGGTGGTTGCCAGCGGTGTGCCGGCGGGTTGGGGTGAGCCGGTATTCTCTAAGCTCGACGCTGACATTGCCGGAGCGCTTATGGGTATCAATGCGGTTAAGGGTGTGGCGCTGGGTGATGGGTTTGACGTGGTCGCCCAGCGTGGCAGTCAACATCGTGATGAAATGGATAAGGACGGGTTCCTCAGTAACCACGCCGGCGGCATATTGGGCGGCATATCTTCCGGCCAATCGATTATGGCCAGACTTGCGCTGAAGCCTACCTCCAGTTTGACGATTCCTGGCCGCAGCATCGACAAATCTGGCGAGGAGGTTGAGGTAGTAACCAAGGGCCGGCACGACCCCTGTGTGGGCATCAGAGCAACGCCTATTGCTGAAGCCATGCTTGCGCTGGTATTGATGGATCATGCCATGCGTCAGCGTGCACAGAATCCGCAGCAGGCCGGCAGCCGACCACCTGTCTAGTTTGGGCTAGTCAGCAAACTCCCGTAATACGCCCAGAAAAGCGTTTGCCGCTGCAGAAGGGGTGTGTCTGGGATGAGTAACCAGGCCCAGTTTGCGGCTTGGTGGCCTTAACGTGGATCCCCTGAGTGATTGCAGGTCATCGGCGATCATCGTTTCGGGTAAAGCGCTCCAGCCGTAGCCGGCGGCGACCAGCATGCGGATGGTTTCCAGGTAGTTGGTTTGCATCGCAACCATTGGTCGCAAATTTGCTCGAGCAAACAGCTCGTTGATGAGCTTGCCAGTATAGGTACCCGGTCCCGGCAAGATCGCAGGCAGTCGGGACAGCTTGAGTAAGGTGGTTTGACTGCCTTCTGCGTCGCTTGCGGCAGGATCGCTGGCTGCCGTAATGAAACGCAATGGATCCTCCCACAGGAGCTCGCTGTGGAGATCACCTGGCCCCTGGGGGTCGAGGGTCACCACCGCGAGTTCGCCTGTGCCTTGACGTACTCGGTGGTAGCCAATCTCTGAGTCTTCAAAGCGAATATCCAGTTGTACGCCTTCGAAGCGCCGTCTAAACGTGCGCAGCACGGGCGCCAGACGATGCAGGCCGATGTGATGTGATGTGGTGAGTCGAAGTACGCCACTCACGGTTTCTGGTTCGACCGACATAGACTGGCGCACCTCGCTAAAGCGCCGCAGTATGTCTTCGGCCTGCGGGCGCAGAAGTTCTCCTGCCTCGGTCAGACTGACCTTTCGGCCCAGCCGATCGAACAGTTTGCAGCCGAGGTCAGCCTCAAGGGAGGAAATGCGTTTGCTAATTGCCGGCTGGGTGATTGCGAGTTCATTGGCGGCACGACTGAAGGAGCCCTGCTCGGCAACGACCAGAAAAGCGCTAAGTTGTTGGGCGTCCATCGGTCTATGGTTCTCTAGCCTGTGTTTCTCTTTTTTGGGCGTCTAAAAACTACCATTCCTAATAGTTATGCAAATTATAAAAACAATCAATTTGTTTTATTGATGATTGAGCACCATCATGTCCGCCTCGCCCTATACCGATAACTCAGTGGGATACCCCTATGGCGCAAACGCTTTACGACAAGATTTGGCAGGACCACCTCGTTACCGAGCAGGAGGACGGCAGTGCGCTGTTGTACATCGATCAACAGCTGCTGCATGAAGTTACCTCGCCGCAGGCTTTTGAAGGATTGCGGCTGGCCGATCGAGGGGTATGGCGCACCGGGGCAAACCTGGCCACACCAGACCACAATGTGCCAACAGATCCGGTTGAGCGTGAATCAGGGATTGCGGGCATTACTGACCTGATCGCGCGCACTCAGGTTTCAACACTGGATGACAACTGTCGTGACTTTGCCATCGAGCAGTTTGATATACATGATCAACGGCAAGGTATTGTGCATGTGGTAGGACCCGAACAGGGTGCGACGCTTCCTGGCATGACTCTCGTTTGTGGTGATTCGCACACCTCAACCCACGGTGCTTTTGCTGCCCTTGCGCAAGGCATAGGCACGTCAGAGGTGGAGCACGTGCTTGCCACCCAAACACTGGCCCAACGCAAGGCGAAGAATCTCGCCGTGCGAATCAGTGGTGTGCTGGATAAGGGGGTTTATGCCAAGGACCTGGTTCTGAAAATCATTTCCCAGCTAGGTACGGCAGGTGCGACCGGGCACACAATAGAGTTTCAGGGAGAAGCGATCCAAAACCTGTCTATGGAAGGGCGCATGACGGTCTGCAATATGGCTATCGAAGCTGGTGCCAGGGCAGGGTTGATCGCGTTTGATGAGACCACCCAGGCGTATCTGCAGGGTCGTCCGCTGGCGCCTGGCGGGTCGCTGTGGGATCAGGCACTGGCCTACTGGAAGACTTTGCATTCTGACCCCGACGCCCAGTTTGATCTGGTGCATGAGCTTGATGTGGGGGCCATGGCGCCGCAGGTATCCTGGGGTACGTCACCGGAAATGGTTGTGGCGATAGATGGGGTAGTGCCTGAACCCGTGGGCCGAAAAGAAGAGGGTATTCGCAATGCTTGTGAATATATGGATCTCAAACCGGGTCAGGCGATACAGAGTATTGCGCTTAATCGCGTCTTTATTGGCAGTTGTACCAACGCGCGGATTGAGGATATTCGGGCGGCGGCCGCCATTGCCAAGGGGCGCAAGGTGGCGAGTTCGATTACTCAGGCCATGGTAGTGCCTGGTTCCGGCCTGGTTAAGGCCCAGGCGGAGGAAGAGGGGCTCGCGCAGATCCTGGTTGATGCCGGTTTTGACTGGCGCGCACCCGGGTGTTCAATGTGTCTGGCAATGAATGCCGACAAACTGCAGCCTTTTGAACATTGTGCCAGTACGTCGAACCGAAACTTTGAAGGCCGACAGGGCTACAACGGACGCACCCATCTGGTGAGTCCTGCCACCGCCGCGGCTGCCGCTATTGCCGGTCATTTTGTAGATTGCAGGGAGTTCGTATGACACCGTTCACTACCCACGAAGGTTCGCTGGTGCCGCTTGACCGGGCTAACGTAGATACCGATCAGATTATCCCCAAGCAGTTTCTGAAATCGATTCGCCGCACGGGCTTTGGCGACAACCTGTTTGATGGTTGGCGTTACCTGGATGAAGGTGAGATGGGGAAGACCCCTAACGAGCGGCAGATCAATACAGAGTTTGTGTTAAACCAGCCAAGGTTTCAGGGTGCCAGTGTGTTACTTGCCCGTGAAAATTTTGGTTGTGGTTCTTCACGAGAGCATGCGGTATGGGCGTTGAAGGAATATGGCTTTGTGTCTGTGCTTGCACCAAGTTTTGCTGACATCTTCTTTAATAATTGCTTCAAGAACGGAGTCTTGCCGATTGTGCTTGAAGACAGCCTGATCGTTGAGCTGTTTGATCGCATTGCTTCGGGTGAAGAAGTTCGCGTAGCTATTGATCTTGCAGCACAGACTGTAGTGCAGGGTGAGCGCAGCTTTGGGTTCGAGATATCGGAACAGCGCAAGCACAGTCTTTTGAATGGCCTCGATGAAATTGGTGTCACGCTGTCTCAACGCGAGCTAATCAGCGCCTTCGAATCCGAGTACAAGACTCGTCGCCCCTGGACCTTTATGCGTGACGCGAACTCCTAATCGAACTGAAAACCCCTGGAAAATTTATGAGTGACTCAAAAACCATCCTGGTATTGCCGGGAGATGGCATAGGACCGGAGGTGATGGCTCCAGCTGTTGAGCTGGCGAAAGCTGCTGCTGCAACAGAAGGTGTTGAACTTAAGATTGAGGAAGGTCTGGTAGGGGGCTGCGCCATTGATGCCACCGGTACGCCCCTGCCAGCAGAAACTCTCGCAGCAGCAAAGGCTGCTCAGGCGGTGTTGCTTGGCGCGGTTGGCGGTCCAAAGTGGGAGTCGTTACCCATGAGCGAGCGACCTGAACGGGGCTTGCTGGGTTTACGCTCGGGACTTGAGCTGTTCTCAAACCTGCGTCCGGCGATTCTGTCGCCGGCTCTGGCGGAGGCATCGTCGTTGAAGAGCGAGCTGGTTGCCGGTCTCGACATTCTGATTGTTCGTGAGTTAACCGGTGGAATTTATTTTGGCGAACCACGCGGAGTGTCGACCGTTAACAATGAACGGGTGGGAGTTAACTCTTATGTTTACCGCGACTGGGAGATCGAGCGCATAGCGCGAAGCGCCTTTGAGTTGGCACAGAAACGCGACCGTCGTTTGTGCTCGGTGGATAAAGCCAACGTTCTGGAAGTGACGCAGTTATGGCGAGATGTGGTGAATGAGATTGCTGGCGACTATCCCGATGTTGAGCTGTCTCATATGTACGTTGATAACGCGGCTATGCAGTTGGTGAAGGCGCCCAAACAATTTGATGTGATTGTGACCGGCAATATGTTCGGCGACATTCTCAGCGATGTTGCAGCGATGCTCACCGGTTCTCTTGGCATGCTGCCTTCCGCTTCCCTGGCTGCTGACGGTCGGGGGATGTACGAACCGGTGCATGGTAGTGCGCCCGACATTGCCGGCCAGGAATTGGCCAATCCGCTGGCTATGTTTCTCTCGGTTGCCATGATGTTTCGATACAGCCTGGATATGCCTCGAGCAGCGGATCGTATAGAAGCTGCGGTGGATACAGCGCTCAATTCTGGACGCCGTACAGCGGATCTTCACGGCGTGAATGAAGGTAACCGCGAAACGACCAGCAGTATGGCTGCTGCTGTTATGAACGAATTCAATCAGGCTGGCCCGGGCTAGTTCTTTAGTGAGAAATCTGTACAGATGAGTCAAAAAATTGATGTTGTAGTTGTCGGAGCGACGGGTGCTGTCGGTGAGGCGATGCTCGAAATCCTCGAGGAACGAGAGTTTCCTGTAGGTGAGCTTTACGTTCTTGCCAGTGCCCGGTCTGCGGGCAAGACCGTTCGGGCGTTTGGTAAAAGCCATCAGGTAGAAGATCTGGCGGAGTTTGATTTCTCAAAAGCGCAGGTGGGATTATTTTCGCCAGGCGGGGCAGTATCGGCGCAATACGCCCCGGTTGCGGCTGAGGCCGGATGCTGGGTGATTGACAACACCTCGCACTTTCGCCTCGATCCACAGGTGCCACTGGTTGTTCCTGAAGTGAATGGCCATGTTCTCGATGGCTACGACGGGCGGATTATTGCCAATCCTAACTGCTCAACGATCCAGATGTTGGTGGCCCTGAAACCGCTGCATGACGCGGTAGGGATTACGCGCATCAATGTAGCAACCTATCAGGCGGTATCGGGTGCCGGAGCCAAGGGCGTTGCGGAACTGGCTGGCCAAACGGCCGCGTTGTTGAATGGCCGAGATTACGCACCAGAACAGTTTGCTACTCAGATCGCCTTTAACGCCATCCCGCAGATCGGTGATTTTGATGCCAATGGCTACAGCACTGAAGAAATGAAAATGGTGTGGGAGACCCAGAAGATCTTCGAAGATGACCAAATTCTTGTCAATCCAACCTGTGTGAGAATTCCAGTGTTCTATGGCCATAGTGAGGTTGTGCATCTCGAGATGGCTGCTCCCCTATCTGTGGCCGGAGCGCGAGAATTGCTGAGCCGTGCCAATGGCGTCACTTTAATTGACGAAAGTACTTCGTCTGAGGGAGAACAAACCCCATACCCCACTCCGGTTAAGGAGGCATCGGGGTCGGATTCCGTGTTTGTCGGGCGACTGCGATCCGATCTGTCTCATCCCAACGGATTGAATCTTTGGGTAGTGAGTGACAATGTTCGTAAAGGTGCTGCGCTAAATAGCGTCCAGATTGCTGAACTGCTCCTGGCAAACGGCAGCCTCCTGTAGTGTCAACAAAGCGTCAATAGATGTAATAATTGCGAAGTCCGCCATACTCTGTGGTTCGGGGGTAGGGTATTGTGCGCTTGCTTGCGTATGGCTCAATTTTTTGCCTGAGCGCGTTTTCGCGTGTTTGGCATCAATGAAGGCGGCAATATATGGCATCAATTTTACGGCAATACGCATCAAGACGAGATGATAAGAAGCGCTACAGGACGATATGTAGTGCATAGAGCAATGAATGATCCGCATACCACGCGGTTTATGAATGGATTGGTTTGAAAGGACTGGATATGAGTAATCGCGGCTTCAATGGATGGCGGCAGATTTTCGTCGTCGCAGGCGTTACGGCGGTCATGTCAACTTCACTGGCTTGGGCGCCTCAGGTTTCCGCGCTAGGGCTTGGTGAAATTGAAACGCGCTCGGCGCTCAATGAGCGGTTTGCCGCGGAAATTGAGTTGTTGGACACCCGCGATCTTGATGCTTCTGAAGTCATTGCATCGCTTGCGTCTACGGATGATTTTCGTCGGGTTGGCGTAGAGCGATTCTTTTTTCTGACCAGTTTGCAGTTTGATGTCGTTCGCAATAGCCGGGGCAACCTGGTGATCACCGCTTCTTCTAACCAGCCCATCACCGAACCTTATCTTAATTTTTTGGTAGAAGTTCTCTGGCCCGCGGGACGATTGCTCAAGGAGTACACCGTGCTCCTGGACCCACCAACCTTTACTCACAGCGCCGCGGCACCCGTTGCCGCACCGACAACAGAATCTACAGATATCGCATCAGCCGGTCGCGTTCAGCGCAACAATCCGGCGGGTGTTCAGGTACCTTCGATACAGACAGGGAGCCAGGCGCAGGTTGGGACATCTGCGCCTAAAAACAGGGCCAATGATGGCACCTACGGCAGCACAACTCGCAATGACACTCTTTGGGCGATTGCCAATGAGACCCTTCCATCAAACAACGTAACGCCTCAGCAAAATATGCTGGCAATTCAGCGGCTCAATCCAAACGCCTTCATTGATAACAACGTCAATCTCCTGAAGGCAGGGGTTGTATTGCGACTGCCTTCCGAGGGCGATGCGCAATCCATTGGCCAGTCAGAGGCGGTCGCGCAAGTCAGGGAGCAAACACAGGCCTGGCGTGCGGGTTCACCCAGCCGTGCTCTTGCAAACGCACCTGCCGATGGCGCGGGAGACGCTTCTAGCGCTGAAACACAGGGTGCGGCCATTGACGCTACCAGTCGTGGGCCCGGTGAAACAGGTGACGCTCAACAAAAAACCGATGGACGTTTGAGCATTGTTGCAGCGGATGCTTCTGGTGTTTTAGATGGTACGGACAACACTGGCGCCGGCGAGTCACAGACTCAGGTTGCTGGAGACCCTGCGGCCCAGGAACAAATCGAAAGTCTGGCCCGTCAGGTCGACGAACTGACCTATCAACTGGATTTGCAGAAACGCGGTGTCGAGCAGCAGGTTGCAGCGAAGGACAAACAAATCAGTCTGAAGGACCAGCAGATTTCACAATTGCAGGAGCAATTGAGAGCAGCTAGCGAATCTGGTTCAGCCCAATCACAAGACCAAAGTACCTCCCCGGCAGCTACCGCCGAGGCGACACCTTTTTGGCAAAAACCCATGGTACTTGGCGGCGCGCTAGGTGTTTTGGCCTTGTTATTGGCTGGTGCCCTGTTCAAACGTCGACAGGCGAAGGCTGCAGCAGAAGATCTTGAGTTAGATGACTTTGAAACCAGCGAGCCCAGTTTTGAACTTGGCCAGGCTGAATCGGGCGAAGCGATAACACCTCTCGCAGACGCTGATCTTGTTGGCGATCTGAATGACGCAGATCTGGCTCTTGCCCAGGCTGAGTCGATGCAAGAAGACGCAGATCTCGAGCAGGAACTTAGCGGTGCACTGGATGACAATGAGCTCACCGATGATGATCTGTTTGGCCCTTCGGATGATGCAGCGAGCGATTCAGACTCCGAACAATCACCACAAACCTCTGATGTTATTGGTGAAGCAGATATTTACATAGCCTATGGCCGATATCCCCAGGCGATTGCGCTGCTACAAGGGGCGGTAGATTCGAATCCTTCAGATCACGCGGTGCGAGTGCGTCTACTTGAAGTCTGCGCCGAGACAAAGGATGCAGCTGGCTATGCCGAGCAGTCCCGAGCATTGCGCCAGTACTGTGAAGACCAAGATCGACTTGCTGCTGCAGATGCGCTGCATGCGTCACTGGAAGACGATTTTCGTGCAGAGGTCGAGAGCCTCGCTGATGCCAGCGAAGATGACAATGCCGGTCTTGGCGCGGCGGTTATGGGCTCTGGTGCAGCAATTGCTGCTGGTGCGGCAAGCCTGCTTGGTGGCGACGATGCTTCAGCTGACGAAAGCGCAGAACAGAACCTTGATGAATTTGCCTTTGACACCAGTGTTACCGATGGGGGTGATGCAAGCGTAGGTGATCTCACGGGCGAAGCTGATACCTTGCTTGCCGACGAGTTTGAGCTTGATCTGGACACCGATTTGACGGCTGAGGCATCTACGGAAGACGCGGGTCTGGACTTTGATATGCCTTCGGTTGATACCGATGAATTTGCGACCAACGTCGACATGGAGTCTGCGTCTGTTGATGGCATGAGTGAAGGCCTAAGTGAAGGTCTAGAAGATGCCGGGAACGAAATTGCCTCAGAGGTTGAAGACTTTGAGCTGGATCTTGGCCTAGATACAGACACAGACGCAGATTCGTTGGCAAGTCTGGATGCAGATGATGTCAATCTGGACGACTTCGATCCCCCAACACTTGAATTTGAAACTGACACTGAGATTAGCAGTGCTGCTGACACCGTTGCTGACGTTGCTGCTGAAGAAGTGGCTGACTTCGATATGGATCTTGATGCCAGTCTGGACGACACGGAGATCGAGCTCGGTTCAGAGGTAATCTCTCCGGATGCGCTGAGTAACACTTTAGGCGGCGATCTGGGTATCGACTTTCCAGAAGAGACCACAGAGCTGGCACGGGTAGTTGCAGAAACTGACGATGAAGAGCTGCTTGATGAAATTGAGCGCAGCCTCGATGAACTGGAAGCAGATGGGCTGCTTACACCAGATCTCGATGAAGACGCCCAGTTCAGTTTTGATGACGACGCTGATACCTCAGCCACAAAGCTGGACCTTGCTCGAGCCTATATCGATATGGGCGATGACGATGGCGCGCGAGAAATTCTTGGTGAAGTTATTTCTGAGGGTGACTCCAGCCAGCAGGGCGAGGCAAACGAACTGCTGAACAAGCTCTAGGTTCTGACTGATACTCTACAACAGCACTTCTGGGCGCTTGGCGTCGAATACAACGGAAGTGCTTTCCACGGGTGGCAGCGGCAACGCGCCGTCCGATCTGCTCAGCAAACCCTTGAAGAAGCGCTAGGCAATATAGCCGATAGCCCGATAAGCCTGTCTGCCGCAGGGCGCACTGATGCCGGGGTGCATGCCACGAGCCAGGTAGTGAGTTTTGCAACCACAGCCGAGCGCCCGCAACGAGCCTGGCTTCGGGGCACAAATACCCACTTGCCAGCGGATATAAAAGTGGCGTGGGCGCAAGCGGTGCCCGAAGACTTCCATGCGCGTTTTTCTGCACTTTCCCGTCGTTACCTGTATTTGTTTTATGACGCCGCTCAGCCAATGGCTTTGGGAGACTCCCAGTGGTGGGGTGTAGGCAAGCTCGATGTTGCAGCCATGCACCAGGCAGCGCAAAGCCTCCTTGGCGAACAGGATTTTTCAGCAGTTCGGGCAGCGGGGTGCCAATCACCCACTGCCTGGCGCTGTATACATCGGGTCTCTGTATCTCGTTTTGGACAGCTCATCGTTCTGGATATTGAGGCGAATGCGTTTCTGCTCCATATGGTGCGAAACATTGCCTCAATGTTGGCGCAGGTTGGTCTAACCAAAAAGGGCGTGGGCTGGCCCGCTCAATTGCTCAGGGGCAAGGATCGAACCCAGCTTGGCCCCACGGCACCGCCTCAGGGGTTATACCTGGCAGCAGTGCGATACCCGGCAGAACTGGGGCTTCCGGGGCTACGGCTGCCGCCGCCGCTGGTGGCTCTCTCAGGCAGCGCTCTTCTGGACTGAATACGCTTCTGCGTAGCAGGGGAGTACTGCTAGACTACGCCGCCCTGACTAAGCAGTGTGTCCAGGTCATGCACAACACCAGCGGATCTCCGCAGGTAAAAATTTGCGGTTTGACAAATCTCGCCGACGCTCAGGCTGCGGCCTCTGCGGGAGCGGATTATCTGGGTTTTGTGTTTGTGGAGCGTAGCTCTCGTCATGTTAGGGCCCGTGATCTCACCGCGTGGTGGGCGGAATTGCCTGCTGATAGACAGCGCGTAGGGTTGTTTCAAAACGCGACGATCTCAGAGGTCGAGCGAGTACTAAATCAACTCGATCTGGATGTGCTGCAATTCCACGGGACAGAATCCGCGGAGTTTTGTGGTCAATTTGGAATACCGTTTTGGAAGTCTGTCGGTCTGGCCCGTGGTGGGGCCGTGGGCGAGACGTTCAGTTCGGTGGCGCAACACTACGCAGATGCTCAGGCGCTAATTGTTGATTCTGCAGCACTCGATAAGCAGGGTGGAATCATTTCCGGAGGTACCGGGAAGCAGTTTGACTGGGCACTTTGGCCCGCCTGGTTTGGTGGCCAGCTGGTCGCTGCGGGTGGCCTCGATCCTGCAAACGTTAGAGCCGCGGTTCAGGCACTCAAACCCTGGGCTGTAGATGTGAGCACGGGCGTTGAAGCGACGCCCGGCAGGAAAGACCTGTGCAAGATGGAACAGTTCTGCACCCAAGCGCTCAACCAGGTGCCCAAATAGTTAATCAATCCCAGAGGCAGTAGTGAGTAGTAACAAATCTTCAGAGGCGTCGTCGGAACTAGGTTCAGCAGTCACAGCGGCTTACTCTGCTCCCGATGATCAGGGAAAGTTTGGTGAGTTTGGCGGCAGGTATGTCGCAGAAACCCTTATGCATGCGCTGGACGAACTCAGCGATCTTTATACCCAGGCAACGACGGACCCACAGTTTCAAAGAGAATTTCACGACGACCTGGCGGCCTATGTAGGTCGACCCACACCGCTCTATTTCGCTGAGCGATTAAGCGAAGCGGTCGGCGGTACTCGGGTGTTCTTGAAGCGAGAAGATCTGAATCACACAGGCGCTCACAAGGTGAACAACACCATTGGTCAGGCGCTCTTGGCCAAGCGTATGGGTAAGCCGCGCATCATTGCCGAAACCGGAGCAGGCCAGCACGGTGTGGCAACTGCGACGGTTGCGGCTCGTCTTGGGTTGAAATGTCAGGTCTATATGGGTTCAGAGGATGTTCAGCGTCAGTCTCTGAACGTTTACCGAATGAAGCTCCTGGGGGCCGACGTTATTCCGGTGCAATCGGGTTCTCGTACCCTCAAAGATGCAATGAATGAAGCCATGCGAGATTGGGTGACCAATGTCGATGATACGCACTACATCATAGGGACGGTTGCAGGACCCCATCCCTATCCGCAGTTAGTCAGGGATTTTCAGTCGGTAATCGGTCAGGAAGCCCGGGCGCAGTGTTTGCAGATCACGGGTCAGCTACCGGATACCCTGGTTGCCTGTGTTGGTGGCGGGTCGAATGCCATTGGCCTGTTTCACCCGTTCATCGACGATGAAAGTGTGCGCATCGTGGGCGTTGAAGCCGGCGGACACGGGCTCGAAACCGGTGAGCATGCCGCTCCCTTAAACGCAGGGGTGCCTGGAGTATTGCATGGCAATCGCACCTATCTTATGGAAGATGATGATGGCCAGATTGCGCAGACACACAGTATTTCTGCTGGGCTGGACTATCCGGGAGTTGGGCCTGAACACAGCCATTTGAAGGACATTGGCAGAGTGGAGTACTCAAGCGTAACGGACGAGGAAGCGTTGGAAGCTTTTAATGCGCTGAACTCTTTGGAAGGTATTTTACCAGCGCTTGAATCTTCACACGCACTAGCCTGGGTACACAGAGAATGTCCAGCCATGAGCAACGACGATGTGGTGATTGTTAACCTTTCCGGACGTGGTGACAAAGATATTTTGACGGTTGCCAAGCTGGCAGGCATTGAACTGTGAGTCGCCTTGACGCGCGTTGGGAGGAGCTGAAAACCAGTGACCGAAAAGCCCTGGTCTGTTTCATTACCGCGGGTGATCCGCGGCCATCATCCACTGTGTCGGGAATGCATGCGCTCGTAGCCGGTGGTGCCGATATCATTGAATTGGGTATTCCGTTTTCAGACCCTGAGGCGGAGGGGCCTGCGATTCAGGCGTCATCCGAGCGCGCGTTGGCGCACGGTGTGACTCTGCGTCATGTGCTCGAGATGGTGCGAGAATTTCGTAGCAAAGATACGCAAACACCAGTGGTTCTGATGGGCTATCTCAACTCAGTGCTGCGTATGGGAGAGGCGGAATATGCCCAGGCAGCGCAGCAAGTCGGTGTAGATGGATTGATTATGGTCAACCTGCCTCCTGAGGAGGCGACGTCGTTGCGCCAAGAGCTTGGTTCTCGGGATCAAAACCTGATTTTTCTTGTGGCCCCGACAACGACTGAGCAGCGGGCCGAGCAGATTCTCAGAGCGGGCTCCGGTTTTATCTATTACGTGTCCTTAAAAGGGATTACCGGTGCAAGTCATATTGATCCTGCGGCTGTGCGCGACAAGGTAACGGGGTTGCAAGCCCGCACTGCGCTGCCCGTCTATGTTGGGTTTGGCATAAAGGATGCGGCAAGTGCCCGGGCCATTGGTGAGGTAGCGGACGGTGTGGTTGTTGGCTCTGCACTTGTGCGAACAATGGGCGAGAACGACGTGTCTGAAATAGATAGCAAACTTGAGAGTCAGGTGGCCGAGTTGCGCGCTGCACTTGATTCATTGCCGGCGTAAACAGAGTAGATCCCAGCCATGGTCAGGTTTAAGGGGTCACTTTCGCAGTGGCTGAAGTACATAGGCACCCAGCATCATAAAGAGATCGCTCTTGGGCTCGAACGATCTGTCGAAGTGGCGCAGCGGCTGGACCTATTGCCTTTGGCGCCACGCCAGCTAATTGTCGCCGGTACAAACGGCAAGGGTTCAACAGTTCGATTTAGCGAGAGTCTGCTGCTGGCCCAGGGGTACAAAGTTGGTGCCGTCCTGTCACCGCATTTGCATCGCTATAACGAGCGGGTTCGGCTGAACGGCAGTGAGGCTGATGACGATTTACTGGTTGCTGGCTTTGAGGCTGTTGAGGCGGCGCGAGGGGATATCCCACTCACCTATTATGAATATTCTGTCCTTGGTGCGTTTTGGGTATTTAAACAAGCCGGGCTCGATGTCTGTCTGCTGGAAGTTGGTCTGGGTGGGCGTCTAGACACCACAAACATCGTCGACGCTGAGGTAGCGGCGGTAACCAGTATCGGGCTGGATCACCAGAATTTTTTGGGTGATACCCTGGAGCTTATTGGGGCAGAAAAAGCGGCCGTTTGCCGGCCAGGTCGTCCGCTGTTGCTTGGCGGACCTATGCCTGACTCAGTATCGCGCGTGGCCGAGGCCTGCGGCGCCGTTACGGGGCGCTTTGGTAAAGAGTTTTGGTACCAGCGTTCGGCTCAGGGTGCGGTATTGCGCCTGAATAGCGGAGATCTGTCCGTAACCGCTGTGGGTGAACCTCGTATTGCCTGGCGTAACGCTGTGTTGGCTTGCGCTTGTGTGCAAAAACTCACTCGAGCCCCGTCAACGGAGGAGTTCAATCGGGCCTGTGAAATTACCTACCATCCTGGCCGTTTCGAAATTTTCAACTATCGACATCGAACCCTGGTGGTAGATGTCGCCCATAACCCGGACAGCGCTCGTTTTCTGCGCAACCAGCTGCGGGCCCGCTGGCCAAATCAACGATTGGTCGCGCTCTGTGGATTTCTTGTCGACAAAGATGTTTCGGGCATCGTTGCTGAACTTGCCGAGGATATTGATCACTGGCTGTTTGTCTCGACGCCGGGCTCTCGAGGTCTTGCGGCCGAAGAGGCTGCTGAGCGATCGATGGAGCACCTGCAATTTGGTCGGACAGAGCAAGAAGTGATCCGTTTGGCCATCCCTGAGGTCGATCGCGCACTGCAGAAGGCGCATGCGGTGACTGACAAGGCTGATATCATTGTGGCCTTCGGGTCCTTTATGCACGTTGAACAGGTACGAGAGCTTCTGCTTAGTCCAGACAGGTCCCCCGTAGGAGCGAATGGTCGATGAACGAACAAACACGCTATCGAGTTACCGGAGCGGTCTTTTTGCTCTCAATAGGTATTATCGTTTTGCCGATGATCTTTGATGGCGAGGGCGTTCGGGTTAAGCAATTGCCGGAACTGACCGAGCCTCTGCCGCCTCTACCAACCACCTCTGAGCTTGATGCGTTGGAAATTTCCGCGGCTGAAGTGGCGCAACATCAAATTGAGCAGGCCAAGGTGGGCGGTTTACTTGACGATGAAGGCTTTATGGCGGAGGACGGAACCAGGATTGGGGATCCATTGCTACGAGAGGTGGATGACTCTGCTCAGGAGGACTCTGTTGTTGCTGGGGCGGTTCAGAGAGAACCAGCGCCAGCCGTTGTTGAGCCTCCTGCAACCGAGGCCGTAGCGTCACAAGATCCCACGTCAGCCGTTGAACGGGCAGCGTCCCGGGCGCCATCCCGGCGGGTGCCTCCTGCGGAGGGCGTTACCAGATCTCTCGCCAAACAGGCGATCTGGGCCGTACAATTAGCAAGTTTTGCAAGTCCCGTGAATGCCACTGCCTTGCGCGATAAACTGTTGGGCGAAGGTTTCGAAGCCTGGACTTCGACAGCGCGCGGTGAAGCGGGGATTCGCACACGCGTTGCCATCGGACCGCTGCTTGATCGCGGCGACGCAGAGCGAATGCGCGATCTGGTGTCAGATCGTTATAGAGTCAGTGCCATTGTTGTGCACATGGAGCCCTAGAGAGGGGATGGTTTTGACAGCTTCTTTTGTAACGAGAGATCCATGAGTACGTTTGATATTTTCCTTCTGATCGTCATCCTGCTTTCGGCTGTTATGGGTCTAATGCGTGGATTGTTTAAAGAAGTATTCTCGCTGGTCATTCTGCTAGGTGCGTTTTTAATCGCAACCTACTTCGCTCCGGCGATGTCGGATGCACTGGTATCGCAGTTTGGCAATGAATCGCTGCGCTACGGTGTGGCATTTGGTTTGCTGTTTGTGGGTACGTTACTCGTTGGCGGGATACTGAGTTATCTCGGCGGCAAGCTACTCAATAGCAGCGGCCTGTCCGGCACCGATCGCTTTTTCGGCTTTGTGTTCGGCGCCTTGCGGGGTGCGGTTGTTTGCCTGGTTGGGCTAATTGCTGCTCGAAGTTTTTTCCAGGGCTCAGATTGGTGGGTAGCCTCCGAGATTGCGCCCATGTTGCTTGGCTTTGAGGATATTGCTCTTGAATGGCTGGGCCGCGCAGGTCAGGCCGTGGGGGATCTCAAGGAAGCAGCTCAACCTCCCAGCCAGTAAAGCGGTTCAAAACTCCATCACTCTTTCAGAGAAATAGTCTATGTGCGGAATCGTTGGCCTGGTAAGCAATGGACCCGTTAACCAGCAAATTTATGACGCTCTGACCGTGCTGCAGCATCGCGGCCAGGATGCGGCAGGGATGGTTACCTCCAGCGATCGACGGCTACATCTGCGCAAGGCAAATGGACTTGTGCGCGATGTGTTTTTGCAACATCACATGCAAAAGCTTAAGGGGAACCTGGGTATAGGCCATGTTCGCTATCCAACGGCCGGTACGTCGAGCAGTGCCGAGTCGCAGCCGATGTATGTGAATTCGCCCTACGGAATTGCCCTGGCCCACAATGGCAACCTTACCAATGCCGGTGACCTGGAGCGGGATCTGTATCGCAGCGACCTGCGACACCTGAACACCGACAGTGACTCCGAGATTTTGCTCAATGTGTTTGCCCACGAGTTGCAAATTCAAAAAGCGTTGAGCCCGGGACCAGAGCACATTTTTCAGGCCATTACTGGCGTCCATGAACGATGTCGTGGCGCCTACGCTGCAGTGGCCATGGTGAGCGGCTGTGGCATTGTGGGTTTTCGAGACCCGTATGGCATACGGCCGCTGGTGTACGGTCGACGCACGACTGACTCCGGTGAGGAATACATGCTTGCCTCGGAGAGCTCCGCACTGGACATCCTGGGCTTTGAGCTGGTCAGGGATGTCGCACCTGGCGAGGCCCTGTTTATTGATGAAGCGGGGGTGCTGCACAGTGCCCAGTGCGTGCCTGCGTCGGCTCTTAGTCCGTGCATATTTGAGCACGTCTACCTTGCTCGGCCCGACTCCATTATGGATGACGTGTCCGTCTATAAATCGCGGCTTCGAATGGGCGAAAAGCTCGCTGAACAGATTCTCAGGCGCTATTCCCAGCACGATCACGACATCGATGTTGTGATTCCCATTCCTGACACAGGGCGAACAGCGGCGCAACCGCTGGCTTATCGGCTCGGAGTCAAGTTTCGCGAAGGCTTTGTGAAAAACCGGTATATCGGCCGGACGTTTATCATGCCCGGACAAAAGCAGCGTCGAAAGTCGGTGAGGCAAAAGTTGAACCCCATCGAACTCGAATTTAAAGGCAAGAATGTTTTGCTTGTCGATGACTCCATCGTCCGCGGAACCACCAGCCAGCAGATCATCAAGCTAGCTCGGGAGGCTGGTGCACGTCGCGTCTATATGGCCAGTATGGCGCCCCCGGTGCGCTGTCCGAATGTCTATGGCATCGACATGCCCACCGTTGAAGAGTTTGTGGCGCACAACCGCACCGAAGAAGAAATAGGTCAGATTATTGGCGCTGACTGGCTGGTCTATCAGAAACTGTCCGACTTGAAAGAAAGTGTTTCGGAAGGCAATGATCAGCTCTCTGACTTCGATTGTTCGGTATTTAATGGTGAATATGTGACAGGCGATATAGACGCTACTTACCTGGAGCGACTATCGTTGGCTCGCAATGATCAGAGCAAGAGCGTTCGTGAATCACAAAACGGCCAGGATCACACAGTCATCGAACTCCACAACCACGCCTGACGGGCTGGCACCCGGCTCAGCGGAAGTCCGGGCGTTGCTCGAGCCCGTGCTTGAGCAACTGGACAGGGTGTTACTGGGAAAACGTCACGCTATAGAGCTTGCGTTAACCTGTTTGTTGGCTCGAGGACACCTACTTATTGAAGATCTGCCCGGTATGGGAAAGACCTTGCTGTCTCATGCCCTGGCCAAGGTTTTGGGTCTTGACTATCAGCGCGTCCAGTTCACATCAGACGTGCTTCCCGCCGACATTATTGGTGTGTCTATTTTCGATAAGGAGACCTCTGCATTCCGTTTTGTAGAGGGACCGGTTTTCTCGCAGTTGGTTCTTGCAGATGAGATCAATCGCGCCACTCCTAAATCCCAGAGCGCACTCCTGGAAGCCATGGAAGAACGGCAAGTGACGGTGGATGGCCAGTGCATGATGTTGCCTGAACCGTTCTTTGTGATTGCGACTCAAAACCCCACAACCCAACTCGGCACCTTTGCGTTGCCCGAAAGCCAGCTCGATCGGTTTCTGATGCGTATCGAACTTGGCTATCCTGACCCTTCGGCAGAACGCGAACTGTTACGTGGTGGTGATCGCCGAAAATTACTTGAGGACCTGCCTTGCGTTTTGGATAACGCAGCGCTTGGTACCCTGCAACGGGCGGCCAATAGCGTGATCGTATCTGATCAGCTGGTTGAGTACGTGCAACGCTTGGTGCATTTCACACGCACCGATCCGAAGTTCGCTGTTGGCCTGTCGCCGAGAGGCGCGCTGGCGCTTATTGGTGGCGCACGTGCCTGGGCAATGATTCACGGTCGCTCGCACGTGGTCCCGGAAGACGTCCAAGCCGTACTGCCCGGTGTAGTAGAGCATCGCTTGCGCGGAGCTTCGGATTTTGCCGGACACGGCGGAGCTGCACTCTCGCAACGATTGCTAGCCAGCGTAGATGTTGTTTAACGACCTCCCATGCGAGGCGCAACGCAAACAAAGCGGCTAAAGCCCAAGAGTATTAGTGGTCAGTTTGGAAGCTGGCTAGACCGCCGCATTCCGCCACAATCGCGAGTGCTTCTTACTCAGCGAAATGTATTCATCTTTCCTACCCGAACTGCGCTTGCGTTTGCTCTGTTGCTGCTGTTGTTGCTGTTGGGAGCGATCAACTATGAAAATTCGTTGATTTATGGCGTAGCGTTTCTCCTTGGCTCTCTGTTCCTGATAACCATCTTGCACACCTTTCGCAATCTCTCCGGTTTAACGCTAGAGCTTGTGGATTCCAAACCTGGCTTTGTTGGCGAAGATATTGAATTCAATTTGCAACTGTCTCACGGGTCGGGCAAGTCCCGACACGGCATTCAGATAGGCTGGCCGGACTCCGTAAAGCAGTGGGTAGAGATGCAGCGCGCTGCCGTTGTCTCGGTGAAGCTGTTTTCTCAAAGCAGTCAGCGTGGTTGGTACAACCCGGGCCGGCTGTTGCTCGAAACCCGTTATCCACTGGGGCTGTTGCGGGCCTGGACCTGGGTGGATCTGAACGCTCGTGCATTGGTGTATCCCAAGCCGGATTTTTTGCCGCTACCGGAGCTTGTCCAAGGTCAAAGAGACGATGGTGAGCTGGTTGATTTTCAGGGCAGTGACGACTTTTCGGCTTTACGTGACTATCAGCCGGGAGATCCGGTTCGACATATTCTGTGGCGTCGTTACGCGCGTACCGATGAACTGGTTTTAAAGGAATATTCGGGGTTTGTTGAACCACGGGCCTGGTTTGATTTTGAAAAAGCGCCGGGCGATGTTGAAGCACGTTTGTCAGTGCTCACTGGCTGGGTGCTGCAAGCGAGTCAAAACAATCAGGAATTTGGGCTGCGTTTGCCGGGTTGCGTTATTGAGCCCGGCATTGGGGATGAGCAGACGCTGCGAGCTCTGGAAGCACTTGCTCTTTTTGGTTCCAGCGACTCTCAGGTTGGTGACAATCCAGACTCGATACAGACTGCGGCGCAAACAGGGCGGGCCGCCTGATGTCCAAGGGAATCGATTACCAGATCCCGCGCAACGTTTTGGCGCTTCTGATGTTTGCGCAGGTTGTTGTGTTGGCGCCGCATTTCGCTCAGCTGTCTCCCTGGATTCTTGCTGTGAGTCTGTTTTGTGGTTACTGGCGCAGCATGGTCTATCAGGGGCGCTGGGCCTATCCGCCGGGCAAGATCAAACTGGTTTTAGTGGTTGCGGCTTTTGTTGGTGTCGCCATCAACGGCAAGGGAGCCTTCAGCGTCGAAACTGCGACCGCCGTTCTGGTGTTGTCTTATGCGCTGAAGCTCATTGAGATGAAAACCCGGCGTGATGCCTACCTGATTATCTTTCTGTCTTACTTCGTTATTGCCACAGAATTCCTGTTCTCTCAGGGCATGCTTATCGCGCTCTATGAAATAGTGGCAGCGCTGGTCGTGACAGCGGCCATGATTGGCTTGAATCAACAACAGACCGATGTGCGACCCGTTGCGTCGATGAAGTTGGCAGCGGCGCTTCTGGGGCAGGCGCTGCCCTTGACCTTATTTTTGTTTTTGTTTTTTCCGCGGATTGCTCCACTGTGGAATGTACCTCTGCCTTCTGGTGCCAGTACCGGAATTAGTGATCGCGTGACACCAGGTGACATAGCAGATCTCGCCCAGTCTGATGAGATCGCCTTTCGAGTTGTGTTTGATGGCGAGGTACCGGAACCCAGTGACCTCTATTGGCGTGGTGTGGTTTACAACAATTTTGAAGAGGGCACCTGGACCGAAGGCACGCCCGGGCCAAGGAGAAGCCAGGATGTTCGAGTCCCGCCAGCGGAACGAATAGGTGGAATTAGCTACAGAGTTCTTCAGGAACCGACGTTTGCCAGTTATCTTTTTGGCCTGGCTACGCCGGTAACTGATGACGATAATATTGAGCTGCGATCTACCTACACACTGATTGCCGAAAAACCTTTGATGTCGCTGATGCACTACGATGTGGTCAGTTACCCATCTTTCCAGCGAGACGCTGGCCGCGAGCGCCCTCAGCAACCCAGCAAGCGACCCCGGGGTGATAACCCGCGAGTCATCAAATGGGCCAGGGCGGCGCACGCTGAGGCAGGCAGTCTGGATGCCTTTGTTGAGCGGGTTCTTGATGAAGTGCGGAACAGGTTTGTGTATACGCTGAAACCACCGCGTCTTGGCAAACGTAACAGCATTGATGAGTTCTGGTTTGATACCCAGCAGGGGTTCTGCTCTCACTTTGCCGGTGCGTTTGTCTACATGATGCGGGCGGCGGGATATCACGCCCGTTTGGTTGGTGGTTATCAAGGGGGTGAAATCAACCCAATTACCGGGCACCTGGTAGTCCGCCAGTACGATGCTCATGCCTGGGCGGAAGTCTGGACTCCCGATCGTGGCTGGTTGCGGGTTGACCCAACAGCGGCAGTTGCACCTCAGCGCATCCGCCTTGGTTTGAACGCCGCACTGTCGGCGGAAGATCGCAGCAGCCTGTCAGCGCTCACAAATGCTCGATTGGGTGGGCTGGGTGGACTGGGCGAACTGCTTTACATGTTTGACTCGGTTCAACATCGATGGAATATGTGGGTGGTCGGCTACGACACCACCATGCAACTTGAATATCTGACCGAGCTTTTAGGCCGTCGTCCAACCACCTGGCAAATTGGTGCGCTGATACTGCTGGGCGGTATCCTGAGCCTTGGGGTCGCTGCCGCAGTCTTATTCCTCCGTCGCCCCCCGCGGAAAGCGAACCCCGTAGTGAATTCCTTTCTGGGCTTTAGCAAAACCGCCGCGGCCAAAGGGTTGGTTCGAGAGCCCTGGGAGTCGCCTATGGCCTTCGTCAGGCGCGTAGCTGCGCACAACACTCTGCCTGCTAGTGAGGTTGCTGCGGCCATCGCCGGCCTGGAGGAGCAGCTGTATCGAGTACCGGCCGGCAGTACAGCCGAGCAGTCAGCAGAGGGCTCTTCGAGATCGCTAAGGCAGATCTTGCGTCGTCTGAGATTCAGGACGCTGTTGCAACCCTGAGTCTGCATCTGCTCTACTTCGCAGATGAGTCAGGTAATTTCATCAACGAAGGGTAGCCCCCGAAAACGGTTGCGACGCACGCCGTGCATGGGGATTTGTTCAACGACCTATGGCGACCTGGTGTGCCGCGGTTGCAAGCGCTTTGCACACGAGATTATTCAATGGAATGGTTTTGACGAAGCCCAGCGAGAGATTGTCTGGGAGCGGCTGATTGCGTTGCGCGACACCTGCGTACGGGACGTGATCCACGTTGGGCTGCGAAGTGAGCTGGAAGCGGCGTGCAGCGCCCGGGGGCTGTTACACGAGCCGGAAACCTCAACCCTCAGTCTGGCCTACGAGTTATTGCGTCGAGGTCTAAACGAGCCACAGATCATCCAGGAGGCGCAGATCGACCTGCGTGAAAGTCTCACAGCCATTGATGCCCTCAAGGCCATCGACGACCTGTTTCTAACGCGCTCGCAAGCGCACTACGAGCGGGCGTTTAAGACGCCGGTGAGTTAGAGCGCTGTTGTGGCGATGACTGATGGCGATGTGTCACAACCGCGTATCTCAGCTGAAGTTTCAGCAGTGTGCGGCTTTCTGCTCTGTCCAACACCCGAGGCCTGGCTGGCTCAGGCCAAAACTCATCGAAGCCTGCTTCTGATCGATCACGCGAACTGCGAAAAAAAAGCCGCGGGCACTGCCATGAGTCTGCTGTATCGATACGTGGATCGCCCAGAGTTGCTGAATAAACTGTCTCAGTTAGCGCGGGAGGAGCTGTTGCATTTTGAGCAGGTGCTCGGTCACATGAGAGCGCTGAATATTGAATACGTCCACATATCGCCTGCGGACTATGCCGGCGGGCTGCGGCGTCTTGTGGCGACTCATGAGCCACAGCGACTGGTTGACACCCTAATTGTTGGCGCTGTTGTAGAGGCAAGGTCCTGCGAGCGTTTTTATCAGTTAACCCAGGTGTTTAATGACGATCTTGGGGTGTTTTATAACCGGTTGCTCGCCTCTGAGGCGCGCCATTTCCAGGATTACCTGGGGCTTGCCAGGCAATATTCGAGTGAGTCGGCTGAGTGGTTTGAAGCGCGTGTACAGCAGGTGCTTGAAAAAGAAGCTGAGCTGATTTGCGAGCCCAGTGCAGAGTTTCGTTTCCACTCGGGGCCGTTGATCTAAGGCACGGCAAAAGCCTTTGCGTTGATAATTTTCTGCTGGCTGCTGGTCGCGAGCCAGGCCATGCCAGCGCAGCGCAGGGAGATTTTCTGGCCTTCCTGTAGGGCCCACCAGGCGCATCGTTCCCAGGCACCCAGTACAACTCGCTGCTCGCCGCCCGACAAGCTGTGCTTCGCGGGACGGTGCGTATGGCCATGAATGAACAACTTTGCCCCATGAGTACCAATCATCTGACTTACGGCGCCGTCGTTCACATCCATGATGTTGCCGGCCTTGTTGGCGTTAGCGGCTTGCGATTGCTCCCTTAGGCCCGCGCCAAAAGCTCGTCGTTCCTCAAGCGATTTATCCAGGATGTCTTTCTGCCACTCAGCGGAACGCAGCAGTGTCCGCATCTGCTGGTAAGCCAGATCGTCGGTACAGAGGCTGTCGCCGTGGGAGAGCAAGGTATCCGTGCCAAGGGCATGCGGGTCCTGGATAAGTGTCAGGCCTGTTCGATCAGCAAATCCTGAACCCAGAAGAAAGTCGCGGTTCCCGGCCAGGAAACTTACCCTGGTGCGCTGGGTGATGGTCTGCAGTAACTCGGCGATGGTGTTTGCCAGATCACTGTCATCATCATCGCCAATCCACATTTCGAATAGATCGCCGAGCAGGTAGATTTCATCAACTGCGTCTTGCGAGGCACTGCGTAACAATTGGCAGAAAGCCGTCAGGCGCTGTTGGTCGGTGCTGCTGTTGCCTGGCGTTAGGTGTGTGTCAGACACGTACAGCCTGCGAGGCGCGGCGCTTGTCATGCATGCAGTTCCGTCGCGGCATACAGGGTGTTTTGCAAAACACCTATGCGGGTCATCGGCCCGACACCACCAGGTACCGGGGTAATCCAGCTGGCTCGTCTCGACGCCGCTTCAAACTCGACATCGCCGTGCAGGCGGCCCCCCTCACGGGTGATGCCGATATCGATGACAACTGCGCCTTCGCGAACCCATTCACCGGGGATTAATCTGGGCCTGCCGACGGCGCTGACCAGGATCTCTGCCCGTCGTACCTCGTCTTCGAGATTGCGGGTAAATCGATGGGCCGTGGTAATAGTGCAGCCGGCAAGCAAGAGTTCGAGGCTCATAGGGCGGCCAACATGATTGGAAGCGCCGACGACCAAAGCACTTTTGCCCCGAACGCTGCCGGTAAGTTCGAGTAACTGCATTACGCCTTTTGGCGTCGCGGGCCGCAGCATGGGGTCTCGCAGGGCGAGTCTGCCGACGTTGTAGGGATGAAATCCATCCACGTCCTTGTGCGGGGCGATACGTTCAGTGACGGCGTTGCTATCAATGTGCGGCGGCAAGGGCGCCTGCACCAATACACCGTCGATGGTGGGGTCGTTGTTCAGCTCATCGATCATGTCCATGAGCTCATCCTGAGTGGTATCGCTGGACAGACTCCGGGTTTCTGACTTAAAGCCCACTTCCCGGCAGTCGTTGCCTTTGTGGCGCACATAGATGGTTGAGGCGGGGTCGTCGCCAACCAAAATCACAGCCAGTCCGGGGGGGCGCAGATTGGCAGCATTGCGGGCGGTCATAAGGGTCTTTAGATCGGCTCGCAGGGTGGCGGCCAGGGCCTGGCCGTCCAGAATCTTAGCGGTCATTGTGCTCCCAATGGACGAAAAACAGTAAGCAATCCATCTTACCTTAGTCGCGTTGGAGTAGGAGGACCGACAGCGATGTGGAAGGGTTTATTTGGCCGAAGACTCACGGATAAGCGTTTGACGGTATATGGGTGCGTCAGTATGATTCCGCGGCTAGATTTCGGGGTATAGCGCAGTCTGGTAGCGCGCCTGCTTTGGGAGCAGGATGTCGGGAGTTCGAATCTCTCTACCCCGACCAATTTTTGTCGATTGTTGTAGTCGATTGTTGTAGTGGTTGATATTCAGTCTTAGTTGGAAAATCAACCAGGAATGCTTAGAGGCTGATTCGGCCGCTCGTTTTTCTAGCCAGGCGCCCGTAGCTCAACTGGATAGAGCATCGGCCTTCTAAGCCGAGGGTTGCAGGTTCAAGTCCTGCCGGGCGTGCCAGAAAACGAGCGGCGGTAATAACCGCGCGGTAGTCAGGCAGCAGCGCGAACAACGCAGCTCAGCTGCAAGCAAAACCGAAGCTAAGAGCAAATAAAAGGAATATTCAAAGTTTGTGGTGGGCGTAGCTCAGTTGGTAGAGCTCCGGGTTGTGATCCCGGCGGTCGTGGGTTCGAGCCCCATCGTCCACCCCAGTTTTGCCCGTCATGCAGATGCCGATCCACTGCGAGTTGCAGGGCTGAACTTTCTAACCGCAGGGCTCTGTGGCCCATAGTTCAATCACAAACCACTCATCAATTAGCCCAGGGCGAGCAGCCTGGTGCGAACAACCCAGTCACCCGAACCATCGGACTCCAGTCTTAATGAACATATCCATCGAAACGACGACCAATCTTGAACGACGCCTGACGATTTCAGTACCTTCTGAAACCTTTGAGGGGCAAATCACTGATCGCCTGGCTAATGCCGCCAAGCAAATTCGGTTGCCGGGCTTTCGTAACGGCAAAGTGCCCATGAAAGAGGTGCGTCGACGCTTTGGACCTTCAGTTCGTGCAGAGGTCGCTGGTGAACTGATGCAGTCGAGTTTCATGGAGGCCATCACCCAGGAAGATTTTGCCCCCGCGGGTGCACCCAGTCTCGAAGTGGTGAAGATGGATCCAGGCATCGATTTTGAATTCACCGCAACCTTTGAAGTCTTCCCCAATGTGGCGATTGGCGACCTGACCAAGGTTCAGGTTAAGCGACCTGAAGCGAGCATTACCGACGCTGATATCGATGCCATGGCAGAAAAATTGCGCGACCAGCGCGCAAGCTGGGAACCGGTTGAGCGGGCTGCCGCTGAAGGTGATCAGGTGAAGGTCGATTTTTGCGGTCGCAAAGACGGTGAAGTCTTCCCTGGCGGAGAGGGCGAAGGGGTCGAATTTCAAATCGGCGCTGGTCAAATGATTGAAGATTTTGATGCCAATGCCCGGGGCATGAGCAAAGGAGAAAGCAAGACCTTTGAGGCCACGTTCCCCGAGGATTATCAGGCTGAAGAACTCAAGGGCCAGACGGTTTCTTTTGAGCTCACTATGCAGGAAGTGAGTTCTCGCCACATTCCCGTGCTTGATGAGGAATTTATCAAGGAATACGGGGTGGAAGAGGGCACTGAAGAGGCCTTCCGGCGAGAGGTGCGATCCAACATGGAGCGCGAGATGGAAACCGCGATCAACAATACGGTGAAAGGACAGGTTCTGGATGAGCTGACCAAATTGCACGAAGTGCAGCTACCTGACACTCTGGTTGCAAAAGAAATAGAAGCTCTCAAGCAAAAAATGATGCAACAGCTGCAGATGTACGGATCAAACCAGGAGCTGCCCGGTTTTGATGACGACCTGTTTCGCGACGAGGCTGAGAAGCGCGTCACAGTTGGCCTGGTGTTGAACGAGATAACCAACGTCGCAGAGATTGAGGCTGATGCTGAGAAAGTGCGCGAACGCATAGAATCGATTGCAGAACCTTATGCTCAGCCGGAACAGGTTGTAAATTACTACTACTCTAATCAGGAACAGCTGCAACAGATACAGATGGCGGTGATTGAGGATCAGGTCATTGACCATATTCTTGAATCCGCCACAATCGACCCCATAGAAGCCAGTTATGAAACCGTTGTAGCCGGTACCGCGATTCCAGCGTTAGACGACGATTCTGATGACGATACGGATAATGACAACACAGGCGATGCTAGCGAAGACAGCAGTAGCGATAGCCCAGACGAACAGGATAAAAGCTGATGAATGGCGATTTTGACCTAAGCGAAAACACCAACCTTGGCATGGTGCCTATGGTTGTAGAGCAATCCTCTCGTGGGGAGCGCGCGTTCGACATCTATTCGCGCCTGCTTAAGGACCGGATTGTGTTCATGGTAGGGCCGGTGGAAGATCAGGTGGCCAACCTGGTGGTTGCGCAGCTGTTGTATCTCGAAAGCGAGAACCCTGATAAAGACATCCATCTTTACATTAACTCTCCGGGTGGCTCTGTCACTGCCGGATTATCAATCTACGATACGATGCAGTTCTTGCGCTGTGATGTCAGCACGATGTGCATTGGTCAGGCGGCGTCTATGGGCGCATTCCTGCTGGCCGCAGGCGCTGAAGGCAAACGGTTTGCACTGCCTAACTCACGCATGATGATCCATCAGCCCGCTATCGGTGGAGCACGCGGTACAGCGGCAGAAATCGCAATTCATGCCAAAGAGATTCTGGCGATGCGTGAGCAGCTCAATGAGATCATGGCGAAGCACACCAATCGCACGGCAGAGCAGATCGCCAAAGACACCGATCGTGATTACTGGATGACGGCGGACGAGAGTGCAGAATATGGGCTCATCGATACGGTACAGCACCCACGTCCGAAGTTGACCACAGCCAAAGGCTAGAGCAGCTCCGACAAGCCAGGACATATTAAAGCAACAAGTTTGCCGAAAAATTCGGGCTATGCTTGTTGGAGATGCAACGTCTGCAGGGCGGCGCAACGTCCTGCTCACAGTCTTGCTCGACAAAAGGCGCGACGTGTCTCGGTCAGGGTGGCCGGGGCTTGAAAATTGGACCAATAGCCCCCAATCTAAGCGGGCGAAACGTTATCTGAGGATGGTATGGCGGACGATCAAGGCGGTAAGGGCGACGATTCCAGCAAATTGCTGTATTGCTCTTTCTGCGGTAAGAGTCAGCACGAAGTACGCAAACTCATTGCCGGTCCATCGGTTTTTGTTTGCGACGAGTGCGTCGAACTCTGCAATGACATTATTCGGGAAGAGGTAGCCGAGAGCACCGAGTCCTCTGGCGAATCCAAGCTGCCTGTTCCTCAGGAGATTAACGCGACTCTGAATGAGTACGTAATCGGCCAGGAACATGCGAAGCGCGTGTTGGCTGTGGCGGTTTATAACCACTACAAGCGATTGAATTACAACGGCAAGAAAGACGATGTCGAGCTGTCAAAGTCGAACATTCTGCTGATCGGTCCTACCGGTTGCGGAAAGACACTGCTGGCAGAGACGCTGGCCCGACTGCTCGATGTGCCCTTTACAATTGCTGACGCGACCACGCTGACCGAAGCGGGCTATGTTGGCGAAGATGTTGAAAACATCATTCAAAAGCTCCTCCAGAAGTGCGACTACGATGTTGATCGGGCGCAGGTTGGCATTGTCTATATCGATGAAATCGATAAGATCTCAAGAAAGTCGGACAATCCCTCGATAACACGAGATGTTTCCGGCGAAGGCGTGCAACAGGCACTGCTGAAGCTCATTGAGGGCACTATTGCCTCGGTCCCTCCGCAGGGCGGCCGTAAGCACCCACAGCAAGAGTTCTTGCAGGTCGATACGGCCAACATCCTGTTCATCTGTGGTGGCGCGTTCGCCGGGCTGGACAAGGTCATCAACGATCGATCGGACAAGAGCGGTATTGGTTTTGGTGCTGAGGTACGTAGCGAAGACCAGAAAGGCAATATCGGCGAAACCCTGCGTAAGGTTGAGCCCGAAGATCTCATCAAATACGGATTGATTCCGGAATTTGTTGGACGATTGCCGGTTGTGGCCACACTTGAAGAGCTCGATACGGATGCTCTGATCCAGATTCTGACGGAACCCAAAAACTCTCTGACCAAGCAGTTCACCAAGCTGTTTGAGATGGAGGACGTTGATGTCGATTTCCGCGAAGACGCGTTGCGTGCTGTTGCCAACAAGGCCATGGAACGTAAAACAGGCGCCCGCGGACTGCGGTCAATCCTCGAAGCCGTGTTGCTGCAAACCATGTATGACTTACCGTCTACCGATGGTGTGAGCAAGGTGGTGATTGATGAGTCCGTCATCAAAGGTGAATCGGAGCCCATGCTGATCTACGAAAACGTAGATCAAAGTGCCTCGGCTAAAGCGGCGCCCGAAGAATAACCGGCGCCTGAAGAATAAGCGGCGCCCGAAGAAGCTGTACCCAAAGGCATAGCCAAACAAATTC
>CAZWMD010000033.1:11465-16625 GCA_964634815.1 uncultured Pseudomonadales bacterium | reverse complement strand
CGGCGCCCGAAGAAGCTGTACCCAAAGGCATAGCCAAACAAATTCGCCTGGTCAAAAGTCGATGCTGCGCAGGAAAGACTAGCTATTAGCTGGTCTTCTTCTTGGTGTGCCTCTTGCGGCGTTATCCCTCTATACTCAAGGTGTCTTTAACACCGGCTCATGCGCATCATTCGGTGCGCTTGCTGATTGGGCGATGTTAAACCTAAACCTAACAGGAGCTATGGCTAGATGAGTGATTCCCAGGCGTTATCGGGCAGCACCAACAGTGACTCTACAGCGGCGCCGGGGGACTGGATTCCGGTATTGCCTCTGCGCGATATGGTGGTCTATCCGCACGGGGTACATCCATTGTTTGTGGGCACGGAGAGCTCTATAGCTGCCCTTGAAGCGGCGATGGCCACAGATAAGCAGGTATTGCTGGTTGCAAAGCGCGACCCTGATAACGACGAGCCACGCCAGAAGGACCTGTTTGAGGTCGGATGCGTTGCGATGCTGTTGCAGCTGCTAAAGCTGCCAGATGGCACGGTGAAGGTTTTGGTTGAAGGGGGCACAAGAGCTCGGCTGCGCTCACTGTCACATGACGAAGTCTATCTGCGTGCCCAGGTAGAACAGATGGTTGAGGACCCCGCGAGCGCTGATGGGGATGAGGCGCCGGGAGACAGTGAAGCCATGGTGCGCTCAATCAGCGGCCAGCTCGAGAAATACGTCAAGATCTCCAAGAAGATTCCGCAGGAAGTGATGTCGTCTCTAGCGAGTATCGACGACCCCGGTCGTCTCATTGACACGATCGCGGCACAGCTTTCTCTGAGCCTCGAAGATCGTCAGAAAATTCTCGAAGCAACCGGCCTTGAGTCTCGAATGGATCTGTTGCTCGCCCTTATGGAAGGCGAGATTGACCTGTTCCGGATGGAAAAGAAAATTCGCGGGCGCGTGAAGAAGCAGATGGAGAAGTCTCAGCGGGAGTACTATCTGAATGAGCAGATGAAGGCCATTCAGAAAGAGCTGGGCGAGATGGACGACGCCCCCAACGAGCTGGAAGATCTTGCCCGGCAGATCGATGACAACGGTTTGCCTAAAGAGGCAAAAGAGAAGGCCCGCGGCGAGCTCAACAAGCTCAAGGCCATGTCGCCGATGTCAGCCGAGGCGACGGTTGTCCGAAGTTATCTCGACTGGATTCTCAGCGTCCCCTGGAAAAAGAAAAGCAAAATTCGCCGCGACTTGCCCCAGGCTCAAAAAATTCTTGATGCTGATCACTATGGCCTGGAGGAGGTAAAAGAACGCATCATCGAGTACCTCGCAGTACAGTCCCGGGTCAAACGCGTGAAGGGGTCGGTCCTTTGTCTGGTCGGACCGCCAGGAGTTGGCAAGACCTCTTTGGGAGAATCCATTGCCCGGGCAACCAATCGCCAGTTTGTGCGCATGGCGCTGGGCGGTGTTCGTGATGAGGCAGAGATTCGAGGTCATCGTCGTACCTACATAGGGTCTATGCCCGGTAAGGTCCTGCAAAAGTTGTCAAAAGTAGGGGTCCGTAACCCGCTGTTCCTACTCGATGAGATCGACAAGATGGGCATGGATATGCGGGGTGATCCCGCTTCAGCCCTTTTAGAGGTTCTAGATCCTGAGCAAAATCATGCATTTAACGATCACTATTTAGAAGTTGATTATGATCTGTCAGACGTGTTTTTTGTCTGTACTTCAAATTCCATGAACATACCTCCGGCGCTTCTTGATCGCATGGAAGTCATCCGGTTGCCGGGCTACACCGAGGACGAGAAACTAAATATTGCCTCTCGTTATCTGGTCCCCAAGCAGAAAAAGCAAAATGGGCTGAAAGACAAAGAGCTCAGTATTGCGGACGACGCGCTGCTGCAGCTGGTGCGTTACTACACCCGCGAGGCAGGCGTCCGTGGGCTTGAACGAGAAATCGCCAAGCTGTGCCGCAAGATAGTCACCGAGCAGGCGCTGGACAAGGCGAATGCCAACTCAAGAGTTGAGGCCGACCAGCTTGATAAGTACAACGGCGTTCGCAAGTTCAGTTATGGCCTGGCTGAAGAGACAAATCAGGTAGGCATAGTGACCGGGCTGGCCTGGACTCAGGTCGGCGGCGAGTTGCTCAGCATTGAGGCGGTGAGCGTTGCTGGCAAGGGGCGCCAGACCAAAACCGGTTCGCTTGGCGACGTGATGCAGGAGTCTATTCAGGCGGCCTTGACCTTCGTGCGTTCGAGAGTAGCAGTACTGGGCATTGCCGAGGACTTCCATGAAACCTCCGATCTGCACATTCATGTCCCGGAAGGAGCGACACCCAAAGACGGACCCAGTGCGGGAATTGGCATGTGCACGGCCATGGTGTCGGTATTAACGGGTATCGCCGTACGCTCTGATGTTGCCATGACTGGCGAGATAACACTGCGTGGCCAGGTCTTGCCCATTGGCGGTTTGAAAGAGAAATTACTGGCGGCGCATCGGGGCGGTATTCGCACGGTGATCATTCCCCATGAAAACGAACGTGATCTCAAAGAAATCCCCGATAACGTCAAGGAAAACCTAACAATTCACCCCGTCAAATGGATGGACGATGTGCTTGAAATTGCTCTGGTAAGCATGCCGGTACCGCAGCTTCAGGATGCACTTGGGAGCGGCGAGAAAACCAAGCCGGTGGTAGCGAAGAAGACCACCAAGGATACCCCCAAAGACCGGGGTGTTAGTCCGCACTAACGTGCAATCGCCCGAAAAGTCTGAGGGGAATCTGTTGCGTGAGCCAAGGGTCATTGGTATAACGCCGCTGTGGATTTTGTGGGGTCGGCGCAAGCTGGCTCTGTTTTATTTGTTTTTCCGAGTTTTTACAGAGGTTCAATAGTGAACAAAAACGAACTGGTTGATGAGATTGCTGAAGCGGCTGACATTTCGAAGGCAGCGGCCACCCGTGCTTTGGACGCCGCACTCGATGGCATTTCCAAGTCACTGCAAAATGCAGATCCGGTTGTGTTGGTTGGATTTGGCACATTCCTGGTTCGCGAGCGGGCTGCTCGCACTGGCCGTAATCCGCGAACGGGTGAGCCACTGGAAATCGCTGCGGCGAAGGTTCCGGCGTTCAAGCCTGGTAAAGCCCTCAAGGACGCCCTCAACGGCTAATTTGACTTTGACGGTTGCTAATTTTTAAACGTTTGGTGGGCGCCTGTTGGCGCCCTAGTTGATTCTGGGGTTGGTTCAATGCTTCAAGAAATGCGCGATCGCACCGATTCGCTATTCTTCAAAATTATTGTTGGCGCGCTGATTTTTGTGCTCTGCGCATTTGGCTTTGGGGCATTCAACTTTTTTGTTAACCCCGATCCAGCGGCGGCAACGGTTAACGGCGAGGATATCAAGCGCACAGAACTGGATCAGGTGGCAGAGCGACGGCGGCAGCAGATGCTTGCCCAGCTTGGTGGCAATGTAGATCCGGACCTTATCGATGTAGCGGCGCTGCGCAGCGGAAGTCTCGACCTGTTGGTTGAGCAGAAGCTGTTCGATCAGGCCACCAGAGAGATTGGCCTGAATGTTTCTGACTATCAGATTGATAAAGCGCTGACATCAGATCCTAATTTCCAGATCGATGGTGTGTTTGACGCCAACACATACCGAATGCTGCTCTCAAATAACGGCTTCACTCCGGTGCGCTATCGAACGCTTACTGCAGAATCGTTGATCCAGCAGCAGCTCAGCAATGGCTTCAGTGCTGCCCCGGTTCTGTTTGATTGGGAACTCGACCAGGCTGCTGCGTTGTTTGGCCAGACCAGGGACATCGCTTATCTCACCATCGACAAGGCCGCAGAGCAGGCGGCCACAGAGGTAGCTGAAGAAGACATAGAGGCCTATTACGACGCAAACGGTGTCGACTTCATGACGGATGAAACCCTCACTGTTGAGTACGTGCGCCTGTCGCTTGCTGAGTTAATGCAAAAGCCTGAATTTGCGCCTAGTGAGGAGGCATTGCGTGAGGATTACGATGCCGGTCTGGCGGCGTTTGAACCCCAGGAGCGACGACGCGCCAAACACATTCTGGTCGAGGTCAATGAGGACCGTGATGTCGAACTGGCGACGGAAATAATCAGCAAGGCCAAGCAGCGACTCGAAAACGGGGAAGCCTTTGAGGCGCTGGCTACGGAATTGTCTGATGACGAAGGATCAAAAGTTAACGGTGGAGACCTCGGTTTTGCACAGCGAGGTGTCTATGTTGGGCCTTTTGAAGAGGCACTGTTCTCTCTGGGCTTGGGGCAAGTATCAGCGCCTGTTGTCACTCAGTTTGGTGTTCACCTTATCCGTCTGGAAGAATCTGAACTCACAAGCTATCCCTCGTTTGAGGAGCAGCAATCAATCCTTAGCTCTCAGGCCAGACGGTCCGCTGCCACTGAAGCAATGGATACCATGATGCGGGAAATGGATGAGGTCGCTCGGGAGAGCAATGCGCTGAACGAGCTGGCTACCGAGTTTTCTCTAACCATAGAAACGGCGACAGGCGTCAGTCGCACCAGCGGTGCTGGCGTGTTCGGCGAGGCGGCGCTGCGCAATGCCGCGTTTGATACGGAAGTGCTCGACGATGGCTTCAACAGCCCCGCAATAGCCACCGCTGACGAAGCTGTGGTTGTGCTGAGGGTTGCGGAGCAGCAAATCCCGCAACTTAAGCCACTGGCTGATGTGCGTCAGGGCATCGCTGATCAACTCGCCTCAGATGCCGCTGAACTGGCTATCGACGAACGGGCCACGGCGCTTTATGAACAGCTGTTGGGGGGCGCGGCAACAACGCTTATTGCGCGGGAATCTGGTCTTGAGTGGAGTCGGGTGGAAGGGGCGAAACGCCAGGAAACCCGGGCGCCCAGAGAAGTTGTGCAAACGGCGTTTGAAGTGAATCGACCCGGTGAAGGTGAGCGTTCTGTTGGTCAGGCAACCCTTGCCAACGGTGACCGGGCGCTGGTTGTTGTTCGATCGGTGAAAGACGGTTCTCGAGGTACGTTGACAGACGCCGAGCTAGAATCGGTGAAAGGTCAGATCACCCGTTTGAGCTCGGACCTGGAATTCGACGGCTTTCAGCGCACGCTGCGCGAAAACGCCTCAATCAAGCGCGTCTTATAACAGCGCTGTTCCAAGCGCGTCTTATAACAGCGCTGTTCCAAGCGCGTCTTA
>CAZWMD010000033.1:0-11365 GCA_964634815.1 uncultured Pseudomonadales bacterium | reverse complement strand
TTCCAAGCGCGTCTTAGAAAAGCGCTTTTCCTCGGGGCGCTTTTTCGCGTTGTGGTCGGCGTCTGCAGTCGGTGCTGCGCATGGAACCTGCTGCGCCTGCGACAGACACAAGTTCGAAGTCCTTCCAGGACAGACCAGCAATGGTCGTCATATCATGCGGGTTTAGGGCGATGTCCGGATCATCCCAGTGGTGCTCCGAAAACGCGTCGTTGCTTGTTACGATCATTCTTGGACCACCGTCAATGTGGTACATGCCGTAGTCTTTCAGCGCCTGCAAAATAACCCGCAGGGACGCGGGCCAACGGGGAGAAATTCTAAACCCCTGATCGAGTCGGAAGTGTGAGCCATAGCGCATGGGTTTGCCCGGACCAGGCTCTGCGTCACCCCAGCGCACCGAAACGATTGGATTGTGGGTTGCCGGGCGTGCGTAAACATCACGTTCTACCCAGCCATTGGGCAGGGTGAAGGCCAGGGCGTGACGGATAACTCCGGCCTTGATTTCTCCGGGTGTGATTAGCATCGGAATGTAGGGTAGTCCTGCAGCGTTGGCTGAAGAGCAGGACAGGCCACGTAAATTTTCAGGTTGGGTTTCGCGTAGATCCCAGACATTAGTGCAGCCGCCAGCGTAACGACGTTTATCTGATCCTGGATTATCCGCTCGCCACTGTTCATAGATTCGCCCTTCTTCGCTGTTAACCACGTAGAGATGGCAATCACCGTTACCGGTGCACTGATAGTTCGCCTCTCCCTGCAGGCGGCCATTGGCGGGTACAGGCATTGCGATTTGATCGCAGTGCGGTGAATAAAATTCATCTTCGGGAAAACCGTTAGCTCGCAGGCGCGGAGTGAAGTCGTAGCGTGGTGTTGTGCTGTCCGCTTCGAGAATGTGGAACGAATAGTTTTCGTTATTGGCTTTCTTGCCAAGGTCGAACTGGCCAAAGAATTCGCTGCGGGGATCTTGCTTGTCGTTGCGACTGACATGGGCCAGATAGGTGGTCACGGCTGCAGAATCAGGATGCACACTGAGTCTGTCAGCACGCTGATTCCAGAAGTCATTGGGGGTGCCCAGCTGACCGACTTGCCAACCATACCTTGGGTTGCCACGAAGATAAGGGCGTAGCGCTCTCACTTCGGCAGGGAGCGTTGCTGGATCGCGGGCAACCGGTGTGCCAGGAACTGTTGCCGCCGACGTAGACAGTGTTTGAGCTTGAGCTTGAGCTTCCGCGACAGCCGGCGGTGGCAATTCGGTGCAGCCAGTCAAAACAACGGCTGCGATTAGCAAGGGGCTGAGTAACTTTCCCGGCAAAGCGACACGGAGTTTTGTGTTTCTTTTAGTGCAGCTTTTGGTACTGGTTGCTCCGGTGTTATTGGGCAACGGTGAGATCAACATAAAGACGTAACTTCTGGCCGGGGTGCAGGTACTTTGCCAGATCAAGCCCGTTCCATCCCAAAATTTGACGAGTTGTTACATTGAAGCGCGCAGCGATGACTGATAGCGAATCGCCACGGCGAACCTGGTAGTTGATTTGTTTAACAACGCCACCTGCGGAGGAGCGACGTCGTGTTGGCAAAACACCTTCTTCGCCATCGAGATCTGCACCGCTGGGGATCATAAGGGTCTGGCCGGTTCTTATCTGATGTGAATCGAGCTCATTCGCGCGCAATAACACAGCGACGTCCGTGTGATATTGCTCCGCCAGGGTGCTTAAGGTTTCACCCCGTTTTACCTGGTGTCGACGCCAGCTCAGGCGGTTATCAGCGGGAAGCAGATCGAGGGACAGTTGCGGGTCTACGCTGGTCTTGCCCACCAATAGCCGGTGTGGTCCATCGGGATGAGTGGCCCACTGGTTGAGTGCAGGGTTCCAGTCGTAGAGCTCTGCCAACGAGACCTCCAGTGCCTTGGCCGCTTGAGAGAGGTCCAGCTGGCTACCCGTTTCGATCTGCCGTTGCGCAACTCTGGCGTTGACCTCGGGCAGTCTCAGCCCATAGGTCAGTGGATTCTTGAAAGCCTCGGCCCAGGCCAGCAGTCGAGGCAGATACCCCGCCGTTTCCCTGGGTATCCGTAGCTTGGAAAACTCCTTGCTGCCCGCTCTTCGTACCGCTTTACTGATTCGACCTTCGCCGGCGTTGTAGGCCGCAATCGCCAACTCCCAACTGTCAAAACGGCGATACAGCAACTCCAGGTAGTCAAGGGCTGCGTTGGTTGCCAGCACCGGGTCGCGGCGTTCATCAACCCACCAGTCAATCTTGAGACTAAAGCGTTTGGCGGTTGCAGGCATGAACTGCCATAGCCCGGCAGCGCCTCCGGGTGAGAATGCAAAGGGGTCTAGGGCGCTTTCTATCATCGCCAGAAACAACAGTTCACCGGGCATTTTGCGACGATCCAGCTCGCGAAAAATGTAGGGAGCGTAGCGTTTCATGCGCGGCGCCAGCCGTTGCACAAAATCTGCGTGCTTACGCAGCCAGGCGAGTTCTTGCTGGACCCGCGGGTTGTCGAGCTGTCGCTCGAGTTGGAAGGCGTTGCGGACCAGGGGCCAAAGGGGTTCGATCCTGCTCTCGTAGGCCGTTTGTCGTAGTGTCAGAGTGGGGTAGATCGGCGGCGGCATATCGCTGTGAAAAGGCACCGGATGCTGACTTTCGTCTGGCTCCGGGTTTTGGGCCGCTGCGTCTGGCACCCCAAAACCGGCCCAGGTCAGGAGGACTAACGAAGAAAATATTGACAAGAAAACGGCCCCTGGTCGGCGGGGACAGGGCGGAACAGGAAATACAGTGCTCTCAAGCAATGGATTATGCGTCGGCAGAGCGGTATCTTCCGTCTGGTCTGGTGTTTCGAATTCGATCGAGCGACACAATTTTACAACAGGTTAATGACACAATCATCGTCGAATAGCGCCCGTTCTGGTAGCGCACCGCCCAGTACGCCTTTGACCGCCTGGCTCGATTCCAGTCTGGGGCAGACGGTCCTGACCAAAGAGAATTACTCCCTGAGAGATGCTGTCCGACGCATGCATGGCGATACGCTGCTGTGGGCCGGTGTCAGCGCTGGTACAGCCGGTCTCAGCCGCCGATCAATGGTCCGGCAACGGATTTTCCTTGCGCCCAACGGCGTTGCCAGAGCAGATCTCAAGCGCGCGGAAAACGATGGCATGTGCGCCCTAAGCGCTCAGTTGCATGAGCTGCCGCTCAGGAACAACTGCGTTGACGCGCTGGTGTTACATCACACGCTGGAGCTGTCGGAAGATCCGCGTGGCGCCTTGCGTGAGGCCGCCCGGGTGTTGCAGCCGGGGGGCCAAATGGTGATCTGCGCATTTAATCAACTCGCGCTGTTTTCGCTGTTTCGCTCAGTTTGTGCGGTGCCCGGAAATTACCTCAGCCCATGGCGGCTACGAGAGTGGCTCGATGTGTTGGGCTTCGAGCCGGTTGTCGGCACACAACACCTGTTGTATCGGCCGCCCTGGGCATTGGAGAGTTTTGGTGGAGCCCGCTGGGATCGTCTGCGTGGCGCCTTGCACCGGCTAGCGCCACCTGCCGGCAACGTGGTTGTGCTGCATGTGCGGAAGAAATCTCTGTCGATACGCCCGGACTGGAAGGTTTCTCGTCGGCCACGGGTTGCGCTTTCGGGCGCCGGGGCTGCCTACCCGAAGCTTGTCGATTCGCAACGCAAGGTTCGCTAGAGCGGGCAGTAAAATGTTTAACTCCATGCCCCTGATAACAGACTGAATTGACCTATGACTGACAATAGCGCTGCCGGTGAGCAGGCTGATCATCCCATTGTGGTATTTACCGATGGCGCCTGCAGAGGGAATCCGGGCCCTGGTGGTTGGGCCGCGCTGATTCGCGATGATTCCGGTGATTCGATGCGCTCAGGCGCTGAACCCGACACAACCAACAATCGTATGGAGCTCATGGCGGCGATCGAAGGATTGGCTGCATTGCCTGAAGGTGCGCACATACACCTGACGACCGATTCTCAATACGTGCGTCAGGGAATCACCCAGTGGATAACGGGGTGGAAGCGCAATGGTTGGAAGACAGCTGCAAAAAAACCCGTTAAAAATCAAGATCTTTGGCAACAATTAGATAATGTGGTCGAGCATCGTGAGGTGAGTTGGTTCTGGGTTAAGGGGCACAGCGGCCATCCGGACAATGAGGCCGTGGATGAAGGCGCCAATCTTGCGATCGACGCGATGTTGGCAGCCCGCTAATGCGCCAGGTTGTACTTGATACAGAGACGACCGGACTGGAACCAAAAGCCGGGCATCGCATCATCGAGATTGGCGCGGTTGAAATTATCGGTCGTCGCCTGACCGGCAATCATTACCATCAGTACATAAATCCGGAGCGAGCAATTGATGCGGGTGCTCAGGAGGTGCATGGCATAACCAGTGAGTTTCTGCGTGACAAGCCGGTGTTCGCTGATGTGGTTGAAGAATTTATTGAGTACGCCAGTGGCGCTGAGCTGATCATCCACAACGCAGCCTTTGATATTGGCTTCCTGAATAACGAATTACGCCTGGTTAAGTCGCGACTGCGCAAAATGGAATCGGTCTGTGAAGTCACTGATTCATTGGCTATGGCACGTCACAAGCACCCAGGACAGAGCAATACGCTGGATGCGCTGTGCCGTCGCTATGGGGTTGATAACTCTGCGAGAACTCTGCACGGCGCTCTGCTTGATGCCGAGATACTGGCTGATGTGTTTCTGCTGATGACCGGCGGGCAGACGGCCTTGTTTGGTGCAGAGGTTGCTGACTCGGATGAGCAGGCGGCGGCGGCCCTTGATCGTCGTCAGGTAGAGCGACCTACGCTGCCGGTTGTTATGGCCACCGTGGATGAGCAAGCGGCCCATACCGCGTTGCTCGAACGGCTCGAAGAAGCCAATGGCGCTCCAGCGCTGTGGGCGAGCGACTGATTCTCTAGAGAATAAACTGCACGCACAGGTAACCGGTGATTCCCATGGCAATGGTGTATGGCAAGGCCATCCAGACCATACGGCCATAGGACAAACGAACCAGCGGGGCCACGGACGATGTCAGCAGAAACAGGAACGCAGCCTGGCCGTTGGGTGTTGCAACACTGGGAATGTTGGTGCCGGTATTGATGGCGATGCCCAGTTTGTCGAACTGATCGCGGGAAATCGTGCCGCCGTCAAACGCGGCTGCTACCTCGTTGATGTAGACGGTGGCGACAAACACGTTGTCGCTGATTGCCGAGAGCACGCCATTTGCAACATAGAACATGCCCGGTTGCGAATCAGCGGGCAGGGTAAGTACATAGTCGATGACTGGCGAAAACAGATGCTGGTCGTGAATGACGGCGACAATGGCAAAGAACACCACCAAGAGCGCTGTAAAGGGCAAGGCTTCTTCAAATGCATGGCCAATGTGGTGTTCTTCTATCACGCCGTTGAAGGCCGTTTGGATAACAATCACCATCAGGCCAATCAGGCCGACCTCGGCCCAATGGTTTGCCAGCGCAACAACAAGCACAACCGCGGCGATGCCTTGCCACACCAGACGCGCGGTCTCGCGACGGGTTCGTCGAGCGGATTCTTCCTGATCAAATTCTTCGAGAATCTCGCGTACGTTTTCTGGCAATGCGTATCCGTAGCCAAATTTCTTGGTGAATTCGAGCAGCAAGCAGGTGGTCAAGCCGACCGCTAGCACAGGCATGGTAACCGGCGCCATGCGGGTGAAAAACTCAATGAAGTCCCATCCCATTTTGCCGGCTATAAGCAGATTTTGTGGTTCTCCAACGGTGGTACATACACCACCGAGCGCGGTACCCACGGCACCATGCATCAATAGATTGCGCAAGAAAGCCCGGAAGGTATCCAGATCTTCGCGGCGGATTTCCTGAATCTCTTCGTCGGTCGCGTGATCATGTTCTTCCTGATAGTGCTTACCGGAGGCAACCCGGTGATACACGGAATAAAAACCCACAGCGACGGAGATAATGACCGCGGTCACGGTGAGTGCGTCCAGAAACGCTGACAGCACGGCCGCTACCGCACAAAACAGAAAAGAGATGAGTGCTTTGGAGCGAACGCCAAGCAGAATCTTGGTGAAGGTGAACAACAGCAGTTCACGCATGAAATAGATGCCTGCAACCATGAACATGAGCAGCAAGATCACGGAAAATTTGTCAAACACCTCATGTTCGACGGTCGCTGTGCTGCTCAAGCCGATGATGATGGCCTCAAGCGCAATCAGTCCGCCGGGTTGTAGTGGATAGCACCGCAGAGCCATTGCCAGGGTGAATATGAACTCGAGTACCACGCACCACCCCACAACAAAAGGGCTAGTCAGTGCCAGCAGCAGCGGATTGGCGAACAGGAACAGCAGGATTGTCGCCTTGTACCAATCGGGGGCCTGGCCCAGGAAATTATCCCAATAGGCGCTCGCCGCGCTCTGGTAAGGGGCATTGCTGGTTGGCATATAGATTCTCGAAGTTGAACTGATAAGTGAAGAATAGACGTTGTTGCAAACTTTGGAAGCTGTTCGCGCACCGCGATCTTACCGTAAACTTCCAGGCTTGAAGTATTGACTCAAACAATAGGGAGAATCTTATGTGGCCACACGATCCAGACGGCTTTGAGTCGCTGGTTATGCCTCCGGAGCATGCCGATCCCGAACGCGCTAGTTACTTTGTATTTGTGGGGCGAGAGATTCTTGGTGTGGTTGAAGGCGGTATGCCCCGGCCACTTAATGATGGTGAATTTCGTTGGCTGGATATGGATATCAAGTGCCAGCTCTATATGGGGCAGCATGAAGGAGGGCCTGCCTATGCAGTGTATGCAGAAGGTAAGCCCGGTGAAGGTCAGCAAACCAGTGATTTGCGGGGCTGGCTTGGCAAAACTTCGCCTGGTCTGTTCTATCTGGCAGGGCGGGCGCAACAGACCATCGCCTGGCATTTTGAACATCAATTTTGCGGTCGCTGTGGCGAAAAGATGATTGATCATGCAACTGACAGGGCGAAGCACTGTCAAAGCTGTGGTCTCATCAGTTACCCAAGAATTTCTCCCAGTATCATTGTGCTGATTCGTCGTGGAGAAGAGATGTTACTGGCCCGTAATGCGATGTGGCCAAATGGCATGTTCAGCACCCTGGCCGGTTTTGTGGAACCAGGTGAATCCATAGAGCAGACCGTTCATCGGGAAATCAAGGAAGAAGTTGGACTGGACGTTACCAATTTGCACTATCGCGGCTCTCAAAGCTGGCCTTTCCCAAATTCGCTGATGCTTGGATTTCACTGCGATTATGCGGGTGGTGAGATTGTTTGCCAGGAGGGTGAGATCGCTGAAGCACGTTTTTTTGCAAAGGATGACCTGCCCAAGATGCCCCCCAAAACGGCCATCTCTCGCTGGTTAATCGATGAATTCCTTGATGAGATCAGCTAATCCTTTGGCGTGGGGGGCAAACTGGTGGAGTTGAACATGGCCATCAGGGTGAAGGCGAGCATCAGGTAGCCGTCAGAGCGAAAATCACCCCGCATAAAAGCGTCAATGGCGTTGTCCTCGCCCAGCAGCAGCTTGCGACCGGTGTCGGGTGTCGGAAAGTAGAATCGGACATCAGCGTAGGGCTGCGCATCGTCCAGCTGAGCTCGATTATGGAAAGACAGCGCAAGCTGCTCGGTCTTGATACGTAATCTGATCAGCACATCGACGCTGAAATCCAGATCTATACGCAAATCTTCATTGGCAGCGGCGGGGGCATAAAACCGCCGGCGCAACTCATCTCCTAGATACTTTAGATTCGAAGGCACCTGAGCTGGGCCCAGTGCTGGTGGATTTGTAGCTGCAGGGGTTGGGTCGGGCCGCTTCATAAGCTCACTGTAGGGGGCACTGTTGAGTCTGGTCACTCTACATTCGCAGGCTTGTCTGGCTCAAGCGACCCTCTAGCGATAGGGTAGACAGGAACTAAAGCAATGCCTGATGTATCCTGCCGGGCTTTCATCGCCTGGCTGGAACACCCCTCGGAGTATTATGGAATTTTTGTTTGAATATCTGGGCTTTCTCGCCCGAGCGGTGACCGTCGTTGTGGCCATTATGGTGGTTATGGGTTTTGTGTTTGCCAATGCCGGGCGCAAGTCAGGGCAAAGTGCAGCAGAGGGTGTGCTGGAAGTAAAACACCTCAATCGCGAATTGGAAGATCTTAAGGTTGCACTTGAAGGTGCCATTGTTTCTCCGGAAGAACAGAAGCTTCAGGCCAAGCAGAGAGAAGCTGCAGAGAAGAAAAAACGCAAGGCGGATGCTCAGGCTGCCAAAGCAGCTCATAAAGCCGCCCAAAAAGCGCAGAAAAATACGACCTCAGAGACAAGCGAGGTACCTGAGGAGGTGGAGAGCGGTAAGGTCTATGTGCTTAACTTTGTCGGTGACATTCAGGCATCCGCTCTCGATCAGCTGCGCCAGGAAGTCACCAGTGTGCTTACGGTGGCGACCCCGGCGGATGAGATTGTGGTGCGGCTGGAATCAGGCGGCGGCATGGTGCATGCCTACGGCCTGGCAGCCTCGCAACTGCAGCGCATAAGGGATCAGGATATTCCGCTGACAGCGACAATAGACAAGGTGGCGGCAAGCGGTGGTTATATGATGGCCGCAGTTGCCGACAAAATCCTGGCCGCGCCTTTTGCTGTAGTAGGCTCCATTGGCGTAGTGGCCCAAGTACCCAACGTCCATCGATTACTGAAGAAACACGATGTGGACGTGGAGCTCATCACTGCCGGCGAACACAAAAGGACGCTGACAATGCTGGGCGAAAACACCGATGAAGCCCGAGAAAAGTTCACCGAGCAACTGGAAGATATTCACGAGTTGTTTCAGGAGCACGTGGTGGCTCATCGTGAAGTCGTTGATATCAAACAGGTGGCTACCGGAGAGGCCTGGTACGGCCAACGAGCACTCGATGTGAAGCTGGTCGACCGACTGATTACCTCAGACAGTTATCTGGTGGAATGCGCGGCGGATCGTGACGTGTATTTGCTGCGATGGGAAGTACAGAAGAAGCCACTGGAACGATTGCTTGGGGGAATTGGTGGATCGCTGAGTCAGGGACTTCGAAAAATGCTGCGCCAGGTAACGGAGTCGTTTTCTGGAGTGAAAGGGATTAGATGAGTCAGTACAAAGCCCTGCGCGTCGAGCGCGACGCCGATAAAAACTACCACCGCTCTATTGCGCTGTTACCGGTAGATGAGCTACCCGCTGGCGAAGTTCTGGTGGAGGTCAGCTATTCGTCACTGAATTACAAAGATGCGCTTTCCGCTACGGGTAACCCGGGAGTGACTCGAAGTTTTCCACACACCCCGGGTATCGATGCAGCAGGGCGCGTCCTGGAATCCTCCAATCCGGAATTTGTGGCGGGTGATGAGGTCATTGCCATTGGCTTTGATCTGGGTATGGGTACCTGGGGTGGCTTCAGTGAGCGTATTCGGGTTCCAGGTAACTGGCTGGTCAAGCGTCCGGCTGGACTCTCGCTTAGGCATTCAATGATTATTGGCACCGCGGGTTTCACCGCGGCGTTGTGTATCGATAAGCTTCAAAAGGCAGGTATGACCCCGGATTTGGGGCCTGTTCTGGTCACCGGGGCCAGTGGTGGCGTTGGTAGTGTAGCTGTTCTGTTGCTCAGCCAGCTCGGTTACCGGGTAACTGCGGTAACCGGCAAACCCGAGGCCCGGGAGATGCTCTCCAGCCTGGGTGCAACAGACTTCCTGACCCGCGAAGAAGCGGCAGCGGGTTCCGAAAAACCCTTGCTTGCGGAGCTGTGGGGGGGCGTGGTTGATAGCGTCGGTGGCGATATTCTGTTTAACGCGGTGAAAAGCCTGCGCTATGGCGCCTCGCTTGCGACCTGCGGATTAGTGGCTTCGCCACAGATATCAGGCGCAACGGTATTGCCCTTTATCTTGCGCGGGGTGAACGTATTAGGGGTTGATTCTGTGCAGTTACCGATTCAGGAGAAAGCCGCTATCTGGCAGAAACTGGCAACAGACTGGCTGCCTGAGGAGCCCGACAGATTGGTGACGGAGATCACACTCGATGAGTTGTCGGAGCAGCTCGACAGGATACTGGCCGGTCAGATGATAGGCCGAGGGTTGGTGGTTTTGTGATAGAGCCAGTTTCAGCAGCCAATGGTTTTCGGTAAACTCGCGCCCGCACTTGAAAGTGCAAGCCTGCTTGCACACCAAATCCAATAAGAATACGCCTCAAGCGAGGGAATTAAGCGCCATGAGCGACGTCCAGACCCCAGACCAACCCTCTGACCTGAACCCGGAAGAACAGGCGGATCAGTCTGCTGACCTGAAGGTTACTTTGCTCGTATTTACCGCATTGGTTGCCATTGCGGTGGTTACGATCTCCGGCTGGTCTCCACAGATCTAAACTTCGGCCAGATTGGGGCGCAGCCAGCGCTGCGCCTTGTCCATATTCCAGCCTTTGCGCGTCGCGTAGTCCTGAACCTGATCGTTGCCGATTTTACCCACCCCAAAGTAGCGACTGTCCGGATGGGCAAAATACCATCCCGACACAGCGGCTGCCGGCAACATGGCGTAAGAATCCGTAAGCTCAAGGCCGGTTTGTGTGGCGCCAAGCAAATCAAACAGTTTGGCTTTTTCGGTGTGATCGGGGCAGGCGGGGTAGCCTGGTGCAGGGCGTATTCCCTGGTAGCGCTCCCGAATCATCTGCTCGTTGTCGAGGCTCTCATCAGCCGCGTAGCCCCATAGCTGGGTGCGGACCTTATGGTGCAAATATTCAGCCGCTGCCTCAGCTAGCCGGTCAGCCAGTGCCTTGAGCATGATTTCCTGATAATCGTCGTTTGCAAAGGGTTTTAGTGCTTCTTCGATTCCCAGTCCGGCTGTCACGGCAAATCCGCCGACGTAGTCCGCTTCGGGCTTGGGCGCAACAAAATCCGCGAGACAAAAGTGTGGTCCGCTAGCACCTTTTTTCGCCTGTTGTCGCAAATGGTTGAGCGTACAGAGTTCTTCGTTACGTTCTTCGTTGGTATACAGCGCGATGTCATCTGTTCCCAGACGATTTGCCGGCCACAAACCGACCCTCGCTGAGGCTCGCAGCCAACCTTCCTTGATAATTTTTGCGAGCATCTCCTGGGCATCTGCAAACAGCGAGGTTGCGACTTCGCCGACGACCTCGTCTTGCAGAATTTTCGGATACTTTCCTGCGAGTTCCCAGGTCATAAAGAACGGGGTCCAATCCAGATAGGGCACCAATTCATTTAGATCGATGTCGTCCAGTGCGGTAATGCCGAGATGGTTTGGTTTGGGCGCACTCCAGGGCGTGATAACCGCAGCCTCGGCCTGAGCCTGATTGTAAGGCAGCAGTTGCACAGACTTGCGATTGGAGATGCGTTCTCGCACG
>CAZWMD010000032.1:29769-48599 GCA_964634815.1 uncultured Pseudomonadales bacterium | reverse complement strand
AAAAGCCTCGGCTCGCATCGCGAGCTGAGGCTTTTTTATGCGGTTGGTGGAGGCGTCGGCCAACTTAGAGTGGCCCTAAATACCTGAAATTAATAGAAATATTGATTTCGCGCCGAAGAGTTGACTACCGCTGTGCCTACTAGATGACTGGCAACAAGCCGACGAGCTTTGCCTAGGCGCTCCTTGTAGGAATCCTCGTGCACAAGAGTCGAATGGTAGAAGTCATCTTTCCAGACAACCGTGTACACGACTGCAAACAAAACGATGTATGTGATGAAAGCAACAAAAGCCACGACTAATCTGATTATCACAATGTCCCTCTCTTAACGATGTACTCTGACCGTATCCAATGGTCGGGATGTACTGCATGCCTTAGGACTCATCGCAACAAGTGAGCTTTTGTAGGCGCGGGCAACGAGTAGATCTTCTCGCCTCATTTTCCCATTTTGTGTGGTTTGAGAGCTGAGTGTTTATCGCTTCGCATTCGGGTTCGATGCTGTCGGTTTGTTGCGCGAATACCCCTAACGCCAAGCAGCGAAGATGAGCCCTATCCAAAAGCACGTGAATGTGAGTGGCAACAAATATGCAGTTAAACGCCCCTGCCATTCCGCTCGATTTACTCCCCCGCCAGCTATTGGAGGAACCACGGCAACCACAACCTGTTCACTGACCCGAGGAATAAGGTTTGTCCAAGTCTTCGCGAGGTTACGTATTGATCGAATCGCAGCATGAATGGCAAATCCTGATGCCGCTGATATACAAAGACCCATCACAGCAATACCAATCAACATGATATCAGAGGGAATATCCCTGATTGAATCAACCTCATGAGCGCGGAGCCTAAATCCCGCGCCGGCGAAAAGAAAGCCCGTACTTACTAGCAACCAGTTTGAACGTTGGTGTAGCAGCGTGTCTTCATGCTCTGCATATTTACGCAAGATTTGCCAAGTGGTGAGCTGCGTTCGACCGACAGCCCGAAAACCCATGTCTCGCGCCTCACTTGCCAATGACTTCTTTGGCTTGTTAATAATCTCAGACAAGCAACGACCGATAATTCTGAAAACCCAACATAGTTTCCTAGTATGTATAAAGAGTTCATACCAACAGAATGTAAGCAATGAAAACTCCTCACATCTGTTTAAAGCGGCGCCGTCTCTCCGACTGTCACACCACTTGAAGGATACAGACCTCCCGGCAGGTGTCGCAGGGTCTCTGATCAGGAGAAATAGCATAACCAACTAGAGTTATGTTCAGCGTGGGAGAAGCAGCTGTATGAGCGTCAGCTTTTGACCATTAAAAGCCACTAAAGCGCCAGCTAGCAGCCTACTTCCATTGACCGCCGCAACGTCTACGAGACAATCCATCGAATCTTGGTAGGCATTGCTTTATTGAATGGATGCAGACCGCCCCCAATGAAACTAGGATGATTCGGCTAGACGACTATCCAAAATGAATAATCTGAACCTTATCAATATCGCTCAGCCTTGCGCCGACGTCAGGGGTACTATTCCTCAGGCAGTGCCGCCTACTGTTGCGAAAGCTGTACTGGCATCACGAGCATATCGGTTGGCGAAGCATCGCGGTGACGAGTAAAACTACCAATTTAATATTCTAAGTTGTTTCGGCTCGATAGCCTCGATATCTTAACTGCAGACGGTCTGACGGGAGTAAAGGGTTTGACGAAAGGCACAATTAAATGTGTAGGTAAAGGTGGAACCGCCAAGGATTTCTATTACACATTCAAACCGGGGATACCGGACCTTATTAGTGGCGAAATCGAGGAGTGGTCTCTAAAAGTATATGCCTCCACAGATCACAGTGACTCAACGTATGTAGAAGTAGTCGCGAAAAGATCGGGACAGGAGAGGCTGAGAATCGACGTTATCAAAAACCATGGTGGTGACATGTATAGCGCGAAAGGAATCCCAGAATCAGTTGTTGCTGAATTGGCTAAACTTACAGATTTGTGTGTGTGCTCTAGCTCTCAGGAAGAACCAAAATTTCCCAACGAGGGCCGTACGCCTCAGGCAACAAATTACTGGAGAAGACTTGAATGCAAAGGGAAAGCTGAGTACGACAAAACGACAGACGTATATACGTTTATCCCATAGTGCGCTATCGCAGTGAAACCGAAGCTTGCCGTATTGTCGGGCGCCACACCACTTGAGGGATACTGATCTCCCGTCTGTTGTTCCAGGATCCCTGATCAGGATCGTTAGGATAAGCAGCGTGGAGGCGTGGTGATGTAGGAGATACGCGCCTCCGGTGGCGGGCCATCTCTACGCTCGAAGATCATTGTTGTTTATAGTTCCAACCAGTTTGGTTGGGAGACCTCCAGCTGGCTCCAAGCCGCTGTGTACCTCTCAAGTGTCTCAGGGTCCAAAACGCGCGCCTGTCTCTGCGGCCCAATGAAGGCGACCTTCTTAGTGGATTGTTGTGCATTGGTGAATACGCCGAGGGCGGGGGCATTATTTACCGACAGAAACTCGAACTCGCCCCGAGGATCAGGAAGAAACCAGATGAGATGTTCCTCGTCTTGGCGGGGTGTAATATCCATGACTGAGTTACCATCCGTCCAAACTACGTGCTGTTCCGCGATACAGGTGGAATTCTCTGGACTGTCCCAAATGGTCCATCCAACCAGAAAGCCGCCACCGTCTAGTGCTGCTTTGGTGTAAACGTTGAGGTAGCACCCCAGTTTCTCGGGCTTGAACCTTGTTTCCGGGCTTAACTCGACGTGCTCAATGGCTTCTGATCTGAGGCCGAGGTTGGTGCACATGTGTGATATACGATCCTCGATACTCCTGGGTGTGTAGAAATTCACACGCGTCTCAACGCGGAATAGACCGTATTGCGTGATACTTCTAGCTCGCGGGCGATGGCTGCCACACTGGCACCTCGGGTCTTTAGCTCCACCACATTGGACACTAGCTCGTCAGTGATAATAGAGGGACGGCCAAAAGCCTTACCTTTCGCTTTCGCTTGAGCTATTCCCTCGCGCTGACGCTCATTGATCATGCTTTTCTCGAACTGAGCAACGGCTCCCATGATCGATAGCTGTAGTTCCTGCATGGGGTTCGCTTCGCCGGTGAAGTGCAGGGCTTCTTTGTGGAAGTGAACAGCAACACCTCTTTGGGTGAGGTCGGTGACCAGACTCAGTAGATCGGCAAGATTGCGGGCTAGGCGGTCAATGCTATGCACGTGGAGAGTGTCGCCGTCCCGAACGTGCTCCAGGCATCTGGTCAGTTCCGGACGGTTCCGGCTCCCACCGCTGCATTTGTCCTCAAATGTCTTGTCGAGATCAATATCCGCTAACTGCCGGTCGGTGTTCTGATCCACGGTGCTCACCCGGATATAGCCAACTTGCTGGCTCATGGCGCGCCTATGTGTTCATAATGTTCTATAGACTATTATACATATTGTTGTTTAATTTGAAAGGGGTATTTATCAACACTGTTTGGGCGTGATTTCGCAGTGTTGATAAAGGTGTACCTTTAAGTCAGCGAGTTAGGAATTGAGTTCGTTGCAAGAGTTGTTTCGCTGCGGGGAGCTAGAAGTTTAAAAGCTGATATGTCAGAAATATTGCTCATACACAAGGAGCGATCTGGCAGTCCAAGGGTCGGGGAGTTGGATACAGTTGCAGAGTAGATAGTCTCGGCTGCACTGTTGGCTGAAACAAAAAAGCCGGGCAATGGCCCGGCTTCTGTCATGGTATTAACAGCTGTTAAGCTGCTTTTTGCTGTTCCTTTGCGCCGTTTTCACGCTCATGAATGCTTCGAAGCACAGCTTCTGACTTGCCCAGCAGCCGCATGATTTCGGCGAATAGACGACGTTGTTCGAATCTTGAAAGCTTCATATTCCTGTCCTCTCTTGTGGGTAGTTAGTCAACATTAGCTCGGTCCTACATTTAAGACAAATGGCTTTGAATCAAGTTCACCCGCCAATCTGTTCAACTCTTCGGCATTTTCATTGCCTATCGCTAGTGCCATGCGCTTCATTAAGAATACATACTCTAGCGCTTGACCGGCGAGATGTGGGTCAAAGTCTCCAGCGAGGGAATCAACAAGATCGGCTACTCGATCCATATCTTTTGCAATCTCAGCGAAGGAAGGGTCGTCCTTCTTCTTTAATATTTTAATGTCAATTGTTTTAACATTATCAAGAAAGATTTGAGCATTCACGAGAATTTGTTCGTACGAAGTCTCGACGAAATTCTTCAGCTCTGCGTCTAGTTTTTCCACTCATCATCCATGAGGCCCCAAGCAGCGGGCGATCTTACGTGATTGGCTCTCTCCCTGCCATCCTATTCCGTGTTTACTCCCATACATGCGGAAGGGCCATACAGGTGGTTCTAATGCATGTACATCCGCTACCGCTTAGCTTGACAAGTGTTCAGATAGCGGTCTGCGTGCAAACGGCTAGGTCTCCATCGCAGTGCTCCTATGTCGAGTGGGTGCCAAACACTGACGAAAGCGGCTTGTGATCCCAGCGCTGATCGTCCCTGGCGACCAGGAATCGAATTATTGCTCGCCGTACATCGGGAATGCTTCCTCCCATTCCTCAACAGTCATCTTTCCCGGAACGACTAGTACGCCACTTCTACCTTCGACTTGTGTTTGGGATTTTGGAAGATAATCGGGGTGGCGCCGTTCCAGAATCCTGAGTGCTAACTTTGGGTCGCGCCTTTTCTCTACCCGTCTGGCTGTCAGCTCTCCCTCGGAATCGTAAAACTCGGTCACGATTTCGTAACCATCAACTGCTACTGCCTGGCAGTGCTCCTTTAAGGTATCTAGATACTCGATCTCAGCGGCATCCCAGCGCTGTGAGAATTCGTGGTCGCTGGCTCGGATCGCATAAAAAGATTGCCGGGCTCTCCCTGCGTCTGAGGCTGCGCGGGAAGCGTTGCCATGTTGTGCCAAAGCACTTAGAAAGTCCGCTCGTTCTTCATCTGTGATGTTTGTCATTGGGCCATTTTGTCCAAAGTGTCAGTGAGAGTGCCCCTGCGAAGACCCTTTCGTAGGATTAGAATTTGAAACGCGAAGAACTCGCAGTATCTGCGATAGGGCGGCCAGCCCTCTTTCTTGATGAAAGTCGTTCGCGTCCCCGGTGCTGGGTGGCATCCACCACGGTAGCCCGGTTTTCTGCGCCGCATTCTGCCCGGTTCCGGAACTGTCATTGTCTGCAACTACGTAGGTGCCTGAAATCTTCGCAAGATTTCCGGCTGAGAAGCAGACGATCACGGCATCGTCGAGGTACATAGAACGGAGAGCTGCCCTAACGCTCAATCCGGTGGCGAATCCTTCAACCAGCCATCGAGTCTGGCCTGAACCCATTTTGAATACGCTGCCACTCGCCTTTCCTCCAGCTAGGAACTTCTTGGTTCCATCCCTGGCAATTGTCTGGATCGAGTTGAGTCGATTTGTACTGTGGTCACGCATGGGAACCAGTAGATTACGATCTAGGCAGAGTGCTACCTCATGTGGAAACCCTTTTCGAGCCAGATAGTCGTGTGCCGCGCGATGTGAACGATCCAGCATGCTCTGGGCTTCGATTCTGGCCGCCGCCTGCCGTCGCTCCTTTTCAGGATCCACCCTGCTAGGTGCTCTGCTTGCTTGCGGGCGCTCTGTAGTGCCTTCCCCGGTCCATCCAGATTCTCGCGCCTCAAAGTACAAGGTACCTATGGTTACGCCACCTGCAGCGCTCAGTGAGCGCCAAACTGTCTTGGCGGACGCGCTCTTGTAGTTGTCGGCCTGCTGACTCCATGTGTCCCAGATATCAAAGCCCTGATCGCCAAGTTCTGACTTGATAGCCATACCCATTCGAACCCACGTATCTCGCTCGTATGGATCAATGTAGGAGAGTGCTGATTCGATCACGCGACTTTCCTCCTTTTAGCGAACCGGATTAGATTGCCCTGAATGTGCCGGGCAAGTGCTGGGTCGCAGGATGCTGCCGGGTCGAAGTCAGACCCGGGCCACTCGCCATAGAAATTGCGGTACTGAGCCAGTGCAAACTTCTTGGCTTTCCCGGCCTCACCTTTACGCCTCAGTGCATCGTGGCAGATCTGCTGCCAGGCCAGTTCGGCGTTCTGAAGATACGGCTTGAGCGGCTTCTTGATGGTGTCACCAACTTCAACCATCTGACCGGGCAATACCTGTACACGATTTCGCTGGACCCGCTCCTTGCCGCAACCTGGGCAAGACTTGCTATCAGGTGTGACGATGCAGCCGCAGGAACACGTCATGTCTGAGTCGATCTTCTCGCGGGGCTTTCGAACCTTTGGTGCTATGGCTTCAGGATCTAGACTCCTGGCCCCATCTCGAAAGAAAGAGTCCATCTGATCAAAGAAGCCCAGATAGTTGCCCGAATGATCCAGCAAGAGTGCGTAGTCCTTACCCGGCGCCGACCGCATGGCTCGCCCAATCTGCTGGATGTGGCTTGCCAGGCTCTTGCGGTAGGGGCGAGCTGCAATAAGCGCCCGAATGTCTGGGACATCGAACCCTTTTGCCAGCGCTTCACAAGACACCAATCCCACAACATCGCTGTTCCGCTTTCTGAACTCCTCAATCAGAGCGCTTCTATGTTCATCGTCCCTGTTTCGGTAGGAAATCTGCTGGAAGTTGTAGCCCGCAGCTTGGAACTTACGGCACATCTCCTCGCCGTGAGCGACAGTTGCCGAGAAAGCGATGGTTTTGACGGGGCCGCCGAAGTGTAGCTGTGTCTTGTCCTCCCATTCAGCAACGCAGTCGCCGAGAATCGCGGTTCCTCGCTTCCCAACCTCCTGATCGGACCACTCCCCATCGTTGGTGGGGGCGCCGGTCATGTCGATTTCCTTGGCTGCGTACACCTTCAGAGGGGCGAGATAGCCTGTCTCGATAAGCGAGTAGGTGCTCGTGACGTTCACCAGGTTGGTGTAGGTCTTTCCTAGTCCTGCGGTGAAGGGCGTTGCGGTGAGTCCGATCACCCGAACGCTGCTCTGTTGGATGAACTCTCGAAACCACTTCCGTTGGCAATGGGCTTCGTCAATCATTAAAAGATCACACTGAGGCAGGAAGTCCCGCTTCTCGATGGACTGGGCGGAAACTACTTGAATGCGCTCGTTTCGACCTATGGTATTTTTCCCTTGGACTACGCCGTGCTGAATTCCAAAACGCCACAGCTCATTGCTGGTCTGTCCAACGAGTGCAACTCGATCTACAGCCAACGCAGCCCGCTTTTGTTTTACGGAAAGCTCTTTGAGTACGCTCGCTGCGATTACTGTCTTTCCAGAACCGGTGGGGCTGACGAGTAGCTGCGCCTGATGGCCGTCACGGAAACCTTGTCTCAATCCATCGAGAGACTCTTGCTGGTACGGACGTAAACTGATCATCCCTCGTACCTCCGCAACTGGCGTCTAAGCGATTCGTTTTCGCGGAGAAACCCGGCCGACTTATCCACTTCGAGGTTGAGTTGCGCTTGAAAGGTCTCTATCTGAAGGTGGAGATCCTTAAATTTCTTCTGGCGTTCAATTAGCTCGCCGTTCGCGTCAGCGAAGGACTCAAGCTCAACGATTACGACATCCAGTTTTTCTTGAACATCCCTCAGCTCCATCTGAGCGTCAGCAAGCTTCTGTTTCGTCCTAGCGTGCGCCGCTTGCTCTTTTTGGAAGCCAGAGAGCTTAGGCTTCTTCTGGGATGACTCAGTGTTTGTCGGTTTCTTTGGCTTAGCCTGAGCGGCTGCTTTCTTTGCCGACATTTCTCCCGTGCGCACTTCGTAAGCCAGGCCCGCCCGGACGGCAGCCTTCGCATGTTCTATGGTGGCGGTTGAAACCCCAATTTGGGACGCTAAATCTGCATTTGAAGTTAATTCCCTACCCGGTAGGGAATTATCTGAATTGGTGGGTCGACCCCGTTCCCGCCAATCACTCACGGTCACCGCGATGATGGCTTTTTGACTGGCGGTGAGCTGGCGACGCAACCCGTTTTTTCGAATGACGAATTCGACAGGATCATGTTCAACAAAATTTTGCGTGCGTGGTTGAACGCCCGCCATCTCACAAGCCCGATTGCGATTCCAGCCATCCAAAACCTTGCTATCGCACAGGATGATCGGCTCTCGCTGGCCGACATCCTTGATACTGTCGGCCAACGCCTGTAGTTCATCGTCTGGTAAATCGCCCCATGCGGCGGATAATTCGTGTCGTTCTAGGCCGTTCACAACGTTTTCGGCTGGAGGGTTCAAAGAAGCGACCATGGAGTGCCTCCTTGAGAATGACTTATGAGGCACTCCATGGTCGCCCAGCAACGAAGGATCAATGACTTAGGGTGCAACCCGGTGTGGGTAGGGGAAAAGGAAATACCAGGGGTAGGTGGAAAGGCAGGAGTAACGGTAATCATGACTGATTTCCCAGTGAGTTCAGGATGAATGGAGTTGCCAAAAACAACTTTGCGACTTTGGAGTAGTGCAAAGAGATTGGGATGGGATCCCCGTCTCCGTCTTTGGTGACGGTCACGACTCTGCCCACTAACGGTAGGCCAGCCATTCCAGATAAATCGGTAGTGAGCTGACCGAGGATTCCTACAGATTCCCTTCGCAGCAGCGATCTCTGTCCACTTGGGATTCGCACCATGCCGGTGTCGTCAATTATCACGCCGTAGTAGCGAGGCAGGCGTACACCGTCGAATTCACCGCCGACTATTCGCAGGTGGATCGAGATGCGGGGATTGCCGTTATAGTCGAACCGGTGGCCTTGGGATTCGAAAGCAAATCGTTGAAGGCCCGGAGCGATCAGTGGTTTTCCCTCAAGGTTTAGGAAACGCTGAGATTCTGGGTTCCCGGTCTCTGTCAGGTGTGCTTCGTGCTCATCGAGATAGCTCGAATTCATGGTGCACCACCGAATATCTCAGGGTGCTGCGCAATCAAGCTCAGGTGGTGGTAGGGGAGCTTCCAATCAGCCTCGCTGCGCCATCGGGGGCAGCAGAATCGAATTGCTAAACGTGTTTGTTGGGGATGAGGTAGATGCTGTAGAATCGAGGACACGTCGCCGCCTAAAGCAACGTCTTCGATTTGCAACACCAGCCTCTGAGCTGGTGTTGTCATTTCTACCCTCCGGAAACTGCCTTAAGTCTTGGTTTGGAAAGCGCAACCTGCTCTTCCATCCAAGTCTCAATCATCTTGTCTGTCCAAATAGCACACCCAGGTGCTGCAGGAATTTGGATTGGTGCGGGAAAGTTACCGCAAGCAACCATACGGTCGATGGTGGCGGGGGACATCGCGGTCTCCGAAGCAACTTGCTTGCGTCGGAGGAACCTTTTTACTCTGTTCACAATTCGTTCTCACTGGGACCAATTGGTCGACAGCTTCATAAGGGTATAACCGGCCGAGAGGCTGTCAACAGTCTAAGGTGGTTTCAGCGAGATAATTTTTGGATTCTCAACTTTTCTAAGTAGTTAGCCCACTCCTGCATCATTTCAATTCGCTGATCGAGGAATGACGTGCGGTTGTAGGCGCGACCTGTGGCGTCCTTCACGGCGTGGGCTAGCTGCATCTCTATAACTTCTGGCCTGAAACTCAGAGCTTCATCCAATAGCGTGCGCGCCACCGCCCTGAATCCATGAGGGGTTTGCGCTTCCGCCGAAATGCCGATTGAGCGCATCGCCACCAAGATAGCCGCGTCACTCATCGGAAACTTGGGTCTTCTTGCAGATGGAAAGGCGTACTGCCGGTGTCCGGTGTGTTCTTTGAGTTCGGCAATCACTTCTCTCGCCTGCGTGGCGAGCGGCACGATGTGGTCTCGCGAAGACTTCATTTTCTCCTTGGGAATTATCCAGCGGTCTTTCTTGAGTTCCGACCACTCCATATGCCGCAGTTCGCCAGGGCGACAGATGAGCAACGGCTGCAGCTTCATCGCGGCTTCAACCTGGGGTGACCCAGAGTAGTTCCACATCAACCGCAGGATCGGGGCGAGGTCGTCTGGCTCGGTGGTCGCGGCTCGATTCCTGACTTCGGGCGCCGCCGTGAGTGTCTCGCTCAGGCCGACGACTGGGAGCGTGCCAGTGACGTACTCGCGTGCGTGGGCGTATTCAAAGATCTGGGTGGCCACCCTCAAGACTCTACGTGCGGTGTTGTAGGTGCCGCGCTGTTCAATCTTGTCGAGGATTGAAGTGAGGTGTGACGGTCGAATGCTGTCAATTTGTAAACCGTGTAGTGGGCTGAGCTGATTCTTCAGATAGCCCTGGGTGCGGGCTCTGTGCTTCTGTGAGAGCCCTTTCATACGGCGCTCGAACCATTCTGACGCCACCTTCTGGAATTCCGTCTCCGAGCCTCTCTGGCGCGCTACGCGGTCATCACGTTTCTTGGCAGCAGGGTCAATGCCTTTGCGAATCAATGCGACATTCTCATCGCGTGTCTCGCGAGCTTGGCGGAGCGATAGGGTGAGGTAGGCGCCAAGGTGTAACCACTTCGGTTTTCCGAAGCTGTACTTCTGCTGCCAGTACATTCCATTGCGCCTGACTTGCAGGTACAGGTTGTCGCCGTCGGAGTGGCGGGTGTCTCGACCTTCCCACGTTAGGCTACGGATGAGCTTGTCGTTCAGCTTGTGGCGAGCGCGGGGCATGGTAGTCATTTCCTTGGACCAACACCGGTGCCTACCTATGTGACTACCGGTTGGTCTGCGCTAGTATGATAGTCCATGAACGAGTATGAGTGCGATAGCGGGTAGCTGAAACCCTTGATTTCGTTTAACGAGCCTTGATGGGTCGTTGCATATAAGGCCCCATGAGGGGCCATGAATCTAGGGTTGAAAAGTATGGTTGGTGGAGGCGGCGGGAGTTGAACCCGCGTCCGTCAGCACTCTTCCTTCGGATCTTCACATGCTTGGTTCCGTTAACTGATTTAGTCTTGTAACGGCCCAACGGGCAGGGTGTTACAGACGATCTCGATTAAGTTTTAGCGCTTCAGCCCCGAGCGAGGCGTCCATCGCGATCCAGTGAACATTGCCCTTGGGTTCTCTCCACTGGCAGAGATCCTCCAAGGTAAGCGGGGTTTAAGCCGCTAGTGCGTAGTTTTCGTCGTTGGCAACTATAAAAAGTTACAGCGATTTTTTTACGAGAGTCACTACCCTCTCGGCATGCACCTCAGGCGTCATTACCGGCGTCGAAGCCAAGTCGCCCCCAAGTGGTCCTTTAGTAGGACAGCTTTACAGTCTATCAGTTCCGTGAGGGGCGGGGTCCGATTGACACACAATTTGGCAAATAATCACAAAATGTAACGTTCCAGCAATTTTTTGGGCCCGGCAAGCCTCTAAATTATGCGCCGTGGACTCTGGTCCACGCCCTGCCAAAATTTGAGGAGAACGGCTCATGAATATTGCTTCACGCAATGGTTTTCACTGTGCGCTGGTGGCGCTCTGCTGCAGTATCTGTGCGATTTCTACCACCTATGCCCCGGCTGTGATGGCACAGGACCCGTCGGGTTCAAGCCTTAAACGCAGCACCATCGAGCTGCGCGGCAACATCGGCCGCATCGACGCAGAAGATGATGATGTTTTCGACGATCTCGATGACATTGATACCGCCCACGCGGCACTTGCCTACTGGTTTAACTTCAACCAGAACTTCTCCATTGGTGTGAGCTATCTCGATGGGGAGAGCGATGACTATGAGTTTGGATTTTTTGGGCTGTTGAACGACTCGGTGCTTGAGTACAACACCTTTATTGCCAGTGTCGAAGGACGCTTGCCGCTGGGGCGTGAAAACTATCTGTTTGCTCGGCTGGGTGCGTCGTTTTATGACTACGACGTGGTTGACGAGGACGACAACGAGACACTACGTTCTGACGATGGCACCGACTTTCACTTTGCCGCCGGCTGGCGCAAGCAGTGGAGTAGCGGTTTTGGTATGGAGGTACTCTATGAGTACCTGCCGCTCGGTGAGGAGATTGAGCTAAACACCATAGGCTTGGGGGTTACCTTCGCCTTCTAGGTTGGGTGAGCTTGTTTTGTGGTCCTAGAAGTTCTTTGGGTCTCGCTGCTGGCCGAAGCGAAAGCCCAGGCTAAACACGGTTTCGCCAAAAAAGTCGGAGTCTTCAACGCTTGCCTGTAAGGCGAAGTTTTTGCCAAGAAAGTAACGACCTTCTATGCCGAAATCCCAGCCGTCGTTGTCGCCTTGATCCTGGCTGTCTTCGAGGCTGTGGAAATAGCGGACAAAGGGCTCAACCTCAACGCGTTTGGTCGGCAGAATTCGGGCGCGCAGGCCGGCAAAGGCGCCGCCGTCTTTTATCGTGGTGCTGTCATCTAAAAAATCTACGTCTACTTCTACGCTTGCGAAGTAGCCGCCGAGGTCAGCGATGATGTCGACCCATTCGATCTGTCGAAACAGGTAACCCACACCGGCAAATCCGCCATGGGAGCTTACGTCGACGCCCGCCACATCAACATCTACGTCGGTGTAGCGATAGTCGAATACCAAACGCAGGTTTTTGTGGGCCTGGCCTGATGCAAGAATTTGCGCACCCTGTACGTCATCACCGAGAAAATACGACGCGCTGCCGTAGTTGTAAGAAACCTTTTCTGTTGCAGATACAGGTTCGGCCGAACCAAAGGTAACCAGCATCACCAGCAGGGCGAGTAACAAATGCGAGCGCAAAGAAGTCTTCATGGATATGTCCTTTTCCCATATGAGACGGGGCTGCCGTTTGAGGCAGCTGATCTCGAGCCATCATGGCTCGTCTGACATAAATGGTAGGCGGGGGGCGAACGTCAGGCTGTGCGATGCATCACAATTTTGGGGGTGCCGACAGGCTCTGGCGGGGTTAGCCGCGGGTGTCGGTGCGTAGCACCCGCTGCTTTTGTCGGTTCCAGTCTCGTTCGGCCATGGTTTTGCGCTTGTCGTGTTCCTGCTTGCCTTTGGCCATGGCTATTTCGCATTTCACCCGATTGTTTTTCCAGTACAGGCGGGTAGCCACCGCAGTGTAGCCCTTGGCGGAAATCGCCTGGAAGATCTTGGCGATTTCTTTGGCGTTGAGCAGCAGTTTGCGCATGCGAATGGGATCAGCAATCACGTGGGTGCTGGCGCTGGCCAGCGGTGTGAAGTGGGCGTTGATCAACCAGGCCTCACCATCGCGCACATGCACGTAGGTGTCGGTGAGTTGGGCAAGTCCCGCGCGCAGACTCTTTACTTCCCAGCCCATCAGCACAACGCCAGCTTCGAAGCGTTCCTCCAGGCTGTAGTCGTGGCGGGCCCGACGATTCTCAGCGATGGTGTTGCTGGGGGTTTTGTTGTTTTTCTTCTTGGCCATGGCGCGGAGTATAGCGGGGCGGTGGTTGTGCTGTCTGGCGCGCGGTTGTGGCGGTCTGAGGCATAGGCGACAATTCTCGGCGATTTTCTATAGATGATTGAGATATGGCGTCACCGAGCGAATCCCGCCACGGCATGTGGTCGAGCAGACTGGTTTTTGTTTTGGCGGCGGCTGGGTCGGCCGTTGGTCTGGGCAATATCTGGAAGTTTCCCTACATAGCCGGTGAGAACGGCGGTGGCGCCTTTGTACTGATCTATCTGGTGTGCGTGGCTGCAATCGGTGTGCCCATCATGATTGCCGAAACCATGCTTGGGCGTTACGGCCGGCAGAGCCCAATTAACAGTATGCGGAAGCTGGGTCGAGACGCTGGCGCCTCTGGCTTTTGGTCGATCATTGGCTGGATGGGGGTGCTGGCTGGGTTTCTCATCCTCTCTTACTACGCCGTGATTGCCGGCTGGGCGCTGAACTATGTGTATCTGGTGGCCACCGGTACGCTGGTTGGCGCCACACCGGACAGTGCCGCCGCGGTGTTTAATGACTTTCTGGCCAGCCCCTGGCAGATGGTGGCCTGGCAGACTGCCTTTATGGTGCTCACGGTCTGGATTGTGTCGGGTGGGGTGAGTAAAGGTATAGAGCGGGCGGTGAAGTGGTTTATGCCGCTGCTGTTTATTTTGTTGTTGGTCCTTCTGGGCTATTCCTATCAGTCTGGTGGTTTTGCCCAGGGTGTCGATTTTCTGATTGGTTTTGACTGGAGCCGGGTAACGGTTGATGGTTGGCTGGTGGCCATGGGCCAGGCGTTTTTCACCCTGAGTCTGGGTATGGGGGCCATTATGGCCTATGGCGCTTACCTGCCCAGTGACGCCAAGATTTCGAATACCATCTTTATTATTGCAGGCCTTGATACGCTGGTTGCAGTGCTTGCAGGCCTCGCGATTTTTCCCATTGTGTTTGCCAACGGCCTGGAAGCCGGTCAGGGGCCGGGTCTGATGTTTGTGACGGTGCCGCTGGCCTTTGGCCAAATGAGCGCAGGCGTGCTGTTTGCGGCCCTGTTCTTTTTGCTGGTTAGTTTTGCCGCCATTACTTCTGCGATCTCTTTGACTGAGCCAGCGCTTGCTTATCTGGTTGAGGAATACAACGCCAAGCGATCTCGGGTGGCCATTTCATTGGGGGTGATCTGTTGGTTGCTTGGGTTGGGTTCAGTGTTCTCGTTTAATATTTGGAGCGACTTCACGCCCGTAGGATCGATGACGATCTTTGACTCGGTGGATTACCTGTCACAGAACATCATGCTGCCGTTGGGTGGGCTGTTGATTGCCCTGTTTGTGGGGTTTGTTGTGCCCAAGGCGCTGGTTTACGAGCAGCTGGGTATCAAGAACCGATTCAGTGCCTTTTTGTGGCAGCTCTCCATTAAGGTGGTGGCACCTCTTGGTGTTCTGGCCGTGTTTGGTAAAACCTTGCTGGATACGCTGAACGGGTAACCCGTACCGCCCAAGACCATGCCTATCACCCACATTCAACGCTCCGCGCTTCTGCCGTTCTCCCAGCAGCAGCTGTTTGAAATGGTGGCAGACGTTAGGGTCTATCCAACGTTTTTGCCCTGGTGTGATTCGGTGGAAGTGCTGCAAGAGTCGGAAGACGTCGTTGAAGCGCGAGTAAACGCCCGAGCGGCGGGTGTGTCGCAGAGTTTTGTGACGCGCAATCAGATGACGCCACATGAGGTTATTGCGTTGTCGCTGGTGGAAGGACCCTTTGATCAGTTTGAGGGGCGTTGGGAGTTTCTTGGGCTTGGCGATGAAACGGTGAGTGGCACCCGGCTTTCACTGGATATGAAATTTGAGTTGGCGCGCAAGAATCCAATTTTGCGCCGCACCTTTGGGGCATTGTTTGAGCGTGCAACCTCTACGCTGGTTGAGAGTTTTTGCGCGCGTGCACAAACGCTTTATGGCCAGACCTGACGCATGCAAGTGAGTGTGGCGTATGCCTTGCCTGATGTGCAATTTGATGAGGCCATCGAATTGCCGGATGGTGCAACGGTCGCTGACGCCCTTGCCGCGGTGGCCAACCAGCCACCCTTTGATGCGCTTGATCTGGAGGCGGCGTCAGTGGGTGTGTTTAACCGCCTGGTAAAGAACCGCAGGCAACCCCTGGCGGAAGGAGACCGGGTTGAGATCTATCGACCGCTTGAGATTGATCCCATGACGGCTCGAAGCCAACGAGCGGCGTTACGGAGCGATTAGAGTCCGACAGAACCCCAATGCAGGGGGTTGTGCAGGGTGCGTTCAGCTGGTCCGTTCGATATTATCCGGTGCTTCTGAGTTATCACCGACCCGGTACGCCCTTATGCTACGTAGATCGCTGTCCAGATTTGCTTCAGTTGTTCCGTCTTTTTCTTCAGTGGTCACGCTGCTTTTGGCTCTGAGTCTGCTTGGTGGCTGCGGCTGGCCACGGGTGCACAAGGTGATTGTGCAGCAAGGTAACGTGATCACGCAGGAGATGATCGACAAGCTCAAGCCCGGCATGACCCGTACTCAGGTCGCCTACATTATGGGTGAACCGGTGGTTCGTAATACGTTCAACGATACCCGTTGGGACTATGTGTATTCACTGGAGAACCCCGGGCAATACGAAGTGAACTCTACGGTATCGCTATTCTTTGAAAACGAACGGCTCAGCCATTTTGTGGGCGATCTCGCGCCAACCTCGGCCAAACCGGCCTCTGATGACGATGAACCCGCGGAAGAAGCTGCAGGTTAAACCGTCTCAGGCGTTAGCAATCAGAGAGCGAGCGTAGGCCCGGGTCTTATCTGTGATCTCTGCGCCACCCAGCATGCGGGCCAGCTCTGCGATGCGCGCCGTTTTGCCAAGGGGTTCGATGGTGGAGTCAGCGTCGTCGCTTTTTCTTACCAGTAAATGGTTTTCACCCAGCGCCGCGATTTGCGGTGCGTGGGTCACGCACAGCACCTGAGTGTGTTCGGCGAGCTTGCGCAATAGTCGTCCCAGTGTGTCAGCGGTTGTTCCGCCAACGCCAACATCGGCCTCATCAAGTACCAGGCTGGGTAGACGGGTTTTCTCTGCGGCAACCACCTGAATAGCCAACCCAATTCGTGCCCGCTCGCCGCCTGAAGCAATCTTGCTCATGGGACCGGCGGGGTACTTGGGGTTGGTTTGTACGTAATACTCAACGGTTTCAAGGCCGGTTGCAGATTCGGTCGCGTGAAATTTCAGGCTTAGCTTGCCGCTCTTTATGCCCAGCGCGTCCAGATAGTGACTGATGGATTTGCAGAAGCCTTCGGCGGCGTCGATGCGCGCCTTGGTGAGCTTGGCCGCGGTGCGTTTGTAGGTGGCCTTTTGTTTGACCACATCCTCTTGCAGTCGCTTGAGTTCGTCCTGACCACCGCCGATGTCTTCAAGCTCGGTTTGCAACTGAACAAACCTAAGCTGGAGCTCTTCAGGTTCAACCCGGTGCTTGCGCGCCTGGTCGTGCAGGGTCTGCAGGCGATGTTCAACCTGTTGCAGTGCCTCGGGGTTGGTCTCCAGCGAATCCTGGTAGTGACGCAGCTCGCTCACGGCCTCGTCCATGTGTGACTGCGCGGAATTGAGCAGATCTTGCGCGGCCTTTAGGGATTCGTGGTCGTCGGTCAGAAGGTTAACCCGTGCAATCAGGGAGGTGAGGGGGTTGCCTTCGCCCAGACCGTCGAGTGCATCTGCGGTGGTGTGCTGCAGATCGGTGATCTGTGATAGTCGTCGATGGTCGACTTCGAGTCTTTCGACCTCGCCTTCGGCCAGATTGAGTTGTTCAAGCTCTTCAACCTGATAGGCCAGTAGCGCCGCCCGGTCGCCGTGGGTGCCGAGTTTGGTCTGCAATTGCTCCAGGCGATTCTGGGTTTCCTGCCAGGCCATGTATTGATCGCGCACTTTTGTTCGCAGCTTCTCTTCAACGCCGTAGTCGTCGAGCAGGCTGAGCTGTACCTCACGCTGTAACAGGCGCTGATGATCGTCCTGAGCGTGAATGTCGATCAGGTGACCCGCCAGCTGACGCAGATCTGAGCGGTTCACCGGAATGCCGTTCACAAAGGCCCGGGAGCGGCCTTCGCGATTGATCACCCGGCGCAGCAGGCAGCGTTCGTTGTGTTCGCCGTCAACCAGTTCCCGGCGCTCGAGGTAGTCGCGCAGCAAATCGTTGCTGGTGATATCAAATTCGGCGGAGATGTCCGCCTTGGCGGCTCCGGGGCGAATGGTCTCTGTGCTCGCGCGATCGCCCAGCACCACGCCGAGCGCGCCAAGCAAAATGGATTTACCAGCGCCGGATTCGCCCGTGATGGCTGTGAGGCCACCGGCAAAATCGACGTCCAGTTCGCGCACCAAAGCGAAATCCCTGACGGTGAGATGTAGTAACATTGGGGGCGAAGGTTAATTGATGAAGCAGCGCGAAGAAACCACCACAACCAGTTCTGTCAGCGAACGTAGCCAACTGCTGCTTAAGATGCTGGTGGAGCGATACCTGACCGAAGGCACACCGGTGGCGTCGAAGGCGCTGGCGGGTGCGCCCGGTGTGCAAGTGAGCCCGGCGACGGTGCGCAACATCATGGCCGACCTCGAAGCCAAGGGCCTGGTGCACTCGCCCCATACCTCAGCAGGCAAGGTGCCCACCAATCCGGGGCTGCGCTTCTTTGTTGACTCGCTCATCTCGGTACAACCCTTAACGGAGCAAAAAGTTGCTGATTTGCGCCAGGGCTTGTCGCCAGATATGTCTGCCTCTGACCTGGTTGATGCGGCCTCGCGCATGTTGTCTCAGGTCACTCGCATGGCGGGTGTGGTCACGCTGCCAAGACTTGAGATGGTCGAGCTGCGGCAGGTGGAGTTTTTGCCCCTGTCTGGCGATCGGGTGCTGGTTATTCTGGTGCTCAACGAGCGCGAAGTGCAGAACCGGGTCATTCATACCGAGAAGAGCTATAGCCAGACCGAGCTGAACCAGGCCGCCAACTTCATTAACGAACATTATGCGGGGTTGCCGCTGGCCAGTGTGCGCGAGGCGCTGTTTTCGTCGATGGAGCGCGACAAGAATCAGATGACCAGCATTCTGGAGGCGGCGATGGATGTTGCCGGCAAGGCGTTGGAGCCGGATCAGTCTGATGACAATCTGAAAGTGTCCGGTGAGCGGAACCTGGCGACCGCAGAACCAGAAACCATGCAGCGAATGTTTGAGGCGTTCTCTGAGAAGGGACGCATTTTGCATCTGCTTGACCAGGCGCTCGACAGTGATGGCATTCAGCTGTTTATTGGCGAAGAGTCTGGGTACAAATTGCTCGACGACATGAGTTTGATCACCTCACCCTATGAGGTAAACGGTCAGGTGGCGGGCGTGCTGGGCGTTATCGGTCCGACCCGGATGGCCTATCAGGACGTGATTCCGCTGGTGGATGTCACCGCCAGGCTGTTGGGTGCTGCGATCGATTACGACAAAGATAAATAGAACAGACAAATAAGAGTGCCTTGTGTAACCCAACCTGGATCAGTGCGCGCTGTCCAGTAACACCAGGGCCGCGCGATGTTCG
>CAZWMD010000032.1:0-29669 GCA_964634815.1 uncultured Pseudomonadales bacterium | reverse complement strand
ACCCAACCTGGATCAGTGCGCGCTGTCCAGTAACACCAGGGCCGCGCGATGTTCGGTATCCGGTGTGAATTCGAGGCTCAAAGTAGGCTCCGGTCCGGGCGCTTTTAGGTAGCGGTGGCCAGCTGTTCCATCGAGCGCCAGCTCAATGTGTTTCATGTCGGTTTGCAAGCCCGTTCCCAGGGCCTTCAGGTAGGCTTCCTTGCAACACCAATAGCGATAAAAAATGGCTGTTTTGGCAACCGGATCAAGTGTTGAACCTGTGCTGTGTAAATCCTGCAGTTCTGTTGGCGTGAGCACGCGCTCGGCGAGCTGATCCAGGTCTCGCAGAGCTTTTATGCGCTCTATGTCGATGCCAATGCGGCGCGTTGCAGCGCCCATGGTAATGAGCGCCAGATCCCCGCTGTGACTCAGATTAAAGTCGAGGTTTGCCTCCGGCAGGTAGGGCCGACCCTGGTCAGTCTCTGCAATTCGAAGTGCCTGTGGCGATTGGTTTAGCTGTTCGCCAAGCAACACGCGCAACGCGGCGCGAGTGTAGAGGTAGCGTTCGCGCAGTCCTGGTCTGATAAAGCGCTGGGCTTTGTCGCGTTCAGTAGGAGACAGAAGCTCAAGCAGTTCCTCGGGGCTGGAGCTTGCGGCGGTTGAATCCTCGGAACCGATGGCAACCTGATACACCGACACATCAGCCGGTAGAGCTAAAGGAGTTAACTGGATGCGGGCCTTAAGAGCGGCAACTGGCATTAGTAGCGTCCTGGTTTGCAGATGTGACGGGGTATCACAGCGCAGCGCTCAGGAACGCAACCGTTGCTGCTACTGCTTCACGGGTGAATTCGGGTTGGTTGGTAAACAACCCCAAACCGTGGTCGGCGCCAACAACGATGTGTCGAGTTGTGGCTTCGGCATGTTGTGCCGCGGCAAGCGCCCGTTCCGATTCTTCGGGCAGCACAACCTGATCCTCAGAGCCATACAACACAAACAGGTTGCCCCGATAGTCAGACAGATAGTCCAGGGGGTGTGATGCCGCCATGTCGTCGAACCAGCCCGTGCTGAGTTCTTGCTGCGCTCCCCAGCTGGTAGTGAACGGGGCAAATCCCTCACGGCTGGCCTGGCGTTGCATGGCCAGGAAGTTTTGCTCGCCACCAAAGAAATCATGCAGAGCGCTCGCGCCCCCATCAACGGAAGGAGCCCACAGCGCAAGCGTTTGAAATTTGGTGTTTTGCTGGGCCAGGGTGACGGCAAGACGACCGCCCATGCTAAATCCCAACAGCCCAAGCCTTTGAGTATCGATGTTGGCGTTCTGTGTGGCCCAAAGCCTGGCGCTGGCTGCATCCGTCAGCATGCTGGTTAGGCGCTGATTGCGGAACGGTTCCCGGGAGTCACCACAGCCGGGAAAATCCATGCGGATAGAGGCAATACCTTGCTGCGCCAGGCCCTGGGCTACCTGGGTGAAGGCGCCGGATTCGTGTCTGCTGCCGCCATGGCCGTGCAGCATGACAATCAAAGGCACAGGCGGGCTGTTCGCTCCGGTGTTGCCGGGCAGCGTGAGGGTGATCGGGATCTCGGTGTCACGCGACGCAATCCAGGCGGTATGTTCTTTTATTGGCTCTTCGCTTGCTGGGCCCTCGTTTTGGCAGGCGGACTGAGTGATCAGAAAGAGCCCAAACAGCAGGTGAGGTGCGCGATGAAATGGCAATCGGAGCATGTTTTTGTCTCGCCTCGCTATGAGTGGCTGAGCGCCTGGGCTGAATCGCTATCCTTGGTCGATTTTACGCCCTTTTTTGCCCCATACCCCCTTGAAACCTCTGGCTATAACCCCAAACTCCGCGACCCACATTGATGATGGTTCAGGAGTGCCCGCGTATGGCGGACAGCGATAATCACCCAGAGACAGACGCAAAAGCCACGGATAACGCCGGTGATCAGGCTGAGACCGAAGGGTCGTCTGAGACCGATCACAACGTTGGGCACGATGACGGGGCCGCCACCGACGACGCGGTGAGCGCCGCGGAATCCGCGCAGCCAAAGGCGGATGCCGATATGACACCGGCGGAGCTGCTGGTGGCACTGGAAACGGCGCGCGAGACATTGTCGGCGGCGCAGGATCAGGCCCTGCGCAGCAAGGCCGATATGGAAAACCTGCGGCGACGCTCGGCCAGAGACGTTGAAAACGCCCACAAGTTTGCGCTGGAGAAGTTCTCCAAAGCCTTGATCCCGGTGTTTGAGAGCCTGGAGAAGGCCGAGGCGTCGAAGGCCGATGCCAATGATGCTGAATCGGCTGCTGCCGTGCTGGAAGGCGTTTCTCTATCACTGAAACTTTTCAAAGATACCCTTGAAAAACAAGGGGTTAGCCAGATTGACCCACACGGCGAGCCGTTTGATCCGAATGTCCACGAGGCCGTTGCCATGGTTCCCATGCCCTCTGCCGAGCCAAATTCGGTGATTGAGGTGATCCGTAAGGGCTTCGATCTGAATGGCCGTTTGATTCAGGCCGCCCAGGTGGTGGTTTCGAAGGCAGCGGATAGCTAGATAGACCACTTGAATTCTCCAGCCTCACCCCAAGATAGGCTGCAACACGAACTTTGCGTACCCCCGCTACCTGCCAGGTAAGGGTTTAGCGCACCGCTTAAGAACACAGAGAGATAGGACACATGAGCAAGATCATCGGTATTGACCTGGGCACCACCAATAGCTGCGTTGCGGTTATGGATGGTGAAGCGAAGGTTATCGAAAACTCGGAGGGTGATCGCACCACACCATCCATTGTGGCCTACGCCGAAGATGGTGAGATTCTGGTTGGCCAGAGTGCCAAGCGTCAGGCGGTGACCAACCCCACTAATACGCTGTTTGCGGTGAAGCGCTTAATTGGTCGCAAGTTCAAAGACAAGGTGGTCCAGAAAGACATCAAGATGGTGCCGTACAAGATTGCTGAGGCGGCAAACGGTGATGCCTGGATTGATGTGAAGGGCGAAAAGCTGGCCCCACCCCAGGTCTCTGCTGAAATCCTCAAAAAGATGAAGAAAACCGCTGAGGAGTTTCTTGGCGAGACGATCAGCGAAGCCGTGATTACGGTGCCAGCCTATTTTGATGACTCGCAGCGCCAGGCCACAAAAGATGCCGGCAAGATTGCCGGACTTGAAGTGAAACGCATCATTAACGAGCCAACGGCTGCAGCCCTTGCCTATGGCATGGACAAGCAGCGCGGTGACTCGCGGATTGCGGTCTATGACCTGGGTGGTGGCACCTTCGATATCTCGATTATCGAGATTGCGGAAGTTGATGGCGAGCATCAGTTTGAAGTGCTCTCAACCAACGGTGACACCTTCCTTGGTGGTGAGGACTTTGACCTCGCCATTATCGAATACCTCGCTGCAGAGTTCGAAAAGGCCAACAGTATTGATCTGCACAACGATCCGCTGGCCTTGCAGCGTCTTAAGGAAGCCGCTGAGAAAGCCAAGATCGAACTTTCCAGTAGCCAGCAGACTGAAATCAACCTGCCGTACATCACGGCGGATAACACCGGTCCCAAGCACCTTGTTGTCAAACTGACGCGAGCGAAACTTGAGTCACTGGTGGAAGATCTTGTCGCGAGGACAATCGATCCGTGCCGTACCGCTTTGCAGGACGCAGGTCTGCAGGTGTCAGAGATCGATGATGTGATTTTGGTGGGTGGCCAGACTCGCATGCCGCAAGTACAAGAGAAAGTTAAAGAGTTCTTTGGCAAAGAGCCGCGTAAAGATGTGAACCCCGATGAGGCCGTGGCCGTGGGTGCGGCGATTCAGGCGGCAGTGCTGGCTGGTGACGTCACTGATGTTCTGCTTTTGGATGTAACCCCCCTGTCGCTTGGTATCGAGACCATGGGTCAGGTGATGAGTGTGTTGATTGAGAAAAACACCACCATCCCAACCAAGAAGCAGCAGGTCTATTCAACCGCAGACGACAATCAGTCGGCGGTGACCATTCATGTGCTGCAGGGTGAACGCAAACAGGTGGCGGCGAATAAATCGCTGGGTCGCTTTGACTTGAACGACATTCCACCCGCGCCGCGTGGCACACCACAGATTGAGGTGAGCTTCGATATTGATTCCAACGGCATTCTTAACGTGTCGGCAAAAGATAAAGCGACCGGTAAAGAACAGTCGATTGTTATCAAGGCAAATTCTGGCTTGTCAGATGACGAGATCGACGCCATGGTGCGCGACGCAGAGGCTAATGCCGAAGAAGATGCCAAGTTTGAAGAGATGGTGTCTCTGCGTAACCAGGCAGACGGGATGGTGCATGCCACACGCAAGACGTTGGAAGACGCAGGCGACAAGGCCACCGAAGAAGAAAAGACAGCAATAAACACAGCGGCAGACGAGCTGGAAGAAGCGTTGAAAGGCGATGACAAGGAAGCCATTGAAGCGAAGCTCGAAGCACTGAGTGCGGCATCAGCTGGGCTCGCGCAAAAAATGTACGCTGAGCAGGCAGAGGCTGCTGGTGGCGCGGCGGGTCCGGACGGTGGACAGCCAGAGCCCGAGGCTGCTGATGCGGATGCTGTTGATGCTGAGTTCGAAGAAGTTAAAGACGACGACAAGAAATAGGTTTAGATCAAGAAACCCCAATGGCAAAACGCGATTATTACGAAGTTCTGGGTGCCGATCGTGGTGCCTCCGACGGTGACCTGAAAAAGGCCTATCGACGGCTTGCCATGAAGTATCACCCGGATCGCAATCCGGATGACGCGGATGCCGAGGAAAAATTCAAAGAAGCCTCTGAGGCTTATGAAGTGCTTTCTGATGCGCAAAAGCGTCAGGCCTATGATCAGCACGGTCATGCTGCCTTTGAACAGGGTGGTATGGGCGGCGGCTTTGCCGGCGGCGACTTTGGCGACATATTCAGCGATGTGTTTGGCGATATCTTCGGCGGTGGTCGAGGCGGTGGGCGTAGCCAGGTGCAGCGCGGCTCAGATCTTCGTTACACCCTTGAACTCACCCTGGAGCAGGCGGTTCAGGGCGACACCATAGAGATTGAAGTGCCGGTGTTAGCGGGCTGTGATGACTGCGGTGGTTCAGGTGCGCAGAAAGGCTCCACGCCCAAGACCTGTGACGATTGCGGTGGTGCGGGCCAGGTGCGCGTGTCGCAGGGATTCTTCTCATTACAGCAGACCTGTCCGCGCTGTCGGGGAGCGGGTCAGATCATCAGTAACCCGTGCAAGAGTTGCCGTGGCCACGGTCGGGTAGAACGGCGTAAAACGCTGTCGGTCAAAGTGCCGGGCGGCGTAGACAACGGCGACCGAATTCGTCTGTCGGGCGAAGGTGAGGCCGGACCAAACGGTGGCCCAGCGGGCGATCTCTACGTTCAGGTGGCAGTGAAAGAGCACTCATTGTTTGAACGTGACGGCAAGCACCTGTATTGCGAGGTGCCCATTGGCTTCACCTCAGCGGTGCTTGGTGGCGACATTGAAGTACCCACATTGGATGGTCGGGTAAAGCTTAAGATTCCCCCCGAAACCCAAACCGGCAAACTGTTCCGGGTGCGAGGCAAGGGTGTCGCCCCGGTCCGCGGCGGTGCCACAGGCGACCTGTTGTGCCGGGTAGAAGTCGAAACGCCAGTAAAGCTAAACGATAAGCAGAAAGCGCTTCTCAGGGAGTTTCAGGACAGCCTGGAATCGGGCGGCAAGCGGCACTCACCCAGAGAATCTTCATGGTTCCAGGGTGTGAAGGATTTCTTCGATAGCTTAAGCTCTTAAGCTCACCGGAGGGGTTCTCATGGCGGCGTGTTCTGTTGGGGTTTTTGGCGTAAGTGGCCGCATGGGGCGAGCGCTTGTGGCTGCCATCGCGGACGATTCGGAGTGCACCCTGGGCGCGGCTATTGTTCGCGAGAACAGCGAGCTGCTGGGGGTTGATGCTGGCTCCCTGGCTGGTGTTGCAACGCAAAATTGCGCGCTGAGCGCTGAACTTCCCGGCGCCTGCGATGTGCTTATCGACTTTACCCAGCCGGCGCCGTCACTGAACGCTATTGCCCAGTGTGTCGCAAACCAGCGTCCCATCGTGATCGGTACAACGGGCTATACCGCTGAACAATTGGCCGAGGTGCATGCCGCGGCACACAAGATACCGCTGTTGCTTGCGCCTAATATGAGTGTGGGGGTGAATCTTTCGTTCCAGCTCATCGAACTCGCCGCAAAAGTGCTGGGCGATGAGGTGGACATCGAAGTCCTCGAGGCCCATCACCGCAACAAAGTGGATGCGCCCTCCGGTACGGCGGTGCGTATGGGAGAAATTATCGCTGAAGCTACCGGCCGCAATCTCGATGAGGTTGCCGTGTATGGCCGTGAAGGAAACACGGGGGTGCGTGATCGCGCCACCATAGGATTTTCAACCGTGCGTGCGGGCGACATTGTGGGTGAGCACACCGTGCTCTTTGCGGCGGAAGGGGAACGTATCGAAATTACCCATCGTGCCAGCTCCCGAATGAATTTTGCTCTGGGGGGTGTGCGTGCCGCCAAGTGGCTGCTTGGCAAGCGACCGGGGCTCTACAGCATGACCGATGTGCTATCAGCAAAATAAACCGCTGGCTGTGGATAAGTCGTGCTATCCATCTTTGTAAAGCTCCGCTAGAATCGCCACCCAATCCGGTCGACGAATTCAACCGGGCAACCTTTGCCTGGAGCGTTCGCGCACAAAAGATTCGTCGGCCAACCGTTTTTTAACTGCTTCTTGCCTCTTGAGAGACCAAATGGCTGAAGCGATTAAAAGCAAGATTGGAGATGTACTGCTTTGATACCGGCGTTATTAGCGCTAGCCGATGGGAGTGTTTTTAAGGGCACTTCCATTGGTATTTCGGGCACGGCAGTGGGCGAGGTGGTGTTTAACACCTCCATGACCGGTTACCAGGAGATCCTGACCGATCCCAGCTACGCCCAGCAGTTGATCACTCTCACCTATCCCCATATTGGTAATACGGGAACCAACGCTGAGGACATCGAGTCCAGGCAGGTTTGGGGTGCGGGGCTGATTGTGCGCGATGTGCCTCTGATTCCCAGCTCCTGGCGTAACCAGATGTCGCTGCCCGACTACATGGCGGCGGAGCAGGTTGTTGGCATAGCCAATATAGATACCCGACGCCTGACGCGGCGCATCAGGGAAACCGGTGCCCAGTCCGGCTGCATTCTCGCTGGTGATTCAACTGACGCTCAGCTCGACGACGCTGTGGCACTTGCAAAAGCGCGTGAGTTCCCGGGTTTATCGGGGATGGATCTGGCAAAGGTGGTTTCGCGTACAGAAACGGTGGGCTGGACCCAGGGCTCCTGGGACATCGTCGACGGCTACAGCGAGCCAGAAGCCGACGACTTTCATGTAGTGGCCTACGACTTTGGCGTGAAGCACAACATTTTGCGCCTGTTGCGTGATCGTGGTGTTCGGCTCACGGTGGTGCCTGCCCAGACGCCTGCTGCCCAAGTGTTGGCTCTGAAGCCAGATGGCGTGTTCCTTTCCAACGGTCCCGGAGATCCAGAACCCTGTGACTATGCGATCACCGCGGTCCGAGAGCTGCTGGAACAGAATCTGCCGATTTTTGGCATTTGCCTTGGCCACCAGATACTGGCGCTGGCAAGTGGCGCCAAGACAGAAAAAATGCCCCATGGCCATCACGGTGCGAACCACCCGGTGAAAGATCTGCGGACAAATCGCGTGATGATCACCAGCCAGAATCACGGCTTTGCTGTGGCGAGTGACGATTTGCCGAACTGCCTCGAGACAACCCATGTGTCCCTGTTTGATCAGTCGCTGCAGGGCTTGCGGCGCACCGACCGACCGGCGTTTGGTTTTCAGGGCCATCCGGAGGCAAGTCCAGGACCGCAGGACTGTCAGCCGCTGTTTGATGAGTTTATTGAGCTTATGCGCGCTGCAGGAACAAACAGCTAATGCCAAGGCGTAACGACCTTAAAACCATCATGATTCTGGGAGCCGGACCAATTGTTATTGGTCAGGCGTGCGAGTTTGACTATTCCGGCGCCCAGGCGTGCAAGGCTCTACGCGACGAGGGCTATCGGGTTGTGCTGGTGAATTCCAATCCAGCAACCATCATGACCGATCCGTCGATGGCGGATGCCACCTACATCGAACCTGTGGAATGGCGCACCGTTGCCGAGATCATCAAGCAAGAGCGACCAGAGGCGTTGTTGCCCACCATGGGCGGCCAGACAGCGCTTAACTGTGCGCTCGATCTTGTTCGCGAAGGCGTGCTCGAAGAACTTGGTGTTGAACTCATCGGCGCCAATCAGGACGCGATTGACAAGGCGGAAGATCGCGAACGCTTTGATCGCGCCATGAAGCGAATTGGACTTGAGACACCGCGTTCGGCAATTGCACATTCCATGGAAGAGGCGTTGCAGAAGCAGGCCGCGTTGGGCTTCCCTTGCGTTATTCGACCCAGTTTCACCATGGGCGGCAGTGGCGGCGGTGTGGCCTACAACAGCGAAGAGTTTATTGAGATTTGCGAGCGTGGACTCGATCTTTCACCAACCAATGAGTTGTTGATTGATGAATCTCTGCTGGGCTGGAAAGAATTTGAGATGGAGGTTGTTCGTGACAAGGCGGATAACTGCATCATTGTTTGTGCGATCGAGAATTTTGACCCCATGGGGGTTCATACCGGCGACAGCATTACGGTTGCGCCAGCGCAAACGCTGACTGATAAGGAATATCAGGAGCTGCGTAATGCGTCGCTCGCGGTGCTTCGAGAGATTGGCGTTGAGACCGGCGGCTCTAACGTACAGTTTGGGATCTGTCCAGATACCGGGCGAGTTGTGGTTATTGAGATGAACCCGCGTGTGTCGCGCTCGTCGGCGCTTGCCTCCAAAGCGACCGGTTTTCCAATTGCCAAGGTCGCAGCGAAGTTGGCAGTGGGCTATACGCTCGATGAGCTCTCCAACGACATCACTGGCGTGACACCAGCCTCGTTTGAGCCCAGCATTGATTATGTGGTCACAAAAATACCGCGCTTCACCTTCGAGAAATTCCCCCAGGCAGAACCGCTTCTAACCACACAGATGAAAAGTGTGGGCGAAGTGATGGCCATTGGCCGTACTTTTCAGGAATCTCTGCAAAAGGCGATGCGCGGTCTTGAGACCGGTCGCACTGGTTTCAATGAGGTGCTTGAACCTGGCGCCGAACCCAGCACGCTGATTCGAGAGCTTGCCAACGTTGGTCCGGAGCGTTTGTGGTTTGTGGGTGATGCCTTTCGTCACGGGATGACCCTTGATGAAGTGTTCTCGCACACCAAAATCGATCCCTGGTTCCTGGTTCAAATCGAAGATCTGGTGTCGCGGGAAGCAGATTTGCGGAAGCGCGGTTCGAGCCAACTGACCGCGAGTGAATGGCTCGACACAAAGCAACGGGGTTTCTCTGACCTAAGACTGGCCGAGCTGTTTGGTGAAGACGAGTTTCAGGTGCGCAAGGCGCGTCAGGGTTTTGATGTGCGGCCGGTGTTCAAACGGGTAGACACCTGTGCGGCTGAGTTTCCATCATCTACCGCCTACCTGTACTCAACCTACGAAGAGGAGTGTGAGGCCGAGCCTTCCGGGCGCGACAAAATTATTGTGTTAGGGGGTGGTCCCAACCGCATTGGCCAAGGCATTGAGTTTGACTACTGCTGTGTGCATGCCGCACTTGCCATGCGTGAAGATGGTTACGAAACCATCATGGTTAACTGTAATCCCGAAACGGTGTCGACGGACTACGACACGTCAGACCGGCTGTATTTTGAGCCAGTCACACTTGAAGATGTGATGGCCATTGTTGATATCGAAAAGCCAAAAGGCATGATCGTCCAGTTTGGCGGGCAAACGCCGTTGAAGCTTGTCGAAGCGCTGGAAGCGTACGGTGTGCCAATTATTGGTACGGGTGCGGACGCCATTGATCGCGCGGAAGATCGAGAACGCTTTCAGGACGTGCTCAACAAGCTGGGGCTTTTGCAGCCCGATAACCGGACAGCCACAGACCTCGAAAGTGGGCTGAAAGGCGCGGGAGAAATTGGTTATCCGCTGGTGGTTCGTCCTTCCTACGTCCTTGGTGGGCGCGCCATGGAAATTGTTTACTCAGACGACGAACTGTCTCGATACATGATGAATGCGGTGGACGTGTCGAACTCGGCACCCGTGTTGCTCGATCGCTTTTTGGACCAAGCCGTCGAGGTAGATGTTGACGCCATCTCTGACGGCAAGCAGGTTGTGATTGGTGCCATCATGCAGCACATTGAGCAAGCCGGCGTGCATTCAGGAGACAGCGCTTGCTCGCTACCGGCGTATACGCTCACGGCTGATGTGCAAGACGAGATACGACGTCAGGTCATCGCCATGGCGGTAGAGCTTGAGGTTGTGGGGCTCATGAACGTCCAGCTGGCAGTGCAGGACGGCAAGATTTATGTGCTTGAGGTCAATCCCCGGGCATCACGTACGGTACCTTTTGTTTCCAAGTGTATTGGTACTTCACTGGCCAAGGTGGCTGCACGCTGTATGGCGGGCGTGTCGCTTGCCGAGCAAGGCTTCACCAAAGAAATTATTCCCGATCACATCAGCGTTAAGGAATCTGTATTTCCATTTGCCAAGTTTCAGGGTGTTGACCCGATTCTTGGACCAGAAATGAAATCGACCGGCGAAGTGATGGGGGTTGGTGATACTTTTGGTGAAGCCTTTGCGAAGGCCTCCCTTGGGGCCGGCGACATACTGCCGGAAGGTGGCAGAGCGTTAATCAGCGTCAAAAATTCTGACAAGCCTGGTGTCTCGCGTGTGGCATTGAGCCTCATCGAGCAAGGGTTTGAACTGGTTGCGACCTCGGGTACTGCAGCTGTCTTGCGTGAATCCGGTATTGACGTTGAGGTTGTGAACAAAGTGACAGAGGGTCGGCCCGATATCTCTGACCTGGTCAAGAACAAGCGGGTTGACTTGATTATCAACACCACCGAAGGGCGCAAGGCGATTGCCGATTCGGCGACCATTCGACGTTTGGCCTTGCAGCACAAGGTTTGCTATACCACCACGCTTACCGGTGGCGAAGCGATTGCCATAGCGCTACGCTATAAGAACGCAAGCACGGTACGCCGACTGCAATCGCTGCACGCGGTCTGATCAGAATTAGCAACAGAGATTCCAAGTGCCTATACCAATGACTGTCGAGGGCGAGGCTGCCCTTCGCGAAGAACTGCGACGACTCAAAACCGAAGACCGGCCACGCATTATTCAGGCGATTGCCGAAGCGCGCGAACACGGCGATCTTAAAGAGAACGCGGAGTACCACGCCGCCCGCGAGCAGCAAGGGTTTGCAGAGGGACGCATCACCGAGATCGAGGGCAAGCTTGCGGATGCGCAGGTCATCGATCTGTCAAAGATGCCGCAGAACGGCAAGGTTATTTTTGGTGTTACCGTGGATCTGCTGAACGTCGATGACGACAGCAACCTGACGTACAAGATTGTTGGGGAAGACGAGGCTGACATTAAGAACAACAAGATTTCTGTCATGTCCCCCGTTGCCCGAGCACTCATTGGCAAGGGTGAGGGTGATGTTGTTACGGTGCAGACACCAAATGGCGAGATCGAATACGAGATTGATGCGGTTAAGTATCTGTAGTTATTCGAGCAAGAAACGGGTTACTTGTAGCGCTGCACGTTAGAGAGTCTGGGGTCTGCATCGGGATTGGTTCGGTACAGAACCAGAGTCTTGCCGATACGCTGTACCACTACAGCGCCAGTCTCTTCACACAGAGCCTCCCCCTGAGCTTTGCGCTCATCGCGATCTTCACTGTGCAGTTTGGCCTTAATAAGTTCATGGTCGCGCAAGGCTCGGTTGGTCTCATCGACCACCCCGGTTGAGACGCCGCCGTCACCAATGCTGACCACGGGATCGAGATGATGGGCTATGGCGCGCAAGCGTTTCCGCAATTGAGTGTTTAACATGGGCCTATTGTCCGTGAATCTGTCGCCTTACGCGACAGTATCGGGAGCGAGATAGATGGCCAAACGCAGTAAAAGCTCAAATCAGTGGATGACGAGGCAAAAGAAAGATGTGTTTGCGCGCCGGGCGGCGAGCGAAGGTCTTGTATCGCGAGCTCACTTTAAGCTGGAGCAGCTCGACAAGCGATTTCGCCTGTTTCGCCCTGGAATGATTGTGCTCGAGCTTGGGGCAGCCCCCGGAGGCTGGACACGCTATGTTGCGGATCGAATCGCAGGAAAAGGCGATAGCGGACGGATTGTGGCGGTTGATTTTCGACCTATTACTGCGCCGGGGCTGGTGGTGCTCATTGAAGGTGAGGCGGGTACGGCAGAGATTGATGCAAAAATCTCACAGGCGCTTGCACAGGCAGCGGCGGGTGAGGCCCAGTGTGACCTTGTAATATCGGATATGGCCCCCAATATCTCTGGGGTAAGGGCGGCAGATCAGGCCGCCTCTATGCACCTGGCGGATCTTGCTGCAGAGAACGCAGTGGCCTATTTGAAACCCGGTGGGCATCTGATCGTGAAACTGTTCCAGGGCGAAGGCGTTGATGAGTGGTTGACGCAGCAGCGGCTACACTTCACTAAGTGTCAGCTGGTGAAGCCAAAAGCGTCCCGGTCTGATTCCCGTGAAGTGTTCGCGGTCTGTCATTCTTTTTGCCCATAAGATGGTCTAAAAGACGATACAGGTGTTTAGGTAAATTCGGGCTCAGACCGCTAAGCGGTGTGCACGGCCTCCGGTTCCAGCGGTGGTATAGTGCATCCTCGACGTTGCGGGGGAACCTAACCGCTTTGTCAGGGCTCTTACTGGATGTATGCACTCAACGTTATAGAGGCAAGAGGACAAGCTCTTGAATGATATGGGAAAAAACCTGCTAGTCTGGCTGGTCATCGCGGTCGTTTTATTGACGGTGTTCCAGAACTTCAGCGTCAAAAAAGAGCCGCAAAGGCTCAATTACTCAGAATTTCTGGGGGAAGTGCGTTCAGAACGTATTGCCACTGTTGAGATCGATGACAATATAATTTACGGAGAGCGCAAGAGCGGCGACGCTTTTCAGGTTGTTCGGCCTCCTCTGTTACCCGACAACAAGCTGATTGATGACCTCTACAACGCCAATGTAGTTGTGCAAGGCAAGTTGCCGGAAGAACAGAGTATTTGGGCGCAGCTGCTGATTGCGAGCTTCCCAATCCTCATCATTATTGCCGTATTTATGCTGTTCATGCGTCAGATGCAGGGTGGCGGCGGTGGTCGTGGTGGGCCAATGGCCTTTGGCAAGTCCAAAGCCCGCTTGCTGTCTGAGGATCAGATCAAAACCACCTTTGCGGACGTCGCTGGCGTCGACGAAGCCAAAGAAGACGTACAGGAACTTGTAGAATTTCTGCGTGACCCCTCGAAGTTTCAACGTCTTGGTGGACGCATTCCTCGCGGCATCCTTATGTCGGGTCAGCCAGGTACCGGTAAGACGCTGCTTGCCAAAGCCATTGCTGGTGAGGCAAAGGTACCGTTCTTCTCGATCTCAGGCTCCGACTTTGTAGAAATGTTTGTTGGTGTTGGCGCCTCTCGTGTGCGCGACATGTTTGAGCAGGCGAAAAAACAAGCGCCTTGCATCATCTTTATCGATGAGATTGATGCCGTGGGGCGGCATCGTGGTGCCGGTCTTGGTGGTGGCCACGACGAGCGCGAACAAACACTCAACCAACTGTTGGTAGAGATGGACGGCTTTGAAGCCAACGACGGCATTATTGTTATTGCCGCAACTAACCGTCCCGATGTGCTTGATCCGGCATTGCTGCGACCAGGACGGTTTGACCGTCAGGTTGTTGTTGGCCTGCCGGATATTCGCGGGCGAGAACAGATACTCAAAGTGCATATGCGCAAAGTGCCCATGGGCGACGATGTTGATGCCAGCATTATTGCTCGGGGTACACCCGGGTTTTCTGGCGCGGACCTTGCGAACATTGTGAATGAGGCTGCGCTGTTCGCCGCGCGTGCCAACAAGCGCCTGGTTGAGATGGAAGAATTTGAGCAGGCCAAGGACAAGATCATGATGGGCGCGGAGCGCAAATCAATGGTGATGTCCGAAAAAGAGAAACTCAATACCGCCTATCACGAAGCAGGCCACGCCATCGTCGGGCGGCTGATGCCCGATCACGATCCGGTCTACAAGGTGACGATTATTCCCCGTGGTCGAGCGCTTGGGTTAACCATGTATCTGCCCGAAGATGATCGCTACAGTTACAGCCGCGAACACATTATCGGGCGTATTTGCTCCGCGTTTGGTGGTCGAATCGCTGAAGAGATTATTCTGGGCAAAGATGGCGTCACAACCGGCGCATCCAACGACATCAAGCAGGCCACACAGCTGGCGCGCAACATGGTGACCAAGTGGGGGCTATCAGAAGACTTGGGTCCGTTGTTATACGACGAAGACGAAGGTGAGCCTTTCCTGGGTATGTCAGCAGGAACCAAAGCGCTGTCTGTCTCTAATCAGACCGCGGCAAAGATCGATGCTGAAGTGCGCAGCATTATTGATGAGTGCTATGCCACCGCTGAGAAGATTCTGCACGACAACCTCGACAAACTGCACGCGATGGCAGACGCCCTGGTGGAATACGAAACGCTTAACGCGACTCAACTCGATGACATTATGGCTGGAGCCAAGCCCCGCGCGCCGGAAGATAGCGGCGGCGATTTTGGCGGTGGTGATGCCAGCGGCGATACCCGGGGTGACACTCAGGGCGAAAAAGGTAAACCCGAATCCGGACCTGGGCCCATTGGTGGTCCTGCAGAAGAAACCTGACAGGGCTGACGCGAGTCTGGGGGGCTGACCGTGCGCGCTGACGCGCTCGATTGTCGTGGGCGACTGCTTGAGTTCGACGTGCCCCGTATAATGGGTGTGCTGAATATCACACCAGACTCATTTTCTGACGGCGGGCGCTATCTCAGTGTAGAGCCTTCTCAGAAAGGTCCCGGTCGTGAGCGCGTTGAGCTCAATGCTGTTGTTGATGCCGCGTCTGCGATGCTTGAAGACGGGGCTGATATTCTTGATGTGGGAGGTGAGTCTACTCGTCCGGGCGCGGCGCACGTTTCGGCAGCACAGGAACTCGACCGTGTGATGCCTGTCGTTGAAGCGCTCCTGAAGCTAGATACGATTGTCTCTGTCGATACCAGTAATGCACTGGTGGCCCAAGAGACACTGCATACAGGCGTGCATTTAATTAACGATGTGCGGGCGTTGCAGCAGGAAGGGATGGTCGACAACGTGATCGAGAGCGGTGCGGCGGTCTGTCTTATGCATATGCAAGGCGAGCCTCGTACGATGCAGGAGCAACCGTTCTACAAGGATGTGCTGGAAGAGGTACGAGAATTCCTGGTAGGCCGGGTGCGGAAGTGTCGAGCAGCGGGGATTGCCCACGGGCGCATCGCACTCGACCCAGGTTTTGGGTTTGGAAAGACTCTCGATCACAACCTCAAATTAATGAAGCGGCTAGATGAGCTGGTGGCATGCGAAGAGACGTTTAACCGGCCACTGCTGGTGGGCGTCTCCCGTAAGCGAAGTATCGGCGAGATTACCGGTCGCAGCGCTTTAGAGCGAGACACGGGCAGTGCGGTTATGGCTGCATTTGCCGTGCAACAGGGCGCAGCGATTGTTCGCGCGCACAATGTAGGCGCAACGCGCGATGCCATTCGAGTGGCAGAGGCGTTGCGAACAGAACGAGCTTGCTGCGGATAAGCTCGTGCGAAATTGGGAAAAACTTATGAGCAGCTCGCGCAAGTATTTCGGCACCGATGGGGTGCGAGGGAAAGTAGGTGTCGCACCGATTACGCCAGAGTTTTGTCTGCGCCTCGGTTGGGCAGTGGGCAGAGTGTTTGCTGGCAACGGCAAAGGCAAGGTGCTCATTGGTAAAGACACCAGGATCTCTGGTTACATGATTGAGTCTGTACTTGAAGCAGGCTTGTCTTCAGCTGGTGCTGATGTTTCTTTGCTTGGTCCGATGCCTACGCCTGCGGTAGCTTATCTGACACGTACGTTGCGCGCCGAAGCTGGCATTGTCATATCGGCATCACACAACCCCTATTACGATAACGGCATCAAGTTTTTTGATGGCTCGGGCAACAAGTTGCCTGATGAAACAGAGCTTGCTATTGAAGCCGAGCTTGATCGCGAAATGAAATGCGTTTCTTCAGATCAGCTGGGCCGGGCCGACCGCATGGAAGACGCGCGCGGCCGATACATAGAATTTTGTAAGGCCACCGTAGACAGAAATGTGCGACTCAACGGATTGCGCGTGGTACTCGATTGTGCCCATGGCGCAACCTATGACGTGGCCCCGGGCGTGTTCGAAGAACTGGGCGCTGATGTCTTTGTTATTGGTAATGAACCGAATGGCCGCAACATCAATGACGGCGTGGGCTCAACGGACCCTGAGGCACTGGCAGCCAAAGTTCTGGAATTGCGCGCGGACATTGGCATTGCATTTGATGGCGATGGCGACCGTGTTGCCATGGTAGATCACACCGGGCAGATCGTTGATGGCGATGAACTGCTGTTCATCATTGCTAACCACCGCGCCGAGAGCAAGGCTCTCAATGGCGGCGTTGTGGGTACGGTTATGAGTAATCTTGGGCTTGAGAACGCGCTACGCGACAAGAATATTCCGTTTGTACGAGCGGCAGTTGGTGATCGCTATGTTAAAGAGGCGTTGTCGAGCCGTAGTTGGGAGCTGGGTGGCGAAAACTCAGGTCATATAATCTGCCTTGATGTGGGAACCACGGGTGATGGGATTGTTGCTGCACTGCAAGTGTTGCTACCCATGATTCAGTCCGGCCGCAGTCTTGCGGACCTTAAGTCGGGTATGAATAAACTGCCTCAGGTCATGAAAAACGTTTCTGTGCCGGCGCCGAAAGAGATTGCCGTGTGCGATGACGTGCTGGCTGCGGTTCGTGCAGTTGAAACAGAAATGGGTAGCAGAGGACGCGTTTTGCTGCGTCCCTCCGGTACAGAGCCGGTTGTGCGCGTCATGGTTGAAGGTGAAGATCTTGCCGAGGTTAGGTCCTATACCGATCGGCTGGTCGAAGATGTCGAAAATGCTGGCCGTCGCCATGGCCCTGCGGCCGTTAAGGTCACCGGCGCAGACTAGGGCGCTTCCTGCGCTGCATTGAGTCTACTAAACTGCGGTGGACTCAACCCCCATAAAGGTATCGCCTATGAGCGTTCATTCAGCCCGCCCTATGACCATAGCGGGGAACTGGAAGATGAATGGTTCGACGGCCTTCATTCAGAATTTTGCGGCTGACCTGGCTGCTGAGCTGAGCACGCCGGTTGGTCCGGATTTACTTATTTTCCCACCCGCTCTGCATTTGGCCATGGCGCGATCCCAGCTCCCGCCAGAGGTGTCTGTGGGCGCGCAGAATATTCATAGCAATGTCAGTGGTGCCTTTACAGGCGAACAATCGGCCGAAATGCTGGCTGACCTGGGCGTGCAATGGTGTCTGGTTGGTCATTCAGAGCGTCGGGCTCTGTTTGCTGAGAGCAATGCGGATACGGCTACCAAGGTTGCCGCTGCCGAGCGAGCAGGTGTGTCTGCGATACTTTGTCTGGGGGAAACCATCGACGAGCGCAATGCCGGGCAGGCTGGAGATATTGTGCTGGCACAGCTTGATGCGGTGCTGGAACAAGTGGGGCTTGAATGGCTCAAATCCGGGATGATTGCCTATGAACCGGTTTGGGCGATTGGTACCGGTGAAACTGCCACGCCAGACCAGGCCCAGGAAATGCACCTATTGATTCGTGAGGCGTTGGCTCGGCGCGACCCGGAGATTGCTCAGAGCACAAGAGTGCTCTACGGTGGCAGCATGACCCCGGAAAATGCCCGGGAGCTGCTGCAGCAGGCCGATATTGATGGGGGTCTGGTGGGGGGCGCATCGCTCACCGTAGAAAAATTTGTGGCGATAGCGCGGGCAGTTGGGTAGTCTGCGCCCCCGCGATTGGCAGAGATGTCGGAAGCCTTATTGTGAACATGAATTTAGATACCCTGGAGAATGTCCTCCTGGCGCTGCTGGTGGCAGACGCCATCGCTCTGGCTGTGCTGGTGTTGATTCAGCAAGGCAAAGGCGCTGATGCGGGCGCTGCGTTTGGCGCTGGTGGTGCTGGAACAGTGTTTGGTAGTGCTGGTTCGACCTCGTTTTTGGTCAAGATGACCAGTTGGCTGGCGATTGGCTTCTTTGCCATTGCCTTTGGCCTGGCCTACACCGCCAAGGAAAGAGCTGGCAGTCTGTCGGACCTGGGTATTCCACAGGTTGCAGCACCCCTGTCTGGTCTTGAAGACCCTGTTGTCGAGGAATCCAGTGCCAGCGACTCGGCCGATGCCGCACTTGAGGCGCTGGAGCAGCTGGACATCGAGCTTCCCCAGGTTGATGGCCCGGATGGTGAGCTTCCCGCAGAAATTGACCCGTCAGTATTGACTGATGAGTTGGAATCGGTAGATTCCGATATCCCGGACGTTTAGACCCCTCAAGTCGACGTCTAACGGGATCCAGCGGGCATTCGCCCCTGGGACGCTTCATGCCGAAGTGGTGGAATTGGTAGACACGCTACCTTGAGGGGGTAGTGCTCTTACGGGCGTGCGAGTTCGAGTCTCGCCTTCGGCACCAACATCTTTTATCTCTCCCCTTTTTTTGTCGGGTTCATTATTCGAGGCGGTTGGCGTGGGGTTGGGGTGTGCCCGCCGGAACTGCGGCAGGAGCCGCTTTAGGTTCCTCTGGGCACACCCCAACCCCACGCCAACCTCATCAGGAATGGGGGCGGAAAGATGGGATGGAGAGAGAAGAAGAGAGAAGAGACGGAAGAGAAACGGGGTGGGGTGATTGTTGGGGGTGAGCCAATTTTGGGGCGCCCCCCCAAATCTCTTCTGCGAGGGTGGCACTCGCTTGGTGGTTGCTGGCAATTCTGTGTGATTTTGAGGGAGATCGCGGGGCTTGAGGGGTTCCCAGAGGAACCTAAAGCGGCTCCTGCCGCAGTTCCGGCGGGCACCCCTCAAGCCCCGCGATCCCCCTCAAAATGCCCCCAGAACCCCCCAAAAACCGCAGATCTCAAAGTGTTGCCTCCCGGAGTCATCAATGTATACTCCGCCTTCGCTGATGCGGGGTGGAGCAGTCTGGTAGCTCGTCGGGCTCATAACCCGAAGGTCGTGGGTTCAAATCCTGCCCCCGCTACCAAGTTCTTAAAGGCCCCATACCTTTACGTTCAAGTACAGGGTTTGGGGCTTTTTCGTAGGACGTGTTTAGACCGTCGGAGTGGTTTTTCTCCGGCAGTCGCTGACAACATAAACGTGATGTCGGACGCGGTCCTGAGGCCGCAGGGGCACTCACGTAACAATACGTTCTGGGTGGCTCACCGCATCGGTAGGGCGCCCGTCATCGACTGGGGCATGCGCCCTTAATCGTACACTGACCAGTCTTTTACATCGCCCTTGGTGCACATTGCGCTGAAGGTGGTTTTGGGAAACCTGACTGTTTTGGATCCCGGTTTTTTGGAGCATTGATCGTTTGAATCGCCGCGAGCGACAAATTGAAGAACTCATTGAACCCGCCGTGGTGGCGCTTGGCTGCCGTGTCTGGGGTGTGAGTTATTTGGCGCAGGGCAAGCATTCGGTGTTGCGAATTTATATTGAGAAGCCACAAGACACTGCTTCGTCTGGTGCAGATTCTTCTGGTGAAGAGCCAGAAGAATCTCAAGCCGGAATTACCATTGACGATTGTGAAAAAGTCTCTCGGCAGGTGGGTGAGTTACTCGATATTGAAGAGACCATTAATGGCGAGTACACATTAGAAGTTAGTTCGCCAGGTTTGGATCGCGAGTTGTTTCATCCAGAGCAGTATTCGCGTGTCACAGGCGAGCAAATTGATGTTCGTCTTAGTTATCCCTTTGAAGGGAGAAAGAAATTTGTTGGTCACCTTGTTGGTGTTGAAGACAACGAGGCGATCATTCAAATCGATGGGGAGGAGTTTTTGCTCCCTATTGAAACAATACAGAAGGCACGGGTAGTGCCCACGTTTGAAGAGTCGGATCTGCAGCCCAAGAAAGGCAAAACAAAAGCAGATCGCCAACCGGAAAAAAGCGCATGAACGGTAAAGAAGTACTGTTGGTGGTAGAAACCGTAGCCCACGAGAAAGGTGTGCCCAAGGAAGTGATCTTTGGTGCCATCGAGCTTGCACTGGCAACGGCTACTAAAAAGAAATACGGCGAAGAAGCTGAGTTTCGCGTAGCTATTGATCGCGATTCTGGAGATTACGAGACGTTCCGCACCTGGGAAGTTGTGAATATTCTTGAAGTCGAAGAATTCAACTCTGAAGCCAACCTGACGGTCGATCAGGCAGAAGAGAAAGACGAGTCTCTTAAGCTTGGTGATTTCTACGAGATTCCTGTTGAGTCCGTAGACTTTGGCCGTATTGCTGCGCAAACCGCAAAACAGGTTATTGTGCAGAAAGTGCGCGAGGCTGAGCGCGCGATGGTGGTTGAAGAGTACACCCCCAAGCTGAATACCTTAGTGAGCGGCACCGTAAAGAAAACCGGGCGCGATACCGTTATCGTTGATTTAGGTAACAACGCTGAAGCAATTCTTTTGCGTGATGCGTTAATACCACGCGAGACCTTCCGTATTGGCGATCGTCTGCGAGCTTTGCTGAAAGAAATTCAACCCGAAGCGCGCGGCCCACAGTTGCTCCTTACGCGGACTTCGCCGGAAATGCTCATTGAGCTGTTTAAAGTTGAAGTACCGGAAATTTCCGAAGACATTATTGAAATTCGTGGTGCAGCTCGAGATCCCGGCTCACGCGCGAAAATTGCGGTATACACAAACGATGGTCGTATCGACCCAGTAGGCGCTTGTGTTGGTATGCGTGGATCTCGCGTACAGGCCGTATCCGGTGAACTTGCCGGAGAGCGTATCGATATTGTGCCCTGGGATGAAAACCCGGCGCAGCTTGCGATCAATGCGATGGCACCTGCCGAAGTTGAATCGATCATGCTCGATGAAGACACGCATGAAATGGACATTGCGGTAAGCGAAGACAACCTTGCCCAGGCAATTGGTCGCGGTGGACAGAACGTGAGGCTCGCAAGCGATCTTACGGGCTGGAAGCTCAACATCATGACCGAAGAAGATGCTGTTTCAAAACAGGAAGAAGAATCCAAGACCTACATGGCGGATTTCATGGAGAGTCTTTCTGTTGATGAAGATATGGCGGGTGTGCTGGTTGAAGAAGGCTTCACCAGTGTGGATGAAGTTGCCTATGTGCCGGTCGAAGAGCTATTGGCGATCGAAGGCTTTGACGATGAAATCGTGGAAGAGCTTAGAAACCGCGCGAAGGATGCCATCCTGACCCGCGATCTTGCATCCGAAGAAGCATTGGGTGATGCCCAACCGGCTGATGATCTGCTGAATATGGAAGGCATGGAGCGCGAACTCGCGTTCAAACTTGCTTCCAATGAAGTAGTAACAATGGAAGATCTGGCAGATCTGGGTGTCCCCGATCTGCTCGATATTGAAGAAGAACTGGGTGAGGAAAAAGCCGCCGCGTTGATTATGACGGCGCGCGCACCCTGGTTTGAAGATGACGATGCTGAAACCGAGGAAACTGCAGCATAGACGCTGTGGAATTTTTGGAAATTAGAAAAGCAAGCAGGCAGGTAAGAGGAAGAGAATGTCGGAACAAACGGTAAAACAACTCGCAGAGACAGTTGGTGCACCGGTTGAGCGTCTGCTTTCACAGATGAAAGACGCAGGCCTGCCTCATACCAGTGAGGGTGATGTTGTGACGGATGAGCAGAAAAAGACTCTGCTTGAATCGCTGCGCAAGTCGCATGGTAGCGCGGGTGACGCGAAACCGAAGCAGATCACCATGAAACGCAAGCAGTCGGGCACGCTGAAAACCAGCCCTGGCCGCGGTGGTCGAACGGTTAATGTTGAAGTTCGCCGCAAACGCACCTATGTGAAGCGCTCCGAGGCAGAACCGGAAGCAACTCCCGAAGCAGCGCCCGAAGAGGAATTGCCGGTATCTCCGGTAGCAGAAGAGGAAGTTGTTGCGGAAGCGGCGGCACCCACTCCTGAGCCTGAAGTGGTAGAACCCGTAGTAGAGCCAGAACCGGAACCCGAGCCTGAGCCGGAGCCCGAACCTGAGCCTGAGCCGGAACCCGAGCCAGAACCCGAGCCAGAACCTGAAAAACCGGTGCGGGCTATGAGTGCTCTCGAGCAGGAGCGCGCTCGCAATCGTGAGATCGAGAATTCTCGTATCGCCGCGTCTGAGCGTGCCAAGCGCGAGGAGGAGTCACGTAAAGAGACGGTTGCCAGGGCCAGAGAAGAAAAAGAACGTGCCCGGATTGCTGCGGAAGAAACAGAACGTAAACGTAAAGCTGCTGCCGCTGCAGAACCAAAAGAATCGCTTGCCAATCAGGCCGCTAAAGTTCAGGCAGAAGCCCAGGCCGCTGAGAAAGGTGGTCGCCGCGGAGCCGGTAAGGACAAAGGTCGACGTGGTGGTAACGATCGTGGTGGTCGTGGTGGTCGTGGCGGACGCCGCGAGTTATCGCTCAAGGGCGATAAGCGACGTACAAAACGCCGAGCAACCACTGTCCATGTAGAGATGCAGGGCGGAGATTTTGAGAAACCCACAGAGTTTAAGAAACTTGAGGTTGAGCTAGGCGACATGATTACCGTGGGTGAACTTGCCCAGCGTATGAGTGTTAAAGCTGGCGAAGTTATCAAGATCCTGATGGGTCTTGGTGTCATGGCGACGATCAATCAGGTTCTCGATCAGGACACTGCAACTCTGGTTGTAGAAGAAATGGGTCATGAAGTGAAGATCGTATCGGATGATGCGATCGAGCAGGCGCTTGAGCAGCAGCTTAAGGTTGAAGGCGAAGAACAACCTCGCCCACCTGTAGTCACCGTAATGGGTCATGTTGATCACGGTAAGACGTCGCTTTTGGATTACATCCGCAAGGCGCGCGTTACCTCTGGTGAGGCCGGCGGAATAACGCAACACATTGGTGCCTACAACGTCACTATCCCTCAGGGTCAGATTAGTTTCATTGACACCCCTGGTCACGCCGCCTTTACGGCGATGCGTGCACGAGGAGCTCGATCAACAGATGTCGTTATTCTTGTTGTGGCAGCAGATGATGGCGTAATGCCGCAAACCGCTGAGGCGGTGCAGCACGCAAAAGCGGCAGGCGTGCCAATGGTTGTTGCTGTGAACAAAATGGATCTCGAAGGTGCTGATCCTGAACGGGTCAAGAACGAGCTGTCTGCGCAAGAAGTCATTCCCGAGGATTGGGGCGGCGACACCCAGTTTGTTCCGGTCAGTGCGATCACTGGCGATGGTGTTGATACCTTGCTTGAGGCCGTGCTGTTGCAAGCCGAATTGCTGGAGCTTAAGGCTGTTCCCGAGGCGCCTGGCCGTGGTGTGGTGATTGAATCCAGCCTCGACAGAGGTCGAGGACCCGTGGCTACCGTGCTTGTACAAAACGGTACGTTGAAACGCGGCGACATTATTCTTGCGGGTGAGTACCACGGTCGTGTGCGCGCAATGATTGACGACAAGGGTGACCAGGTTAACGAGGCAGGACCATCAACCCCGGTTGAAGTGTTGGGTTTGAATGGTACGCCCGGAGCTGGAGATGACTTTGGTGTGGTTACTGACGAGCGTCAGGCGCGTGAGCTGGCTGAGTTCCGTCAGGACAAGATGACCGAGCAGCGTCAGGCGCAGCAGCAGGCCGCCAAGCTTGAGAATATGTTTGCCAACATGAAAGAGGGCGAGAAGCGCGTTCTTAAACTTGTGGTTAAAGCAGACGTTCGCGGCTCGCTTGAAGCGATTCTGCAAGCGACTGCAGACATTGGTAACGACGAAGTTGCGGTACAGGTGTTGGGTTCTGGTGTGGGTGGCATTACGGAATCTGATGCCACTATGGCGTTGACCTACGGCGCTGCAATCTTTGGCTTTAACGTGCGAGCCGACGGCTCTGCCAAGAAGCTGATCGAGCGCGAAGGCATGGATTTACGTTACTACAGCGTGATCTATGAGTTGCTTGATGACGTTAAGAGTGTGCTCTCAGGCATGCTGTCACCAGAGATTCGAGAAGAGATTGTTGGTATTGCCGAAGTGCGAGATGTATTCCGATCGCCGAAGTTTGGTCAGATCGCTGGTTGCATGGTTACCGAAGGCACGGTCTACCGCAGCAAGAAGATTCGAGTGCTGCGTGACAATGTGGTGATCTATGAAGGCGAACTCGAATCACTGCGGCGTTTCAAAGACGACGTTAATGAAGTTCGTAGCGGTACCGAGTGTGGTATTGGCGTGAAAAACTATACCGACGTGAAGCCGGGTGATCAGATCGAAGTGTTCGAAACCAACGAGGTGGCTCGCCAACTTGCGTGAGCCTCTAGTTAGCATCAAGAATTTACAAGAGTAATAAGAACGCGTGCAGAAACGAGAGTCCAGTCGAGAGGTTCGGGTCGCAGACTTTGTGCGCGATGAACTGGCTGAGATAATTCGCGTTGAAATGCGCGACCCTAGAGTTTCATTTGTCAGCGTTAACGATGTGAAGGTATCGCGAGACCTGTCTTATGCCGAGGTTTATGTCTCATCTTTCAATACCAACACCGAAGAAGAGAAAGCGGAGCTGGTGCAGGCCTTAAATGGGGCTGCTGGTTTCTTTCGCTCTACGCTTGCGAAACGTCATAGCATGCGAACAACACCAAAGCCGAGATTTCATTACGACAAGGTTGCTGAAGAAGCCCCGCGGCTTGATGCGCTCATAAAAAAGGCAGTGGATGAAGATGAGGCCAAGGCGCGTCATAACGATGAGGAGGCTTCCTCATGAGGCGCAAAACACGAGGTAGAAATATCTCCGGGATTCTTGTTGTCGACAAGCAATCAGGGTCTAGCTCTAATGACGTAGTGCAGTTCGCAAAACGATTGTACGGCGCGCGCAAGGTGGGGCATACCGGTAGTTTAGATCCGCTTGCCACGGGTGTATTGCCGCTGTGTTTTGGAGAGGCAACCAAGTTTTCTCAGTTCCTGCTTAGCTCAGACAAGGTCTATTTAGCCCGAATTCAGCTGGGTGTTGCGACAGCCAGTGGTGACTCGGAAGGCGATATTATTGCCGAGAAGCCCGTCCCTGATTTGACTGAAGAACAGGTAGAGAGTGCGTTGGATGCGTTTCGTGGTGAGATTAGCCAGATTCCATCGATGTTTTCTGCTCTTAAGCACAAGGGACAACCGCTATACAAGCTCGCTCGTCAGGGTATAGAAGTGGAGCGTGAACCGCGCCAGGTTACGGTGTTCTCAAATGAGCTTATTGAGCGCACCGCAGATACGTTGCTGCTTAAGATCCATTGCTCGAAAGGTACTTACGTCCGCAGTATTGCCGAAGATCTGGGTGCTGCTTTGGGTTGCGGAGGGCACGTCATTGAACTTCGTCGGTTACAGGCTGGCCCGTTTTGTGAGGCTGATCTGGTAACTATTGAAGCACTTGAGCAGGCCAAAGAAACGGGTGGGCTTGATGCGCTCTTGCAGCCAGTTTCCAGTGCAGTAAGTCAGTGGCCGGAAGTTCAGTTGTCTGCAAACAGCACTTTTTATGTTCGTCAGGGGCAACCCGTGCAGGTAGCGCATGCGCCTACCGAAGGCTGGGTACGCTTGATGGATGAAACAGGTAAGGACGGTGGCGCCTTTATAGGCGTTGGCGAAATTATAGATGATGGACGAGTGGCGCCAAGAAGGTTGGTGAACTGAAGTCCTGACATCAAATCCCGAACATCTGTACGTGTGCATGGATGTGATGAATCGGGTTACTCGCACATTGAATGGAGAATGAAATGGCCTTATCAGCCGAAAAGAAAAACGAGATCGTAAACGAGTACAAGCGTGACGAGAGCGACACCGGTTCGCCCGAAGTACAGGTTGCATTGCTCACTCACAATATCAACTCTCTGCAAGAGCATTTCAGCGATCACAAAAAAGATCACCACTCTCGTCGAGGGTTGATCCGTATGGTGAACCGGCGCAGAAAATTGCTGGATTATTTGAAAAACAAAGACGCAGAACGATATGCGGATCTCATTAAGCGTTTAGGCCTCCGTCGTTAAGGACGGCCTCGCATAGGAAAAGAAAGTGAATATAGTAAAAAGAGAATTTAAATACGGCGATCATGATGTTGTGCTCGAAACTGGCGGGATAGCTCGCCAGGCCACTGGTGCAATCATGGCGTCGATGGGCGGCACAGTAGTGTTGTGTACCGTTGTTGGAAACAAAAGTGTTCGGCCGGGACAGCCGTTTTTCCCGTTGACCGTTAACTACCAGGAAAAGACTTACGCAGCAGGTAAGATTCCTGGCGGATTCTTCCGTCGCGAAGGCCGTCCTACTGAGAAAGAAACCCTTACTTCGCGTTTGATCGACCGGCCAATTCGTCCGCTATTCCCCAAAGGCTTCATGAATGAAGTTCAGGTGATCTGTACGGTGATGTCTGTACAGCGTGATATGGACGCCGATGTGATTGCCATGATCGGTGCATCAGCTGCTCTGGCAATCTCCGGCATTCCCTTTGATGGTCCGATTGGTTGTGCTCGTGTTGGTTTTAAAGACGGCGAGTATCTGCTCAATCCTGGCTATGAGGCGCTTGAGACGTCTGCATTGAACATGGTGGTTGCAGGTACCAAAGATGCTGTTCTGATGGTTGAGTCAGAAGCAAAAGAGCTTACTGAAGATCAGATGTTGGGCGGCGTCCTGTTTTGTCACCAGGAGATGCAGGTTGCGATTGATGCAATTAACTCTCTGGCAGAAGAAGTGGGCAAGCCACGTTGGGAGTGGCAAGAAGCCTCCATCAACGAAGCGCTGTTTGCTGACGTTAAGTCTAAAGTGGAGGCTGACCTGGGTGCTGCCTACCGCATCACGGACAAGCTCGAGCGCCAGACGAAGGTTGGCGAAGTGCGCGATGCCTTGATGGCTGGCATGGAAGGTAGCGATAACGATCCCGATGAAGTGGGTGGGTTGTTTAGCAAAGTAGAAAAAGAGCTCGTTCGTAAGCGTGTTCTTGATGGCGAGCCGCGAATCGACGGCCGTGATCTTCGTACCGTACGCGGTATCAAGGTTGAGGTAGGAACCCTGCCTTCAGCTCATGGTTCTGCAGTGTTTACCCGTGGAGAAACCCAGGCCATTGTTGTGGCAACACTTGGTACTCTGCGAGATTCAGCGCTGGTCGAAGGCCTTGAAGGCACCGTGAAAGATCAATTCATGTTGCACTACAACTTCCCTCCTTACTCAGTGGGTGAAGCCGGCTTTATGGGCGGTCCCAAGCGACGTGAGATTGGTCACGGCCGGTTGGCGCGCCGTGGTGTTGCGGCTCTATTGCCAGACGGCGAAGAGTTCCCTTATACGCTACGTGTTGTGTCGGAGATTACCGAATCTAACGGTTCATCTTCCATGGCTTCGGTGTGCGGCACATCGCTTGCACTCATGGACGCGGGTGTACCAATGGGTGCGTCAGTTGCCGGAGTGGCCATGGGGCTCGTGAAGGAAGGTAATCGCTACGCGGTTCTTACCGACATTCTTGGTGATGAAGATCACCTGGGCGACATGGACTTTAAGGTTGCCGGTACCCAGAAGGGCGTTACCGCGCTGCAAATGGATATCAAGATCCAGGGTATTACCGACGAGATCATGGAAGCCGCACTCGAGCAGGCAAATGAGGCTCGATTGCACATACTTGGCGAGATGGACAAGGTGTTGCCTGAGTCTCGTGCAGAGATCAACGAAAACGCGCCATCGATGACGATTCTTAAGGTTCATCCTGACAAGATTCGCGACATCATTGGTAAGGGCGGTGCAACCATCCGCTCTATCGTCGAAGAATCTGGTGCGGAAGTTGATATTGATGATGACGGTAGCGTGCGTATTTACGCATCTACGCCGGAGTCGAAGCGTGCTGCGGTGAATCGTATCGAGGAAATCACAGCAGAAGCTGAGGTAGGCCGTATCTACAATGGCCGAGTTGAGCGCATCGTAGACTTTGGTGCGTTTATCAACATCATTCCTGGTAAGGATGGTCTGCTGCACATCTCGCAGATTGCAGAAGAGCGGGTTGAGAACGTCACCGACTATCTTGAAGAGGGTCAGATGGTAGACGTTGTTGTGCTTGATGTGGACGCTCGCGGGCGGATCAAGCTTTCGATGAAAGAAGTACCTAACTACCAGCAGGAAGAATCAGCCTAGCTGAATCTCTGGGCTGGAAACAGTCTGGTACCATAAAAAGGGGTGGGGCCGTTGGTCCGCCCCTTTTTTTGTGGAGGCAGCCGCTATGTATCCAGCTTCGTATCCCACTCTCTGGGTCCAGTTTCTCTGTCTGTTGCTCATTCCAGCAGTGAGTAGTGCTGCCGACTACAAGAGCGCAAGAACCTTTTGGGGGCAGCCAGATTTACAGGGTGTGTGGACCAACGCCACCTTCACAACGCTTGAGCGACCTGACGATGTGGACGGCCTGGTGCTTAGTGAAGCCCAGGCCCGCACCATGGTGAGTGCTCGCAACGAGTTCTATGACAACTACGATGACCCCGAAAAAGTAGACGGTAAGCTTGCTGCAGCGAGTGATCCTGGTGGCTACAACACGGCCTGGATGGACGAAGGATCTAACCTGGCTATCGTTGATGGCGAATACAGATCATCGATCATTGTCTCGCCGGCTGATGGTCAAATTCCCTACAAGTGGAGTTCGACGTTCAGGCGTTATAGAGATTTGTTGCAGCTAACTCGAATGGACGGTCCTGAGGTGCGACCGCTGGGTGAGCGGTGCATTGTAGGGTTTGGCTCAACGGGCGGGCCGCCCATGTTGCCCGTGCTCTATAACAACAATTATCAGATTGTGCAGAATAAAGACCATGTGTTGATCCTGGTGGAGATGAACCATGATGTGCGAACAGTCCGATTGAATGGGACACACCCGCCGCCCCAGGTCCGGAAGTGGTTGGGCGACTCAATTGGCTGGTGGGAAGGGGACACTCTGGTTGTTGAAACCACCAATTTTCATTCCGGTCAGAACATTCGTGCGTCGTTGAAGCACCTTGTGTATGCCAGTGATGCGCTGAAGGTGACGGAACGCTTCACACGAGTAAGTGAAGACGAGATCAAGTACGAGTTCTTTATGGATGACCCGAGTGTTTACTCTGAAGTCTGGAAAGGCGAGCTGCCCATGCGTCGTAGTGAAGAGCGCATTTATGAATACGCGTGTCACGAAGGAAACTACGCGATGCCCGGAATCCTGGCCGGTGCAAGGCGTGAGGAAGCGGATGGCAAAGACCCAAGTCTTGTTCAGCGTCTTGCCGTCTTTCTGGGTGATTAACCTGGGCGGGAAGCAAAAGTTATGAGTGAACACAAAAATAAAGAGACCGGCGCAAGCGCCGGGTTGCCTGATCATGTGCAGGCCAACCGGCAACTCTGGGATGACACTGCAGACCAATGGGTTGCGCCCGGCGAACGGAGTTGGGCGAGCGCAGAACCTTTTTGGGGTATCTGGCAGTTACCGGAGTCGGATCTAAAGTTGCTACCTGACAATATGAGTGGCATGCACACAATAGAGCTGGGCTGTGGCACGGGTTATGTGAGCGCCTGGATGGCGCGCCGGGGTGCGCAGCCATTTGGTATTGATAATTCTGC
>CAZWMD010000031.1:39373-49726 GCA_964634815.1 uncultured Pseudomonadales bacterium | reverse complement strand
CCCTGTATCAGGCCTTTACCGAAGGCCTGTTGTTGTTTCTGCTGGTATGGTGGTTTAGTCGTAAGCCCAGGGCGCGGGGGGCGGTATCTGGCTTGTTTCTGCTGGGTTACGGTACCTTCCGGTTCGGCACGGAATTTTTCCGGCAGCCCGATTACGGTATTGGGTTTGTTGCGTTTGATTGGCTATCCATGGGGCAGCTGTTGTCGATACCCATGGTTATCGCTGGTATTCTGTTACTGGTCCGTTCGCGCTCACTGAGCGCGAGCTAGTCCACACACTTAAGCCGCACGAATACTGTAATTCATGAAGCAATATCTCGACCTGATGCGAACGATTCGCGAGACAGGTACCTTCAAATCTGATCGCACCGGTACGGGCACATACAGCATTTTTGGCCATCAAATGCGCTTCGATCTTGCTGCCGGATTCCCACTTGTCACCACAAAGAAAGTGTTTATGCGTGGCATCGTTCACGAACTCCTCTGGTTTTTGCAGGGTGCCACCAACATTGGGTATCTGCTTGAGCACGATGTACACATCTGGGACGAGTGGGCAGATGAGAATGGCGATCTGGGCCCGGTGTATGGTTCTCAATGGCGATCGTGGCCAACCCCGGATGGGGAGAAGGTTGACCAGATTGCAAAGGTTGTCGACAGCATCAAGAATAACCCTGATTCGCGTCGCCATATCGTTAGTGCCTGGAACGTTGCCGAGGTAGACAGCATGGCCCTGCCACCCTGTCATACCATGTTTCAGTTTTATGTGGCAGAAGGTCGTCTGTCTTGTCAGCTCTATCAGCGCAGTGCTGATGTCTTTCTTGGAGTGCCCTTTAATATCGCCTCTTATGCGCTGCTCACCATGATGATTGCTCAGGTATGCGATCTCGAAGTGGGTGATTTTGTTCACACTCTTGGCGATGCTCATCTCTATGCCAATCATCTGGAGCAGGCTGATCGGCAGCTAAAGCGTTCACCTTTACCGCTACCTACTCTGGAACTCAATCCCGCCGTTCGCGATATCAACGGCTTTACCATCGACGACATTGTGCTAAAAAATTATGTTTGTGAACCTGGAATCAAAGCACCTATTTCTGTGTAAAGAGCCGCTGTGTAAAAAACGGTGTAAGCCGGCACAGTCTCAATCATGACTGCAGGGACAGAGTCTTCCTCAGTTCGTGTTGCTCTGATCTGGGCGATGAGCCGCAACAGGGTGATCGGCAAGGACAATCAACTCCCCTGGCACTTGCCCAATGATTTGCGGCACTTCAAGCGCACGACGCTGGGTTCTCCGGTGATTATGGGGCGGCTGACGTTCGAATCTACCGGCGGGGCGCTGCCCGGACGCCTGAACATTGTGGTGACTTCGGGCGACCTGAATGGAGCCGCTGATACCGCCGACAATGTGGTGCTTGCTTCTTCCATAACCGAAGCTCTTGAATTAGGGCGAGCACGGTCCGCGCTGGATGGTCGGGACCGTTGTTTTGTTTGTGGCGGCCAGGCTGTATACGCGGGGGCATTGCCGCTTGCAGATGAGTTGTTTATTACTCAGGTAGATACAACTGTTGATGGTGACACTCGATTCCCGGAGTTTGATCTATCTGCCTGGCAGTTAGTTAGCGAAGCGGCACATGAGGCCGATGAGCGCCACGCCCATGCGTTTTCGTTCTTACATTATCGACGTGGTCCCGATTCTTGAAGGCACTTGGAATTTGTGTCAATCCGATGTCGGGCCGAGACGTACGCCGACTTGCGGGGCGTGCCAGTACTATGACCCACGAGGCGAAGCGCGATATTGTGGCTCGAATTGCCACGGGTGCAGACGCCGCCGGGGTCACAGACATTTTTGTAACTCGTGAGCCGTTTCGAATCGCTTCTGCAGCGTTGGAACAAATTCCGTTGAAAGCTCGCGTTCATGTGATAGAGCATGAATTAACCAACTCCGCTCGAGACAGCGAGTTGAGTCTTGCTGCCTACCTTGAGGCGGGAGCCCGCAGTTTTGTGTCCCTCGGCGGCGATGGCACCAATCGCGCGCTGGTGCGAACGCTGCATGAAAGGCGTAAGGCGGCAACCTCAACAAAGCGCAAAGCGGAACTTGATGAGGTGGTGTTGGTGCCACTTTCGACGGGCACCAATAATGTTTATCCATTGCTCGCCGAACCCACGATTGCAGGTATGGTTGCCGGTCTCTATGCAGCGCGACATTTGCCGGAGCCTGGTTCAGAAAAAAGCACTGAGCATGGGCTTGTGAGTCGTTCCAAAGTGCTGCACATCAAGCTGCCTGATGGCTCAAGCGATGTGGCTTTGATTGATGCGGTGCTGCTACGCGATGATCATGTCGGCAACCTCTTGCCATTTGCGCCAGCCAAGCTCGCACAAATATTTTTGTCCCGCGCTGAACCCGAGGCGGTAGGTATGTCGCCAATTGGGGGTTATCTCGATGTAGTAGGGGAGCACGAAGATCAGGGCATGGTTGTGCATCTGGGAGGGGATCAGCAGCTCAATGTACCCATTTCTCCAGGTTTATTTGCGCAGTTGGGCGTCGCCTCTCACCAGCGTATTCCGTTCGACACCGCTGTGCTGTTTCGGGGGCCTGGTGTGCTGGCGTGTGATGGCGATAGAGACCACAAGCTTGTTCAGGGTGTAACCGCCAGGGTGCAATTACGGCGCGATGGGCCCTGGGTACCCGACCTCACAGGTGTTATGCGCTATGCAACGCAGATGGGTATCATGAGCGCGAATTTGAGGACGTCAGTATGATTATTAAGCCACGTATTCGAGGTTTTATTTGCACCACCGCTCATCCCGGGGGTTGCGTCGCGAGCGTTCGGGAGCAGATCGAAACCACTCGTGGGAATGGCACCTTTGAGGGGCCACAACGCGTCCTGGTGATTGGTGCATCCGGTGGCTATGGCCTGGCATCGCGAATTGTCAGTGCTTTTGGTGCCGGCGCATCAACCATTGGTGTGTCTTTCGAAAAAGCGCCTACTGAGAAGAAAACGGCCTCTGCGGGCTGGTATAACAACGCAGCTTTTGATGCAGAGGCTGAGAAGGCCGGTCTGTACTCCAAGACGTTTGATGGCGATGCGTTTGGCGATGCCATGAAGCAATCCGTTATTGATTCCATCAAAGCCGATCTTGGGCAGATTGACCTCATGATCTATAGCCTCGCGTCTCCGGTTCGCCAGCATCCTCGCACCGGTGTTTTGCATCGTTCGGTCATCAAACCCCTGGGTGAGACTCACCACGTCAAGACCATCAATGTAGACAAAGGCGAGGTTTTTGAAACAGATTTTGAACCCGCGGATGAGGAAGAGGCCGAAAATACGGTTGCGGTGATGGGGGGCGAGGATTGGGAGTTTTGGGTAGAAGCGCTGCAAGAAGCAGGTGTGCTCGCTGAGGGGTTTTCAACCGTCTCATACAACTACATAGGTAGTGATCTTACCTGGCCCATTTATTGGCAGGGCACGCTGGGTAAAGCCAAGGAAGATCTGGATCGGGCGGCAAATGCGCTGCGCGAGCGGCTGATTCCTGTGTCTGGTGATGCCCGAGTTGCAACGCTTAAGGCTGTTGTTACGCAGGCGAGTTCTGCAATTCCGGTTGTGCCGCTCTATGCATCCCTGGTGTTCAAGGTAATGAAAGATCAAGGCGTTCACGAAAGCGTCATCGAACATATTGACCGACTGTTTAGAGAGAAGCTGTACGGCGACCGACGGGGTGAGTTCGATGAAGTGGGTCGAATTCGTAACGACGATTGGGAATTGACGGATGCAGTCCAAAATGCCGTCCGTGAGCTTTGGCCGGCTGTAACTACCGAAAATGTTCTCGAGCTTTCCGACCTGGAAGGTTTTCGAACTGACTTTTTGCGCATCTTTGGCTTTGGTTTCGACGGTGTTGACTACGATGCGGATATCTCCCCGCTGAGTGCTCCGCTTTAGTTGAGACGCTTAGCCCTCGAGGATTGAGATATATATATAGATTGGATGCGGAAAATATATACAATGATGAAGGTGATGCGCTCTAGCATCCTTGGGGGAGTCAAGGATTGACACTAAATAGCTGACAGTAAATAGCTGACATTAAATAGCTGGCGTTTGCGCATAAAGACTTACTTAAGAGCGAGTCTTTAAGACAAGCCGTAGACGTACGTTGGGAAAGGAATCCGGTTGCCTATGTGTAAACCGACAGGGGTGGGGAATTTTTCAGTTGTTTTGCGGCCCTGCCAGAATAGTGGTGGTGGCCCCGTTTTTGGCGACTACGGCCAGAGTGAGCTCAATTCCTCCCTCGTAGAGAGTGATGTGCGATTTGGCCGGGAGTTTCGCCCGCGTAACGAGTTCTCCATTGAGACTTGTGCCGTTACTGCTCCCAAGGTCTTCGATATACCAGGCACCGTTTTGCGCAACGATCTGTACGTGCGTGCGAGAGATCTTCGGGTCATCGATGCACAGTTCGCAAATCTCATCACGCCCAATGGTGAACGTCTGGCGAAAGCTTCGCTGTTCTCCCGCCCAGGTTGCTATGAGCTCTGGAACCGGCTTTTGCGGTGCACTCTGGGTCGCAGCCGATTCAGACCGGCGATCGGTGTTCTCAATATCTGCCGGGTCTCGTTCGATTCCATTGGGAGTAAGTTCATACAGCCAGGCGAGCAGCGCAACGACGGGCAAGAACCCAAAGGCTGCTATGACAAACCATCTAACCGATTCATCAGGAAGGCCAAAGGTGGGAAGCAATTCGGCCGCCCCCAAAGAGGCACCCCAGGCCGTCACGGCGTAGACGCTGGTTACCCGAAATACCTTGCGACGTTTGAGTTCCTGAAAGAATGCCATGCGCTGCGTGCCGTTAAACTGTCTCCGAAATTTGGTCCGGTTGGCGTCAGAGATTCGAATAGTAACCCCATATTTGTGTCTGTCGCTAATTGTTGGGGTTATCTTGGCTTGGCATTCGGTCGGCAACCAGCCAATCAATTGGGGAGCAGTTAATGGAACCGCAGTATCAAATTGCGATCGTTGGGTCTGGTCCGGCTGGATTGTCAGCCGCTGCCAGGGCGGCCGCGCGCGATGCAAGCGCGGGAGTCAGCGAGCCAACTTATGTTTTGCTGGAAGCTTTTGATCATCTGTCGAAGACAATCTACAGATACCAAAAAGGCAAGCATGTTATGGCCGAGCCTGGATATCTGCGCCTGCGCAGCGATGTGGCATTTGCTGCAGGGCGGCGCGAGGACATTCTGAATGTCTGGGATGGTGCAGCGGCCGAGCAGTCATTGAATGTTAAGTATGGTTCAGAGGTCAGCTCGATAAATGGCCAGCGCGGTGAATTTGAGCTGGCTCTCACTGATGGCACCAAAATCACGGCTCATAACGTTGTTCTTGCCATTGGTACGCAGGGTAATCCTCGACGCCTTGGGGTGTCCGGGGAAGATCTGCCGAATATCCAGTACCAGCTTGACGATCCGGATGAGTACAACAATGAAACCATCCTGGTGGTGGGGGCGGGTGACTCTGCGATAGAGAATGCGCTTGCGTTGTCGGTCCAAAATCAGGTTTACATCCTCAATAGACGAGAGGAATTTGCGCGAGCGAAAGAAGGTAATCTCAACGCGCTTCTTGCTGCGGCAAACAACGACGATGTCAGTCTTGGCTGCTATTACTCGTCGAGTATTGATCACATAGTGCCCAGCGAAAGCGAAGGCAATTCTATGATGGTGACTCTCGCGACAGCCGAGGGTGAAGAGGTGGTCGAAGCAGATCGGATTATTGCTCGACTTGGCTCTATTGCTCCCCGCAGGTTTCTAGAAGCCAGTGGTTTGAAAATGAGCCACGACGGTGAGGATGCGCTGCCCGTTCTTAGTGAACACTATGAGTCCAGTGTGCCGGGACTCTACGTTGTTGGCGCGCTTGCTGGTTGCCCCCTGATTAAGCAGGCCATGAACCAGGGCTATGATGTGGTGGAGTTTGCGAACGGAAACTTCGTGAAACCAGCCGATCACGAGCTTATTGAGTTTCAGTTCGCCGGGATGCCATTTGATCGGGATGCCGATGAACTCATTGACCTTTTCATGTCGCGCATTCCCATGTTCCGCCAGCTTTCGGTACTGGCGTTTCGGGAAATGATTATTGAGAGTGCTCTCTACGTTGGTCTGCCCGATGCGGACAGCATGGAAGATGCAGAGTTGGCCCTGGCTGAAGCGGCGCAAAAGATTGAGGCTGATGAGCTCTATTCGAAGATGAGCCCAAGTGTTACCCGGACCATCCCCACAGGACATCAATTTTATACTGAGGGTGACTTTGGCGTTTCATTCTTTATGGTGCTGGGGGGCGATGTTGTGCTGTCGTCCAGTAGTTACGCTGGTGGCGAGCGGCGCCTGTCACGTGGAGAGTTCTTTGGCGAGATGAGTTTGATTGCGGGGCGACCGAGGCCAGAAACCGCAATCGCGGGCGATAACTGTATTGTGCTGGAGACACCGCGGCGCACCATACTGAAGTTGATTGCTTCAAACGATGCTGTAAGAGAAGGCATCGACTGGGTATTCATCGTGCGCGAGTTGCAACGTCATTTTGCACCGGCGGCTACCGTTGAAGAGCTTCGACCGATTGCGGATGACATCAAGCAACACAGTTTCAAAGCTGGTGAGCGTCTTTGGGAGCCGGGTGACTCAAGCGAAAGTCTGCATCTTATTCGGTCTGGTACCGTTCTGATGTTCAATGAGATCGACGGCAAGCGCAGCCTTATCGCTGAAGAGCGCGCAGGCGAATTGGTTGGCTTTATGTCGATGTATAACCAGTCGACTCGAACTAACGTCGCTGAGGCCTCAGTCGCTACCGAGACTCTCGAAATCACGGAAGAACAATATCGCCGTCTGATGCTCTTCGATATGGAGCAAGAAGATATTGTTGATGCGCGTGCGAGCCGGGATTTGATGAAGTACTCCCAGTGGGAAACTCGCCGCGAGTCTTCTGAAGTGCTGGAATTTATGTTGGGTGATGGCCTGGGAGAGGCGACAAATGCGCTAGTGATTGATGAGTACCTCTGCGTTGGCTGTGATAACTGCGAGACGGCCTGTGCAGAGACTCATGGCGGGATATCCCGGCTCGATCGAAAGTCAGGCAATACAATGGCGCACGTTCATATTCCAATTTCGTGCCGGCACTGTCAGCAGCCACACTGCATGAAAGATTGCCCCCCCAATGCGATTCACCGGGCCTCTAACGGCGAAGTCTTTATTGATGATTCCTGTATCGGCTGTGGCAACTGCCAAACCAATTGCCCCTACGATGTAATCCGCATGGCAGCCGATCCAGCACCCAAACCGGGTTTGTTTAGTTGGTTATTGTTTGGGCGTGGCTCGGGTCCAGGGGAAGACAAAAAAGCATCGCCTGCCGGCGAGCAAGTGAAGACCGCCAGAAAATGTGATGCCTGTTTTGATGTGGCAGGTGGTCCGGCTTGCGTTTCAGCGTGCCCTACTGGCGCTGCGCAAAGAGTCAGTCCTAGCGACTTTGTGCGCATCATAGAGCGGGACGCCAGATGACACAGAATGCTCTGCAATACGCCGGAGGTCGATATTTGTGGGTGTCGCTTGTGCTCCTGGCGACAAGTTTTGGAATCTATGCTCTGCAGGATGAAACCACTCCACCAAGTGGTGGAACCTGGCAGGGACTTACCCTGGGAATAGTTGCCGGGCTACTGATTTTTTGGCTTAACTATCTGGGTATCCGCAAACGTCGTTATGGCACCACCGGTTCGCTCAAAGGATGGGTGAGTGCGCACGTCTATCTGGGAACGGCACTGATTGGAGTCAGTCTGTTTCATAGCGCCGGGCAGTTGGGTTGGAATATTCACTCGCTGTTTTTCTGGATTATGGTGGCAGTGATTGTCAGTGGCATGGTGGGTATCTCAACCTATCTTTCCTTGCCTCGACGTCTTTCTTCGGTTCGTCAAACTCGCAGCCGGGCAGAGAACTTGCAAGAGCTCGAAAGCCTGGAGCTTGCCTGTATGGAGAGGGCTGCTGATTGTTCCGAAAGCGTTGGTGTTGCCGTTCGTTCTGCACTGGAACAGACCAGGATTGGTGGTAGCGTTCGGCGTCAACTCTTAGGCAGAGATCGTTCTACCTATGAAGAAATGACAAGCGATGGCCTGAAGCGTCGAAGCAATTTTGATCAGCGCCACTTGCTCGAATTTTTATCCCAGCGTACTACTCAAACCAGCGATGCCAAGGAAACTCTTGCCCTGGGGCATTTGCTTTCGCTTACCGCGCGCCGCCAGGACCTGTTACGCAGGGTGCGACGCGATGTGCAGATTCAAGGCTTTTTGCAGATTTGGTTGTATGTGCACGTACCTCTATCGATCGCAGTGCTGTTTGCTCTGATTGTCCATATTGTTGTTGTGTTCTGGTACTGGTGACCCTATGGATTTACTGATACGTACTGCAGACCAGTCCGGTGGACACAGCGATTCTGAATATTCGCTAGATAAAGTCATGCTGGGCTCTGCAAGCGATGCTCATATTCAACTGCCTCTTCTTGAACTGCGGCATGCCACGATTGAATTGGCCAAAGACGGGCTGCTGATTCGGAGTATCACGGGCGACGAGCTGCAGGTTAACGGCAATCCTGTTAAGCGGGCGACATTGCGAGTAGGCGATCTGATTGAATTTCCGCACGCCACCTTGCAGGTTGAAGACGCGCCTGGCGGCTTTGATGGCATGTTGACTGTTCGCCGGGTGGCTGGCCATGTGTCCATTCTTTCTTCGCACAAGCTTGATCTAAAAGATACGATCCTTGCCAAGCGCGCTGTCTCCTGGCTTGGGGCCGTGGTAGTTCTGGTGGGTATGTTTGGGCTGCCCCTGTTATTTTCAGGCGAGAAAGCCGCCGACTCCCCGGTTGCCAGCATAGTATCCGACTATGTATGGAGTTCTGGCGAGCTGCATGCTGCTCATCAATTAGTGACCGGAGACAACTGCGCGGGTTGTCACGGTGCGCCTTTTGAGAGAGTGCAAAACGATGCCTGTGTCGCCTGTCATGGCACCATTCAGGATCACGTTACCAGCAATTTTCTGGCCTCGAGCAGTGGAGCTGCTGGTGCACTCGATTTAGGGGGTGATGCAAACGAGCGTTGCGGCACATGCCATCGTGAACACAATGAGCCAACCACGCTGGTCAGAGATGCGGATAGCGACTGCGTAACCTGCCATGCAGCAGAAGGCGGTATTCACCGGGAAATCGATCCGCTGGCCACGGTTCAGGGGTTTGAAAAAGGCACCCACCCCTCCTATGAGTACATGCTGCCGCGCTTCAACTTGCAGGAGTTTTCCGGGTCAGGTGAGCAAGCCTGGCAGCTTGAGGCCGTTAGTGATTCGCGCCTTGGTGATGCTCCTGAAAGCTCTCAGCTTCTGTTTCCCCATGATATGCATCTGGACCCCGGGGAAGTAACGGATCAGGCAAGTGGTGAGGCGTTGACCTGCGGAAGTTGCCATACAATGAGTGTCGACGGCGAACACTTTTTGCCTGTTGATATGGAAACTCACTGTCAGGACTGTCATCAGCTCGACTTTGATGAATCTGATCCGGATCGTAGCCTGCCCCATGCGCGACTGCGCGAAGCGGTATTTGCCCTGGAAGGCATGCTGCTGAAAAAGTACTTCGATCCTGATGATACGGGCGATCTTTTTGCCTATCGAAAACTCCCAGACCGCCCGGAACGCTCGACCGGCTGTACCGATGCGCCAGATGTGTGTGTTGAGCAAGACCTCAAGCGAATTGTCGACGCTCAGTTTTCTGGCCAAATAGGCTGTGCGGCGTGCCACTCTTTTGAGCGCCAGGACGCATTAGATATTGAGGACCAATATTGGGTGCACCCTGTGAAGCTGCCGCAAGACTTTGTGCCGGATGCACGGTTTGATCATGTGGCGCATCAGGTACTGCGTGATGCAGATTCTGACGAGTTGTTGGTTGGGGACGGCGCCTGCCAAACCTGTCACGCAGCCGGTAGTTCAGATAAGGCGCAAGACTTGCTGATGCCACCTATGGAGACCTGTTATCAGTGCCACGGGGATCGGGAAAGCGACGCTCAGGTTGCGCTTGCCTGTATTGATTGTCACGAATATCACCCGCGTGGCTTCGCTGGAGAGAATTTGATTGTGGATGGGAACCAGGAAATGGATGAGGTGGCGCGGTTGTGGGAATCCACCGCTGCGATCTCCGGGGGTGGAAAAGAATGAGCAGTAGCAAAATGGACTGGATGCATGGAGTGGCTGTGGCGAGTTTGCTGAGCCTGTCTTCTGCATTGGTGGGCTGTGGTGGTGGTAGCCAGGAAGAATTAGCTGACGTTACCGATCTCGATCAGGATTGTTCGGGTGAGTGTG
>CAZWMD010000031.1:0-39273 GCA_964634815.1 uncultured Pseudomonadales bacterium | reverse complement strand
CAGGAAGAATTAGCTGACGTTACCGATCTCGATCAGGATTGTTCGGGTGAGTGTGGGACGCTGGTCAGCGAATCTCTGTCAGTGGCTGATGTTCAGGATGTGATTGCTCGCGGCGTGGCGGAAGCCCAGGCGCTTGGGGTGCAGGCTACTATTGCTGTTACCGACCGGGTGGGAAATGTTCTTGGCGTGTTTCGGATGGGGTTACCTCAAGAGCGTACCTTGCTGGTTTCCACCGGCACCGCTGCCGATGGGTCCCAGCTGATTAACGCTGGGCTTGAAGGCCTGACACTGCCCGTCTCGCCCTTTCCCTTTAGCGGCGCCAACATTGATCATCTGGGAGCGATTGCGAAGGCGATCACCGGTGCCTTTCTGTCCAGTGAGGGCAATGCCTTTACCACACGAACAGCCAACCAGATTGTTCAGGATCATTTCAATCCAGGTGAGATCAACCAGCCGGCTGGCCCCCTGTTTGGGGTGCAGTTCAGCCAGTTAGCCTGTTCAGATTTTTCAGGTCGTTTTACCGGTAATGATAGTGAGCCTGGTCCGCAGCGATCGCCGCTTGGTCTTTCAGCAGATCCCGGCGGTCTGCCGCTGTACAAAAATGGTGTTCCCGTGGGCGGGGTTGGCGTAATTGCTGATGGACTCTATAGCGTTGATGCATCGATCAGTGATATTGATCAGGATGTTGATGAGCTTATTGCTGTTGCGGCGGCCTTTAGTCGCGCAGCCCCTCTTGATCGACGTGCGAACCGCATTACGGTAGACGGCAAAACCTTTCGGTTCACCGATGCATCCACCGACGACCTTTCGAGCAATCCCATGCAGGTTGCTTCTTTTGCCAGCATCGATGGCACGGCGGGTAACCTGACTGCGGTTACCGGCTACACCGATGCTGTGATCCGTGCAGGCACCGCTTTTGGCACCCCGGCGTCTGGTATTCGTGCAGCAACCACAGGCTTTGACGGACAGGATGCGTTCATTTTTGTCGATAGCACGAATAACAATCGTTTCCCTGCCTCGGAAGGCAGTGATGCTGCTGAACTTGGCGGTAACCAACTGCAGATCAATGAAACTCAGGCATTGCTGCGTAATGCGCTGCGTGTTGCAAACAGTGCCCGAGCACAGATTCGTCGCCCCTTAAATAGCCAGGCACGGGTAACTATCTCGGTGGTCGACACCAACGGTGAAATTCTTGGCATGGTGCGTAGCCGAGATGCGCCTGTGTTTGGGGCTGATGTGTCATTGCAGAAAGCGCGTACGGCGGCATTTTTCTCCAGTTCTTCCGGCGCTGATTTTTTGAACGCGCTACCCCCGGCAAACTATGTAGCTTTTGTTGATTCCGGTTCGGGGGCTGAACTGCGTGCACAAATCCCACTTGGTAGTTACGTAGATGACTTGCGTGCCTTCCTGGAAGACCCGCTTGCGCTCGCCAATGGGGCGTTTGCGTTTTCGGATCGCGCCGGAGGTAATCTTTCGCGGCCATTTTTCCCGGACGGAATTGATGAGCGTGGAGCGGGTCCCCTAAGCAAACCCCAGGGTGAATGGAGTCCGTTCTCCACCGGTTTGCAGCTCGATTTGGCGATTAATGCGCTGGCACAACATGTGTTGTTTACCGCATCAGGCGGGCTAGTGGGTGTTGATGTGCCCCGGGGTTGCGCCGGGGCGGGTTTCAATCCCGGGCGCGCCACGCCAGGAGAGATTGCGCTTGCTGATGTGAGCTTTGATATGCCTGCTCCAACAAACAAGGTGGCCAATGGTTTTCAGATTTTCCCTGGCAGTGTGCCGATCTATCGGGGAAGCCTCTTAGTTGGTGGTATCGGTGTGTCTGGCGATGGCGTTGACCAGGACGACATGATCTCGTTTCTTGGACTGCATGAGGCAGGCATTGAGTTGGGCGGCGCCATCAACAATGCGCCCCCCGAAATGCGTGCGGATCAGCTCACTCCTCAAGATACCCGGTTGCGTTATATCCAGTGCCCTCAGGGCCCTTTTATAGAGGGAGGTTCTTTTGATGCCTCTGAGCAACGACCCTGCGAGGGCAAGTAGATGAGGCCGATACGTAAGGCTCGAGAATTGCTGGTGCTTGGAGCAGGGTTTGCGCTAACAAGCATCACTAGCGCAGCACTGCCAACAACTGGCGTGTTGTTGCTGGTTGGTCCACAGACGCTTCAGGCAGCAGAGGTTTGTTATGAAGATGATCGTGGCCGCATCGTAAATCGCCGGCGACCAGGCTATTTACGTGTTGAGTGCCCGCAGCGGGATGCGGAAGAAGCCGCAGATCGGGTAGAGGGATCGACCGCGCGAGCCGCAGGTGAAGAGAGGCGCGTCGACTATGGCCTGGTGCGCGGTCGAAACAAGCCCTCGTTGGTGCCATGTGTTGGTTCCGGACGCAGTGAGTGTGTGGCTTCGGCGCCAACACTTGATTGCAAAGGTAGCGCGCAGAATTGTGTCACGCTTGCACTGCCTGATCGTTGGCGTGTCGTGGAGAGCCTGGATGCTACCCGGCCCTTGGTGGGCAACGATTCAGTGCGCTACAAGTACCCCTGGTGGGATCCCTACAATCGAAACGTGTTGAAGGGCGATCGGCCCATCAACAACGATGAATGGTTTTTTTCTATCAATGCACTCTCTGACACTATTGTAGAGGTGCGCGAAGTGGCTACGCCCATCGGTGCATCGTCTACCGCTAACCCGGGCGGTCTCGACATTTTTGGCACATCCGATCAGGTCTTTTTCAATCAGAATTTGGCCGCTGAATTTGTCTATCTGAAAGGCGATACGGTGTTTCGACCACCAGACCATGAGTTTCGTTTCACACCGGTCCTGAACATCAATTACGTTGATCTGGAAGAAGTGCAGGGTGTTAACGCCCGCCCCAGTCGTGGTACCAACCGAACAGACCATCACCTTGGCATTCAGGCTGCCTTCTATGACCGACACCTGCGTAATGTGGGCGACCGCTATGACTTTGACAGCATAAGGATTGGTATTCAGCCGTTTAACAGCGACTTCCGTGGGTTCCTGTTTCAGGATAACCAGCTGGGCATACGGCTATTTGGCAATCGAAACAACAATATCTTTCAATACAACATTGCTTACTTCCGGCGCCTGGAAAAAGACACTAACAGTGGCCTCAACGACGTCACAAAAGATATCCGCAAGGATGATGTGGTTGCTCTGAATGCGTATTGGCAAGATTTCCCTCGCCTTGGTTTTGTGTCCCAGGCCACCGTTGTCTACAACCGTAATCGAGAAGACGAAACCTTCTTTTTTGACAACAACGAGTTTATTGCAAGGCCAGCATCGCTAGGCGACGAGCGCCCAAGGAAATACGACGTTGTTTATTTTGGCTACAACGGCGATGGCCACTTTGGCCGGCTTAACCTGACCACCTCTGCCTATTACGCGGTGGGTAGTGTGAAGCCCGGCGTCTTTGAAGAACAAGAGGTTGATATAAGCGCGGGTTTCTTTGCCTTTGAAGCCGGATTTGATATGGATTGGCTACGGTTGCGTGGCTCTTTCCTCTATGGCTCTGGTGATGACGACCCCTTTGATGACAAGGCCACGGGCTTTGATGCTATTTTTGAAAATCCGGTGTTTGCAGGATCTGATACAAGTTACTGGTTACGCCAGTCGGTGCCTTTGATCGGCGGAGGAAGGGTTGCTCTGTCAACGCGTAATGGATTGCTTAATAACCTGCGCTCGAGCAAAGAACAAGGGCAGTCGAACTTTACCAATCCCGGAATGATCCTCGCAGGCATTGGCGCTGACGCCGATATCCTGCCCTCACTGCGGGTGAGTTTTAACTACAACTATATGCGCTTTGATCACACCCAGGTGCTCGAGACGGTGCGTAACCAGGGCAGCATCGATGAGGAAATTGGACATGATCTGTCGGTCAGTTTGATTTGGCGACCTCTTGTGACGCAGAACATTGTTGTGCGTACCAGCTACGCGCAGCTGATACCTGGTAAAGGCTTTAAAGATCTCTTTCCGGACGAGGATGCGAGTTACTTTCAGATGAATCTGGTGCTGGCATTTTGAGGGGCTGCATGATGACTATTAGAACTATAGCGCTGGGCGTTCTGGTTGCGACGGCGCTTTCAAGCCTTGGGAGTGCGGCATGGGCTGCCGAGTCGGTTAAGAAAGTTGAACGCGATTACGTAATGGCACCGGCGGCACCCCGGAATCAGCCAAGTATCACAGCAGCCGATGATAAAAGTGCTGGCTGTGTTTCCTGTCATACCGATTCAGACCAGAAAACCATGCACAATGCTCCGGGTGTGGATCTGGGATGTACTGACTGTCACGGCGGCGATGCCAGCCAGTTTGTGCCACGTGGAAGCCAGTCAGCGGGAGAAGCCGGACATGGCTTACCCAAAGGCAAACAGTCGGATGATTACATCGCGGTAAAAGAACTGGCTCATATTCTGCCGGAGTATCCAGACGCCTGGCATTATCCGCACAGCGCCAATCCGGAGAGAACCTACACGCTGCTTAATAAAGAAAGCCGCGAATTTGTTCGATTTGTGAATCCCTCGGACTATCGTGTTGTCGAGCTTTCGTGCGGAGCCTGTCACCAGGATCAGATTGAGAAATCTGTCCGTAGCTTGCATGCAACCGGAGCTATGCTCTGGGGTGGCGCGACCTACAACAACGGTATTCTGCCCTTCAAGCAGTACATTATGGGCGAGTCTTATACTACCGACGGTAAGCCTGCCATTTTGAAGGGGCCGGTTCTGGACGAGGTGCTTGCAGCGCAACTGAAGGATGAAAAAGGCATATTGCCTGAGTTGCTGCCGCTGCCCGCCTGGGAGTCAACCAAGCCCGGCGATGTGTTCCGTGTGTTCGAGCGCGGCGGCAGGAATATTATCAACCTGTTTCCGGAAACGGCAATTCCCAACTCTCTTGGACTTGTGCAGCGCTTGGAAGAACCTGGCCGACCTGACATACGTCAGTCTAACCGCGGGCCAGGCACCGGTGCGCGTATCTCTGTGCCGGTGATCAATGTCACCAAGACACGTCTCAACGATCCCTTCACATGGTTCATGGGTACCAATGACCAACCGGGTGATTTTCGCAATTCAGGGTGTGCCTCCTGTCATGTGGTGTATGCCAACGATCGTGATCCGCGTCACTCAGGTCTGTATGCAAAACACGGCCATACCGGCCAGTCCGCGACAGCAGATCCGACCATTCCTAAAGGTGAATCTGGACACCCAATTAAACACAGCTTTACCAATGCGATTCCAACGTCGCAGTGCATGGTTTGTCACATGCACCAACCCAACATGTTTGTGAACAGCTATCTGGGTTACACCATGTGGGATTATGAATCTGATGCCCCGGCTATGTGGCCGGAGAAGCAGGTATACCCAACCAGCGAAGAGATTCATGAGGTTCTTGAACGTAACCCGGAAGGGGCGGCGCCAAAAGGCAAGTGGGCGGATACCGATTTTCTTGAGGCGGTGTCTGAACTGAACCCGGAGCTCAATGACACTCAGTTTGCCGACTATCACGGCCATGGCTGGAACTTTCGCGCCGTGTTTAAGCGCGACCGCACTGGCAATCTGTTGGATGCGGAAAACCGGATCGTAAAGAACGATGACCCTGCCAAGTTCGATAAGGCGGTACATATGTCATCAATTCATCTGGATGTCGGTATGCACTGCGTTGACTGTCATTTTTCTCAGGACAATCATGGCAACGGACATATTCAGGGAGAGGTAGCACTTGCGGTAGAAGTGGACTGCAAGGATTGCCACGGCACTGCCAAAGAACTGCCGAACCTCTATGCCTCAGGGCCGGCCGCCATTGATGGCGGCACAGATTTTCTGGCGCTCCGTGTCCCCGGTGGGCGGCCCCGCTTTGAATGGATAGACGGTGATCTCTATCAACGTTCTGCGTTAGATAAAGATCTGGAATGGAAGGTCAGTCTGGTCAAGAACGCCGTTGATCCAAATCACTCAGATTACAATTCGAAGGCGGCTCGCGCTAAAACGATGTCCAAGGACACCACCAGTCAACAATGGGGCCCAGATGTTGCCCAGGCGGATCTTGCGCATTCTTATGACGATATGGAGTGCTATACCTGCCACACCTCCTGGACCACAAGCTGTGGCGGCTGTCACTTGCCAATTGAGGCCAACAAAAAGACGGAACGGCACCACTACGAGGGTGGCCAGAGTCGCAACTACGCATCCTACAACCCCCAGGTTGCTCGCGATCAGATGTTCCTGCTTGGCCGTCGCGGACCCGCGAAGGGGGGCAAGATTGCACCGGTAAGGTCTACCTCTGCATTGGTTTTGTCGTCTACAAACGCCAACCGGGAGAAGATCTATATTCAGCAGCCTCCGGTTGCCTCTTCGGGGTATAGCTCTCAGGCTTTCAACCCGCATTTCCCGCATACGGTGCGTCTGTCTGAGACCAAAAATTGTAGCGATTGTCATTTGTCTGAAGACAACAACAACAACGCGATCATGGCTCAGCTACTAATGTTCGGTACAAACTTTGTTAACTTTGTGGGCTACAACGCCTGGGTTGGTGGCGAAGGTGAAGTCTCGGGCATTCAGGTGACAGAATGGGACGAGCCTCAGGCAGTCATTGGCAGCTATTTGCAAAAGTATGCCTATCCCGATTTCTATGCAAATCACAAGGCGAGCGGAGGTGTTTTAAAACACGGTTACCAGCATCGTGCGGGTACAGCGAATTGTTTGCAGATGCGTGGTGAATATCTTTATGTTGCTGAAGGAAAGAACGGCATGCGTGTCTATGACATTGCAAATGTCGCTAACAAAGGTTTCTCGCAGCGTATTGTGACCAGCCCGTTTTCGCCAATTGGTCAGGGAACTCAGGTCAAGTCCAAAGATGCAACCTGTATGGCACTGCCTACCAACCAGCCAATAGCGCCTTACAAGAATGAAGGTGAGCTGATGCGTGATATCAATCTCGAGCAGCCGTTTCATCCCATCTACAATTATGCGGTGATCACAGATTCGGTTGAGGGGCTCATTCTTGTTGATGTGAATACCCTGCAGGACGGTGAGCTCAGAAACAATTCTCTGGAACGTGCCCTTACCTGGAACCCTGATGGTTTGCTCAACGGTGTGCGTCACATCACTCTCGGCGGATCCATTGCTTATCTCACGCTGGAAAGTGAGGTGTTGGTTGTGTCACTCGAAGAGCCAATGCAACCCAGACTTGTCAGTCGTATTCCCTTAAATGACCCTCGTGCAACGGCGCTGCAGTTTCGCTACCTGTTTGTTACCACCGCCAAGGGTCTGGAAACGATCGATGTGACAAATATTTCAGCGCCAAAAAGCACAGGCTCTGTGGTTGAGATGAGCGATGCTCGTAGAGTCTATGTTGCGCGTACTTACGCTTATGTTGCGGCCGGCTCTGAAGGGCTGAAGATAGTTGATGCCACGGCGCCTGACGCAATGAAGCTGCAAAAAACCTACAACGCTGACGGGCAGATAAGTGATGCTCGGGATGTCATTGTTGCAACGACTAATGCGTCTTTGTTTGCGTATATTGCTGATGGAGTTGGTGGTTTGAAAGTGGTGCAGCTAACATCACCTTCCCTGCAGCCTAATTTCTACGGATTCAGCCCGGAGCCGAATCCCGATCTGATTGCGAGCTATCCCACCAAGCGCCCGGCGCTTGCCTTATCGAAAGGTCTTGATCGGGATCGGGGCGTGGATGAGACAGGAGGTCAGATTGCGGTGTTTGGTCGTCGCGGTTCCAAACCTCTGTCTAGAGAAGACATGAACAAGATGTATCTAAATGAAAAAGGTGAACCCTGGTTTGTGGAAGATACTGAAGGGACAGGTACAGCCGTGAATGCCGGAGGTTTGCGCAAGTGACCCGATGGCGCGAGTTTTTGCTGCGACTGTGGGGCCGGTCCAGATTTAGGCTTGCCGTTGTTCTTGCTTGTGTCGCCTTCATGGCTGGCGTTGGCGTTGGTGTTGGTGCTGATCCATCGACGATTGATGACAATGTTCACTTTGGTGCAGCGTCCTGTGCAGGTGGTGCCTGTCATGGGCGTACCAGTCGCCAGGACAATCGTACGGTATGGCTCAACGAGCATCGAATTTGGCGGGCACAGGATTATCATTCGCGCGCCTATAAGACGCTGCTCTCTCAGGACTCCAAGTTGATGGCTCAAAAACTTGGACTGGCGAGCGCTCACACAGCAGATATTTGTTTGGATTGTCACGCAGACAACGTGCCCAAAGACAAGCGGGGACCTGAGTTCAGTCTGAGTGATGGAGTAGGTTGTGAAGCCTGTCATGGGGGCTCGGAAAACTGGATCAAGACTCATGATGATCCAGGGAACACTCATGCCGACAACATCGAAAACGGGCTTTACCCATCAGAACAGCCAGTCGAGAGGGCTCAGTTATGCCTGACGTGTCATCTCGGTACCAAAGACAAGTTTGCTACGCATCGAATAATGGGCGCAGGACATCCAAGGCTTAGCTTTGAGCTTGAGAACTTCACAACAAATCAGCCACCACACTTCAGTGTTGACGCTGATTATCGTCAACGTAAGGGTAACTTTGAAGGCGTCCAGCTTTGGCTGACCGGTCAGTTGCAGGGGGCTAAGGCCTTTTTGGGAGTGTTGACCAGTAGTTATTATTCCAAAGGCCGAACCCCTGAATTTAGCTTCTATGATTGCCAGAGCTGCCACCACGGGCTTGATCCGGAAGACCTGCGTTGGTACGCCGAACGTCGGCAACAAGGCATTGAACCGGGTAGTCTGCGACTTGCCGACCATCACTTTCGTACTTTGCAGCTTATCTCCCAGGAGCTATCTCCCGACAAAACACAACCACTAAAAACGGCGGTAGACGCGCTGGTTGTCGCCGGACAGGGTGATACGGCTGGTCTCATGGTTGCTCGGGATCGCCTTGAAGCAGTTATAGATGAGCTGTCCGCTGACTGGTTGGGGCGAACCGTAGGCCCGACAGTTGTTCGGGCGTTGCGAAAACGATTGATTGCGCAGGCGGTTTCGCGTCGAATGGTAGATTATGGAACTGCTGAACAGGGACTGCTGAGCATCGTGACGCTTACAGAATATTTGGGTGAAGCCGACCAGCTGGGCTCCAGTATCGATCGCCTGTTCAACGGCCTTGGCAATGACGAGACTTTTAGGCCAAAAACCTATCAGCAGGCGGCAGCTGCAGTGCAAGGAGCATTTGAGTGAGCGCTCAGTGATAGAATTTGCCGCAGAATCTCACCCAGGCAATCGGTATCAGCACAACGAAGATTCGTTGGGCTGGTCCGAAGAGGCTGGAGTGTGGTTGGTCGCTGATGGCATGGGAGGTCACGCCTGTGGTGACGTGGCCTCGCGGGTTGCTAAGCAATCCGTCCTGAAACAGCTGACTCTAAATGACTATGCAGAGGATCTCTCTCTTACCGAGCTAATTAGTCACGCCCACGATGCCGTTGTAGACGAGGGTGTTCGTCGTTCCACGGAGAATATGGGTAGCACCATTGTGGTTCTGCGTTTGTTTGGTGCCATTGCCCAGATTGGCTGGTGTGGCGACAGCCGGGTATATCTGCAGCGAGACAACGAACTTGTTCGCCTGACACGTGACCATTCTCTGCTCGAGCAGCTGCTGGAGTCTGGTGTGGTGGAACCAACGGAAGCCTTTGGCCATCCGCAAAAACATGTGCTTGTTCAGGCTTTGGGCATCACTAATCCTCCCCCGGTGCCGGCACAATTGGAAGTCGAGTTAGCCAGCGACGATATGCTGCTTTTATGTAGTGATGGCTTGCACGACGAACTGCGGGACGAGGATATTGCAGCTCTACTCAAGGACAATCCCCAGCCAAGTGGCGCAGTAGCTGCTCTGGTGAAGCGTGTTCTGGAAGGGCCCGCGCGGGATAACGTTAGCGTTGTGTGTCTGAAAGTTCATGATTTAGAGCGTTCCAGTCAAAGTCAGAAGCCTCTTAGTGTTGAGCAACTGCGCGAACGCTTTGAGCGTCTTCCTGGTCGACGAGTCCAAATAAAAGCCTCGCCTGACGCGGTGACTCCGGTGCATACGCCGAGAATTTCTCTGAATCCTCCGGCGAAAATGGCTTCCCCCAAAGTCGCCCATCCGATTAAAACTGATGAAAAAGGTCGATTTTCTGAAATTGATCGTGATCTCATCATTGCGGTTGTGGCGGTAGGTGTTCTGGTCGCGATGCTCCTCTGGCTGGCGTAACGATCTTGACGCAAACTAATTCACCAATACATACAACTATGAAAGAGATGGAGAAGCACTGTGAGTGACAATCGCTTTACGCTAAGCGATGCCGCGGGCGCGATAGTTCTGGAGTTTGACGGTTCCGTCATTGTAGGGCGCGCGCCTGCCATCGAACATCAAGGCACTACCTATGATCTGGTGTTGCAACTTGAGCATTCAACGGTGTCTTCCAATCATGCTTCTTTGGCTCCGACTCCAGAAGGTTTGTTAGTTAGTGATTTGGGATCAACAAACGGTACGTTCATTGATCATCAGCGACTCACCGGTCCAACGGTTGCGCAAAACGGCAGTGAAATTCGGTTTGACACCCACACCCTAACTTTGAGCGATGCGCACGCGCAGGGCGATGATGCGACTGTAGAGTCTGTATCACCTGCGGCCGATGCGACTGTCATTCGATCTAATAGCGAACCACCAGTAACTGCTGCTGAACCAGATGATAGCGATCTGGCCAATGCGGCCATGGGTAAAACCATGATGATGGAGGTAAACAAGAATCTCCCGCGATCCTGGCAGAACGATAGTCCAGGCACGATTATTCTCAAGCCTGGTGAGGCTAACGAACAACTTGCTATAGACGCAGATGCCCTGGCTGCGCAGTTTGATGAGCCAACGTTGGTGCTTCTGGGTGATTCGGGTGAGGGCCAGCCCATTTCATTGCGTAGCGACGGTGATTTGAATTTCTGGAATATTGGCCGCGATGCAAAAAAACATGAACTTTCGATTGTACTCGACGATCCCAGTGTCTCGGATTTTCATGCCAAGCTTGTTCGGCGTGGTGAGAAATGGTCGATACTGGACCAGATTTCGACGAACAAAACGCGGGTTAACGGCGAAATTGTACTGAAGCGCTTCCTAAGCTCGAAAGATGTGATCGAATTTGGCGCAACCAAAGCGTTGTTGATTTTACCGCAGGGGCAGCGCACTCCATCGCCTGGTGTAGGCAGTAGCGCTGGGATGGCAACAGATAAGAACAATACTGTTCGATGGTTAATCATTGCAGCAGTAATAGCAGTGCTGGCAGGCGGTCTTTGGTTTTTGGCTGGTGCAGCGATTTGAAGCAATTGCTTTAGTAAATTCACAGCAGTCGGTGAAAGGGCGTCTACACTAAAAGTTTAGACGAGTTATTTGATAATCAGGAAGATTTCCGCATGAACAAAACCACCCAGAAGGCGCTCGACACATTTATGAGCGGGCTTGTTAAACGCAATCCCGGTGAGCCTGAGTTTCATCAGGCAGTGCAAGAGGTGGCAGAGACTGTGATGCCATTTATGCGCACACACAAAGATTATGCGGACATGTCCATTCTGGAGCGCATGACCGAACCAGATCGCATCGTGATTTTTCGCGTGTGCTGGGAGGCCGACGATGGAACGATTCGAACCAATCGCGCATGGCGGGTGCAGTTCAACAACTCCATTGGTCCCTACAAAGGTGGTATGCGGTTTCATTCGTCTGTTAATCAGAGTGTGCTCAAGTTCCTGGGCTTTGAGCAGACGTTCAAGAATGCGCTGACGGGCTTACCGATGGGTGGCGGCAAAGGCGGCAGCAACTTCAATCCAAAAGGCAAGTCTGATCGGGAAGTCATGCGCTTCTGTCAATCGCTGATGCTTGAGTTGAGCCGCCATATAGGTGCTGATACAGACGTTCCGGCGGGAGATATCGGCGTTGGTGCGCGCGAAATCAGCTACATGTTTGGCCAATACAAACGGGTACAAAACCGGTTTACGGGTGTGCTTACTGGTAAGGGTTTGTCTTTTGGTGGATCTCTGGTGCGAACTGAAGCCACAGGTTATGGAGTGGTTTACTTCACTCAAAATATGCTGGAAAAGATTGGCGAAGACTTTCAGGGTAAAACAGCTCTCGTTAGCGGCTCTGGCAACGTAGCCATCTATTGTGCAGAAAAGCTCCTGCATCTCGGTGCTCGAGCTATTACTTTGTCGGATTCCACGGGGTTTATTCACGATCCTGAGGGGTTTGATGAGGACAAACTTGAGTACCTTAAGGAGCTGAAATTTGACAAGCGTGGTCGTGTTAGCGAATACGCCAAGAAATACAAGAAAGCCAAATTCATTGCTGGAAAGCGGCCCTGGGCCATTAAGGCTGACATGGCCTTTCCTTGCGCTACTCAGAACGAACTGGATGGCGCTGATGCCAAGAAGATGGTTAGAAACGGTATTCGTGTTGTAGCCGAGGGCGCCAACATGCCCTGTACGCTTGATGCCCAGCATCTATTCCGCGACAAAGGTCTTCTATATGCGCCCGCGAAAGCATCAAACGCGGGAGGCGTTGCGGTATCTGGCCTTGAGCAAAGTCAAAACGCCATGCGAATAGCCTGGTCCCGTGAAGAAGTCGACGAGCGGCTGCAGACCATTATGCGTGGCATTCACGATCAGTGTGTTCAATACAACACAGGCCCCAAACGCGGCCCCATCGATTATGTTGGTGGTGCCAATGTGGCAGGGTTTGTGAAGGTCGCGGATGCGATGCATGCCTTTGGTGTTGTTTAGAAGCTAATCGAGCGGACATAAACGCCCTGGGTTAACAGCCATTGCCCACTGCCGCCTGGTCACAGGCTCGGGCATGCTGCGGGGATGGCTGTCCGCAACCTCTATCGACAAACCCGGCCGGTTAGGCTGCTGGGGTGGTGCTTTTTTGCCCTGGTGCTGGTGGCCGTGTTTGTTGTGTCACCACAGCGTCTCGAATCCTGGCAATTGACCTCGGGTCTCATCCTGGCCCTGCTTGCTGCAGTTGCGCTGGATGCGCTCAAGTTCTGGACCAGGTTTGCTTCAAGACGGACGTTTGACGACCACAGGGTGGTGAGGTTTCTACGGGTGGAACTTCTTGTTGTGCCAGGTTTCTTGCTCCTGCTGCAATTCCCAATTGCTCTGATAGTGCCGGTGGTCGGGGTGCTTATTAACGCCAATGTCGCTTTGGGCGGTCGGCGTGCGCTTCTGCTTTCTTTGGGATTGTGTGCAGCTAGCCTGTGCGTGAGTTTGTGCCTGCTGCTTGCCAAGAATTCGTCCCTAATTGATATTCAAGAAACATCAGGGGAGCTTCTGGCAGCCGAAGACACCCTCTGGCTCTGGGGTTCTCTGTTCTTGTTGGTCTTCACCACCGCACTCTCAGAGATTGGCTTTCGACTGACTCAAAAGCTGGATGATCACCGGCAGCAATGGCAGGACCGGTTCGCCATTTTGCAGCCTTTTGTTCCTCAAGGTCTGACCGACAGCGGCCCCACTCAGGAACGGCGCTGGATAACCGTGGTGATGGTCGATCTGGTGGAATTCACCAGCCAAAGCTCGCCTCTCCCGCCGGAAGTAATAGGTACAGTGCTCGATGATCTCCTCGACGAGGTGGTCAGGAAAGCAAACGACGCGGGGGGAACCCTCGACAAGTTCATGGGCGATGGTGTGCTGTTGTTCTTTTCAGCTCAGTCAGGCCGAAGCCAGGCTGTTCAGGCGGCGTTGCGATTTGTTCTTCTATTACTTCAGGAGATGCCCAGATTGAACGCCCGTTGGCAGGGATACGGAGTGCCAGATGACCTGAAGATCCGATCAGGCATCGCCTCTGGATATTGCTCGGTCGGCCAGTGGGGGCGGAGTGATGTTCGGGCCTACACCATGGTGGGTTCTTGTGTGGGTTTGGCAGAGCGTCTGCAATCGATAAGTGATGAGAATTCTCTGGCGCTATGTCCAGTGAGTGCCCGCCTGCTTATCGAGTCCTTGGGCGATAGCCGATCGGAGTCTGTGGATTTGCCTTCCGCTTTTCAGTTTTCAATATGTGGCTGCCAACTGGTTTTTTCTGGCGCCAGGCAAACGCTAAAAGGCTTCGCTCAGATGCGGGTGTATCGCCTCTCTGATAAGGTGCGCAGGCCTTCCCATAGAGCAGTTTGAGCACATGTCCGACGCCATCAGAGCCAACACCAGCAAGGTATTCATTGACGCCTGTCATGGTAAGCCGGTGTCGCACACCCCGATTTGGTTGAATCGCCAGGCTGGGCGCTACATGCCGGAATACCACCAGCTTAAGGGTACAACCAATAGCCTCGACTTTTTCACCAACCCGGAAATGTCTGCTCAGGCCACCCTGGATGCGCAGCGTATTTTGGGGGTCGATGCGGCCATCATGTTTGCCGACCTGCTACCCATACTTGTGCCGATGGGCCTGGACCTTGAATACAAGGTGGGTGAGGGGCCGGTGTTTGATAACCCGGTGCGGACACCGGCTGATATTGACTCTTTGCGAATGTTGGACGCCCGGGAAGGTACTGCCTACATCGCGAATACTGTGACCAATATATTGCAGGATCTGCCGAATGAGATTGCTCTTATCGGCTTTGCTGGCGCTCCTTTTACGCTTGCATCCTATGCTGTCGAAGGTCGGGGTTCGCGCAACTACGTTCACGTAAAGAAGCTGATGTATCAGCAGCCAGAAGCCTGGCATGCGCTGATGTCAAAGTTGACGGATAGTCTGGCGAGTTATTTGCAACTGCAGATTGATGCGGGTGTCGATGCGATTCAGATCTTTGATACCTGGGTGGGCTCGTTGTCTGTAGCAGACTTTCAACAGTATGCACTGCCTCATACCCGCGCACTGATCGACAAGCTGAAGGGTCAGGTTCCGATCATCTACTTTGGAACAGGCAACGGACACTTGCTTGAATCCCTCAACTCGGCAAAACCCGACGTTGTCGCGTTTGACTGGCGCACGCCTTTAGTCCCTACCTGGGAAAAACTCGGTTGCACCGCAGTGCAAGGCAATATGGATCCGATTGTACTTTGTGCTGATCGAGCAACCGTATCTGCCCAGGCTGGCGCGGTCCTAGCAGAAGTTGGTAACAGGCCAGGCCATATTTTCAATCTCGGCCACGGAATTATTCCTGAGACCCCGGTAGATAACGTCAAACACCTGGTGGATTTTGTGCACGAGACCAGTGCCCGCTGACTTCTTATGGCTGCGGCGGGCATCTTTCTGGTTGCCTCTGATGATCTGTACCTGGCTTGCTCTTGGTTCGGGATTGCCTGGCTCTGGTCTGAAGGTTAGCGACATCGTGTTGCACCTGTTTGCTTTTTCTTATCTCACCGTCGCTTTGCGCATAGCCCACGTCAGTCTCTTTTGGTTGCTGGTGGTGGTATTGATGCTAGCCTATGGCGGACTTATTGAGGTGCTGCAGGGCTACTTGCCATCGCGACAGAGTGAGTGGAAAGACTTTGGGGTTGATATTGTGGGCGTAGGTTTTGGACTTGTGTTGCATCATTTTTTGGGCGAAAAAGTGTGGCACCTTTTTTTAAGACTGGTAGCACTCGTGACAGGGGGGATTAGGCGATGAAATGCCCATCTTGTGAAGATCAGAATTTACGACCTACCAAGTTGCACCATGGTTTGCCGGCCTACACCTGCACTCGTTGCCATGGGGTTTCGATCGATTTACTCACCTACCGCCATTGGGCAGAAACCCGGGGCGACGAGGATGATGTCATACATGGTGAGGGAGAAACCGCCAGTCTGGTTGAAGGCAGCTCTCAGGCGCTGGTGTGCACCAAGTGTTCCCACATCATGACTAAATTCAGTATTAGTGGAGCAACCAGTAACAAGGTTGATGTCTGTGCGACCTGCCATGAGGCGTGGCTTGATGCCGGTGAATGGCAGCTTCTCGGAGCCCTTCAATTACAGGGTAAGTTGGCGGAGATAGTAACGGAACCCTGGCAAAAGGCTGTTCGCGCTCAGGCCGTAGCTTCAATGCGCGACGAACGGCTGCTGGCGTTGTTTGGCGAGGATCTCGAACGACTGCGGCAGCTGCGCGACTGGCTGGCTGATCATCCAGCGAAAGAGCAGGCGTTGCGATATTTGCGCAGCGAACCCACAGGAGAATAGATACAACATGAATCATCCTGCAATAGCAGCGGGTAGAGTTGCGCTGATTACAGGCGGGGCCAGCGGTATTGGGCTTGCGTTTGCTCAGAAGCTTAGCGCCCTGGGCATGAGAGTGTGCATTGCAGATTGCGATGAAGACCAGCTCGCGAACGTTCTGCCAACGCTTGGCGAAACAGCTTCTGCTGAGTGTGTGAATGTATCGGAGCTAGCCGAGGTAGAGCAGCTGCGAGATAAGGTGTTTGAACGCTACGGCGAAGTTGCACTGCTTATGAATAACGCCGGAACCGGAGGAGGCGGTGGTGCCTGGACGCGCTACGCTGGCTGGCAAAAAGTACTGGGTGTTAATCTGTGGGGCGTGATCAACGGACTACAGTGCTTTGTTGAGCCCATGCTTGAGCAGAATTCGCCCTGCGCCATAGTGAATACCGGGTCCAAGCAGGGCATTACCAACCCACCGGGAGATGCTGCATATAATCTCAGCAAGGCGGGAGTGCGTTCGTTGACTGAAAGTCTGGCGCATGAGCTACGGAATACTCCAGGCGCACAGATCAGCGCGCATTTGCTGGTTCCGGGATTTACCTATACCGGTCTGATAAAACGTCATATTCCTGAAAAGCCAGCCGCCGCCTGGCTGCCTGAGCAAGTTGCGGATGAACTACTCAAGGGCATGGCCGCGGGTGATTTTTATATTCTATGCCCGGACAACGATGTCAGCGTAGCGATGGATCATGCTCGCCTGCAATGGAATACAGACGATCTGAAATCCAACCGACCCGCCTTGTCACGTTGGCACGAGGACTACAGTGCGGACTACGAGCGCTTTATGGCTCAGTCCACAGACTGAATGGCCTAATCTGTTACGGCACCAAGGCTTGCTGATTTCACCAGTCGAGCGTATTTGGCCAGCGCGCCACGATCTGTGTAGGGTTCTGGTGCGCTCCATAGTGCTTTGCGCCGAGACATTTCTTCGTCAGACACAGCGACATTGATCTCACACTTCTCGGCGTCGACCGTAATCTGGTCGCCGTCTTCAAGCAAAGCAATGGGACCGCCGTCGAAAGCCTCCGGCGTGATGTGCCCAATGACAAAACCGTGGGACCCGCCGCTAAATCTACCGTCAGTAATTAATGCCACATCCTGCGATAAGCCCTGGCCATTGATTGCGCTTGTCGGCGACAGCATCTCACGCATGCCTGGCCCCCCTTTGGGACCCTCGTAACGAACGACAACCACATCTCCCTTGGTGATTTTATTGTCCATTATGGCTTGCATCGCAGCTTCTTCACCGTGAAACACGCGCGCGGTTCCGGTGAATAGCAATCCCTCATGGCCAGTAATTTTTGCAACAGCCCCCTCCGGGGCCAGATTGCCATAAAGCACCACAAGGTGACTGTCTGGTTTGATGGGATTCTCAAACCCTCGTATTACTTTTTGATCCGACGGGTAGTGGGACACCTCCGCCAGATTCTCTGCCAGAGTCTTGCCAGTAACGGTCATGCAATCGCCATGCAGCAAACCTCTTTCAAGCAACATTTTCATCAGCGGCTGGATTCCGCCCACCTCAATGAGTTCGGACATCGAGTATTCGCCGGCTGGCCGCATATCGGCGAGTACCGGGACGCGCTTGCCGATGCGCGTGAAGTCATCGATCGAAAGATCGACGTGCGCCGCGTGAGCGATCGCCAGCAGGTGTAAAACGGCATTGGTTGAGCCTTCAAGCGCGATGCTTACCGTAATCGCATTTTCGAAGGCTTCTTTGCACAGAATATCGCTGGGTTTGATATCTTTTTCGATCAGATTTACAACGGCTGCACCAGCGTTGTAGCTGTCATTGCGCTTTTGTTGAGATATGGCCTCTTGAGCCGAGCTGTTTGGAAGAGATAATCCCAGAGCTTCGATGGCAGAAGCCATGGTGTTGGCGGTATACATGCCGCCGCACGAACCCGCACCCGGAATGGCTGTCTGCTCTACGACCTTAAGCTCATTGTCGTTGAGGTTGCCAGCTGCCCGTCCGCCCACTGCTTCAAACACAGATACGATGTCGCGGCGCTGCTCGCCCATCTGAATTGTACCGCCATAAACAAATACGCTGGGCCGATCCATTCGCGCCATTGCAATTGCGCATGCAGGCATATTTTTGTCGCAGCCACCGATGGCAACATAGCCATCGAAGCCCTGTGCACCTACAACGGCCTCAATGGAGTCGGCAATGATCTCGCGACTAACCAGCGAGTATCGCATGCCCGGAGTACCCATAGAGATACCGTCAGAAACCGTAATGGTATTGAACAACACGCTCTTGCCGCCGGCCTCGTCTGTGCCCATTGCCGCAGCTTCGGCCAGATCGTTGATGTGCATGTTGCACGGAGTAACCATGCTCCAGGTTGATGCGATACCCACCTGTACTTTGGAAAAGTCTTCTTCTTTAAAACCCACAGCATGCAGCATCGCGCGGCTTGGGGCCTGCTCAATGCCATCAACTACTTTGGATGAATATTTTCTTTTGTTTGTCATGGTCGATTTGTCGTGTTCTGGTTTGGAAGTGTTATCAGATAGCTTTTATAAGTGCTTGCGATCCCCGGTCCTCGTCATAACTGGCCTTTTTCTTTGGCGGCAGCTCTGACAGATCACAGATTCGAAAGCCTCGTTCGATGAACCAGTCTTGAGCTGAGGTAGTCAGCACAAAGATTGAGCTTGCTCCCATGGAGCCCGCGTTTTTTTCTGCAGCCGCCAGTAACTGATCTCCGACGGGTACTCGTGAATGTTTGTGTACCGGGTGGGCCGCAAGACAGGCGAGTTCGATACAAGGATGGCTGTCATAGTTTTGCAGGGCGCAACAGCCCACGATGGTGTTGTCGACTTCAGCGACCAGGAAGTTGGCTATGTCTGCTTCCAGTTGTGGACGGGTACGACGGACTAAAGAGCCATTTTGTTCGAGTGGGCGAATAAGAGCCACAATGTCAGACAGGTCTTCGATTGTGGCCGACCGAACGTTTCGGTAGGGAATTTCGCTGAGCTGGGACCCATGGCCATCTGCTGTGAACAGCTCTGCCAGGAGAGCGCCGTCTACCGAGTAGCTCACCTGAGGACAGCGTGGAACGCCTCGTCTGCAGGCGCTCAACATAGCGCTCAGACGTCGCCTGGAGGAGTCGTCTTCCGGTAAGTCTGCAAGCAGCGAATCAAGTTCGCCGGGAGTGAGCTCCGGCAAATCCTGGCCGTTGCTGTCTTTGATAAAAGGCTCTTGTGCAAAAGTCACCAGCTTGTCTGCCCCCAGCGCCACTGCAGTTTCTGCCGCCAGCTCTTCCGCTGACAGATTGTAGAGCTGACCCGAGGGTGAAAAGCCGCACGGCGGAAGCAGTACGATGGCGCCGTTATCCAGCGCCGCGTTGATCGCCTCGATTTTCAGTGATCGTACCTGTCCGGTGAACTGGTAGTTGATTCCCTTGTTCACACCAACTGGTTTTGCGAGCACATAGTTGCCGCTGACCAGATTGATCTGCGTGTTATGCAGTGGGCTGCCGGGCAATCCGGCCGAAAACTTCGCTTCGAGTTGCGCGCGAAGTTTTGCTATTTCTGCGGTTGCGAGGGGCAAGTCCGCTTCACCGGTGACTCGCCAGTTGTCTGGACCAACTGGGCCCAGTACTGCATCGAGCTGCGGTCGCGCACCATGAACGATGACCAGACGCACGCCGATAACGTTCAGAAGCGCGAGATCATGAACAATATTGGTCAGGTTGCCTTGACTAAATGCCTCACCAGGCAGAGAAACCACAAAGGTTCTGCCTCGATGTGCACTTATGTACGGCGTGGTTTCTCTAAACCAGTGGACGTAGTTACTCATAGCTGGTCTTCACTACCGGCAGTAGTGATCGATTAGTCCTGACAGCACATCTGCTGCGGGTTCAATCTGATCGTGGGCCAGGTATTCGTTGGGTTGGTGGGCCTGATCTATGGAGCCTGGCCCGAAGATGACTGTCTCCATTCCCAGGGAGTTAAAAAACGGGCCCTCAGTACCATAGGCTACGGTACCTGATGCATTGCCGGTGGCTTGTTCGAGATAGCGTACAACGGCGGCATCTACGGGGGTTTCAAAGGCGGGCACGTCGGTGAAGGACTGTACCGACAGCGGGGTGCCCGAACGTTCTGCGATAAAAGCGATGCGGCGTTTCAACTCGTTAAACGTTTCTTCGATATTCATGCCAGGAAGCAGACGCAGATCGATTTGCAACTCTGCGTGGTCACAGATTCTGTTGGGATTGTCCCCGGCACGCATGCAGCCCAGGTTTAGTGTGGGCACCTGTACCGCAAAGCCGGGATTTTGCCATTTGGACGCAAGTTCGGTTCTAAAGGCGATGAGCTCAGTCATGACAGCGTGCATCGCATCAAGTGCGTTGCAGCCCAGTTCTGGATTGGACGAATGACCTGATGCACCTTGCAAGGTGATACTCATCATCATGATGCCCTTGTGGCCATAGATAGGTTGCAGACTGGTGGGTTCGCCCACCACACAGGCCCTGGCCTGAACGCTGCGCTGCTCGCTCAAGAATCGGGCGCCAGCCATCGACGATTCTTCATCAGAGGTCGCAATGACGGTTAGCGGCTTTTTGAGTTTGGTCAGGTCGTGGCGGGCGATGGCCTCCATGGCCACCGGGAAAAACCCTTTCATGTCGCAGGCGCCGAGGCCGTAAAAACGATTGTTGGCGTCTGTGAGCTGGAATGGCTCCCTCTGCCATTGGCTCTCATTGCAGGGCACGGTGTCAGAATGACCAGCCAGCACCAGTCCTTCTGCAGGATCAGTGGGGTTATCCGTGTTTGATGGTCCGGCCGTGGCGATCAGATTGGCCTTGCCCGGGGTGCCTGCGACCTCCTGCACCTGAGTTTGGAGACCGAGATCTTCCAGCCAATTAGCAAGATAATTGATTACATCGAGATTGCTGCGATCATACTGTGCATTTGTGCAGCTCACGGAGGATGTTCGCACCAACGTCCCCAACATCTGCTCGAAGGAGGGGAGCGAAGTGGCGGTGCGGCGCGCCTTGGATACCGATGCGGTCATTGAATGAGTTCTCTGTTGGGCAATCATTTTGCATGGTTTCGTGATCTGGGTCTAACCCGTGTAAGCCCTTTGCCGGGTTGTCTTGCAAATACTTAAGTGTTGGATTTTACTGGCATTTAATTGATCCATCAGGTGCCCCACAGCTGTGGCTGAACCTCTGCTACCTATTACTGAATCTGGTCCTGAGAACACCTCGGAGGCGCTATCTGCCAAGCCGGAAGCGGCTTCGTTTGGCTCAGATACGCCTGAGCGCATGATAGACCTTCCGACGGCCCTTGAAGAGCTGGTCACTGAAGGCTTGATTACTCAGCGTCAGGCTGAAGACATTCTCATTGCCCCACGGACCAAAAAAGAACTGTCGCAGCACCCGCTGGAAATTATAGCGGCCCGAGAGTACGAACTTGCGAACAAGCCGGGCCACAAACTGACCCTCGATCTGCTCACCGAACGATTGTCGTTGCAGGCCGGTCAGGAATGGGTACGCATTGATCCGCTGAAGATCAACATAAACGCATGCACGGAAGTGATGTCCTATGCGTTTGCCCAAAGACACAACATTCTGGTCATTGCAGTTCGGGATGACGAGGTAGTTATTGCGTCTGCTCAGCCGTTTATGTCCGGCTGGGAAAACATGCTTACCCAGACGTTGCGTGGCCGACAGATATCCCGGGTAGTGGCAAATCCGGAAGATCTCACGCGCTATCAACTTGAGTTCTATACCGTTGCGCGCAGTGTTACGCAGGCCGGTGAAGCCGGGCTTGAGCTGTCGGGTGTAGGCAACCTGGAGCAAATGCTTGAGCTCGGGCAGATGAAGTCGCCCGAAGCCAACGATGCCCACATCATCAATATCGTGGACTGGCTGCTGCAGTATGCGTTTGAGCAACGTGCCAGTGATATTCATATAGAACCACGTCGTGAAAAAGGCCTCATCCGTTTCCGTATCGATGGCGTGATGCACCATGTTTATGAGTTGCCGGCTATTGTTAACGCTGCGGTAACCAGTCGACTAAAGATTCTTGGCCGTATGGACGTTGCTGAAAAACGCCGACCCCAGGATGGCCGGGTGAAGACCAAGAGCCCGGATGGTGATGAGGTAGAACTGCGCCTGTCCACCTTGCCGACGGCCTTTGGCGAAAAGATGGTGATGCGGATCTTCGACCCCGATGTGCTCTTGCGCACCCACGAAGAACTAGGTCTTGGCGGTGAAGACTATCGGCGCTGGACCAACATGACCGCCCAGCCTAACGGCATCATTTTGGTGACCGGACCTACGGGATCGGGAAAAACAACCACGCTTTATTCGACGCTAAAGTCATTGGCTACCTCTGCGGTCAATGTGTGTACGATCGAAGATCCCATCGAAATGGTAGAACCCGCGTTCAACCAAATGCAGGTGCAGCACAACATCGACCTGAGCTTCGCCAGTGGCGTGCGGGCTTTGTTGCGCCAGGATCCTGACATCATCATGGTGGGTGAGATACGAGATCTTGAGACTGCCGAGATGGCGATTCAGGCTGCACTAACCGGTCACCTGGTGATTTCTACCTTGCACACTAACGACGCTCCTACCGCTGTCACTCGTTTGCTGGATCTGGGTGTGCCGTCTTATATGATCAAGGCAACGGTACTGGGCATCATGGCGCAGCGTCTTGTGCGTACGCTTTGCCCGCATTGCAAGGCGCCCGAAACCGTTGATATTGATGCCTGGAATTTGCTTGTACATCCTTTTAAAGCCAAGCCGCCAGCTCAGGTCTATGCCCCTGTAGGTTGTCTTGAGTGTCGCGATACCGGTTATCTGGGTCGTATGGGTGTGTATGAACTGCTGCCAATGACAGAAAATGTTCAGCAGAGCATCAAAGACGATCTGTCGCTGGACGACATTCGCAAGCAGGGTTTCAAGGAAGGTATGCGTTCGCTGCGTCTTGCTGGCGCGCAAAAGGTCGGTGCCGGTTTCACGACAATCGCTGAAGTATTGCGGGTCGCTCCGGCCTCTCAGTCAGATTAGACCGTGAGCCCGGTCACTCGCCGGGAGCTGGGGAAGGTTCTGTGAGCGTCATTCGTTGGGGACAAGACGCTGCTGCCCGGCATGAGCTTCGTCTCCAGGACGAGGAGCAGCAAAAACTTCTGGGCCTATCTGACTTTCTGGTTAGCATGGCCGCACGTGACAGTTCTGAATTTCAGCTTTGGCTCGATCGCAAACCCTACGAAGTTCCAACGACCCCGGAATGGATTCAACAGCTTGTTGCTGAGCTTGCTCTGCTTTTTCCGCCAGAGAGTGCTGACCGGGCCGAGTTGGCGCGGTTCCAGCGTGCTCTGCGCAAACTGCGTTACCGGGTGCAACGACGAATCATATGGCGCCATTTAGCGCGACGATCGAGTCACGAAGAAACCGTCACAGCACTGTCAACACTTGCCGATTCGCTTGTAGAGATATCGCTTCTTTGGTGTGAGGCCGTAACCGTTACTCTCGAAGGCGAGGCACTGGATGACTCTGGTACGGCGCAACACCTGGTTGTGTTTGCACTCGGCAAACTGGGTGGGCGAGAGCTGAATCTGTCGAGTGACATTGACCTGATCTGTGCTTATCCCAACCCGGGTAAAACAACAAAATCTGGCAAAACCAATCAGCAATTTTTTGTTCAGGTGACTCAGCTGTTAGTAAAAACCCTGGGTGAAACTACAGGTGATGGTTTTGGCTTTCGAGTCGATTTGCGTCTGCGACCTTATGGGGATAGTGGTCCGCTGGTTCAGTCTTTTGGTGCTATGGAGCGCTACTTCGAAACCAGTGGGCGAGACTGGGAGCGATATGCGCTGATAAAGGCGCGAGCATGTGCAGGTGATCGCGCAGCAGGAGATGCACTATTGAGTCGTCTGCGCCCCTTTGTGTATCGGCGTTATCTGGATTTTGCAGCCATCGATTCAATGCGTGAGATGCGCGCCTTGATCCGACGTGATCACAGCGAGCACCAAAGCAACGTAAAGCTCTGCGCTGGAGGAATTCGTGATGTTGAATTTCTTGCTCAAATGCTGCAACTCATCTGGGGCGGGCGAGTTGAAAACTTGCGCACTAATTCTCTGTCGAGTGCACTTGATGGGCTGGTTGCAGAAAATCTCATCAGCAGCCACGACCGATCGGTCCTTTGGAATTCGTATGAGCTCTCGAGAGATGTTGAACACGTTTTACAAGCCTTTCGTGATGAGCAGACGCACAGGTTGCCGGAGGATAAGCAAGACCAGGAGCGTCTGGCTGCAGCTCTCGAGTATTCTGATTACGCTGAACTTTTGCGCGCCCTGCGCCAGTCTCAGTCCCAGGTGCTCGAGTGTCTGGCACGTTGGCTTGACGATACAGAAGAATCAGTAGCTGACTCGGAAACTGATATTTCGCAGATTTTCAGTGAACCTGTCCGCGAGGCGATAGTCGGTCGTTCGAGGCAGATTGTTGATGATCTGAGAGCCGCTGCGGCGCGTGCACCCGAAGCAATGGTTGTTGAGCGTCTCGATCGACTTATTCCTTTGTTGCTCGAAGACATTCGTGCCAATACAGAGAACTCCAGTGACCCTGAATTTGATGTGGTGCTGTTGCGCCTTGAACCTCTGCTGAGGAATGTGCTGCGCCGTTCTGCCTATATTGTTTTGCTAAGCGAAAATGCGCACGTACGGCGCGAACTTGCCGTTATTGCTTGTGGTGGCGATTATTTTACTTCTCTGCTCGCGAAGTTCCCGGCGTTGTTGGAAGAGCTCTTCATGCGAATCAATCTTGCCGCGGTGCCTCAGCTTGATGATTTGTTACGGGAGCTGTTGGTGCTGCTTCCCAGAGCTGTTCGCTCCGATTTGCAGCAACAGCACTTTGATCGCCTCGCTCAATACAAGAGCCAACATCAATTCCGTTGTTTACTGGCTTTGTCTCGAGGTGACCTGAGTGTCATGCAGATGGCTGACTACCTGACTCGGCTGGCACAGAGTGTTATTCAAACCTTGTTGGAATGGGCCTGGTATGGCGTGACCGATGGCGAGGAACCTACAGTCGTGCCTGAGAACTACCTTGTGGTGGGTTATGGCAAATTAGGCGGGCTGGAACTGGGTGCGGGCTCTGATCTGGATCTGGTTTTCATCCATCAGGGGGAGTTGGCAGAGCAGTCTCTTTGGTACCAGTTAACCCGGCGTATGCTGAGCTACCTTTCCATGCAGACCTATTTTGGGCAGCTATATGAGGTAGATATACGCCTGCGACCTGCAGGCCGAGATGGAACCCTGGTCAGCACCCTAAGTGGCTTCGAGCGCTACCAAAAACAAACCGCCTGGTTGTGGGAACACCAGGCACTGGTTCGTGCCCGACCGGTAGCTGGCGGTCTGCAGTTGGCGGCTGAGTTTGATCGCATCCGCAGGCAAACCATTAGCGCTTCCCGTGATCGGGTCGAAACCAGAAAACAGATTATTCTGATGCGCGAGCGCATGCGTGAACAGATTTCCACCCACAGTTTTGCGTCGCGGCTCAAGCAGAGTGAGGGCGGTATCGTGGATATTGAATTTATGGTGCAATATCTGGCGCTTGGCTGGTCGGCTCAATTTCCTGCTCTGCTCGATTTCACTGACAATGGGCAAATCTTGCAGCAAGCCTCAAGAGAGGGACTGCTCAGCGAATTGGTCTCGAATGGGCTAATTGCTGACTATGCGCTATTGCGGCATGTCGGCCAGATGCTAATAGTGTCTGAGGAATTAGGCATGGAGCAGACGCAATCAGATGCCATGCAGGAACTGGAGGCGACACGTAAGCGGGTGGCGAGGTTGTGGCGGAAACTGATGGTTGAAGAGATTGATCCTGCAAACCTCTAATTGCTTGCGGACAAATTGCTTGCAGACAAATATTGCAAAACAGACAGCAAAGCACAGATAGTAAAGAACAAATATAGAAGTTGGTTGATATGACGGTAGTGGATAATCTTGCAGATCGCGAAGGGTACATCTGGATTAATGGTGAGATGGTTGATTGGCGCGAGGCCAAAGTCCATGTGCTCACCCATACGTTCCACTACGGTGTCGGTGTCTTTGAGGGTGTCCGGGCTTATAAAACGCCCCGTGGCACCGAGGTATTCAGGCTTCACGATCACACGGCCCGACTCTTTAATTCTGCGAAAATTCTTCGTATGGAGCTGCCTTATACCGATGATCAGATTAATGAGGCGCATCTTGAAGTGCTGCGCGTTAACAATCTGGAAGAGGGCTATATGCGGCCCATGGCTTTTCTCGGTTCTGAAGGCATGGGGTTGCGTGCGGAGGGTCTGTCGGTAAACGTCATGGTTGCGGCTTGGCCGTGGCCGTCTTACATGGCGCCTGAGGCGGTTGAGCAAGGTATACGCATGCAAACCTCTTCTTATACTCGCCATCACGTCAACATCACCATGTGCAAAGCAAAGGCGAACGGTAATTATATCAATTCCATACTTGCACTTCGCGAGGCGATCGACTCTGGCGTAGACGAGGCCATGCTGCTCGATAACGAGGGTTATGTCGCTGAGGGGACTGGAGAGAATATTTTCCTGATCAAGAATAACGAGCTCCACACACCTGAGTTAACCAGCTGTCTGGCAGGAATTACCCGGGATACCGTGATAACGATGGCTCAAGAAATGGGCATGTCAGTGAAAGAGAGACGGATCACCAGAGACGAAGTGTATATTGCTGATGAGGTGTTTCTCACCGGCACAGCGGCTGAGGTCTTGCCTGTGCGACAGGTTGATGGGCGACAAATCGGAACAGGCGTTCGCGGTGCAATCACCCAGAAGCTGCAAACCAGGTATTTTGATCAAGTTCGGGGAATCACAATGGAGCATCCCGAGTGGCATGCCTCGGTCTAGTTAGCGGCAATACCCGCTGCAAGTTGGTGCGCTAGATGACTGGTACGTTGATTGTTGGTCCGGCATGGATCGGCGACATGGTGATGGCGCATACACTGGTTCAAAAGATACGTATGGCTCTCCCCGAAGAGCCGATAGAAATGCTTGCTCCGCCGGCAACCGCCAGAATTGCGGAGCGGATGGCTGAGGTGTCGCAAGTCCATGTGCTGGAAACAGATCATGGCGAACTTGGGCTTGGCAAGCGATTTCGCATGGGGCGTTTGCTTGCAAAGAAAAAGTTTAGCCGCAGCTATGTGTTACCCAATTCGTGGAAATCAGCGTTAGTCCCTTACTTCGCGGGTATCGCCAGGCGTACTGGTTGGCGGGGTGAGGCCCGTTATCTGTTGCTCAACGACAGCGCACCCCTCCCGGCGGCGGATTTGCCGCTCATGATTGAGCGCTTTATGGGGTTGCAAGACATTGGCGAAGAATTGAGGCTGCCTTATCCGCAACCACGACTGGAACTGGATACCGATCGCCAGGAGCAGCTTTTGGCAGAGCACGACTTGCACAGTGCGAATCTCAGCGTAGCACTGTGCCCAGGTGCCGAATTTGGTCAGGCCAAGCGCTGGCCAGAAGAGTCTTTTGCTGCAGTAGCAGCCTGGGTACTTAAGCAAAAGGGGGAGGTGTGGCTACTCGGTGGGCCTGCTGACCGGGAAGTATGTACGCGTATTGTGCACTCCCTTGGAGTGCTTGGGTCTCCGGTGAGAAATCTTGCCGGAAAAACGTCTTTAAGTGATGCGGTGGACTTGCTGGGTGCAGCATCAGCTGTTGTCTGTAACGACTCCGGTTTGATGCATATTGCTTGCGCCGTAGATACACCGGTGGTTGCGCTCTATGGGTCCACATCGCCCGGATTTACCCCGCCTTTGCACGCCCAGGCCAAGGCGCTGTCTTTGGTAGATCTGGATAACGGTGCACTGAAACTTGATTGCCAGCCCTGTTTTGAACGTACGTGCCGTTTTAACCATGGCGACTGTCTTGCAAAACTCTCGCCAACCTATGTCATTGAGCGCCTTCAGGCTCTACCGCTTGCCAAGGAAGAACACACCTTGTGAGCAGAAACACTCTGTTGGTAAAACTCAGTTCGATGGGGGATGTTGTGCATAGCTTTCCCGCGCTGACAGAGGCAGCAAGCTATGGTCACCGATTTGACTGGGTGGTTGAAGAGGCGTTTGCTGAACTTGCTGCTATGCATCCGGCAATTGATCGAGTTGTACCTTTTGGGCTGCGTCGCTGGCGCAAGCAAGGCGTATCAGGTTTGCTGGCGTTAACACGCTTTGCTCGTGAATTGCGCGCAGACAAGTATTCAAAAGTGCTTGATGCACAGGGTTTGCTAAAAAGTGCTCTCGTTAGTCGGGCTAGCGGTGCTGAGAGTCGGTTTGGTTTGGATCATGAGTCTGCCCGCGAATCCATAGCTAGCAAATTCTATACTCACAAAATCAACGTGGGTTGGGATCAGCATGCAATCGATCGCTTGCGATTGCTTTTTTCGAAGGTGCTGGGCTACGACATTGATCTGACATCACCGGTTACATCACCGTTCCCGGCTGTAGCTGGCGATGCGCAAGAAACAATAATCGTGCATGGCACAACCTGGCGCAGCAAAGAATACCCGGAGGCAATGTGGCGGCAACTGCTTCAGCAGTTAGCCACCGCAGGTCATGCGCCGGTGCTACTTTCGGGGTCTGATGTTGAGTTCCAGCGTGCCCAACGACTTTGTGATGCACTGGGCGACAGGGTGCAGGCGGCAACACCTGGAACTCTGTTGGCGGCAGCACAACGGGTACGGGAGGCCAGACTGGTCATTGGGGTCGACAGCGGTTTGACTCATCTGGGGGCGGTGCTTGGTAGACCCACGATAGGTTTGTACGGCGCAACGAGTACCGTCAAAACAGGCGTTCGCGGACCATTTGCAGTTGATCTGGCGAGTGACTTTGGCTGCGCCCCTTGCTTGCAACGCGAGTGTTCCTACGGCGGCGAGATACCGCTGGTACACAATGAACCCGTTGCTCCGGCCTGTTTTGCGGGTTTAACCGCGCATCGGATTCTCGATGAGGCTAACCAGTTGCTTGAGCGACAATCGAAAATGCCGATGGCCCCAGGTGATACTTCCTGATGCGTTACGCTTTCTGCATTTTCAAATACTTCCCGTATGGGGGTATTCAGCGCGATGGATTCAAAATAGCGCAAACACTGGTCCAGCGGGGCCATGAGGTTCGCTTCTATGCTCTGTCCTGGGAGGGAGAGATACCGCCGTGGGTCGAGTTTGTTGAGGTTCCGGTAAAAGCCGTTTCCAGGCACTCCCTTTACGGACGATTTCAGGAATGGGTTCAACGACATCTGGCGGGTTCGCCGGTTGATCTGGTCTTTGGACTAAACAAAATGACAGGCCTTGATGCGTACTTCGCGGGAGATTCCTGTTTTGAGGAAAAAGCCCGAACTCAGCGCAGCTGGTGGTATCGCCAAATGCCGCGCTATCGATTTTTTGCATCCACAGAGTACGCCGTGTTCAGACGCCTGGGCGCCACCCAGGTGCTCACTATCTCAGATGTGCAAACGCCCTTGTTCCAACGCTACTACAGAACGCCCGATGAGCGTCTTCATGCCTTGCCGCCCGGTATTGATCCGTCCAGGATTGCGCCGCCAAACGCTGCTGCAATTGGTGTGGAACTTCGTCAAGAGTTTGGCGTTGCCGAGGATGAACGCTTACTGCTGTTTGTAGGCTCCGGTTTCAAGAAAAAAGGCCTCGACAGGGTCCTACGCGCCGTTGCCTCGCTGCCTCGATCCCTGGTGCAAAAGACCAGACTGTTTATTCTTGGTGCAGATAATTTTGACCCTTTTGAGAGGATGGCGAAACGATTGGGCATTGTTGATCGCTTGAGATTTTTCTCAGGTCGAGACGACGTTCCACGCTTTTTCTTCGCATCAGATCTTCTGCTTTTACCAGCTTATGACGAAAATACCGGCACCGTAATTCTGGAAGCGATGGTTGCCGGTTTGCCAGTGCTGACCACCGCTAACTGCGGCTACGCACACTGGGTTGAGCGTTATTCAGCCGGACGGGTTGTGCCCGAACCTTTTGATCAGGCGCGGCTCAATGTTGACCTGGAGTCTCTGCTTGTTGGCGACGAATTGTCAGAGATGTCCGAATCTGCAGCGGCAGTGCGTCATGAAAGCGAGATATTTTCACTGGTGCCGACGGCTGCCGGTTTGCTTGAGCGCTTTGCACAGCGAAAACGAAATGGCTGTATTGCTTTTTGTCTTTTCAAGTATTTCCCCTTTGGTGGTCTGCAGCGCGACTTGTTGCGTATCGCAAAACTTGTTGCTGACGCCGGTTTTGCCGTTAGGGTATATACATTGAGCTGGGAGGGCGCCGTTCCTCCAGAGTTCGACGTTGTACTGGTGCCTGATAGAAGTCTTGCGAATCACGTGCGCTACAAGCGCTATATTCAGTGGGTGCAAAAAGACCTTCGAGCGCGACCGGCATCTCTTGTGGTTGGGTTTAACAAGATGCCTGGCCTTGATGTTTACTTTGCGGCCGACCCCTGTTTTAAAGCAAAAGCTCAGGCAATGCGCGGAAACTTCTATCTCTATACGCCTCGCTATCGTTTTTTTGCTGCAACTGAGCGAGCAGTATTTGCTCCAAGCGCGGATACTCAGGTTCTGCTTTTAACCCAGCAGCAGCGCGAAGACTTTATGCGAGTATATTCCACACCGGTTGATCGATTGACGGTTTTGCCTCCCGGTGTTTCGCGTGATCGCCTGCCACCTGATGACATTGAACAGGTTCGCGATGAGTTGCGTGCAGAATTTTCGATTGGTGCAGATGATCTCTTACTGTTGGCCGTTGGATCCGGATTTGCCACTAAGGGTCTTGACCGCAGCTTGCAAGCGCTTGCTCAATTACCTGCTCAGCTGCTCGAGCGGGTACAGCTTTTGGTGATTGGCCAGGATGACGCCTCAATCTATCGACGTATGGCGGAGCGCCTGGGTGTGCTTTCCAGAGTTAGGTTTCTGGCTGGGCGTGATGATGTTCCCCGATTTTTACAATCGGCCGATTTACTGTTGCATCCTGCCTACGCAGAGAGCGGTGGTATCGTGCTGTTGGAAGCTCTTATCTCGGGGCTGCCTGTTCTGGCAACACAAATATGTGGATACTCAAGTTATGTCGAAGAAGCTTCAGGCGGCGAGTTGTTGGCTGAGCCCTTCGATGCCGAGACCTATGCCGATGCGCTGCGCAGCCTGTTAGAGGACGAGCCGCGCCGTATGCAGATGTCTCAATGCGGGAAAGAATTTGGTCGTAGTGCAAATATCTTTGATTTGCCTGAGACCGCGGCGGAGCTGATAGTTGACGCTGCCCTTGTCAAAACCGGAGCTCTGGGGTGAACGAGCTGTATGTCCATAGTACGTTAGTCAAACGCCTGGGCGATCTGGATCCCTTTGTGTGGGTAGATCGTCTCCAGGGGAAGGTCTATCGCCAGGTTGCGCAACGCCGGACTCTGCGCGTCAAGATTGATGGACAGATCCTGTTTCTCAAGCGCCATCATGGTGTGGGCTGGATTGAGATTTGCAAGAATCTCCTGGCTGGACGTCTGCCTGTGCTGGGTGCTGGTAATGAGTTTCGGGCGGCCAGGACACTAGGAGCGGCTGGGTTGTCTGTACCTGAACCCGTGGCCTATGCGGAGCGCGGCGACAATCCGGCGAGTCGCGAGTCGTTTCTTTTGTCCCGGGCAATTGAGCCGAGTATGAGTTTAGAAGATTTGGCCAAGACCTGGCGCGATGAGCGTCCTCTTGTTGCCGACCGATGGCGATTGCTTTTGGCTGTCGCGGATATGGTTGCATTGATGCACCAGTGTGGCGTTAACCATCGCGACCTCTATATCTGTCATTTTTTGCTGCGCCCTGAAACGCTGTCTGCGGTGCCGGATCTGACGCTGATCGATTTACATCGAGCGCAGATCAGACTCAGTGTTCCACCGCGTTGGCTAGTAAAGGATTTAGGGGCACTGTGGTTCTCTGCGGCAGATACTCTGCCGACACGCCGAGATGCTTACCGGTTTATCTGTCGCTATTCGAAGCGCTCCCTGCGCGAAGAGCTTGGAGATGCCAATCGAGCTAAATTCTGGCAGTCGGTTAGAGATCGGGCCAAACAGCTGCATATCGAAGCTGAGCGTAAAGGACTGGTGAGGTTTCCAGATCCGTTTGACGAACCAGTCAGTACATCCTTTAGTAAGTCAGTCGGTGAGTCATCCATTGGACAGTAACGCCTATTTTGAGGTGCGTGGTGGATTAGACCGTTTGCTGACGCCTGAGCCCGAACAACAGGCTCTCAGCCTCACGCTTGCAGAGAAGACCACCGAGTCTGCAGAAAAACCTCTTATGAGATTGAGCTGTGAACGCGTGCTGCGTTTTCTGCCGGAGCGCAGGCTTGTGTGTCTCGCACAGCTCGACGGCGTTTTTGTGGTGGTGAAATGGTTTTTCGGTGACAACGCCGCGCGTTATCAATTGCGTGAATTCAAGGGTTGCCAGGAATTGCTCAACTCCGGATTGCCAACCCCTTCGGTATTGCATGCGTTTCGGTTTGCTACTCCCGAGGATCAGCCTGCGCCAGTTGCTGGTTACGCACTGATATTCGAATACCTAACAGACGCCGAGCTATTATCTGATAGTCAATTGCAAGCCAGCCCTGCGTTGTTCACTGAACTATGGGGTCTGCTGGCCAGAATGCACAACGCAGGTGTTGTGCATGAGGATCTGCATTTCGGCAACCTCATGTGCAGGGGGACCAAGCTGTGGCTTATTGATGGCGATGCGGTCCGGCGACGTCGGCCAGAGCCGCTGGGACGGGTACAGAGTGTGCAGGGTTTTGTTGGCCTCGCGGCGCAGACCCAGAAAGCCCTGTCGCATGAGACGTTGCTGTCATTCTGGCAGGTGTATCGCGAGGCTCGAGCGCGAGGTAGTGCCTTCGAGGCGGTTGCAGATTCTGCCGTATGGCGCGGTTATCGCCGTGCGAGGCGCATGAGAATTCATCACTATCAGGCCAAAACCCAACGCACCTGCAGCGACTTTGAAAGCCGTCGCACGGTACTCGGGAGTGTTCTGCTTGAACGAGCCTGGTTACAGTCGCGCGCGCAAGCCGAAGTACGTAGCGAAGCGCAGATTGGTCGAGCGTTACTCAGCTGGCTTGATGCCCTGCCAGCCTTGATGGAGGAACGTGATGGTCGAGCGGGAGAGAGACAAGCGGGAGAGGCACTGAAGCGCGGCAACACGGCAACTGTAGTGGCAGCGAGCTTTGAGGGATACCCGCTTATCGTCAAGCGTTACAACAACAAGTCTGCTTTGCACCGCCTGCGTCGTATGCTGGTTACCAATCGCGGTCTCAATAGTTGGGTTTTTGGTCATACATTGGCGTTTATGGGGATAGCCTCTGCCGTACCCGTAGCGCTTCTGCGGACTCGCTTTGGTGGTCCCACCTACCTTATTATGCGGCAGCTGCGGGGGGAGACGTTGTCGCCCGAGCGGTTTGATACCGCCCCTGGTCGCGATGGCTTTGAACTTGTCGCCAGAAAGCTGTGTGATCTGTTGGGCCAGCTTGCAGCTGAAGGCCTTGTTCACGGCGACACCAAGGCAAGTAATTTTGTCTGGGATCCTGCTGGCCAGACATTGCACCTGATCGACCTGGACTCAATGCGCATGCCCGCGACGCGGCGAGCCCGTCTGCATGGGCAGGACATCGACCGCCGACGACTGCTGAGGAACTTTGCGCAAGCGCCAGACTTGCAGCGTAGCTTGGGGTCAATGCTGCACAATCCAGATTAGGTTTTGTACGTCTGCTGTCGTTTGTATCTATCTTCTACCCAGACGTTACGCCTAAATTCAGTTTCCATGGGCTATAGTACGCGCCGTTGCGATGCCAGTGTGAGTTGAAGCCAACTTGATCATTCTCGGTTTATCCGGTGCCCTGAACCACGATTCCTCAGCTGCGTTGCTGATTGATGGCGAGATTGTCGCTGCCGTGGAGGAAGAACGCTTCCTTCGAGACAAGCACGCTAAGAACAGGATGCCTTTGGAAGCAGCTCGGTATTGCCTCAGCGAGGCCAAGGTCGATGCCAGCAAGGTAGACGTGATTGCCTTCCCCTACGCACAAATCAGTCTCTCTAGCCCTGCTCGATGGCACTACGCCCAACGCTACTGGTACGCGCCAGATCGCGGATTGGATGCTTTGCTGAATGGTAATCGTCGATTTCGACGGAATCGTCGTCGGGTACTTGAACTCGGGACAGAGCTGGGTATTGACTGGAACCGAACCGAGTTTGTGCCGGTGGAGCACCATTTGGCGCATGCCTCGTCAGCCTATCACCTCAGTGGCTTTGAAGAAAAAACAGCCATTATGACCATCGATGGCAAAGGAGAATACGCCACTACCTTTTTTGGTTATGGTGAAAACGGCAAGATTCACCGGTTGAAGGAGTTCTACGATCCCGACTCGATTTCCGGTGTTTATGGGGCGATTACAGAGTTCCTTGGCTTTGAAATGCTTGATGGCGAGTACAAGGTTATGGGGATGGCCCCTTACGGAGATCCAGGCAAATACGATCTCAGTCCGTTGATGCAGGTCACTCCCCAAGGTTTCAAAGTGGATACCCGGCTCGTTAACACCGTTGGTTTGCGTCGCCACAAAGACAAAGACAAGAGCTTCTATTTCAGCGATAAGTTAATCGAATGGCTTGGTCCTCGACGTCATGGCGATGTTGCTGATGAGCCTTATGTGCACTACGCCGCTTCTATGCAGAAACTCTTTGAGGATGTGAGCCTCGAGCTGATGGAACGCTACCTTGGTGAGGTGTTGAAAGATACCGGTAAGCTTGCGTTTGCTGGCGGTGGTGCGCTAAACGTCAAACTCAATCAGCGCATTGTTGCGCGCGATGACGTTAAAGAGATGTTTGTCCAGCCGGCTTCGGGTGATTCCGGCACCTCGCTGGGAGCCGCAACCTGGGTTGCGACGCAGCGTGGTGACGTTTGTTCACGGATGGACCATGTTTATCTGGGACCGGGCTACAGCAATGATGATTGTTTGCAAGCGCTTCAGACCCGCTCTGAAAAGCCTGAGTTCCGCAAGCTGGATGATGTGGTGAGTGAGACTGCCGATGTGCTGGCCGCAGGTAATCCGGTGGCCTGGTTTCAGGGTCGAATGGAGTTTGGTCCTCGAGCGCTGGGTGGGCGCAGCATCCTGGGTTGTCCCAACGCACCGGGTATTGCTGATCGTATCAATGAGCAAATCAAGTTTCGCGAGCGCTGGCGGCCTTTCTGCCCCAGCGTACTCGACGAAGTTGCCGCAGATATAATACAGACAGAACATCCCGCCCCCTTTATGACAATTACTTTTGACGTCAATGAGGCGTGGAAAGATCGAATTCCCGAAGTGGTACACGAAGACGGTACAGCGCGCGTCCAGATCGTAACCAAAGCCGCCCACCCGAGGTATCATGCGTTGCTGAAAGCGATGGAGCAAAGAACCGGCAATGGTGTTTTGCTGAACACATCGCTAAACAGACGGGGTGAGCCGGTGGTGTGCACACCAGACGATGCGCTGAATATGTTTTATGGATCAGATCTTGAGTATCTCGTGCTTGAGGACTATCTGGTTACCAAGGGTCCGGTACATACCTGATGGAGAACAACCCCGACTTTCTGCAGATATGTCCATACGATAAAGCCCCGTTCCGTGACATCTGTCGCGCTCATGCCAGTGCTGCGCGATTATTGGGCTGGAGCGTGCATACCGTGTTTCTGCATTCACCTGATCGGCGCGCTGAGTTTTCGCCGGTTGAGGACGATCGTTACTACATGGATGGGCCGGAAGATCCAGCCGGGTTGCATCATTTGAAGCAATTGCGCCCGCAAAAACTCTGCCTGTTTCATCGCTATCGTAGTTTGCGAGTGGCCCGCAGTGCAGGCTTGTCGGCGCCCAATGAGGTGCTGATCGCCCACGAGTTCGGTTTACTCGAATCTCGCTGGCGGCGATTACGCCTGAAAATCAAGGAGCGCAAGGTCGCTTTGGCCGGGGTGTCACCGGCGGTGGCTACTGAACTCAACACCTCTCTGGTTGTACCCAATGCATTGAATGCGCTTGAACAAGACCAACACCGGGTCTCTCGATTGGTTGCTCGCTCGCATTTGGGCGTTGCGGGCGAGGACTTGGTGGTAGGCGTTCTCGGGCGCTTGCACCGCAAGAAAAATACCATGCTGGCTCTCGATGGCTTTGGCGAATTTGCCAAGTCTTTTAATGGCGCCACCAAATTACTGTTTGTCGGCGACGGTCCACTCCGGCCTCGCCTGCAGCGCCGTGCCCAGGAGAAATCCATCCCGGTAACCTTCAGCGGATTTGTTGCTGATGCGACCCGGTATCTGCGCGCCTTTGATCTGTTGTTGTTTCCCGCATCCAGGCATGAGGCGTTTGGCATGGTGGCCCTGGAGGCCATGTTGGCTGAAGTGCCTGTAGTTGCAAGTCGAGCGCCGGGGCCGGCATGGGTGCTGGGCGATTGTGCGACCTACTATGATTCGAATGAACCTGGGCAGGTAGCGCAGGCGTTGCGTAATGCCGCAGCCGATCCGATACGCGATCGGGGCCGCGCGATTGAGTATTTCTCTCCGCTTGCCTTGTCGAAAACACTCGAGGGCCTGGTCGAGCAGGCATAAAAATCATGCGGCGAATAAACGCTCAGTAGATTTTCGGAGTACCTGCGGGGCGGGTTTTGAAGCGTTTGTGCAACCACAGATACTGCTCAGGCGTGCGCCTGACCGCCACTTCGATCGCGTCATTGATGAGCTGGGCGTCGGTTTGGGTATCGCCCGTAGGGTAGCTTTCTGGACCGGGATCAAAGCGCAGGCTCCATCTGTGGGCCGCGATGTCACGGTGTTGGCTCATAATGACTACAGGTGAGTTTTTGAACTTTGCGAGCCGAGCCGTGCCGGTGATTGTCGCGGCTGGAATTCCAAAGAAATCTGCGAACACCGAATGTTTGGCCCCATAGTCTTGATCAGCGGCATACCAGAGAATGTTGCCATTCTTGAGGCTGGCCAGTATCGCGCGAGTGTCTTCCCGCTCGATGACATTTGGATAGTATCGCTGTCGGCCGCGAACCATTAGCCATTCGATAACCGGGTTCTTGTTGTACCTGTAGATCACGTCAACCTGGGCAACTCGCGCAAGCCCTGGCGAGATACTCTCCATTGCCATTAAGTGCATACCCACCAGTAGCACCCCTCTCCCTTGGGCCTGTGCCTGTTGCAGGGTTTCCAGCCCTTCTATATCGATGCGTTCGGCAAGCCATGGGTCTTTGTGCTGACTGCCAAGCCAGTTCCTTATCGACTCCATCACCGACACGCCCATGTTGCAGAACACGTCCCTGGCGAGGTCGTTGATGGCAGCCTCGGTTTTCTCGGGATAGCACAGGCGGAGGTTTGTTAGCGTGATTTGGCGTCTCGACGCAGCCAGCCCCCAAAACAGGTAACCAATGGCCTGGCCCAATCTTGCCTGGGCCCGGGTAGGTATGCGTACCAACAGCCAGCCACAACCGATACCGAACCAGCTTGGCCAGAGAGCCGGGTGCCACAGTGGTTTTGGGGTATGGCGGGTTCTTGAAGCCATTGAAATCCGATGCGCGAGAGGCACTCAATTCTATACAAGCAGCTGTGGTAGGGTCAGCGTTTTTGCGGAGAATCTGTCGTGACCGCTAGCAGTGCGCTACCTGGCTTGCCAAACCTGAATAGTGTCCATGTTGTCGTGGTCGGTGATGTGATGGTGGATCGCTACTGGTACGGCGCCGCAGAGCGTTTGTCCCAGGAAGCTCCGGTACCGGTGTTTGACATCGAACGGGTTGAAGACCGCGCTGGTGGTGCGGCAAACGTTGCGCTAAATGTGGCAGCACTTGGTGCGCGCTGCACCCTGGTGGGCGTAGTGGGCGATGATGCGGCGGCGGCAAGCCTTAAAAGCACCCTCGGGGCTGCCGGCGTGGCGTGCGAGTTTGTTGTTGCAAAAGACTTCGCCACCATCAAAAAGGTGCGAGTGATTTCGCAGCAGCAACAGGTGTTGCGTGCAGATTTTGAACAGAGTGTGCCTGCTGAGGCTGCGAGCGATCTGCACTATCGGCTCGCCTCGGTTTTGGCTGCTGCAGAATCTGATGCAGGCCCCGGCGTCCAGGCGCTGGTGTTGGAGGACTACGAGAAAGGCACAATTGTGGAACCGCAATTGCTGATTGCTGCCGCCAAAAAGGTCAATGTTCCGGTGATAGTCGATCCGAAACACAAACCTCTTAGCGCCTTTGCGGGTGCCGATCTGGTCAAGCCGAACGAAGTAGAAGTTCGCCAATGGCTTGACCCCATGCCCGATGATGCGCAGTTACCGGTGGCGCTCGAACGTTTGCGCAGCGAACATGATTTGGGTGCCCTCGTGGTAACCCGAGGCTCGCGCGGGCTTGTGGTGGTGGATGGATCGGCGGCTCCCTTGTCACTCCCTGCCCGGCGCGTTGATGTCTATGACGTTACCGGCGCTGGCGATACCGTGGCGGCTACCCTTGCGGCCTGCATTGCTGGTGGAATGGCGGTTCGTCCGGCTACGCGTTTGGCCAATCTGGCGGCCAGTATTGCGGTAACGCGTACCGGGACGGTGGCGGTTTCTGCGCCAGAGTTGCGAGCTTTGGCAGAGCGCGAGGCCCGCAGTGATCGGGGTTTGTTACAAAGCAGCCAGCTTCTGGAGTTTGCCCGACGAGCACGCGCAGACAACCAAAAAATAGTCTTCACCAACGGTTGCTTTGACATCCTGCATGCCGGCCATGTGGCGTACTTGCAGGAGGCGCGAGCCCTGGGTGATCGGCTGGTTGTTGCCATTAATTCTGATGAGTCGGTTAAGCGACTCAAAGGCGAAGGACGACCGGTAAACACTTTGGTGCGACGCGCACAGGTATTGGCGGCTCTTGGTGTGGTCGATTGGGTGGTGTCTTTCGCAGATGATACTCCCGAAGCCCTGTTGCAGCTGTTGCAGCCCGAAGTACTGGTGAAAGGTGGGGACTACACCACCGATACGGTGGTGGGAGCTGAAATAGTGCGCAGCTACGGCGGCGAAGTGTTTGTGCTTTCGCTCGTCGATAACATCTCGACAACGGCAATTGTTAATCAGTTAAGAGAA
>CAZWMD010000030.1:31330-51846 GCA_964634815.1 uncultured Pseudomonadales bacterium | reverse complement strand
AGGCAGCGCATAGCGCGACGGCGCAGCGGCGTACTCAATATCCGCATGGGCATCGAGCACAATGGCCTGGGAATGAACAGCGCTTACCAGTTCCTCACTAACCGGTGGGGTAGCCAAGGTTGAGGACGGCTTGGTGTCTGTGGTTGCACAGCCCATAAGCACGCAAGCCACAACAAGCCCCGGCGTCCAACCCGCTAGTCGCCTATTTCTTCCGCAACGCATTCCCATCCTGTTTCTCCCGGGTATCAATCGTTACCAAGGCGCTACTATATAGGCATCAATGCGCCCGCGTACTTCTGTACCATGGTGTTTCACAACCCAAGGGCTACAGGAGCCTGAGAAAATGGAACGCCGCAAATTTTTACAATCAGCCGCAGTAGTCCCCGCAAGCGGTATCCTGGCCTCTACAATAGCGGGTTGTGAATCAAACCCAACCCAGGGTGTCCCTGCCGGGATATCTCCCTTCCAGCACGGGGTTGCCAGCGGTGATCCACAACAAAATCGGGTGATTCTCTGGTCCCGCGTATCGCCACCGCAGACTGATCCCGACACCGCGTTACCCACTCGCTGGTGGATTAGCAAGGAGGAGTCCGGGGCAAGTCCCGTCGCACAAGGCGAACTGCTGGCTCGCGCCGAACACGATTTCACACTGAAGGTAGACGCCACAGGGCTTGCTCCTGACCAAAGTTACTACTACGCGTTTGAACACGCTGGGCATCAATCGCGGGTGGGGAAAACCAGAACCCTGCCAGCAGCCGGTACCAGCCTGGGTGACTCCAACTCCGTTCGCCTGGCCGTGACTTCCTGCGCCAACTATCCCCAGGGCTATTTCAACGCCTATCGACATATTGCAGAAGACCCCAACCTCAACGCGGTACTCAGTCTTGGCGACTATCTGTACGAGTATGCCGAGGGTGAATACGGTGAAGGCGCAGCGCTTGGCAGAATTCCGGAACCCACGCACGAAATTCTCTCGCTGGCAGACTATCGGCTAAGGCACGCCCAGCACAAAGCAGACAATGATTTACAGGCGGCACACGCAGCGCACCCCTGGATCGTGATCTGGGATGACCATGAAAGTGCTAACGATTCGTGGCTTGACGGGGCTCAGAATCACAATCCGGAGAAGAACGAAGGAAGCTGGTCGACACGCAAGGCAGCGGCTGTAAAGGCTTATTACGAATGGATGCCCATTCGCGAGTTACCCAGCGGCTTGTTTCGCCACTTTCGCTTTGGCCAACTCGCCGATCTGGTGATGCTTGATACTCGGCTCGCTGGGCGCGACAAACAGGCAGAAGCAAACGATCTTGAAACAGCACGCTCTACCGAGCGAACACTACTTGGCCCCATACAAGAACAGCTGTTTTTTGATCACTTAAGCGCTACCTCAAGCGATCAGGTTCGCTGGAAGCTTGTCGGCCAACAAATTGTGTTTGCACCCTGGTCAGATGCGGATCAGTTACTCAATCCCGATAGTTGGGATGGCTACCAGGCTTCGCGCAACAAGGTGTTAACCCACCTGGAAAACGGTGGTATTGATGACGTGATCATTCTCAGCGGCGACGTCCACAGTTCCTGGGGAATGAATGTCCCAAACAGCACGCGCACCAGGAGCCAGGCCATTGAACTGGTGACGCCTGCGGTGAGTTCGCCACCGCTGGCCAGTGCCTCACCTCAAACCCAGGCGCTTGTAGAACGCGCCCCACAAGAACAGTCGCACATCAAATACGCGGAAGGACTAAACAACGGCTATTTGATTGTTGGTTTGCAGCAAGACTCAGTACAAGCCCAGTGGTACTCCACCGGGCCGCGCACAGAGCGCAGCAATGATCCGGTTCTTCAAAAGACGCTGGTTAGTTTACCGGGAACCAACCAGCTCACTGAACTTGCCTGAGTTGCTGTCATAGAGTGAAGCTACGAACCTATTGCGTCTGTGGCCCATCAAACTGACGAGCAAAGAAATCGTCTTTGCGCCACAGCGGGCGGGTAGCGGCATTGGCCACCGTCAGCGTGATTCGCGTTTTCAGCTCGGCAAACTTGGCAGCAGCGGCAAAATCGAGATCGTTGTCCATATCATCGGACGGACGATGGTAGTGCTTCTCAAAATGTTCAGCCCAGGCCGCCTCACCGCCGTTGGCCATCCCGGTTGCCAACATCACTGAAGGTATGCCCTCTTCCACAAATCGAAAATGGTCGGAACGGGTGAATATCCCCTGCTCCGGAAAGGGATCTTCACCGATGGTCAGTCCCATCTGGGCGGTCGCCTGTTGGATCGCATCTCGAAGCGTAGAGCGCGAGCCACCAAACACAATCACATCCTGGAAATCGTAGGTGAGCAACGGCATATCGAGGTTTATGTTGGCCACCAGGCTATCTGCAGCCACCGTAGGCTGCTTGGCAAAATACTGGGAACCCAAGAGCCCTTTCTCCTCTGCGGTGTTCGCAAAGAACAAAATCGATCGCCGGGGTCGCTCGCCGGCCATGAGCAAGCGGGCTGCTTCGAGCAAGGTTGCAACTCCTGCTGCGTTATCGAGCGCGCCATTGTTTATTCGATCTTCTTCATCGGTTTTTGTGACACCCAAATGATCGAGATGCGCTGACAACACCAGCATTTCGTTCTTAAGAAGCGGATCACTGCCCTCGATAAGGCCCAGGACATTGGCTGATTCAATGGTATTCAGAGTTGATGCCTGACTAATTGTCATCGTGACCGGCAAATCGAAGGTTGGCGGAACCCCGCCTTCTTCAGCCACCACAGCCAACACCTCCTTCCAGCTCATGGGGGCTTGGGCAAATAATTTCTCTGCCCCGACAGGCGAAATAGCCGCGCCCACCTTCAGGCCTGGCGCGCTGGAGTAAACCTCGTCGTCCTCACCGATCCAGCCCATTCGCGCCGAGTCCAGGCGTTTTTCTTTGATTAGCCGTTCAAACGAGTAAATCTTCTCGGAGGCCGGAGTGGCCAACGAAATCATGCCCACAGCGCCACGGCGAGAGGCTTCGCGGCCTTTGCGTGATCCATAAAACGCGCGCTCTTCGCTCTGCAATCCGCCCGGGGTTCGGGACAGTACGGCAACAATTTTGCCTCGCACATCCAGCCCGGCGTAATCATCACGAGAAAGTTCCGGCGCAACGATCCCATAACCCGCAAAGACCACATCAGCGCTTGCGCTGACACTCTCGCCTCGCAGCGACCCGCCCAAAGCAAAATCCACGCCATCTACCAACGCCAGATCAATCCCTGCGTCACTCGAGGCAGAAAGTGTGCTCTCTGAGCTTTTGCGCACAGCGCTACGCAAACGAACGGTCTGAAAGTAACTGTTGTCCTCGCCCGCGGCTTTGAGGCCCAGGGCCTGGAACTGTTGCGCCACATAATCGGCCGCAGCGTCGTAACCGGGCGTACCCGGCTCCCGGCCCAGCAGCTCATCAGCTGCCAGAAAATCCATATGCGCCTTAATTCGATCCGGATCGGCAACAATGGCAGGCGTACTGGCAGGTAACACCGATGCAGCCACTTTCGCCGGTGTTTCACACCCACTCAACAAACTCGTGGCTACCATGGTCATGCCCACACCCAAACGCCCGATGAGTTTTCGACTATGCATAGAAATCATCCGCTACAATTTGGCGCGAGCTTAGCAGGCCAGCGAGCTGCACGCCCGTATACATGCCTTGGGATTCAGGCCGCAGTGAACATTCGATCAATACAGAGGTTAGACAATTAGTGAAGGATTTTGCGGGTAAGACAGCAGTGGTTACAGGTGCAGCCAGCGGCATTGGCTTGGCGATGGCCGAACGGTTTGCCGCGGCGCGCATGAACGTTGTTATGGCAGACATCGAAGAAAACCAACTCAAAGAGCAGGCAGATCGACTTTCAGCCCTGCAACATAATGTTTTGCCAGTAGTGACCGACGCGATGCGCCGCGAAGCGATCGACGAGCTGCGGGATAAGGCCATAGACGCTTTTGGCAACGTCCATGTGTTGTGTAATAACGCAGGCGTGGTCACAGGTGGTGTGTCGCCACCGATATGGGAGATTCCTGACTCAGATTGGGACTGGGTGATGGGAGTGAACTTTTATGGCGTTTTGCATGGCTTGCGCGCTTTTGTACCGCACATGTTGGCTCACGGTGAACCTGGACACATAGTGAATACCGCTTCGGTGGCTGCCTTCATGCCCGGAGGGGACACCTACGGCGTGAGCAAACATGGCGTACTGGTGATCAGCGAGGCCTTGCATCGAGATCTGGCGGCCCGCAAAAGCGCCCTTCATGCCTCAGTACTTTGTCCGGGCTGGGTGAACACCAAGATCGCCGAAGCAGAGCGCAACCGACCACAGGCACTTAGCAATGCACACAACCCGGATGGCGCACCGCTCGACATGGGTGATGCCTTACTTAAGGGGCGCCAACCTTCGGATATCGCCGATCAGGTATTCACCGCGATACAGCAGCAGTCTTTCTACGTTTTGCCCCATAAAGATTGGGATCAGGTGGCGCTGGGTCGCACTCAGGCCATGATCAATCGTGGCGACCCCTTTAAACTTGATATGTTGCAGATGCGCGAGGAAGGACGTGAAGCCGGCCAGGACCTCTAGCGCTATCAGAAAATTGCCTGCATAAGCGCCAATCCATCATGGTCGAGCGCGGCCTGAGCATGCCGGCCGGCCATGGTGGTGACCAAGGCCACCCCGCGCTCATTACTCAGATCCATAGCCCCGCCAAGCAATATGGATGTCGCAAGCCCCCCCATGAGCTGAGCCAGTGCATAGTCTTCCTTGCATTGTTCAAGGGACATGCCAGCGGCACCTGAGCCGCCTACGCCTTCGTCTACCAACCGTTGATGGTAGATCGCAAGTAATTCGTTTTCGTTACAGCGTCGATCTTCGATTGCCATGGAACCACCCAACAGGTAGGCCAGATCATAGGCACCAGGGCCACGCCCAATACCCTGCCAGTCGATCACACTGACTTTTGAAGAATCAGTCTCATCAAACAGCAGGTTTTCGACCCGAAAGTCCTGATGCACCAGGGTCCAGGGGCTTCGATCCGCCAGAACTTTGTTTATCTTGAGATAATTACCTACAAAGGTCTCAAATATTTCTAGGCCACCCTTGGGCAGACCAGCACCAAAGCCATCCGCAAAAGCGGACATCAGCGTTGGCAAATACTGATCTACAAATTCAATGCGAGGCCCATCCATGGTGGGTATCCAGGCAAGTTCATCCACCTGTACCGCGTCCCACCAGGTGGCGTGAATACTGGCGAGCACCCGCACCGCAGCGGCCGCCTGTTTGGGGTTCATGCCCGCGGTTTGCGAAACCAGGGTTGCTGCGGTCAGATCCTCCATCACAATGACAAAATCTGCCTGGCCGGAAATTATTTCAGCACGATAAACCTCAGGAATACCCACACTTGCCCGGTCTGCCAGCTCATTGTAGAAGCGCACTTCCGCCTCAAACATTCCCAGCGCCACACCCTGGGCGCGATTTTCTTCGAAGGACGAAGGCAGTTTCAGCACTACGCTTGAAGGTTTACCCGATGCGTCTGATGCGTAACGCAGTTTAAGTCGGTAAATGTCCCCCATGATGCCGACACCCTGACCAATCTGGTTGGCCTCAATATGGCTAACAGACGCGCCGAGCACATCGCTCAACCAGGCGGTATCTGCTTCTGCTATAGTTTTGGGTATCAAAATCGGGTCACCTGATCTGAGTTTAGGGGAGTTGATTCAGGCTCAACGGGATCGCTCAGCACAAGCCAGCCAATGGGTGAGTCCCGATGACCTTCGTGGGAACGCACGATCTGGCCCGCCCGCCAGTTAATTTGATGGCGTATTTCGGGCTCCAGTTGCTGCATAACCTGGCTGGATACTTCCAATGCCAAGGGTAACGAGTCAAGCTTAACTCGTTGATAAACAAAGAGTGTATTACCCTGAATGTGTGCCCCAAAGGGTTCAAACTCAAGGGGACCATTACGCGTGGCCAAACCAAAGGTGGCCTCCATATAGTTGAGCAATCGAGCACTGGCTTCCAGATCCAGAACGCCATCGCCTGCGCCCAGGGAGGCCAGCAAAGTCAGCGCATCATCCAGATGAAAACGATGCGCGACATCAAACACGCCCTCGTCGGGCCGCCATTCAATATCGCTGGTTATCAGGTTAAGACGATGGGCCGAAGCCTTGCCTTCGAACACAAACTGGAGACCGATGGCGGCCAGACACAACAGCGCTCCCGCAACCCATCGACTCATGGTGACTCAAGGGGAACCGCTTTGCTGCCGGAGTCGTCGTCGCCGTCCTTCAGCTCCACCATCATGTCCTTCATGAGGTCCCGGGTTTCATCCGGCCACTTATAGAGATCAAGACGGGACTTTATGATCTTTCGGGGGAAACTGTTATCAGACACATCAACATCAGCAGTCTGATGATCAGGGTCAAACTCAATGGCACGCACGGCTTTGCTGCTAATGAGTAGTTTGGTCACCCGGTCGTTGTTACGGCGCCAGATTTCTGCAGGTATGTCCAGGCGTTGCGTGCTTCCGTCTTCCAGCGTAATCGCCAGTGGCAGCGGGGTGAGCAGCCCGCCTTCATTTTCAAAATCGATGAAGTAGATGAAGTCCTTATCACGCACAGCTCGCTCGAGTACCGCTCGTTCTTCGGGTTCCAGACCTTTCAAATAGTCAGCGTAACCGTTTTTGTCTTTGTTGCTTGGCGTGTACTTGTCGTTGTCATTATAGAAATCACGCAGGCCGTCCACTCGATCAAGGCGAGGCACAATCCCTTCTTCGCGATTGCGTCGAGATTCGATGGGTTCAGGGTTTCTTTGGCCATCGAGTTGTTTTTGCGCAGCAAGATCAATCTCGGGATCACCTGTTGCCACGCGATACTCGCGCACCGCCTTCAGGTTAACGTCTACATGATCGGTACTGTAAAACCAGCCCTGCCAAAACCAGTCGAGATCAACGCCTGAGGCGTCTTCCATGGTCCGGAAAAAATCAGCCGGCGTTGGCCGCTTGAAGCGCCAGCGTCGGGCGTATTCGCGAAAGGCAAAGTCAAACAGCTCACGGCCCAATATGGTTTCGCGAAGTACTACCAGCGCAGCAGCAGGTTTGGTGTACGCATTAGGGCCGAGCTTAAGAACGCTGTCCGACTGCGTCATGATCGGCACCTGAACCTCCTGGGTCATATAGCTGCCAATCAAATCGAGTATCGACATTTTGTCCTGGTAGGCGAAGAAATCGTCTTCCCATTCGAGGGATGCCACATGATCGAGAAAGCTGTTGATCCCTTCATCCATCCAGGTCCACTGGCGCTCATCAGAATTCACCGTCATCGGAAAATAAATATGGCCAATCTCGTGAATGATCACACCGATCAGTCGATGTTTGGTCGCGCGCGAGTAGCTATAAGTCGGCTTATCAGTTTGTTTGTCAGACTGGGCGACGGGTTCTGTAGCGTTTTTTTCTTTCTCTTTCTCTTCTTCTTTCTCTATGGGCTCCGGACGATAACCGTTGAAGGTTATCATGGGGTATTCCATGCCTCCCCTTTTCCAGGTATTCACGCTTTGCGCGGTCGGATAGGGGTAAGGGAAAGAAAATCGCGAATATACCTCCATGGTATGAACAACTGCCTGGGTTGAGTATTGACTCCAGATGGGCTCCGCCTCGTTGGGGTAGAAGGACATGGCAAGCACCTCCGGGTGCTCCTCACTGTCTTGCTTGTGCCGCATCGCATCCCAGATGAACTTACGCGAGCTGGCCCAGGCAAAATCGCGCACATTGGATGCTTTGAAGTTCCAGGTCTGCATGCCGCTCACTTTCTCAGCTTCGTTAGCAAGTGCTTCTGCGGGTGTAACAACAAACACAGGGCTATCAGACTGGCGAGCCTCATCCAGACGCTTTCGCTGGGTTGAACTCAGCACATCGTCTTCATTGGTGAGCTCCCCCGTCGCTGAGACTATGTGATCGGCTGGAACAGTGAGCGCAACCTCGTAGTCACCAAATTCAAGGGTGAACTCCCCACGACCAAGAAACTGATGGTGCTGCCAGGCCACATAGTCTGTGTAAGCGGCCATCCGCGGGAACCACTGCGCCAGGAAAAAAATTCGGGTGTCGGTGTCTGGGAAATATTCATAGCCACCTCGAGAGCGCAGCGCCTCACGATCTGCAATATGAAACTCCCATTCAATATTCAATACCTGCTGGGTTCCGGGCGCCATCGGTCGGGGTAAATCGATACGCATCATGGTGTCTACCAGGGTATGCGCAAGGTCCTGATCGTCACCATCAGTCAACTTGATAATGTTGAACCCATAATCCACATCTCGCTTCGATTGATGTCGACGCAAGGTGCCAAAGCTCAGCTGATCGCTTACCCCATCATCCGCCTTGCCGCCCGTACGGGAACGTTCTTCCAGCGAATCTCTACGGAAGCGATTTTGGTCCAGCTGCAGCCAAAGATAAGGCAGAGTATCTGGAGAATTATTGGAGTAGGTAATGGTCTGCCGCGCAGAGATCTTTTGATTTGACTCATCGAGCGTCGCCTCAATCTGGTAGTCCGCGCGTTGCTGCCAATATGAGTGGCCAGGCGCACCTGAGGCAGTTCGATAGACATTGGGCGTGGGTAAGGTTGTGCCTAACTGCGAGAAGCGACTGACGTCAGGAGCACCGCCGGCTGGCGCGGATACAGCACCCACCGAAGATGTCATCGCCAGCAGGCCAATGCCCAGAAAACACCCGAGCAGCGACCACTCGATACCACTACGTTTTTTCACTCTGACTCCTCACCAACCAATATCGGCAAATTTTGCGGACCATACCGCAGTCACCACAAGACCGGAAACTCTATCTGCGTATTGTCCACATTACCCAACTGAGGGCGCGCAACTCAGTGCGAGAACTCGTAAACAGTACATTGTCGATAAAACTCACCTTTATCGACAAAAGTACTGGGGAACTCAGCATGGTTTGGAGCATCAGGAAACTGCTGACACTCAATACAAAACCCGCTATGGCGCTGGTGTCCACCGTGGTCTTTTGAGCCATCGAGTGCATTGCCCGTATAGAGCACGATTATAGGCTGGTCTGTATAGACGCGCATGCTCCGACCGCTGGAAGGGTCGCATATTCGAGCGATCAGCGGCGGAATATCCAATTCTTGTTTTGCACCTAGCGTCTGAAAATCGAGCAAACAATGGTCCAATCCCTCGCTGCCCTCTGGCAGGGCAGCAAAGGCATCGCCAAAACTGCGTACCTCGGAGAAATCGAGAGCTGTACTCCTGGTCTCCTGAGTTCCACCGGTGGGTAAGAGGTTTGCATCCAGCTCCAAATATCGTCGAGCAGCCAGTTGCAGTTCGTGATCCAGAATCCGGGGGTCGTCCGACAGATTCCAGTAACAGTGGCTGGTAAGACTGACCGGCGTCACCGTATCAAGCGCCTGGGCTGAATATTCGATCCATAATCTGGAACCCTGATCTACCCAATAGCGGATTCGGGTATCCAGCGCCCCGGGATAGCCCTCTTCACCATCCGGACTAAGGTAGGCGAACTCAACACCCACCCGATCTGCAGACTGAATCAGCGATCCAGAGAAATGTCTTGAAGTGAAACCTTTCACTCCGCCATGTAAGTGATGCTCGCCCTCGTTCGCTGACAACCTGATGATTTCTGCCGATTCGCCGCCAAAGGCTGTGCTTCCGGGCGCCGGATATTTGGCGTTAGTGATGCGACCCGCATAACGACCACAGACTGAACCCATATAAGCCGTATTTTTTGCATAGTCTTCAGGCTTCGCAAGCCCTCGACTCACACAGTGCTCGCGTCCGTCAGGTTCGCGCAAATGTACCGCCAATACCGTTGCCCCATACTCCATGAGTTCAACCCTCAGCGCATCGCTTTGCAGACAAAAGCGCCTGACACCCCGGTCATCAATACTGGCGGGCGTTAGTTCAGATGCCGTCAATTCTGTCGTCATCAGATACTCCTGGTTGCTCTGATTACAGATCGTTCTAGGTATTAAGGATTGATAATTGTGCCGGTATACACTGCAATGCACCATCAAGCGAACTGCCAGCGTTTTATCATGACCAAACCCGTCGACCTATCTAACCGTCCGCACCGCCGACGCAATCCGCTGACGGACGAATGGGTGCTGGTATCGCCACACCGCAACAAACGACCGTGGCAAGGTCAAACCGAGAAAGACCAGACGCCTTCTCAGCAAACCTACGATTCAACATGCTACCTGTGCCCCGGTAACGAGCGTATGGGTGGCCAAAAGAATCCAAACTACGAAAACACCTTTGTGTTTGGCAATGACTTTCCAGCACTGACTCTCCAAAACAGCGCTGCCCCCTTCGAACAGGATGAACCTGACCCCTTGTTCACAGCTCAAATGGAACAAGGTGAGTGTCGCGTCGTCGCCTATTCGCCCAATCATTGCAAAACTCTGGCCGAACTGGGTACCACGCAACTCACTGCAGTGATTCAACAATGGATCCAGCAAAGTGATGAGCTGGGCAAGCAGTATCCCTGGGTGCAGATTTTCGAAAACAAGGGCGAAGTGATGGGGTGTTCAATGCCACACCCCCATGGGCAAATTTGGGCACAGACACAGCCGCCCACCTTGCTAGCCAAAGAAAGTCTCCACCAGCAAAACTACTACGCCACACACTCAACTGCGATGTTGCTTGACTACGCACTCAGAGAGCGAGCCGATGGAAGTCGGCTACTGGTAGATTCTGGTGACTGGATAGCAGTGGTCCCCTATTGGGCCGCCTGGCCGTTTGAGGTTCTGTTACTGCCTACCTTTGCCGTGGCGCAACTCACCCAGCTAACAGCCTCCCAGCAGGCGAACCTGGCGATCGCACTGAAAAACCTGCTCGCCCGCTATGATAATCTGTTTCAGTGTTCTTTCCCCTACTCGATGGGCTGGCATGGTGCTCCCTACGATCAAACTCCAAACACACATTGGCAGCTGCACGCACATTTCTATCCGCCGTTGTTGCGCTCAAGCAGCGTCCGAAAATTCATGGTTGGCTATGAGATGCTTGCCGAACCACAACGAGACCTGACTCCGGAACAAGCCGCCGATTTGCTGCGTGACGTATCCTCCGTACACTACCTGGAACAGCCCTAGAGTCTGCAAAATTCATGACTGCAAAGAGAAACGGACGAACAACCCCGCAAGAAGCAGCCAACGCTTGCTTTCTTGAGCACTTTTCAAGCCAGCCTACACTTACCGCACAGGCTCCAGGCCGGGTTAACCTGATTGGCGAACACACCGACTACAACGACGGCTTTGTGTTTCCCGTAGCCATCAATTTCCATACCTGCGTGGCCTCGTCCGCCCGCACAGACCGAGAGATCAACGTTGTGGCACTCGATGAGGGTGCTCAACAACTACAGTTCAGCATAGACAAACCACCCACCCTGGACAGCGAGGCACCCTGGAGCAACTACGTACGAGGCGTTGTATCAGAGCTGCGCGCGGCAGACTACACGCTTGTAGGCGCGAACCTCGCCATCAGCGGCAATGTACCTTTGGGAGCTGGGCTCAGCTCCTCAGCCGCGCTCGAAATGGCACTGATTTCTGCGCTAACCCAGTTAAGTGGCGAGTCTATTGAGGCCGCTGAAGCGGCGATGATTGGTCAGGCCGCTGAAAACAATTTTGTAGGCTGCCAATGCGGCATTATGGACCAGATGATTTCTGCAGCCGGTCTGCCTAAACACGCCATGTTGCTCGACTGCCGTGACCTGTCCCTTACGCCTGCACTGCTGCCTGAAAATCTCAACATTGTGGTTATCAATTCAAACCAGCGCAGAGCTTTGGTGGATGGCGAATACAACCTTAGGCGCGCCCAGTGTGAAGAGGCGGCTGCGCACTTTGGCGCACCAGCCCTGCGCGATGTCACACTCAAAGAACTCACCAGCGGCGCATCTGCACTTGATCAAACCGCGTTTCGTCGCGCGCGCCATGTTATCTCCGAAAATCAGCGCACCCGCGATATGCACAGCGCACTGGGTCGCAATGACGTCAAAACCATAAGCGCCCTGATGGCCGAGTCGCACGCCTCAATGCGCGACGATTTTGAGATAACAACTCCCCAGATAGACGCTCTGGTAGAGATCGTGCATGCGGTAGTTGGGAATCAGGGAGGTGTCAGAATGACCGGCGGCGGCTTTGGTGGCTGTGTCGTGGCACTGGTGCCCAAAGAACTCGTGGATGACACTCTCGAGGCAGTTAACTCGCAGTACCCGGCAATTGCTGGCCACGACGCAACCTCTTTTGTCTGCGAGGCAGCATCAGGCGCTTTTGTTGGCACGCCCGCATGAACAAATCCGGGCAACCCCTGCTCAGCTCCGAACTGGCGACATTCTTCGAATCCCCCGCCGTTACGTCGCTGGCACGTCTCAAGGCACACGTGCCACTGCACAGCTACCGCAGCGAGCAGGACGCCAGAGAGGATACAGCCAGCCCTTCAGAGTTGTCACTGAATGGCGACTGGTCGTTCAAGCTGTACCCAAGTCCGCTATCGGTTCCAACATCCTGGTTGTCATCAGAGATTGGTGAAACCATTGAAGTACCTTCGAACTGGCAGCTAAAAGGTCACGATCATCCAATCTATACCAACGTCAAATACCCTTTCCCAAACAAACCGCCTCGAGTACCGGCTGACAACCCAACCGGTTGCTACATTCGTACCTTTGAGGTGCCCGATAACTGGTTAAGCGAACAAGTCAGGGTGCGCTTCGATGGGGTAAACAGCGCGTTTTACCTCTGGTGTAACGGTAGTTTTGTTGGTTATTCACAGGACAGTCGACTGCCGGCCGAATTTGATCTAACCGACTACCTGCAAGCCGGCACCAACCGACTTCAAGCGATGGTACTGCGCTGGTCTGATGGCAGCTACCTCGAAGATCAGGACATGTGGTGGTTGTCCGGTATTTTCCGCAGCGTTCACTTACTGGCAAAACCAAGCCAACGTATCGAAGACTTTCAAATCTCAACAACGCTTGATGAAAACTACGACAAAGGGTCGTTGCAGATTTCAGTAAACACTACGGCAGCAGAACATCTAAGTGTGCGCGCTACCTTGTTTTGGCAAAACACTCAGGTTGCCCAGAGCACCCAAAAGCTGGGTACAAAGCCCATTGATGAGATGGGCGGCTACTCAGAGCGATGTGATATCGAACTTCAGCCCGGCGCAGTGCAACGATGGAGTGCCGAACAACCCAATCTCTACCGCTTAACGTTGTCGCTTATAGATAATGATACAAACGAGGTGATTGAAACCGAGGCTGCAAACGTCGGCTTTCGAACCATACGGATCGAAGAGGGTGTTCTGCGTCTCAACGGCAAACCTCTACTTATCCGTGGTGTTAACAAGCACGAGCATCACCCAGAGCTTGGTCATGCTGAGCCTCTTGAGGCTGTCGAGCGCGATATAAAGCTGATGAAACAGCATAATTTCAACGCCATCCGCTGCTCACACTACCCTCATCAAAGCGGATTTTATGATCTTTGTGATCGACTGGGTATGTATGTCATCGACGAGGCGAATATCGAAACCCACGGCATGAGGCCCATGCGCAGGCTTGCCGATGATCCCGCCTGGAGTCAGGCGTTTCTGGAACGCGGGGCGCGCATGGTTTCGCGCGACTACAACCACCCCAGCATTATCATCTGGTCATTGGGTAACGAGTCTGGTTATGGAGCTGCTCACGACGCCATGTATGGCTGGATCAAACGACAAGATCCGCACCGACCGATCCAGTATGAGGGTGGCGGTTCAGACACCAATGCCACAGACATCGTGTGTCCAATGTATGCACGTACCGATACGGATGACCCATGCTGGTACCGCGAGGACCCCAAGTGGGGGCTTTTGAACTGGGTAGCGCGCAAAGAAGAAAATCGCCCCATCATCCTTTGTGAATACGCACACGCCATGGGCAATAGCCTTGGAAATTTCACAGACTACTGGGATGCCTTTCGTTCTGAGGAGCGCCTGCAGGGCGGTTTTATCTGGGATTGGGTGGATCAGGGTCTAACCAAAACTGCGTCAGATGGACAAAACTACTGGGCCTATGGTGGTGACTTTAACGACCAGATCAATGACCGGCAGTTTTGCATTAATGGCCTGGTTTTTCCCGACCGAACCCCGCATCCAAGCTTGCTGGAGGCAAAGAGAGCCCAACAGTCATTACAGTTTTCACTACACAGCGACTCTCCAACAACCATCCGTATCACCAACGAATTCTTGTTTACAGACTTGCATGACTACCCTCTGAACTGGCAGCTTGTCACCCATCAAGGAGAGGTCATCTCTAAAGGATCGCAACCACTCAATATCAGTGCCTGCCAGACTCTCGACCTGATACTCGCTGAAGCGCCTTCAAAAACCCCGGACGAGGATCTGTGGATCAACCTTTGGGTAACTGAGCCCAAGTCCACAAGCTGGTGCAACGCCAATCATGAGATCGCTCGTGCACAGCTGGAATTAAAACGGTGTCCTGCTAATAGCGCCAACACAAAAAATACCTATAGCACCAAGCAGTTGACACCGCAGCCAACAGATTCCGGTTGGCAAATAGTTACAAAACACAGCAGCTACGTTCTGGATCGCACAAATGGACAAATCGTCAGTTGGTTGAAAGACGGCGAGGAACAGCTGTTTGCACCGCCTAAAGATAATTTTGTTCGCGCCGCAACCGATAACGATATTGCAGCCTCCCAGGCAGATCACCCCAATCCTGACGCCTGGCTTGAGCGCTGGACTACCGCCGGGCTTTACGACCTTGAACATCACTGTGTGGACGTCATAGAGCAAGACAACCAGCTAATCGCAGAGCACCGCTACAGCCACAACGGAGAATTGCGTCTGACTTCCAGGTGGACGCATTGTTTTTATGACGATGGCAGCGCACATATCTTTGTTGACGTGGACATTGCCGAGGCAACCCCTGCTCTGGCGAGAATAGGAGCCTGTTTGCGCATGGCACCAAAAATTACCGCGGCAAGCTGGACGGGCTGCGGCCCCCACGAGAACTATCCGGACCGAAGAGCTAGCGCCGACATTGGAATATGGCAGCTTCCTTTGTCAGAGTTGCACACAGCGTACATTTTCCCAAGCGAAAACGGCTTACGAACTCAGGTGTCGTCGCTGTCGTTTACCGGTGCCCCCGGGTGTATCGAAGCGCTAGATACAACGCATCCGAACGAACAATGCTCAACGGATCTCAGCTTTTCGATCAGCAGATATGGTCAACAACAGCTACACCAGGCCACTCACACCTATGAGCTAAAGGCCGCGGAACAGGTGTATCTATACCTCGACGGGTTTCATATGGGGATCGGCGGCGATGATTCCTGGAGCGCTAGCGTTAAACCAGAGTATCTATTGCTGGGTAAACGCTATCACTGGGGGTTCAAACTAACGTAGTTCGTGGGCAGCTAACGAAACAAGAGTACGGGAATCTTGCACGACACCAGCATTTGGGTGGTTGTCGATCCAATAATCATGTTGCGAATGCGCGAGTGGCCGTAGGCTCCCATAACCAGCAAATCGTAGTGGTCGCTGTCGACCTTGCTTGCGATTGCCGTCTCAGGTTGACCAGCAAGACACTCTGAGGTTGCTTCATATCCCGCGTCCTGCAACACAGCAACGGCACCTTCAAGATCACGGCGACGCTCGGAAGTCGCATTTCCTACTGACAGCAGGTGACATTGAATCCCTCTAAAGGTTTTGCTGCGAGCAATGTAATCAATGGCCTTTAAAACACTGGGTCCACCATCAAAAGCTACAAGAGCACGTTCAATAGGTTTGAATTCGCGGGATGCAACCAACACCAGCTTCTGGGTAGAACGCACCACTCGTTCAAGGTTAGAGCCCAGATGACCACTGCTGAAGTTCGCCGCTTCACCGCGCTTGCCAATGATGATAAGCCTGGCTTCTTCTTCGAATTCGCGAACAGTTTCCACCACCTCACCGTGGCGCAATCGGGTTGCCACATCGGCAACACCGGCAGCCTCAAGACGGGCCTTCGCGCCATCAAGAATGGCTCGGCCGCGCTTCTGCGCAAGCCGCGCTTTTTGGCCATCAAGCTCTGCGAGTTCTTCAAGCAACTCTGAACGGGCCCCCAAACCAATGCTGCCACTGAGGTCGGAGGTATCGCTTGCCACATCTCGTCTGCCGAGGACGTGCACCACAGCCACTGAACCACCACTGCGCTCCGCGATCCAGGCGGTGTGATCACAAACGCTTTGTGAATAACTGGATCCGTCAATAACGGCTATTAATTGGCTCATGGAATATTCACCTGCTCATCTGCGTGCCGAGGCTGGTTTGCTAACATTGGATTAGTGGCCAAACAAACGCTCTATGGCGTCGGGTTGATCATGGATGGCCAGCTTATCCACAATGGTTTCACTGGCTTCATTGAGGCCAACAATCTCAACCTCCGCACCTTCTCGGCGAAATTTCAGTACCACCATATCAAGAGCGGTAACGCTTGAGATATCCCAGATGTGTGCGTGACTGACATCGATAACCACACGCTCGAGTGCTTCCTTGAAGTCAAAAGACGAGGTGAAGGTCTCGGTGGATGCAAAGAACAGCTGGCCTTCGATCAGATAGGTTCTGTGAGTTCCATCGGCAGAGACTTCTGAGGTAACCCGAAAAATTTGCGAGATCTTCCAGGCAAAGAAAATACCGGAGAACAACACACCCACACCAACACCCAGAGCGAGATTATGGGTAACTACAACCACAATCACGGTTGACAGCATCACCACCGAACTGCTTCTGGGGTGGCTCTGAAGATCTTTGATGGAACTCCAGCTAAAGGTACCAATAGACACCATGATCATGATGGCAACCAACGCCGCCATGGGAATCTGTTTCACCCAGTCGCCCAAAAACACAATCATCAGTAGAAGGAACATCCCTGCACATAGCGTGGATAAGCGACCGCGACCGCCAGACTTCACATTGATAATGGACTGGCCAATCATGGCGCACCCGGCCATACCACCCACAAAGCCAGTGGCCGTATTTGCAATCCCCTGGCCTATACATTCTCTGTTCTTATCGCTGCGCGTGTCTGTCAGTTCATCAACAATCGATGCCGTCATCAAAGACTCAAGCAAACCCACAGCAGCCACGCCAACAGAGTAAGGCAGGATGATAAGCAGAGTCTCGAGGTTCAGTGGGATATCCGGCAACAAGAAGATCGGCAGCGAATCTGGTAACTCTCCCAGATCGTTCACCGTCCGCACATCCAGGTTAAGAGCGATGGCGAGCCCCGATAACACCAGGATGCACACCAACGGCGAGGGTATGGCTGTGGTGATTTTCGGGAATAGATAAATGATCGCAAGCCCCGCCGCAACAAGCACATAGGTCAGATAGGGCACTCCCGTAAGCTCCGGCAACTGGGCCAGAAAAATCAGGATGGCAAGGGCATTTACAAACCCGGTTAGTACCGACCGGGACACAAAACGCATCACCGAGCCCAGATGTAACAACCCCGCCACTATCTGCAACAGCCCCGCCAACACGGTAGCCGCCAGCAGATACTGCAACCCAAAGTCTTTCACCAGGGTCACCATCAACACCGCGGTCGCGGCTGTAGCGGCCGAGATCATACCTGGGCGCCCCCCGGTAAAGGCAATAATGACCGCGATTGAAAACGACGCGTAAAGCCCTACCCGGGGGTCCACCCCGGCAATCAGCGAAAAGGCGATCGCCTCAGGGATCAGGGCAAGGGCGACTACCAGACCGGCCAGCACATCGCCACGGATGTTGCCAAACCAATCACTATAGATTTCTGATGCGCGAAGGCTTGAGAGGAAACTGCTGTTCAGGTTCAAAGGAAATTGGCACCGGCAAAAAGGCGCCGATCATAGCAGGGCCATACCGGCTTGCCGATCAAATTCACTACCCAACCCCCTCCACTTAGGCAACAAGCCCGCCTGATGCGCTATGCTTAGCCTTTTTTCGCTAACGGAACGCCTGCACCAGTGAAGTACGATATTCAGCCCCTATTCGCCACGCCCTACCTGCGCGCCAATATCAGCGAAGCAATAAGCGAAGAGCAAATCAATTACGTCAAAAACCTGAAGATGATCAAAAATCGCGATAATTTGATTTCCGAGGATCTGTATATTTTTGAACACCCGCAGTTAAAGAGCGTGAGCGATGCGGTTCAGGAAGCGCTGAATACCTACGCCAAAGAGGTGATGGGGATTTCCCAGGAACTTTATGTCACTCAGTCCTGGGCATTGGCTAACCCACCTGGTGTGGGCATGCACGCCCACGCTCATTCAAACTCGCTGATCTCTGGCTCGCTCTATTATTGCAGCCTGCCAGAACCGGTTTCGAGGGTGATATTCGATCGCCATACGAGTTACCAACGTCTAGAACTCAACCCGTTACGCGACAAGCAGAACCTCTACAACACACCAGTCAACGTCATCACGCCTGAAGCGGGAGAAGTTCTATTGTTCCCCTCTGAGGTCAATCATATGATTGAGCAAAATGGCGCTCAGGAGTTACGCTGCGCGATCGCTTTCAATGCCTTTATAAAAGGTAAGCTCGGGGACTATCGCGATGTGTCGGAGCTGAGTATTCAGCCCTGAGGCTGATCGGCCAATCCAATCAGTACTGGCGCTATGGCTCCGGGAAGGCCGTTGGCCGGGGCGGCAGATCTACCCGAAGCCCCGCGCTAAAGGCCCGATCATCGGCACCCGCGGCAACCAACGCCCGCGCCTTGTCCGTCACATCACTGCGACGACGCAACTCTTCAAGATCGTAATCTGAATTCACAGTGCCAAGTTCGCGCGCCAGCTCCAGCACATAGCCATTAGCCAGCAGGCGCCAGTCGAGTGGAAAGCTTGAACCTATGGAGCGCGCATGACGCCAGATTGTGGTTGTGCAATTATTACCGAATGCATTGTACCAGCGTGGTTCATCAGCCAACTGATTCAGTTCATCTATGTAGTCGAGCAACATCAACCGCGCGCCGTCGTTTGGCGTGAAAACTCGATAGAGTTCAAGTCGTTCCTGACGAGGCCCCGCTCTCACGCCCACCACATCCGTCTCCTGCGACACAACGTAGTAGAGCTCGAACTGCCGAAAGAAACTCTTGATTGCTGAGTATTCCTCGTGCGACTCCTTGCGCGCTTCTATGGAAATGGCTAAATGTCGGCCATCTGCAAACGACCAGCTGGCCAACGTATGGCCATAGGCCGTGGGCCCCCAAAACGAGAAAAAAATATCAAACCCCGTGAGCTCACTGAGTTGATAGCTTTGCGTGCTCCAGTGCTCACTAACCTGTCCAGGATTCGGATAAACAAACTGTCGCACATTGGAGATGGTCAGTGTGTCGCCTTCCAGTGTAGCGCGAGGCAATCTGGCAACGTCTGCCTGCCAGTCTCTGTCATTAGAGGGTTTAAGCCCCAACCACCAGCCAAGAACCAGCAGCCCCAGGAGCAGCAATCCAATTTGGCTATGCAAAAAAGGTCGCACATAAAGGATCAGGTAGGCCGCTGCCAAAAAATAGCCGACAACCAGAAGCCCGGCGAGGACCCGATGCACCGGGCCGTCAATCCACAGAGCAGCCCCTGCCCAGAGCAGAAACGGCATCACTATCAGGCAAAGTATGAACCGCCCCAGGTATCGCACTGCGATCAAGGCTGAGTTACTCCGGAGAAATCACCAGTGTAAGTGCGATCGCTTTTGGCGTCGAATGTGTACGCGTTTGTGATTGGGACGAAGGTGTTTGGACGAGTTTCAAGCGTGCGTTGGACTGACCCTTGGCACAACCCTGAGCCCCCGCCCCTTCGAATTGGTTGTCCCTGACGTTTGAGGTGAGTAGTTGAGATTCCCCGCCATTTGCTGAGTAACTCAGGGCAAGCGAATCGAGGTGTGCAGAAGTAACAGCAACCCCGTAGCGCCCCGAACCATGACCCAGCACACAGCCCCGGGTTTCTCCGCCGATAAGCTTACCCAAACCACTGGCCTCGAGACGCTCGGGGACAGTCAAAGAGATATTGAGCTTGGCTGTGGAACTGGCACCCGATCTGGCTAGCGCGCCATCTGACGCGGCCTGGGCCTGACCTGTACAGGCCCCCATAGCCATCATTAGCACAACAGAGGCGTAGGTCTTTGGCGGTTTGGCGCGCGAGCCGCCTGCGGGACGGGCCGGAGTTTTGTTCCCCGGAGAGACCTGCTTGCGCTTCGCAAGACCCGCAGCCGCCTGGCTCAGAACATGTGTAGCAAAGGTATTCGACATCTGCGTATCGTACGCCGAGGGGTTTAGATTGACAGAGGGAGGAGGTAAACAGCCGGTAAGACTGTATGTACATTCACTCACAGAGTTCTTACATCTGGGTCCGGTCTAGTCATCAATAAATCGTACCGCGCCAATATAGGGAAGGTTGCGGTTGCGCTGGGCATAGTCAATGCCATATCCCACAACAAACTCATCAGGTATCTCAAAACCTACCAGATCAGCGGC
>CAZWMD010000030.1:16923-31230 GCA_964634815.1 uncultured Pseudomonadales bacterium | reverse complement strand
TGCCATATCCCACAACAAACTCATCAGGTATCTCAAAACCTACCAGATCAGCGGCGACATCAACTTCCCGTCGAGAGGGTTTATCCAGCAAGGCACAGACCAGCATGCGACCAGGGTTGCGCGACCCTAACAGGTTCACTACGTGATGAAGGGTATGTCCGGTATCTACAATGTCTTCGACTACCAGTATATCTCGACCTTCTATTTCACCCCGCAAGTCTTTCAAAATGCGAACCTCTCTTGAAGACTCCATTGAATCACCATAGGAAGAGGTTTCGAGAAAGTCGACTTCCACAGGCAGCTCGAGTTCTCGCACAAGATCAGCAATGAACATAAACGAGCCACGCAGAAGGCCAATCACAACGAGTTTCTCTGTATCACTGAAACGATCGCTGATTTCGGCGGCCATCGCCTCAACCCGAGCCGCGATCGACTTCGCAGAGATCAACCCATCGATGACGTAATTGTCATGGTTCATTGCCAAGTGCTCCGCCAGGCTCATAGTTTTCTAAGGCCCTATGAAACCACACTTTCACGACTTTTAACCCAGTAGATTCTGCTAGGCTGAGGTCCTGGTGTGATCATCGCGGGCAACGGAGCAAACCGAACTTTGACCCTCTTCAATACTGCCAACCAACTCTGTTCTGAAAGAAAACCGAGCCGACAAAGCTCTGCCTCGGCGATAGTTTTCAGCCTATTGGTTGTTGGTTTTTGTGTAACCGCCTGCTCGACCGAAGACTCAGGCGAAACACCAGGTACTGCGTCTCTTATTCTCACAAATGGCAAGATCTATAGTTTGAGCCACAGCCCAGATACCAAAGGCGGCGATGCAAGCGCTTTGGCTATCGCCGACGGCACTATTCTTGCCTTGGGCGATGCCACTGAAATCAGTAAATTCAAGGGCCCGGACACCCGGACTATTGACCTTGGTGGCGCCACGGTGATTCCAGGATTGATCGAATCTCACACCCATGTGTTTGAGCTGGGTCGAAAGCTTGAACAGGTGGATCTGGTTGGCGCTCGAGACGAAGTCGAGGCCATTCGGCGGGTTGCAGAGCGTGCTCGCGATGTTCCCGACGGCGAGTGGATTATCGGCCATGGCTGGGATGAAGGCGCCTGGGCAAACAACTATCCAGACAAAGAGTTGCTGTCACAGGCCCTGCCAAATCATCCTGTACTGATGCAGAGCCTGCACGGCTTTGCAGCCTGGGGAAACAACGCCGCACTGCGCGAGGCAGGCATCGCTGCAGAAACACCCACTCCGGTTGGCGGTGAAATTCGCCGAGATGCCCAGGGGGAACCCACCGGGCTGTTTCTCAATCGCGCCACAGAGTTACTACGCAACGCCATACCTGTTGCAGCCGATGACGACTTGCGTCGACAGTTAGCCCTGGCACTGGATCAAATGGCGGCTGACGGCTATGTGGCTGTGCATGAGGCAGGCGTTACCGAACAGCAGATGCGTGTATTGGAAGCTATGGAAAGAGATGGCGAACTCAAACTACGGTTCTACGCCATGCTCTCGCTCCGCGAACCCAGGTTGATCGAAGCCTGGCTCCAACGTGGTCCAGATCAGGACAACAACAGCATGCTGGTTACCCGGGCCGTGAAGGCCTATTTTGATGGCGCTTTGGGTTCTCGCGGCGCACGCCTGCTTAATGACTACAGCGATCAACATGGCCACCGGGGAATCAGCGGTTCCGGTTACGCCTTCGACACCGAACTCGCGCAGAAAGTGATCAATGGGGGTTTTCAAATTGCCATTCACGCGATCGGCGATGCCGGCAATCGCGCTACCTTGGATCTGATCGAATCCACCCAGGCAAGCCCGGACGAACGCCACAGAATCGAACACGCCCAGGTGATTCATCCCCAGGATATTCCACGCTTTGCCTCCCTTGGTGTCATCGCCTCGATGCAACCGCCCCACGCTGTCGAAGACATGACCTGGGCTGAAGATCGATTGGGCTCTGAGAGGATCAAAGGAGCTTATGCCTGGCGTGCATTAGTTGATGCCGGCGCAGAGGTGATTTTCAACGCCGACAACCCAGGCTCAGACCACAACATTTTTTATGGGTTGAATGCGGCTATCACCCGACGCAACAAAGAACTGCAACCGGAAGCTGGCTGGTACGCCGACCAGGCCTTAAGCCTGAGCGAAACACTGCGCGCCTACACAGGCAAAGCCGCTTACGCGAGTTTTCGAGAGGAGGTCACCGGGCAATTAAAGCCGGGAATGTGGGCCGACCTCACCGTTATGGACATCGATCCGTTTGAATTGACAACCCCCAATGCAGGCGAGGCGTTGCTAAATGGAAACATACTTATGACGTTGATTAACGGAAAGGTTGTCTACGACGCCACTGGAATACTCTAGCCAGTTCCCAAAACTAACCTAAAAGCAGCGCTTCCTTAATCGGCACAAACTCGTCTGCTTCAGCAATCAGCAGGTTGGAGGTTAAGGCTTCCACGCCATAAACCACAGAACGTGTCGCAAAGCGCTTGCGTATGCGATTCAGCAAAACGTCAAAATCGCCATCGCCCGTGACCAGCACAACCGTGTCACAGGTTGAGGCAGCCTCATACACATCAAGCGTAATACCCACATCCCAATCTGCTTTGGTGGTGCCGTCCATACGCTTCAGCACCGGGCGGAGTTTCACCTGAAAGCCAATCGCATGGAGAATATTCTGAAACTGCATCTGTTTGGCGTCGCCACGGTCCGTGGCGTAGGCATAAGCGCCGACCAAGGTCCCTAAAGAACTGATCTCAGCCCAGAACCTGTTGTAGTCAAAATTTCGGCCATAAGTTTCGCGACAGGTGTAGTAGACGTTCTGTACGTCTACAAACACGGCTACGCGTGGCAGATCCAGTGTCTGTTACGCCTTCTTGCGCGTAACTGTTACCGGCAGATGCGTATACCCATTAACAAAAGAGGACAACGTCCGCTCAGGTTCGGCTTGAACCTTAATGTCATCAAAGCGTTTCAGAATTTCTTCCCAAAGCACGCGTAGCTGCAACTCGGCCAGTCGATTACCCATGCAGCGATGAATTCCAAAGCCAAACGAAAGGTGCGCACGCGCGTTGGGTCGCTCAATATCAAGCTCGTCTGCGTTTGGAAACACATCGGTATCTCTATTACCGGAGGCATACCACATAAGCACCTGATCGCCTTTCTTGATGGTTTTACCGCCAACAACCACATCGTGATTGGCCGTGCGGCGCATGTAAGCAAGCGGGGTTTGCCAACGGATAACTTCCGCCACCATCTTTGGTATCAACGCAGGATTGGCTTTCAGTTTGTCGAATTGATCGGGGAACTTGTTGAGCGAATACACGCTGCCGGACATCGAGTTTCGCGTAGTGTCGTTACCACCAACAATAAGCAGCAACAGATTGCCCAGATACTCCATGGGAGGCATGTCTTTGGTATCTTCGCCATGCGCAAGCATAGAGATCAGATCACTACCGGGCGTATTTAAGCGCTCTTGCTTGAGGCGAGTGAAATACTCGAGGCACTCAAGCAACTCCTCGCGCCGTTGCTCAATAGATTCGATAACGCCGCCAGGTGCAGGTACGGCAAAGGTAATATCTGACCAGCGCGTTAACTTACGACGTTCCTCAAACGGAAAATCAAACAGGGTTGCAAGCATCATCGTAGTGAGTTCGATGGATACCGTGTCTACCCAGTCAAAGGTTTCGCCTTCAGGCAGGCTGTCGAGGACTCGAGCTGTGCGTTCCCGAATCAGCGGTTCAAGGTTCACCAGATTTTTAGGTGCCGTTACCGGCGACACTGTTGCCCGCTTTTCGTCATGAACAGGAGGGTCCTGGGCGATGAAGGTGCTGAGATTGAGCATCTCTGGTGGTAAGTCTGCGCCAACCGGAAAGCCTAACGTGATGCCTTGAGCGGAACTAAAGGTCTGCCAATCTGGGTCGACTTTCTTGATGTCCTCGTACTTGGTGAGGGACCAGAACCGGCCAGCCATCTCGGTTTCGTTGAAGTGCACAGGATCTTCTGCCCGGAGACGTTCAAAGGTCTCTAGCCAGCGATGCTCGCTGAATAGCCGCGGGTTGATCGGCAGAATGTCTTCGATCGCCAGGTCATAGGCCGAAGGCAGCGGTTTTTTGCTGTTTGCACCCACGGCACCCGGCATGGAGAAGCGCTTTTTGGGTGCGCCCTGGGCACTGGCGTCTGCTGGGGTTTGCGCGTTGGGATTGGGCGAACTCATACAGCGGACCTCATTGTCGTGATTATCAATTTGCTAATTGTTCTACTTTGACAATTTAGGTCGATAATGTCAAATACCAGGAGGTCCAAAGATTAGCCGCCCAGAACCTGACTACCCCCGCACTGCCCTGCCTCGAACCATCGCATTGCAATATGATGTAGGGCGGTTCAACGAATTGGGAAAGGAATGGTAAATAGGAATGGGAACCATAGAGCGTGTGGCACCAGGTTCGACCCCAGTTTAGACCTTAGAAACACAGCGCTGGTTGTGTTCTTGCTCCTTTGTTTGCCCGGTTGTGACAATCCTCCTGATCCTCAACTAGCAGCCGCGCCGGTGATCTCGAATCAAAGCACGGCAGAACTGTGGTCACGCAGTTGCGCGCTATGCCATGTCGATGGCACCGCCTCAGCACCGCGCATTGGTAACGCGCAGGAGTGGCAACCACGGCTTGCCAAAGGCAGAGACGTTCTTCTAACCCACACGCTTGAAGGATTTGGAAAAATGCCACCGCTCGGATATTGCATGGCGTGTGAGCACGACGACTTTGTTGCTCTGATCGACTTTATGACTGACGGTGTTTCGGAAGTACCACAATCATGAGCCGCCGTTTCAACCGCCGCCAGTTTCTGGCGAGCACCATGGCAGGCGCACTGTTCGGCGCAAGCGCAACTACAGGTGCGACCACTAGCGCAAGCGCTGCAACCCAGCAATCAACCCCCTGGCGAAACTGGTCTGGCGGACTTAAGTGCGAACCGGCTGATCGCTTTTCTCCGCGCAGTGTTGACGAGCTCGCCCGGTTTTTTGCTGAATCCAGCGGACCAGTACGCCCGGTCGGCTCAGGACACTCCTTTTCTCCACTGGTACCAACAGATGGTCATCTGCTGGTGCTCGATCAGCTATCCGGATTACTCGCTCAGGATGAGACCAGACATACCGCCACATTTGGTGGCGGCACGCGACTGGGGGATATCGGTCCATTGCTGCATCAGCATGGCCAAGCGATGCTCAATCTACCCGATATCGATCGCCAGACACTGGCGGGGGCCACCGCTACCGCCACCCACGGCACCGGCATTGGCTTCACCTGTCTGTCTGGATTTATCAGCGAACTGCAGCTGGTGACTGTGGCCGGCGAAGTGATTGACGTAAGTGCCGCAAGCCATCCTGACTTGTTCAACGCCGCCCGGGTAAGCCTGGGAGCCCTGGGGGTCGTCTCAAAAATAACCCTGCAAAATCGCACGCCGTACAAACTCAAGGCCAAAAACTGGGTGCAACCCATCGAAGACGTGTTGCAGGGCTTTGATGAGGCAGCCCTGGCGCATCGACATTTTGAAATGTTTCCACTTACCCACTCAGACTACGCGCTGGTGTTAGCCATCGATGAGACCGATGAACCCATCAACAATCCGCCAGCCTCCCCAGAGGAAGCCGCTGCTTTTGGCCAAGCGATGGCTCACTGGGCAACTCTTCCACCACGAGAGCGCAAGCCGCTGGTTGACAGTCTTGCCAAACAGATTGGTCCTTCTGAAGCGGTGGATCAGTCGTGGAAAATTCTCAGCAACGTACGCAACAACCGCTTTAATGAAATGGAATACTCGGTACCGCTGGAAAACGGCGAACCCTGTTTAAGAGAAATCCTGAAAACGATTCAAGACAAAGAAATCGATACCGTGTTTCCACTTGAGTACCGTTACGTGGCGCGCGATGACACCTGGCTCAGCATGAGTTCCGGGCACGAAGACCATACGGCGATCTCGATACATCGTATGGCGAGTGAAGACTATCGTCCGTACTTTGATCTCATAGAACCTATATTCTGGAAATATGGTGGTCGTCCGCATTGGGGGAAGGTGCATTCTTTGGGAGCACAGCAACTGTCGAGACTCTATCCCCACTTCAACGATTTTCAAAAACTGCGAGCTGAAATGGATCCGACAGGTCGATTGCTAAATGATCACCTTAAGAAATTGTTTCTGGAAACCTGACCCACAACTATCCGATGACGTCTTTATGAATAACCGAGCGAGAATAGACATGCCGGGAATCACCCGATCACCAATCGCCACACTAGCTAAATTCTATGTAGACGGGTATTGCTGGTTTAGACAGGCGGTGATGTTGTTTGGCCTACTGTGTATTTCGCACATATCCCACGCAGAAGCCCCCAATCTGGTCGCCACCTATCTGGGGAACGAGGGTGTCATGGTTGCCCAGGGAAACACCAAGATTGTGTTTGATCCCCTGTATGACAATACCTATGGCACCTATCAAGCAGTACCCGAGCACACAAGGACGGCTCTGTTAAACGCACAACCACCCTTTGACAACATCCAGGCGCTGTTTGTCAGTCACGCTCACGGTGATCACTTTTCCGCAGCAGATACCCTGGCGTTCTTGCAAGCGCATCCAGCGGCTCGCCTTATTGCCCCCGCACAGGCCATCGAGGCCTTACACGTTGAACTGCATAGCGCAAAGCTCTCCCTGGCTCCCGAGCGTTTTGTTGTTATCGATCTTGAGTACGGTGCCGACCCTTTGCAACTCAACCTGGGTGCCTTGAGAGTAGAGGCAATCCGCATTGCTCACGCAGGCGGCCCAAGCCGCCGCGATATCCAGAACATCCTCTACCGCGTAACTCTTGCTGACGAGGCGGTGGTTATGCATATGGGCGATGCTGATCCACGCCTGAGCAACTACCGGCCGTACGATAAACACTGGCAGGCGCTAAAAACCGATTTGGCCTTACCTCCCTATTGGTTTTTTGTCATTCCGGGCGGCGAGACCTTACTCACCCAACGCCTCAACAGTTCACAACAGATAGGTGTTCATGTTCCAGCCACGGCTCCGGAAGATCTCAAAGAAAGTGGTGCAGACTACTTTTTTCGCTCCGGGGAGCAACGCATCATCGCGCCGGTATCTGCAGTTGATGCCAACAAACCGGTTCAACCCTAACCCACAACAGTTAAGAGGAAGAGCAGGATGAGAAGACGAACTGTATTGCAAACTGCGACTGCTCTCAGCTCTTCCCTGCTCTGGGCTCCGGCTGGTTTTGCCTCCCAAGCTCAACGACAAGAGAAAGAGGAGGCGCACAATCTTTACTTCAGCAAGCTCAATGCGCTGCTACGCGATCAAGGCCCCGGTCGGCCTGTGATGCTCATCGACAGGCAAGCACTGGAACACAACGTAAAGGCTATTTCAGCGTCAGTGGGTAAAACCAAAACCTGGCGAATCGTTGTTAAGTCGCTGCCTTCAGTGCCTCTGCTACGCGCCGTAATGCAACAGGCAAGCACTGATGCGCTCATGGTGTTTCATCAGCCTTTCCTTAACGAGATTGCCCAATCATTTCCCAAAGCTGATGTTTTGCTGGGCAAGCCCATGCCCGTTAGCGCGGCGCGGACTTTTTTCCGGAGTTATAAAAAACATCGACGGGGATTCCATGCCGAGCAACAAGTGCAGTGGCTCATCGATTCAAAAACCAGACTATTACAGTATCAAGCCCTTGCGCGGGAGCTTGGCGTTCATATGCGATTAAGTTTCGAAATAGATGTGGGTTTGCACCGGGGTGGCCTGACAACACCCGCTGAATTAACAGAGTTGCTTCAGATCATCGAAGGAGACCCTCAGCATTTAAGCGTTGCCGGGTTGATGGGCTATGAGCCACATCTGACAGGCCTAAAAGCGGATTTAAACCACCCGGCTGTTAAATCGGTTTTGGAAATCTATACAAGCTTTGTTGAAGTGTTAGCAAGCGCTGGATTCAACCCCCAGGAACTAACGCTCAATGGCGCAGGCAGCCACACCTTGAAAATTTATGAACAAGATCGACTGATGAATGATCTGTCGGCGGGCTCCGGTGTCGTCATGCCAACCGACTTTGATACACACCATTTGCTTGCGCATCGCCCTGCGTTGTTTATCGCCACCCCTATTCTAAAACGCTATCAAAACAACCCCTTTATCGAGGAACCTCCGGAATCGTTGGAACGCCTTTACTATATCTATGGCGGATATTGGAAAGCGCAGATGGTCTCACCCGCCAACACAGGCGAGCCTATCTATCAGAGCACCAATCAAAGTCCTGTCACCACCTCGGCCAGTATCGATCTGAAGGTCGACGATTACATGTTTTTAAGGCCCACCCAGAGTGAATTTGTGATGTTGCAGTTTGGCGACCTGTTGACGCTGAGTGAGGGTAGACTGGGCGAGCGCTGGCCGGTGTTTCATCAAACCGGCTAGCCTGACAATCTTTGGTCCGACGTTTGCCGAACCACTCGTGTTTTTGCATGATAGGCTCTAGCAGCAAGAAACCAGCAAGAAACCAGCAAGGACGCAGGAGCTAGAGTATGGTCGCTCGACTGATAATTGTGACGCTCTGTTTGGTATTGGGCTTCGCCGCGGGCGCGCTCTGGATGAAGCAACAATCGCCCACGCGAGCGCCCGCCTACCCTGGACCCACCCAGGAATTGTACAAGCCGCAGCAGTTCCCAACCAACGCGCAACAACCGCAGAGAGCGACCAACGCCGAAGCTAGCGGTATTCCCCAGGTTACTTCGCTCCAGGAAACAGCCGGCATCACCAGCGAGTTTCTACAATCTGCATCGCTGTATGCGTTTGCAGCGCCCATGAATGCATCAGGCATTCGGCAACTGCTTGAGGGTTCGGGCCAAGCACTATCCGGTGGCGATTACCTGGGGGCAACCAGCCTGTTAATAGGTCGTTATGCTGAACTGAATTTTGAGGAAGCCATCGACTACGCACTAATCAAAGGGGGGACACAAACCGAGCGTTGGTTGAGGGCCATCTTTCATGCCCGGGCACGACTCGATCTGGACGATGCCGTGGCGCGCGCCGGCCAACTCAATCGCTCCCAGCAGATCATTGCCGGAACCGCCATCCTGCGTTCAAACAATGAGCTGACCAGCGAACAACGTCAGGCAATAGCGACGCAACTCAACATTCCCGACCAGTTGGTGGCCACCACCCGGCACCATAGCGCCGAGGCCTGGAGGGATATCCAGACAATGTCCGAGCCCATACAAAAAATGCAGGCCCAAATGCAGCACCTCATGCGGTGGGGACAGAGCGATCCCTGGGCCGCCCTTCAGGCCAGCGCAGACATCGAAAATCAGCAAGTTCGGCGTCAAATCCAGGGAAGTTTGCTTGGTCTTGCCGCTGTGGATGATCCGCAACAAGTGATTGACTGGCTGGATGCTCAACCTCAGGGCCAGGGGCTAGACGACCTGACAGCAAATGTCATCACCCAGCTTGGGAGGACAGATCCGGATCGCGCCCTGGCCTTGATGGAACGATTGTCAGGGCCTGCAAGAAGCCAGGCGGAACTGGGCTACTGGACGACCCGCGCCGCTGCTGATCCTGAAGGCGCTGCGGCCTGGCTTGCGAGCAGTCAATCTCAGCTAGATACCCCCAACGGGCAACGGGTGCGTACTTGGGGCGGCGGTGACCAGATGATCTTGACGCTGAGTATGACGGCACCGGAGTCTGCCGAGCGCTTTATGGCTGCACTACCGGCAACCACGCGGGACGGTCTGGAAACCTCTTACGTTACCGGCCTTGCCCAGCAGCATCCCGCCCGTGCTGCGGACCGGATCGAGCGCATCACTGACGACAGCACCCGTCGTGCGGCCAGCCAATCGCTCATCAGCAGCTGGACGCGAACTGATGCCAGCGCGGCCACTGATTGGATAGAGCGGCAACCCGCCACAGATACACCACAACTGTTTCAAGCCCTGGGCAGGGGTTGGGGACAACAGGACGCACAAGCCGCAGAAGCTTATGCATCGAGAATGAGATCAGGCACAGATCGCGATCATATGATCAGCGGTTTGATTTCGAGCGGGCGGCTCAGCCAGACCAACGCAAGTGAATTGGTCGAACTGATGGATGATCAGCAGTTAAGGGCTCAGGCAGAAAGAATGGGAGAAGCAATGCGTGGTCTTAGTACGCGAACGCTAAGTACCGCAATACGTTCTTTTGGCCTCGATGCCGGAGGCATTCCCACAACGAGACAAAGTACGCCCAGTAGAAATAACTGACTCGGACAATCATGCTATCTCTCTTCCCCGAGATTATGCTAAATCCTTTAGCGCTCGCGTCACCTCAACCTGATAGGCCTTGCCACGCTCATTCACCATATCCAATACATTCAATGATGTTGGAACGTAAGCAAAACCAATCCGCTTCTCGGGATGCCACTGAAAAATAGAACCACCCAGTCCCATCCAGCCAAAGTAACCTTCGCGCCCCTCGTGCATCCCGCTGTCCAAACGCTGACCAGCGGTTTCACGAGCCAGGCCAAATTTCGCAAGCCCGCCTTGAGTAAACTCTGTGGTGATCGACATCATTTGTCGTGAGACAGTTTTGTCGTGCAGCGCTGCCATTGCCTGGTCACTAAGTAACTGAAACTCGCCAGTAGCCCCGCCGCTTGCCATAACACTCGCCAACTTTGCAAGACCACGAGCGCTGCATTTGGCAGCAGCAGATGGAATCTCACCACGACTTACCGCATCAGAATCGAACACTGAAAGCTGCTTCATTCCCTCAATAGGGGCGGGCGCCTTTAGGGTCGTGCGTCGTTTCATTCCAGAACGCATCCTGGAGAGTTTACTCAGTGTCTGAGGCAGGTTCAGCTCAACGCGACGCCCAAGGGCGCGTGGAATAAGTCCTTGCAGAAACTGATAACCAAAACCAAGCATTGCAACTTTACTATGGCGCTCAATTTCAGCATCTTGTAGCCCAAGATAAACGTCAGCCGCCAGAGGTTGGCTTATCTCCTCACGCAGGTACTCCCCCATGGTACGCCCCTGGGGTTCGATGCGACGAAATATTTCGTTGGCAATAAAGCCACGAGTCATTGCATGGTATTCGCGCTGCGTATCCTTCCCTACAGGAAAACGTTGGGTCTGACGTTCGATAATCGCCCCAATGGCGTTGGTTTTTATGGCGCCTGCCGCAAGACTTGCAAGCGGTAAGGTCGTATCAAAAGCAGCTAGCCCGGCTTCATGGCGCATCACATCTGCAACGGTTGTGGCCCCGCTGGGGCCATTCTCCCGATTGGCTTCGGCCGCACCAAACTCTGGCCAGTACCGGGTAACCGGTGCGGTGTAGTCGAGCAAGCCCTGATCATTCAGTCTTGCCATGAGTATCGATTCAAGGCTCTTGCCGCTACTGAATACGTTAACCAGACTATCGCCATTGAAGCTTCGGTCATCTATGGCACTGCCCCACAAATCAACAACGCATTCGTCGCCAACGTACACACACAGCTGCGTGTTTCGTTCCGCGAGGGTACGCATATTGCGTTCATAGAGTCGCTGTACCCGCTCATAACCCGGGGCAACCCGGCCTTCAAGAATCATCACTCGATTTCCACAGTTAGTTCACCGCAGTATACCTGCACCAATTTCTTAACACTTGGCGAATCCATTCGGGCAAAATCAGTTTTTCGGCCAGCTAGAGACCGCAGTTTATGATCGACCCTACCATTGATCAGTCCAAAGTCGCCTGGATCGCCCCTAGCGCCGAACTCTATGGAGACGTTCGTCTAAGTGAGGGTGTGAGTATCTGGCCCCAGGCAGTGTTACGGGTTGAAGACACTCATATTAGTGTTGGCGAGTACACCAATCTGCAGGACTTTGTGATGGTGCATTTTGGCAGCCAGGGGGCATCAACCATTGGGGCCTACTGTTCAATCACCCACCACGCAACCATTCATGGCGCCACCATTGGTGATTGCTGCCTCATTGGTATCAACGCAACCATCATGGACGGGGCGCAGATAGGTGATAACAGCATTGTAGCTGGCAACTCAATCGTCCGTGAGGGCGCGCAGTTTCCGGCTAACAGCATTGTTGCTGGTGTACCTGCCAAAGTGATAGGTAGTCGCAACAACTATGCAGACAACAAGCTCAACGCCATTGCCTACCATGAAAACGCACTGGCCTACGCGCGCGGGTACTACCGCCGCTGGTCTGATGCTTCCTACAAGACCCTGATGGAAGGCCATCAGAAAACCATTGCCGCCGAGGTCAGCCCCGGCGACTAATTTCTGATGTCTGGGCTCACTGTGTTACGACGCTTTGCGGCGCGGCAGCCGCCAATCAGGCCGAATAAAATGGCAGGTGTAGCCATTGGGAATGCGCTCAAGATAGTCCTGGTGTTCAGGCTCCGCCTCCCAAAACGGACCCACTTCAGCAAGCTCGGTAACTACTTTGCCAGGCCACAACCCACTGGCGTCAACATCCGCAATTGTGTCGATCGCTACGGCCTTTTGCTCGTCACTAACGTAATAAATCGCTGACCGATAGGACATGCCTCGATCGTTGCCCTGACGATTGAGCGTACTTGGGTCATGAATCTGAAAGAAGAACTCAAGAAGCTCTCTGTAACTCAGAGTAGCCGGGTCAAACACAATTTCTATCGCCTCGGCATGAGTCCCGTGGTTGCGATAGGTGGCGTGCTCAACATCCCCACCAGAGTAACCAACGCGGGTCGAGACCACACCCGGCATCTTGCGGATAAGGTCTTGCATGCCCCAAAAGCAGCCGCCGGCGAGAATCGCTATTTCTGTTGATGAGTTTGTCATTAGATTTCCTTGTATTTAGCTTCTGCGGAGCGTGAAAACGGCGTACTGGTTTTGACCTTCCACATACTCGGGAAAGTCCGCCACAATAGCTGGATAGTCTGCTTCATACTTGGCGATGTAGGCCGCCAGAATATCTGCAAGCCCGGTTCGTTTTCGAACCGCGTCCAACGCATAGGTATTGTCGCCGATGCGCAATTCTACGGGCTTTCCTTCTCCCAGACGGGCAACCCAACCACTGTCACTCGACCCCACTACGTGCAATTCCTGATCATGCTCAACCACCCAGATGATCACGACCCGGGGTAGCGTTCCGGGCACCTTGAGTTTGATCTCATGGACTTGCGAGGTGTCTGGCCAGACCGCTGGCGGGGCCGTCATCTCGCCACCTATCCTGAAGCCCGGCATGGGGCCAATAGGTGCAAGGATCGCCACAATCAGCGCGAGCGGGACCAAAACCAGAACAAGTCTTTTCAGTATTTTCATCAGATCTGCACTCCTAGCACCTCTATAATACCCTTCATGCGACTGTTTCTCGCCCCAATGGAAGGTGTCACCGATCATCATTTCCGTCAAATCCTCACCGCCATTGGCGGGGTAGATCTGTGTGTCACCGAATTTGTCAGAGTGAACGATCTGCCGCTACCGGCAAAAACCCTCAAACGCGAGTGTCCGGAGCTTCCTGGAATGAGCAGCTGTGCCGAACACTCACTAAGCCGCACCAAATCTGGTGTCCCCGTAAGAGTACAGCTATTGGGCAGCAACCCAACAACTCTTGCCGAGAGCGCAGCGAGCGCCGCCGCACTGGGAGCTGCGGGCATCGACTTGAATTTTGGCTGTCCAGCCAAAACCGTTAATAAAAGCCGTGGCGGATCAATTCTGCTAAAGGAACCCGAGCTGGTACATCAGATCGTTAATGCTGTCCGCTCGGCGGTTCCCAGGACAATTCCCGTAACCGCAAAGATTCGCCTTGGCTTCGAGGACCGTAGCCTGTATCTCGACAATGCCCATGCCATAGAGTCAGGCGGGGCAAATGAAATCTGCGTTCACGCGCGCTCCCGCGCGGACGGCTACAAACCACCCGCCTACTGGAACTATATTCGACAGGTGGTCGAGGCTCTGGCGATACCCGTGGTCGCCAATGGCGAAATCTGGAACCTTGAGGACTTCAGGCGTTGCAGGCAGATCAGTGGCTGCAACGATTTCATGTTGGGACGCGGTCTGGTCGCCTGTCCCGATCTTGCACTGCAAATTCGCCACGATGTGGCAGGCACAAAGTACGCCCCCCTCCAATGGCAAAAAATTCTGCCACTACTCGAGCAGTTTTACATAGTGACCAAAGATATCTACCCAGCACGCTATCTAGGTAATAGAGTCAAACAGTGGTTGTTCTATTTGCAAATGCACTATCCGGAAGCACAAGATTTTTTTCATACCATTAAACGTTACAAACTTAACGAACAGTTTGAAGAAGCCTTTAGC
>CAZWMD010000030.1:0-16823 GCA_964634815.1 uncultured Pseudomonadales bacterium | reverse complement strand
TTTTCATACCATTAAACGTTACAAACTTAACGAACAGTTTGAAGAAGCCTTTAGCTGTATTAATAGAAGCCTTTAGCGTGCTTAACAGAAGCCTTTAGCTGTGTTAATTAAGAGCCTTTAGCTCTTGCGAATGCGTACGACCTTCATAACTTCAAACTCTATACCCGCTACAGTTTCGGGCTGCGAATAGTAGGTCAGATTAACAGGCGCACCCTCAAGACTTTGGTAGCGCTTTTTTCGCCGATACTTAAAGGGAACATCGTAGCCTTCAAGCATAAGGGTGTTTACCACCCAGCCTTCACTGTCTCTTTGAACGTGGCTAACCACCTTCGCACCATCAAGCTGATTCAGTGCCTGGTTTTTCTTTAGCAGTTTGTCGACATCAGATGCCATCGTCGCTCCCCTGTTCAACAATCGCCAGTATGTCTTGACCAAACCGCTCAGTCTTTGCCGACCCCATCCCGGGCAACGCTGACAATTGCTCAAGCGTACGTGGTCGCTCCTCATCGATCGCCGCAATGACTTTCTGCTGTAAAACCATATAGGGCTTCCACCCCAGAGACTTGGCCGTTCTCTTGCGATAGCTATCCAGCGCGTATTTTACGCTGATCCCGCCCCGAGCCGACGATTTTGCCGACGACTTGGCGTTAGTTCCAATCGTCTTCCCCGGTGTCCAGACCATGGGGGAGCGCCCCCCTTTGCGCACCAGCCGGCCAGCCTTCACCAGGTCATCGATCGCCACCAGCACACTCTCTTCAGAGTAGGCGGCAAGCGAGCCGTATTGCGGCATAGTTAACAGTCCACCCCTCGAGAGGTTCTTGGCTCGCCCGCCACGCATCGCCTGTGCGAGCTGCAGCCGCTCAACAGGCCGGCTCAGACGTTCTACTGCTGCTTCTATGGACACCAGCTCGTCTTCGGTTAGATCTTCCAGCTGATCACCGACTTCCAGGGCGCTATGGCTGTCGATGGACGCCACCACGTTGAGACAAACATCGCAACGTCCGCAGGCCGGTTCATTTTCTGATGCAGTAAAGTGCGACACCAAAGCCGCGTGCCGACACCGAGTACCAGAGATGAACTGTTCAATCTCAGCAAGCGCCTGCTCGCGGCGTTCCAACATCACAGCGGTCGCAGAATGACTCTGGGTTAGACGACGCTGGGTCACAAGATCTGCCGCCCCAAAAAGACAAACGCAACGAGCGGCATCGCCATCGCGACCAGCGCGGCCCGCTTCCTGATAGTAGGCTTCGAGGCTGGCAGGCGTTTGAAAATGCACAATCAATCTTATATCCGGCAAATCGATACCCATGCCAAAGGCATTGGTCGCAACCAGTACCCGGGTTCGGCCCTGTTCAAATGCTTGCTGCGCTCGATCTCGTGCGACTTTGGATCGCCCCGCATGATAGAAACCGGTTTGTACGCCATTATCTCGCAAGGCCTTCGCTACACGCTCTACCGATTTACGGGTTATGCAGTACACGAGGGCTCGGCCAGAGTCCTGGCGCCCCTGGCCTCGGCCGCCTCTCAGTCCCTGGCCTTCCAGTTCGTCAAGTACCGCCGCTATTCTTGCCGCCTCGTGAGCACTGGCAGATCCTCTGGTGCTGATGGAATCCGCGGCTATCAAATCAAAGTTGAGTACAGCAAAACTCAGGTTTGGGCGATCGAACCCGCCGGTAACATGCAAGACCGATCTGAGCCCAAGCTGATTACAGATGTCTGCCGAAACATCAGGTGTAGCAGTTGCGGTTAAGGCACTGACCGGCACATCAACAATCTCTCGAAGATCTTTCAGCAGCAGATAATCCGGTCGAAAATCATGCCCCCACTGACTCACGCAGTGCGCCTCGTCGACAACAAGACGCGACACTATGACGCCGGTCAATTGCTCGCGAAAGCTGGCCTGAGCCGCCCGTTCTGGAGAGACATACAGAAGAGCCAGATCCCCGGCCTGCAAGGCGCTCAAGATCTCACTTTGCTCCTGCTCGGACAAATGACTATGCAGTGCCGCTGCACTTATGCCGCGTGCACCAAGACCAGCAATCTGATCATTCATCAATGCGATCAGCGGCGAGACCACCAGTGTCGTCCCCGCACCGGCCTCATAAGCCACCTGGCCAGGCACCTGAAAACACAACGACTTGCCCGCACCAGTGGGTAACAGCACACAGAGGTCCCGCCCGGCAAGCGCACCGGCCACAGCGTCTGCCTGGCCTGTACGGAAGTCAGAATAACCAAAGCGCTCTTTGAGTACAGAGCGCGCGCGGTCAAGCAGATTGAGTTTGGTCATAACATCCCAAAGGGGGATGCGCTATTGCTACTCTCGAAAACTGCCATCATCCTCAACGTTAGCCTGGGCAGCCGCAATGCGGGCTACCGGCACCCGATAAGGGCTACAGGACACATAGTCCAGACCTTGCTCATGGCAGAAGCGAATTGAACGTGGATCACCACCGTGCTCGCCACAAATTCCGTATTTAATCCCTTTCTTTTGCGCCCGCGAATCAGCGATTGTCATTTTCATGAGCCGCCCAACGCCGCGTTGATCGAGCGATACAAAGGGATCGTTTTCAATCAGCTTCTTATCCAGATACTCAGGGACAAACTTGGCTGAGTCATCACGCGAGAAACCATAGGTCATTTGCGTCAAATCGTTGGTGCCAAAGCTCATAAACTCCACTTCGCCCGCCAGTCGATCAGCGCTCAAACAGGCACGCGGCGTTTCCATCATGGTACCAATTCGGTAAGACACTGAAACGCTCTTGTCACGCATCAACGTGTGAATGCATTGCTCAATAAGATCGCTAATCAGGCGAATTTCACGAACGTTCACAACCAGGGGAATCATGATTTCCGGAAAAGGTTTAAAGCCCTGTTCTGTGGCCTCAATAGCCGCCCCAATAATGGCTTTCACTTGCATCTGGGTGATTTCCGGGTACACCACCGAAAGCCGGCAACCGCGGAAACCAAGCATGGGATTTACTTCGCTAAGACTTGCAGTGATTTCACGAATCTTTTCGAGAGGTTTACCGAGCGCCTGTGACATTGCCTCAATGTCGGCCTCGGTATGTGGCAGAAACTCATGCAAGGGCGGATCGAGCAGTCGTACAGTAACCGGAAATCCATCCATCGCCTTGTACAGCGCCAGCATGTCTTCATGCTGGAACTTGATCAGCGTGTCGAGATGCTGTTGCCGCTCTTCCAGAGTCTCAGAAAGGATCATTGCGCGCATCGCCATGATACGTTCCGCGTCAAAGAACATGTGCTCTGTGCGGCACAGGCCAATACCCTCCGCACCCAGCTCCCGGGCTTTCTCGGCATCTTCCTTGGTATCCGCGTTGGCGCGAATCTTCAGCCGCCGATGCTTGTCAGCCCAGGACAAGAGCGACCGAAAGTCATCGTTGGCACTTGCCTCGGTTTTGGGAATGTCACCCAGCATGACATCACCGGCGGTCCCGTCGAGGGTAATCACATCACCGCGCTTTATCACAACGCCATCAGCCGTGGTCGCCGTGCCAGCGGCATAGTTTATGGTCAGCGAACCACAACCGGTTATCGCACACACACCCATTCCACGCGCAACAACAGCCGCGTGCGAGGTCATACCACCCAGCTCAGTGAGGATACCCTCAGCCGCCTTCATACCGTGTATGTCCTCGGGCGTGGTTTCGCGGCGCACCAGCACAACGGCTGTGCCACCTGCGGCGACACTCACCGCCTCGTCAGCAGAAAACACCACCTGCCCTGTGGCTCCACCGGGGCTTGCCGGCAAACCAGTGGCGACGATGTTGGTTTTCGCATTGGGATCCACCATCGGATGCAAGAAGGTTTCAACATGCTCAGGGCTAATTCTCAGCAAGGCCTGCTTTTCATTGATCAGCCCTTCGTTAACCATATCTACAGCAATTTTTACCGCAGCACGGCCAGTACGTTTACCACCCCGGGTTTGCAGAATATAGAAGCGACCTTCCTGGATCGTGAACTCAATATCCTGCATATCCCGATAGTGTTTCTCGAGCATGGCCTGGGTTTCATAAAGTTCTTGATAAACCTCTGGGCTCTTTACCTTGAGATTTTCAATAGGTTCTGGGGTTCGAATCCCTGCAACCACATCCTCTCCGGCTGCATTAAACAGGTATTCGCCGAAGAAACGGTTTTCTCCCGTAGAAGGATCGCGAGTAAACGCAACGCCCGAGCCTGAGTCTTCGCCAAAATTACCAAACACCATAGCCTGGACGTTAACTGCCGTACCCAACGACTCGGGGATATTGTTCATCTCTCGATAAATATGGGCTCGCGGCGAGTACCAGGAAAGAAATACAGCCTCTACGGCGCGCTTAAGCTGCTCGAATGGATCCTGGGGAAACTCTGTGATGGTTTTGAATACCTCAATAACCGCTTGCCAGTCTTCGGCACTGAGATCCACATCCAGCTTAAGGTCGTTCGCTTTCTTGTAGTCACTTATGGCGTCTTCAAATTTCTCGCCATCAACGCCGAGCACAACACCGGCGAACATTTGGATGAAACGCCGATAAGAGTCGTAGGCAAACCTCGGGTTATTGGTTTTTTTGGCGAGCCCTTCTGCAATCTCGTCGTTCAGACCGAGATTGAGGATGGTGTCCATCATGCCTGGCATAGAAACCGCGGCCCCGGAACGTACAGAAAAGAGCAAGGGGTTTTCCGGGTCGCCAAAGCGCCCCCCCATTTGCTGTTCCACCAGGTGCAGCGCTATTCGATACTCCTGCTCCAGCAGATTGGGCAGACTGTTGCCACGCTGGAAAAACTCGTTGCAGGTGGGCGTGGTGATTACAAAACCAAAGGGCACGGGCAACCCCAGCTTGGTCATCTCGCAGAGGTTAGCGCCCTTGCCTCCCAGCAAGTCACGATCATCCTTCCCGCCTTCATTGAACAAATAGACGCGCTTCGCCATAAGGGGCAATCCTAGAACATACAACCGCTTAATATAGAGGGATTGAGCGTCCTAGATGAAGCTGCTTGTAAGAGACTTGCGCGAATAATTTTAGGCGATCCAGTGGATCAGCCAATCAATGCAAATTTTTTGACTATCTCCCCTGAAAGATGGTGTCTCGCCGCCGAGATCAGGCTCGCGCCTTACTTGCCCCAAACCTCTGCCACACGCGCATCGCGGCCACAACCATTTCGATAGTATTTGTAACGAATCGGGTTTTTCTTGTAGTAATCCTGATGGTAACCCTCGGCAATCCAGAACTTGTCGAGTTCGCGGACCGGGGTTGCAAGAGGTTGCTTCAGTTCAGACTCAGCTTGAGCGATCGCCGCCTCGGCCGCAGCCCGTTCCTCGGGCGTACGATAAAACAATGCGGTGGTGTAGCTATGGCCCCGGTCGCAAAACTGTCCGCCTGCATCCAGCGGATCAATATGTCGCAACACATAGGCCGCAAGCTCGGCATAGGAGATAACCGAGGGGTCATAAGGCGCCTCGACAACTTCGAGATGGTCAGCGTGGTTTCGATAGGTTGGCTCTGACGTTGATCCACCGGCATAACCTGAGACCACATCACCAACGCCTGGCAACTTCTCAAGGTCCGACTCAATGCACCAAAAACAGCCTCCGGCAACAACAATGCTGGCGGTAGTATTCGAAGCGGTGGTGGTCAAACTGGTCGCTGGCTCACTACTTTGAGCGCACCCCGAAAAGATCGTGAGTAGTGCCATAACGGCAACCAGAACGGGGGCTTGGGATATAGACATAGAAACCTCACACAAGTTGTACAACAAAGACCCTGAGCGGGTCTCGAAGTTCCTCCGGCGCTGCAACACAGGGCTTAAAAGCCGCAAAATGAATCACAAAGACACTGTTCTAGAAAATTTCTCTGTTTATATTTCTTTTTATTAACAACGAGTTATATGTCATTTCTCCAGATTATCTGGGCCTTCTTAGGGTTAATCCATGGTTTCCGTTAAGCTGTCCTTTCAGATGTCCTTGCACACAAAGGAGACCAGCATGGCAAAAGCTATGATGGCGAATCCCGAACTAAGAAACCCGTTCGAGACGTCGCCGATACACCCCGAAGGCAGCTCAACGGTGCTCTATCAAGGCCGGCGAATCTTGCTGTCCGAAACCTGTGAACAGGGTGATGCACTGCTTGTTCGGCCAGAAGACCTTGTGACTATAAACGGCTTCGAGCTAAAGCCTGAGGGCGCCTGTTTTGAAGGTCTGTGTATTCCCCTCACCGACGACCTTGTGCCCGAACACAATGGTCAACAGTGGTTCAACCTCACCGCGTTCGCCGATCTGCTGGAGCAACCCTGGCTGGCTGACGAAGCGGCTCGGGTATGGAGCTTTGCAGAAATGCCTGCAAAGCGAGAAAGCACCATGGTCAGTGCCCAGGCACCTGATCTCGAGGTCACAGACAGATCCGGTGAGGTCATTCGCCTGGCCGATCTTAAGGGCAAGAAGGCGCTGATTGTCACCTGGTCGTCGTGGTGAGGCTGCTTTCTTGATGTGCCCGTGTGGCAACAAGTGTATGAAGAGATCAACGACCCAAATTTTGTCATTATCTGCGCGGCTCAGGACGTCGGCGGCGAAGCTGCGGCCGGACCCATTTTTGATGCAGCCAATCCAACCTTCATTCAGGTAATTGATACAGACCACATCATTAGCTCAGCGTTTAACTTTGTGAATGTACCCTCTGCGGCCTGGATAGACGAAGAAGGCCGAATCGTGCGTATCGATGAAGGTACCTATTCCAAAATCCACACCTTTGGTGATGGTGAACAGAGCATTTCTTTTGGCAATGACGTATACACCCCGGCTCTCAAAGACTGGGTAGCCAAGGGCGCACGCAGTGTGCATGTGCAGCCCCCAGAAGTTGTAGCCAGTAACATCCGCGCCCACAGCGCAGAGCAGATGAAAGCAGACGCAGCGTTTCGACTGGCCAATCTGTTTCGGGAGCACGGACTTGCGGAACAGGCTGATCGCTACTGGTCTATCGCTCGCACGCTGAATCCGGACAGCGTTAACTTCATTCGGCAGGATCTCACCCTGACGGAAGAAGGCTCGGCCGGAGAGACCTTTATGAAAATGCGCGGAGAGTACGAGGCGACAGGTAAGGACTACTACCGAGAGCTTGATATTCAAAGCTAGCACCCAACAGGATTGAGATGTACCCAGGCCACTGGAGCAAACTAAAACCCGACGCCGCCGCAGTGATTCATGCCGATACCGGAGAAACTACCACCTGGCGCGAACTCGATGACCGCTCGAACCGGCTAGTCAATCTTCTGCTGGGCCGCGGCATCAACCCCGGCGATCACATTGCACTGCTCATGGAAAACCATCTGCAGTTCTTTGAGATCAGCTGGGCGGCATTCCGTTCGGGCATCTATATCACCTGTATTAACCGCTACCTCACCGCAGAAGAAGCCGCCTATATCGTGAATGATTCAGGCGCAAAGGCTGTTATCGCCTCGATGGAGGTTACAGCCACAGCCGATCTTGCGGCATACCTTGAAAACGACCCACTGCTACTCCTCGCAAGAGGCGCGCTGGCAGATTGGGAGCCTCTTGATAAGGCGTTGGAACCTTATGACGCGACCCCACAACGCGAACAACTGCAAGGCGATTCCATGCTCTACAGCTCGGGCACAACCGGGCGACCAAAGGGGATCAAACGGCCATTGCCCGATCAATCTGTTGAGCTGGGGATTCCGGGAGGCAACAGCCCTTCGCCCTACGGGATAGATGAACAGAGTATTTATCTGTCACCAGCACCTCTGTACCACGCCGCACCCTTTGGCTTTTGCATGCGCGTCCTCAGCCACGGCGGTACCGTGGTCATGATGCCAAGATTCGATGAAGAGAAAGCGTTGGCGAACATAGAACGCTTCAAGATCAGCCACAGCCAGTGGGTGCCGACCATGTTCGTGCGGATGCTCAAACTTGATGAAGCAGTGAGGTCGCGTTTCGATCTGTCTAGCCATCGCTGCGCGATCCATGCGGCTGCCCCCTGCCCTGTTGAGGTGAAACAGCAAATGATGGCCTGGTGGGGACCAATCATCTGGGAGTATTACGCTGGTACCGAGCGCAATGGCCTAACCATCATTGGTCCCAGAGACTGGCTCGCTCACCCAGGCTCGGTAGGTCAGGCTGTAAGCGGCGAACTGCGAATTTGCGATGAACAGGGCCAACAATTACCACCCAATCAGGAAGGCTTGATCTATTTTGAGCAACCCACCCGTCCGTTCGAATACCACAACTCGCCCGAAAAGACCGCAGAATCTGGCCACCCCGAACACAGCAACTGGACGGCTCTGGGTGATGTGGGCTATGTCGATGATGATGGCTTTCTGTTTCTCACAGACCGCAAGGCTTACCTGATTATTTCCGGCGGCGTGAACATCTACCCCCAGGAAATTGAAGACGCCCTGATCATGCACAAGAGCGTGGCAGATGTTGCGGTGTTTGGGGTGCCAAACCCGGAGTTCGGTGAAGAAGTGAAGGCGGTGGTTCAGGTAGCACCCGGGGTAAGCACCAGCGATGAACTGGCCGAAGAATTAAAGCACTGGGCACGAGACCATCTGGCGTCGTTCAAGGTACCCCGTTCGTTCGACTTTATGGATGAGCTACCCCGCTTGCCTACTGGCAAGCTCTACAAGCGATTGCTGAGAGACAGGTACTGGAAAGCCTAAACGCACTTATCTTCGGTTTCGTCCGGATCAGGCGGCGCGTTCAAAGATAGCGGCTATACCCTGGCCGCCACCAATGCACATGGTTTCAAGCGCATAGCGCCCCTGTCGTCGGTGTAGTTCACCAAGCATGGTGGCGAGAATTCTGCCGCCGGTGGCGCCAATCGGATGCCCCAGGGAAATTCCCGAGCCGTTGACGTTCAGCTTATCCATATCTGCAAAGCCCCAACCTTTAAGCACCGCCAAAACCTGACAGGCAAAGGCTTCGTTTAACTCCACGAGATCCATATCGTTAAAAGACAGGCCCGTGCGCGCAAACAGCTTCTCGACGGCCGGAACGGGACCAATACCCATGGTCGCGGGATGACAACCCGATGCCGCCCAATTCACAAACCAGGCACTGGGCGTCAGACCCAACTCTTCCAGCTTGTCTTCGGCAACAACCAGGCATGCGGCGGCGGCATCATTTTGTTGTGACGCATTGCCTGCAGTCACCACGCCGCCCGGAGTAATCGGGCGCAACTTGCCAAGCGAGTCAGTGGTGGTGGCCGGCCGAACACCTTCATCGCTTGCAAACACGAGCGCTTCGCCTTTTCTCTGCGGGACCTCAACAGGTACCAACTCATCATCGAACTTGCCTTCCGCCCAGGCCTGGGCGGCGCGTTCTTGTGATTGCGCGGCAAAGGCATCCGCCTGCTCTCGGCTGATCTGATATTCGTTGGCAAGATTTTCAGCCGTCTCAATCATGCCCGAGATCTGACCAAATCTTGCCTCTGGTTGGGAGCGTACCCGACCTCGCTCAAGTCGATCATGCAGAGTGACCGAACCCGCTCGCGCGCCGCCGCGCATATCTGTGCTGTAGTACTCAACGTTCGACATGCTCTCAGCGCCGCCAGCAATCACCACATCAGCGGCTCCGGTCTGCACCATCATCGCGGCATTGGCAACCGCTTGCAGTCCAGAACCACAACGCCGATCCACCTGGGTTCCAGATACATGCAGGGGCAGGTCAGCAGCAAGCGCCGCCCAGCGGCCAATGCAGGGTGCCTCGCCACTGGGATAGCCCTGGGCAAAGGTCACTTCGTCAATGCGATCAGGATCAATACCCGATCGCTCAACCAGTGCCTTAATAACCAGCGCCCCGAGATCTTCAGCGTTGAGCCCACTCAGAGTTCCCAGGTATTTACCAACGCCTGTGCGAAGGGGACGAACAATTGCAGCTCTTCTCATGGCCTGATCTCAATGTAGCTTGTTTCTGGAGTGAGAGAATTATCGCAAGCCCTGGCGCGCAGCACCATCAGAGGGTTAATCGAGAACAGACTCAATGGCCAGCTCACTGCCCAGGGCTTGTGCAAGCTCCGTAAGCTTATAAGGCTTGGTCAAAATCGTAGAGACCCCCAGCCCAGCGAGCTCGCGGATTTCTTCCGCTTCCAGGAGCCCGCTTGACACAATCACCTTCTGAGCCGGAGAGATACGCCTCAATTGTTGAATGGTTTCAATACCATTCATACCCGGTGGCATAACCATATCCACAACGATCAGATCGAAGGCATCAGAACCAAGCAAATCAACCGCCTCTTTGCCGGACGATACCCTGGTGCTTTGGTATCCCAAGGTTGCAAGCATTGCGCTGATAAGGACACGTTGTGTTTCCTCATCGTCAACGACAAGCACGCGCTGGCCATCTCCAGTATTAAGCAGCTCTCCCTCGTGTGCCAGGCCCGGCAAAGACTCTGAAGACAACATAGACTGTTGCTGTTGTTGTGGCTGTTGCTGATGCTCGGCAGCAGGGAAAAACAGCTCAAAAACGGTGCCCTCGGGTGAACTGTCAACAAAGACCCTGCCATTAAGCAGATCAACCACATTCCACACCGCTGTTAAACCCAGGCCGGTACCACTTCGACCGAGCTTCTTACTTGAGTAGTAGGGCTCAAAGATGCGTTGCTGTTCCTCGTGGTCCATGCCTATGCCGGTGTCGGCCACCTTGAGTACTACATAGTCATTCCGCTTAAGCAGCGGCCGGCTCACCTCATCCCTGTGCTCGACTCGAGTGCAAATACTAAGCACTCCCTTGGCAGGTTTCTTATCGAGCGCCTCTATAGCATCTATGGCATTAATCACCAGATTTATCAGAACCTTGGTCAAATCAACCGGTGCGGCGTCGATATCCGGCAATTCCGGGTCCAGCGCCAGCTCAATCTGAACGTCAGGATTATCTAGCGTAAGAGATAGCCCTTCGGGCGACTCAAGAAAGCCGTGCACAATCGAATTGATGCAAACTGCCGTTGTCGCTCGAGGTATCGGTCGGGTGACCGAGAGCAAATCCTGCACAACGCTCGCTGCCCGAACGCCCGAATCCCGGATAGTTTTCAATGCCGCTCTTTGAGGATCATCAGAATTCATCTGCGCGAGCAGCAAGTCTGGAAAACTCACGATACCTGAAAGAATATTGTTCAGATCATGTGCGACCCCACCCGCTAACTGTGCCAGAGCCTCCATTTTTCGGACATGCTGCAATGCATCTTCCAATCGCTGTCTTTGCGCCATTTCACTACGCAGATCTTTTGTTCGTTGCGCCACAAGTCGTTCAAGTTGATCGTTGGAATCAACCAGTTCTTGCTCAAATTCAATCAGGCTGAAGTCGGTCTCTATCTGCTCCCTAAAATGCTGCAAGAGTCTTCGCGATACACTCGCATGCTCTCGGGGTCGACGGTCCAGAATGCACAGGGTGCCAAACTTGCTGCCGTCGGGCCAAATCAGGGGCACGCCCAGGTAGTGGATCAAACCGAGCCGAACGTCCGGGTTTTCACTCCACGCTGGATCAGCCAATGCATCAGGAACCTGTAATTCCTGACCGGTAGCGAATACCCTTTCACAATAAAGTCCTGAGTCAACGGGTTCTGTTGTCTTCTCATGATAGGGATTGTCAGGACTCTGGTTACTAACCAGAACCTCAAGTTGAGACGGACCAATCTGCATGATAAGAGCAACAGGTACATCAAATAACTCAACGGCAAGGTTGAGCAGGCGACGCTATTTGTCCTGAAATCGGGTTGGAATATCTTCAATCACAGATCGCGGCTCCCCTTAGGCATCGTCCACCTATGTTGCTTCAAACTCAATGTGAAGTTCATTCAGCGCGCGCAAAGAGAAACTCGGCTGTACCGAAAAATCATTCATGTCTGGCAGAAACTGCATGGTTTCTAGTCGATCAACCAGCGCCTTGAAACTCCAATAGAGTTCTCGGCGTGCGAGTGGTGCTCCGAGGCAATGATGGATACCAGATCCAAAGGCCAAATGGCGACCAGGTTTGTCTCGATCAAGATCGATGTCCGCGGGACAAGAAAATTCGCGTTCATCGAGATTAGCCGCCCCATAACGCACATTAACCATTGATCCAGCCGGTATAGACACGCCACCAAGCTCTACTTCGTTGCGAGTCAGTCGAAACAATCCCTGGACCGGGCCCTCTAGGCGCAGCACCTCTTCGACAAAGGGTCGCAGATAGGTGTCAGGATCACTCTTAAGCTGCTGCCAGGCTTCCGGGTTTTCAATAAGCAGTTTCACGCCGTAACCAATCGCATTGGTGGTGGTTTCAGAACCACCCACAAAGGTGTCTGCCATCATCTCGGCATGCAGCTCATTGTCATTAAGCGTTCGCCCCCACTCCGGAATAACCCGGTTAACCATTTCGGAAAGCAAGGTGTCATCTGGCGTAGCACGCAACCGCTCAAAAATTGGCTGAAAATAGTGCTGGGCTTCGATTTCCATCTCAACCGACCAGCGCTCTTCTTCTTCGGTTTGCATCATGCCAAGACGCTGCACCCAGGCATCAGTCCATTTCTTGATCTGCCAGATATCCGATTCAGGTACGCCTACCTGATGGCCTATGACGATCAAAGGCAGTGGTATCGCAAACTGTGCAATCCAGTCACATTGGCCATCAGCAACAAAACTATCGATTAGTCGATAGGCGATATCCTTAACAAAGGGGTCCATCGCTTCAATTCTCTTCGGCCGAAAGGCTTCATTGAACATTGCGCGCATTTCGCGATGGTTAGGATCATCGCGTCCGGCCAAGGTCACGCCAGGCACCCAGCCCCTGGTTTCATAGAGCTCCAGCATGCGTGCCGCACGCTCCTGATCGAGGCGGCTTCGAGAGCTACCCTGACCTTCACTGGACATATCGCTTGAGAAATCCGTTGGGTTTAGCAGTACTGCCCGCACATCCTCAAATCGGGACACCACGTAAAATCCGGTCACCGGATCTTGCCAAACCGGGGCCTCATCGCGCAATTTTTGGTACGCGTGATAAGGACAGTTTTGCAACTTGGCATCAAGCAGATTGATGTCGTCCAGCGATTCTGGGCGAACCGCTGTGTAGGGTGTTTTGCCCTGTTTATTAGGTCCCTCGCTCACGCTCCCTCCCGCCAAGACTGTCACCGTTGAGACTGCCCATAACAACCCCATAACAAAAAAGTCTATGAATCAGTTTTCAAATCAACGGCCATCGACCATCGTGCGCGTGCCAGGAATTGCAGTCAAGCGAAGCGGCGTGTACGGTTTAAACGCATCAAAAGAGGATGGGGAGGATCCGCGATGAGCCAGCCAGATCTTGCAACAAAGCAAGCGATACACGAGGCACTGGCCCGCAGTGCATACGCCTTGGATGAACGCCAGATGGACTTGCTGGAGGCGGGTTTCACCGAAGACGCAACGCTGGAGATCAAGATAGCCGACGCAGAGCCCATCCATTTCGAATCGCGAGATACCATTATGGGTTTAATGCGCGACGCCGCCGAGACGCAAACCGACATCAGACGCCACCTGATTACCAATCTGTATTTTCAGGGTATTGATTCGCGCGGGCTCGTTCAGTGTACGGCAAATCTGACCATTACCTCGGTAGAAAACGGTGCAATTCGTCTGGTTACCAGTGGCTACTACCGAGACAAGTTTGAGCACAACAACGGCGATTGGCAGATTGCCCATCGTTGCATTGATCTGGACATGGCCTACTAATCCATGAACCTTAGTGACATCACTGCTAAATGGGCGAACCTCGACCCTGCTCGAGATGCGCTGGTAGATACCACCACCGGGGAGCGTCAGAGCTTTGGCGAGTTACATGAAAAATCGGTTCGGCTGGCTAATGCCTGGCTTGATAAAGGCCTCAAGAAAGGTGACCGGGTTGCAATACTTGCAAAGAACAGCATCGACTATTTTGTCGTTTACTTTGCGTGTGCTCACGCGGGATTCATTGCTCAGCCACTGAACTGGCGACTGGCCGAAGAAGAATTGCTGCGGATACTGGAAGACGGCGCACCAAGTGTTTTGGTGAGTGCGCCTGAGTTCCGCGAAACTGTTGCGAGCCTTAAAGACCGGATCAAAATCGATCACTATCTGGAATGTGAGACTGACGGCGATGGCAGCTTCTCTGCACTCATCAATAGCGGCAACACCCCAACCGTCGGTTCAAGCCAGAACGCCGGCGACCACGATCCGGTACTCATTCTTTACACGGGCGGCACAACCGGCCTGTCCAAAGGCGCACTGCATAGCCACCACAGCCTGTATATGGGCATGATTAACCAAACTGTGGCAGAGCGCATTGTACCCAGCGATGTATACATGCTTACGGGCCAGATGTTCCACATACCTGTTGCCCTGGCTATGAACTACCTGGCCCATGGTTGCCCGGTTGTGCTCATAAATTTCGAAGCTCGCAAAGCGCTGGAGGTCATCCAGAAAGAACGAGTGTCAGCGTTTCTGGGTATCACCACCATGCTTAACTGGATGATGGCAGTAGAAGACTTCGAGCGCTTTGATCTGTCTAGTCTGCGTAACATTCAATACGGCGGTGGCCCTATGCCACAAACCGTGGTTAAAGCCGCCCTCGATGCTTTTCCGTGCACTCTGATCCAGGGTTACGGCCAAACCGAAGGCATGACAATGACGTTTCTTGCCCAGGAGGATCACGCCGCCGCCATTGCCGGAGACAACCCACAGCGGCTGGAATCCTGCGGCCGGGAAGGATTTGTTACGCGAGTAAAGCTCGTCGACAAAGATGGGCGAGATACTCCCAAAGACAGCACAACCCCAGGCGAAATACTGGTGAAATCAGAAGCTAATATGCAAGGCTACTGGAACAAACCCGAACTCACTCAGGAAACCATCAAGAACGGCTGGATGCATACCGGAGACATCGCCGTGTGGGATGAGCAAGGCTACGTGTTCATCGTTGACCGCGCCAAAGACATGATTATTTCTGGTGGTGAGAACATCTATTCAACACAGGTTGAAGCCGCTATTCATCAACACCCCAGCGTTCTTGAGACTGCAGTAATCGGCATACCGGACAACGAATGGGGCGAGAGTGTTATGGCTTATGTTGTCTTAAAGCCTGGCACAAAGGCTACGCCTGAAGAAATTACAGATACCGCAAAAGCCCATCTTGCCTCTTATCAAAAGCCCCGACGCATTGAGTTTGTTGACAGCCTGCCCAAGGCCCCAACCGGCAAAATATTAAAGCGTGAGCTGCGGGACAAACACCGGAATGATCAAGACTCAGGCGCTACCCCATGACAGATCGCACGGAGAAGTTACTACGAGATCAAGATCTGGCGCATATTGGCAAGGCGTCAGAACCTCAGCACGAAATCGTCAACCGGCGAGATATCAGAAAATATGCAATCGCAACAGCACAGAAACAACAGCGCTATCTTGCAGGCGATGTGGCCCCGCCGCTATTTCACGTTGCTCTCTTCTGGCCCGTTGTGCCCCTCTCAGAATTATCACCAGACGGCGTTGCTATCGATCGATTTGTGCCAACGTTCCCGTTAACCAGGGCAATGGCTGGTGGCCTTGAAATCGACTACCACCAACCAATCTGTCCTGGAGACGCACTGACAGCCGTGCGAACTCTGACCAAGGTCTATGAGAAAGCCGGCCGAAGTGGAGCCCTCATTTTCTACGAAGTGGTGCTGTCTGTTACTGGCAAAGACGGCTCGCCAGTAGTTACGGAGACCACCACAAGGATTCTGCGATGAGCGATGTAAGGCTTGCAGAGCTCAGAGAAAATGATGTGCTACCGCAGCGCCAGTACACACCCTCGAATGCTGAGTTGTTTTTTTACAACGCTGCTCTGTGGAATGCCCACCGTATTCACTACGATCTGCCCTATGCAAAATCAGAAGAAGGTTACGATGGCCTGGTTATTGCGGGACCCCAGATGGGTGATTGGCTCGCGCAGACTATCGACAACCTGCTGGCAGACGCAGTCGACAGCGACGAGTTTTTCCTCGCCAAACTGACCTACAGTAACCGCGCGGCCGCCTACATTGGAGAGACACTCACTACAGGCGGGGTAGTGACGCAGGTTATTCGCGACAACGCTGGCGGCACCCAGCCTGGCAACGCCCTTGAGATTAAGGTCGAGCTGTTTGTGAAAAATCAGGAACAGACTGTGATCACTCCCGGCAGCGCTGTACTCAAACGACTCATACCATGAGCCAACAAAGAGGCCTTCGAGGCGCTACAGCTTTTATCGGCGCGGCAGATACTCGGGTCGGAAAAGTCTCTGACAAGAGTGCTACGGCTCTCTGCGCAGAGGCAGCGCTCAAGGCTGTGGCTGACGCAGGATTGGAACTCGCTGACATTGATGGGCTAATCACGTGCAACAGCATGGCTGAGCCGCACATGTACCACGCAGAGATGATGGCGGAATACCTACAGATTTTTCCACGCTATTGCGTAAGCGCAGGTGCAGGTGGCGGCACCACATTTAGTGTGATCTACCAGGCGGCCTGCGCAATTGCTACCGGTCTTTGCGATACGGTTTTGGTATCAATGGCAGACAGTCTGCGCACAGGCCTCACACGAGAACAGGCCAAGGTCATGCAGTCATCAAGTGGCCATCCACAGTTTGAGACACCCTATGGGTGCACTGTGCCTGGCTACTACGCCTTGATTGCGCAAGCTTACATGCACAAGTACGGCGCAACACCGGATCAGTTTGCCCAGGTCGCCGTTAACACCAGAAAACACGCAACCCTTAATCCTTACGCAGAACAGCAGGACCCAATAACCGTTGACGACGTCCTTACCAGCCGGATGATCGCCGACCCACTGCATCTGCTTGATTGTTCTCTGGTATCAGA
>CAZWMD010000029.1:38213-52808 GCA_964634815.1 uncultured Pseudomonadales bacterium | reverse complement strand
TACTGCTCATCAAGGGGGTGGTTGAGCGAGAAAATGAGGTGATACATGTGGTAGCCGGACATATCAGCGACCTAAGCCACGAACTGCACGAGATCGCGGCGTTTAAGTCGAGAGACTTTCACTGATAGCAGATAACTCTACTTAACGTGGACCACTGCGAGGGCGCGACGTCAGCGATACAGGTGGCTCACCTATCGACCTCTCTATTGGCCTCTCTATTGGCCTTGGGTCTGCACCATGTGCTTCAACCGCATCCCGATCCAGCTTGGCGTGATCACTTTTATCTGCATCCGCCAGATGCACATCAAACTTTGGCGCCTGTTGCACCAGAGGCTGGCCGTCGGCTTGATACGGCGGCAACATGCGCGCCTGGGTTTTCACCAGCCGCAGCAAGATTGAGCGAATCTGGGCGAGTTCTTCGCGAGTCGTCTCAGTCAGACGTTCAATCGAGGCTTCCATTGACGACAAACGCTGCTGAAAGTTTGCCTTATCGAACATCAGGTTTGCCATGGACTCGAGTGGCTGCCCAGGTGTGTTAAACACATCGGTTACGGACGCCGTCGCAGGATCAGGCCGCAATTTGGGGCCTGTTGAATCCGCTTGCTGTGTTGGCGCCCGCCCCCAGAACTCACTGCCGATTTCTTCCGCAACCGCCTTAACCACCGACACATCAACGCTGGATTGTTCCTCCAGGAAGGTAAACAGTAACAACCGATCGCAAAGGTTGTTTATCCGTCGCGGTACGCCCTCGCTGAATTCGTAAATTTCAGAAAATGCGTCGTCCGTGAATTCAGGATTACCAGACCAGCCCACCGTGCTGAGCCGGTGTTCAATGTAGGTCCGGGTCTCATCATCGGTTAGTGGATTCAGATGGTAGGTGGCAATAACCCGTTGCCGCAGTTGCTCAAAGCCATCTGAGAGCAATGTGCCGCGAAATTCTTCCTGACCCAGCAAAAACACCTGAACCAATGGTCTTGAATCGTGGGTGAAATTGGACAGCATGCGCAATTCTTCGACTGAGCGCGGAGGCAAATTCTGCGCTTCATCAACGATCAACAACACGCGCCGCCCTTCGGCCGCTCGGTGAGTGAAAAATCTCTCGAGTTCGTTGAGCAACAGCGCCTTGCTCTTGCCGGCATCAACCGGGATACCCAGGTTGATGCACACCAGGGTTAGCAGGTCATTTTCTTCAAGCTGGGTAGTAACAATGTTGGCAAACATGACCGAGTTTGGGTCGAGATCGCCAACGAGGGTCTGAACGAGTGTGGTCTTGCCAGTTCCAACATCACCGGTAATGACAATGAAACCGTCTGCCTGCCCCAGGCCATACTGCAAAAAGGACAACGCACGCTTGTGCTCTTTACTCGGATAGAAGAAGCGAGCGTCAGGCGATAGCTGAAACGGTTTGCCGCTAAATCCAAAAAATTCTTCATACATTCGAAAGCAGCCCTCAGGTTGAAGACATAGCGGCAAAAGAGCGTTAAGCAAATTGCTTAATTTTGACTCTCTTCAGCACCATACCCGTAACCATACCCGTATCCGTACCCGTATCCATAGCCATATCCATAAGCGCCGCCAAGACCACCCTGGACTACCTTGTTAAGTAGCAGGCTGACTTCGTTGCATGAGTCGATATTCTTCAGTGCTTCCGCGAGGGCTATCTGAGGTGTTTTGTCCGCCTCGACCACAACAACAATCTGGCCCATGAGGCGAGCGAGAACGCCGGCTTCGGTTGTGGCCAGCAACGGCGGCGCATCCACAATAACCACCCGATCAGGGTCAGCCAGCGCCAGACGTCGGGTCAAATCCGTCATGCGCTGCGAGGCAAAAAGCTCATCCATGTGCATATCGTGGCCACCGGAGCCCAACAGCGACAGTCCGTCGACATTGGTTTCGCAGATCGCGCCTTCTTCAGACAGGTCATTACTCTTGAGAATATCCGATAAACCATACTCTGGTGTATATCCAAGGGTGCGCCCGACATGCCCTTTTGCCACGTCAGCATCAACCAAAAGCACTTTGCGGTTCATCTCTGCAGCGATACTCATCGCCATATTTACCGACACAAAGGTCTTGCCTTCGTTAGGTAACGCGCTGCTGATCATCAACAGGTTGGCAGGCTTAACGCTGCCTCCAGTGACAGACTCTTTACGCATATTCAGAAGCAATGGTCGCTTGATGCGACGAAATTCCTGAGCGAGCTGATTACGCCCCTCTTCGGGCGTAAGAAAACCCTCGCTCTCGAGCATTTGAAAATTGATTTCAAACTGTGGCGGCGGCGGGACGTCTGAGACTGTTGCCGGACGGGCAACAGGCGCGGATCCCCGCAGTACATTGGCTGTTGCCTTGATGCGCGCTTGTCGCGCTCTGGGCGATAAACCGTTTGATCGAGCTGACAGTGGAACCGTGGCCGCCCGACTTCGAGGTCTGGACTGCGCTGTTGGGGTGACGCTCGAAAGCGGTGGCACAGCCGCCGCTGGTGCGCTAGTCACTGCACTGGCGCGCTCGATGGTGCTGGCCCCATCATGAGCAGATGAGTCGGTGGCACTTGCACGAGCCGCCGCACGAGCATTCTCTTTCGCTTCGAGTTTATCGAGGCGGGCAGCGGCTTTCTCAATGAGGCTCATCGAGGAATTGTCTTCTTTACTACTCATAGGATCCATAACATACACAGCTGATCGATTTAACGCGGTTGCATCCTAACCATATGGTCAAGACAATTGTACGATCCATCTGTAAACGCTTGTAACTCTGGGAATTGACGATGCCCATGTTACACGAGGCGTCCGTTCAGGTTGTGATGCGTCGCCGGAAAGCAAGAGGAAGACTGGTGAATTTACATGCAATTTAATTGCTCTACCCCAGGGGTGGCGTGCCGATCTAAACAAGGTGTAAAGACTGAGACCCATTGGATGTTGCAAACCCGGCCGATCAGCTAGGCTAGGAGGCTTACAGAGCAGGCTTACCGACCGGAAGTCCAGTTTTCGAACAACGAGTCACCACAACAATTAGGCCCTTATGAGTACCATTCTCGTCACCGGCGGCGCCGGATACATAGGCAGTCATACCACCGTTGAACTCCTGAATACTGAGCATAATGTCATTATTCTTGATAATTTATCCAACGCCTCCGAAGCATCGATCGCGGCGGTACAGCGCCTGACCAATCGAGACATCGAGTTTGTGAATGGCGACATTCGTGACGAACAGATGCTTTCACAATTGTTTAGCGAGAAGCGCATTGATGCAGTGATGCACTTTGCCGGCCTAAAGGCCGTTGGCGAGTCGGTCGCCAAGCCGCTGAGCTACTACGACAATAACGTCCAGGGCACACTGTGTTTACTGCGAGCCATGCGTGATCACGGCACCCGCAAGCTTGTGTTCAGCTCCTCAGCCACCGTTTACGGCGATCCGGCATCGGTACCCATCACCGAGAACTTTCCAACCAGCGCAACCAATCCCTATGGCCAGTCAAAACTGATGGTCGAAGAGATCTTGCAGGACTTCTATGGTTCGGTTGCCGACGCAAACGAATGGGGCATTAGTATTCTTCGCTACTTCAACCCCGTCGGCGCCCATGAAAGCGGGCAAATTGGCGAAGACCCCAACGGCATTCCGAACAACCTTATGCCCTACATCTCTCAGGTTGCGGTGGGAAAACTGCCGTTCCTGCGAATATTTGGCAATGACTACGAGACACGTGACGGCACCGGTGTGCGGGACTACATCCATGTTGTCGACCTCGCCAAAGGCCATTTGCGCGCCCTGGAAAATCTGAATAAAGGCCCGAGGCTTGCTATTCATAACCTGGGAACCGGTACGGGTTACTCCGTTCTGGAGGCGTTGAAAGCCTTTGAGACCGCATCAGGCAAAACCGTCGACTATCAGTTCACAGACCGTCGCCCTGGAGATATTGCGCAATGCTACGCCAACCCCGAGCGGGCCATGGCAGAACTTGGATGGCAGGCCGAGTTTGGCATTGAACGGATGTGCGAAGACGCATGGCGCTGGCAATCACAATATCCGGACGGTTTTGCCAGCCGCTAACTTTTGCCTCTCAGACCCTTGAGAAACTAACCGCGTACATAGAGAATGCGCTCACCCTTGGAGGGGTGGCTGAGTGGTCGAAAGCACTGGTCTTGAAAATCAGCGTAGGGCAACCTACCCAGGGTTCGAATCCCTGCCCCTCCGCCAACTTTTTTCGGTCCCCCGAAAAAAGCCCCCCTTCCAATATGCGAGAGCCGCCAGCGTTTTCCCAAAGGAAAAACGCGAGAGGCCTCTCTACCGCCCCTCTACCATCCTTTACCATTGTCTTCCCAACCCAACCAGCGCTATCTTAACGGCCCTCTCATACCTTAAGCATGGTTCTCCCGATGCGCAGAATTCTCTTGCTCGCCATCTGGCTCTTCGTCTCACTGGCCGCAATACCTCATCCAGCCTGGGCAGAAAAAACCGCCCTGGTTGGCGGCACCCTGCTTGACGGGCTGGGCGGCGCACCAATCTATGACAGCGTCGTACTGGTTGACGATGGCCAGATCCTTGATGTGGGTACGCAAACCAGTCTGAAGGTGCCGGCTGACTTCACTGTTATTTCCACGGAAGCCATGACCGTGATGCCTGGCCTGTGGGAGATGCATGCGCATCTGATGCTCAACGGCCATTCTGACTACGACCACTGGCACCCCACCTACAAAGACCGCTTCGCAGACGAGATCATGCCCGCCTCAGCGGTTCAGTTGTTGCTCGCTGGTATCACCACCGCGCGCGATCTGGGTGCTCCACTTGAGGCATCAATATCTGTAAAACAACGGATAGAGAACGGTGAGATTCCGGGCCCTCGCCTGTTTGTCTCCGGCCCTTTTATTCAAAACAAAGCGTATCCGGGTACGGAGTTTTATCGTTGGGGCGTCGATAGCCCCGCAGATGCTCGACAAAAAATCCGCCGACTCGCAAAGGCGGGCGTCGACGTGATCAAACTGATCGATCACGACGAAATGGAGCTGAAAACCGCACAGGCTGTGGTAGACGAAGCACACCGACACAACCTGCCCGTGGTGGGGCACGGCCATCGGGTTGCCGAAATTCTCCGTGGACTCGACATTGGTATCGACAATTTTGAACACACCGGGTTGGCCACCACTCCGGAATATCCCCCTGAAGTAATCAAAGCTCTGCGTCTGCGCACCGCTGAGGGACGAATTCGCGGTGGACCGCTCTACTGGACCCCTACCGTTGAAGGCCTGTGGAATTTTGAAGACACTCGACTCAATCCGGAAGAGTTGGATACCAACTGCTGGCATAGAGGCCTAAAGCCGGACACCATCGCTGACATTCGGGCATCAATCCAGTACCCGGATCGGCTGGACTACTTTCAACTCACGCCAAAACGCAAACCCACATTGAAACGCAAGTTCTCGCAACTCAGAGAGGCAGGCGCTGTTCTGCTTATCGGAACAGATAGCGGCATACCCATGAAGTTTCATTGTCAGTCCACCTGGAATGAAATTGATGTCTGGACCCGGGTAATGAATGTGCCGGTGATGGAGACCTTACAGGCCGCTACCTACTGGCCCTCAAAGATGATGGGCGTCGAGACCCAATGGGGCACTGTACAACCGGGGCGACACGCGGACATCATTGCAATCGAAGGCGATGCACTACGTTATCCCGCGTTGTTTCAACGCGTTGATTTTGTGATGAAGGGCGGCGTGGTTTACAAGCGCGACGGTCAGCCAGTTGAAGAGGCTTTGATTGGGTCGACAGTGCGCCCCTAACGTTTCCAGAGCGACCCCAGAGCCAATCCCGAGTTATGCAACAACCAATTCCCACAGATACCCGTTTCACGCTGGTGGTCTACGATACCGGCGAGGCCGCGAGGCTTGCGCAGCGCTTCGCCGCAGCAGCCATAAGCGCCGGGTTGGCCATTGAGCAGATCTTTTTCTACTACTCGGGAGTTCACGAAGCCGATGCAAACCGGGCGCTCGCCCAGGATGACCCAATGCCTGTCATCCCCTGGCCAGACCTGGCAGCCAGCGGCAACTTTTCTCTCAATGTCTGTATTGCCGCGGGTGCCAGACGCGGCATACTAAATTCAGGCGAAGCCCGGCGATTGGATAAGCCCGCTGCAAACCTGGATCCGGCGTTTGAACTGGTGGGTTTGGGTGTGTTGCTTGAAGGCATGACAAATGCTGATCGTCTTGTCACTTTTGATAACTAGGCCGCTGCGATGATCCAGAAGAACATCCTCTGTGTTATCCAGCAGCCGCCCTATCTGGGCAATCGGATTTTTGAGGCACTGGATGCCATGCTGGTTGCTGCTGCGTTTGAACAGCAAGTGAGTCTGTTGTTTCGAGGTGAGGGTGTCACTGCCCTAATGACCGACCAGGCACCCAGGAATCAGCGCAATCTGGGAAAGATACTGTTGTCTCTGGAGACCTATGAGATTGATCAGATTTACGTCGACGCCGCAGCATTGGCTGTTCGGAAAATCGATTCAGCTGACTGTGTGATTGAAGCGCAAGCAATAACGAACCAGGAAATCGGCGAACTCATGAACAGCCAGGATATGGTGTGGCACGATTGATGACGATCCATCTTATACAACGAAGTATCGCTTACGAGTCCTGCCTGAAAGTGGCGTTGACCGATGACACTCTGGTGTTGATGGGAGAAGGTGTAATGGCCGTGCTTGCGGGCGCCGAAAATTGCCTGGCGACAAGTGCGGATGTAATCGCGCGAGCGGTTGGAAAACGCCTGCCTGATTCTATTCAACTGCTGAGTGATCAGGAGCTGGTGGTTTTGTGCGCCCAGCATGCGCCCATTGTCAGTTGGAACCGACCATGAGCGGCTCTCCAGATCGCATACCTCCAGCGGCACTCGAGTCAGACGCTTTTGATAAGGAAGGCTTTCTTCGCAAGCTCGATGACTGGAATCCAGGCGTTGCAGTACAGCTTGCAGACCATATCAAACTGGATCTAACTGAAGACCACTGGGAGATCATCCACCTGGTACGGGCATTTTATCAACGTACTGATGTAGTACCTGCCATGCGACCCCTGGTGAAATTAGTTCGCGCAGAACTTGGTGCCGGAAAAGGCTCAAGCCTCCATCTCAATTTGCTGTTTCCTGATGGCGCGGCAAAAAATCTGGCCAGGGTTGCCGGGTTACCCAAGCCAACAAACTGTCTATAGCCCAGACTGGTTTACCCTGCCCCCGTACGCGTCTAGTCGCCTGCGGGCAAATCAATCACAGACAGACCGCCAAGATAAGGCCGTAGCACATCAGGCACCTGAATCTTGCCCTCACCATCCTGGTAGTTTTCAAGCACAGCAACCAGGGTACGACCAACAGCCAATCCCGACCCGTTCAGCGTATGCACAAGTTCTGGCTTCGCCTTGGCTTCAGGCCGAAATCGGGCTTGCAGCCGCCGGGCCTGGAAATCCAGAAAGTTACTGCAGGATGAAATTTCTCGGTAATTGTTTTGCCCCGGCAACCAGACCTCAAGATCTATGGTTTTGGCTGAGGCAAAGCCCAGATCACCGCCACACAGCAACATGGTGCGAAAATTGAGCTCAAGCTTCTTAAGAATGTTCTCTGCGTGTGACACCAATTCATCCAGCGCATTCCAGGAATCTTCGGGCCGCACCAGCTGTACCAGTTCAACTTTCTCGAACTGATGCTGACGAATCATGCCCCTCGTATCACGCCCATAGCTCCCGGCCTCGCTGCGAAAACAAGGGGTGTGGCACACGTTTCGAATTGGCAATTGTTCACCATCCAGAATTCGATCGCGATAAATATTGGTGACGGTAACTTCAGCCGTTGGGATGAGGTAAAAATCAGTTGACGGGGCATCCGTAGCTTCGCTTTCCGCTGCCCCGCCCTTTTCAACCTTGAAAAGGTCATCACCAAACTTTGGCAGCTGTCCCGTGCCAAACAGGGAATCTGCGTTCGCAATGTATGGCACATTGACTTCACGGTAACCGTGCTCACGCGTGTGCGTATCCAGCATAAACTGACTTAAGGCTCTATGGAGCGCCGCCATAGCGCCATTCATTACAGTGAAACGTGAGCCCGTGATTTTCGCGCCAGTTTCGAAATCAAGCCCACCGCCAGAGGTTAGATCCACATGGTCTTGGGGTTCGAAGTTAAACTTCGGCTGCGTACCAAAACTCCGCAACTCTTTATTGTCAGTCTCATCACGACCTTCGGGAACTGCCTGGTCCGGCAAATTTGGTACGCCTTGCAAAAGAACCTGAAGCTCACTTTGTATCTCTTCAAGCTGGGCCTTTGCTGCGTCCAGCTTGTCTCCCAGTGAACTCACCTGTTCGAGTAGCGGTGCAATGTCTTCACCGGCAGCCTTGGCTTTACCTATATTCTTTGACGATTGATTTCGATCGTTTTGCAACGATTCTGTTTGGGTTTGCACCGCTTTGCGACGCGTCTCCAGCGCTTCATAGTGGGACACATCAAAACTATAGCCTTTGATGGCAAGGGCCTTCGCCACGGCTTCGGGGTCCTGGCGCAATAACTTGGAGTCCAGCATGGAGAAAATCTGTTCCTAGAGAAGGTAAATGATAAGGCTAAGGTTTAGGGTAACTGGCCGACTACAGCCAGGACCCTATCAAAAGGCCTGCAAACGCACCGGCGACGCACACGATAACGCTGGCCAGTATGTATGCAAAGGCAATGCCTGAGTAACCGGCCTGAATCAACTGCACCACCTCGAGGGAGAATGCAGAAAAGGTAGTAAACCCGCCCAAGACACCGGTGACCAGGAACGCCCGGCCAAATTCATTAAACCAGCTGCTCTGGCCAACAAGGGCAATTGTGAACCCTATAAGGCAAGACCCCACCACATTCACAGCCAGCGTAGGCCAGGGAAAACTTGCATCGCTCGCAAAGCTCTGTGCGGAAACCAGCGTAGTAATGGCGTAACGGCCACTGGCTCCCAACGCTCCGCCAAGACCGACCCAGAGCCAGATACTCATCGCAATCGATCTCTGTCGTTGCCGGTTTTGGCCTTTGGGTGTTTTGTCTTTGGTGTGTACTGCACTGAATAACTCATCTATTCCTGACCATCTTTTTCCGCGCCTTTGGTCTGGCTATCGAGGGCGCGTAGTGTAGCCAATCTTTGGGCAATTTTACGCTCAAGCCCAGCTTCTGCAGGCTGATAGTAATTCACCTCTTTCATGCCATCAGGGAAATAACGTTCGCCTGCGGCGTACCCTGCGGGCTCATCATGGGCGTATCGATAGCCGTCTCCATGACCGAGCTCTTTCATCAGGTCGGTTGGGGCGTTTTGCAGATGTGCTGGAACCGGCAGGGACTCCCCGGCTTTGACCTCTGCCATCGCCGCCGCAAACGCCGTATAGGCAGCGTTGCTTTTGGGTACACTTGCAAGGTACAGCACGGTTTGCGCCAGAGCCAACTCACCCTCGGGTGAACCGAGCCGATCGTAGGTATCCCAGGCCGTCATCGCCAGCTGTAGGCCTCGAGGATCTGCGTTGCCAATATCTTCACTGGCCATCCGCACCAAACGTCGAGCAATGTAGCGCGGGTCGCAACCTCCATCGAGCATTCGACACAGCCAATATAAGGCCGCGTCTGGTGCGCTGCCTCGAACGGACTTGTGCAGCGCTGAAATCTGGTCGTAAAAAGCGTCTCCGCCCTTGTCAAAACGTCGAGTTCGCTCGCCACTGGCCGCGGCAATGGTTGCGCTGTCTATCACGGCGTTGTTTGCGAGCTGCGCAGAAATTTCCAGCAGATTCAGCAGCCGCCGACCATCGCCGTCGGCAATGTCCAGCAGGGCTTGTCGAGCATCGTCAAGCAATTGCGTCTCCGGCAAGTAACCCGCCAGGGCTCGATCAACTATGCTACTGAGATCACTGTGAGACAGGGCTTTAAGAACGTAGACCCGGGTTCGAGACAGCAATGCCGAGTTAACTTCGAACGAAGGGTTTTCGGTAGTTGCCCCAATAAAGGTCACCGTGCCACGTTCGACATGCGGCAGGAATCCATCTTGCTGGGCCTTGTTGAAGCGGTGTACTTCGTCAACAAACAGCACCGTAGCTCGGCCCAACCGTCGTTCGGCCTCCGCCTCGGCAATCGCCGCACGAACATCCTTCACGCCGGCGAGTACTGCTGATAACGAAATCCAGTGGCAACCCGCAGCCTGTGCGAGCAATCTGGCGAGTGTCGTCTTGCCTACCCCTGGCGGCCCCCAAAGGACCATAGAGTGGATGCGGCCTGCCCGGGCCAGATCGCCCAATGGCTGCCCTTGGGCCAGCAAATGATGTTGACCGGCAAAGTCTTCCAGTTGTTCCGGCCGCATAAGGGCCGCCAGCGGCGAACCACCGGCCAGACTGGCCTCTGGAGTAGCCTGAGTCAGGCTTTCAGCGAACAGCTCACCGGTGTTGATATCAGAGGTAGACATACCCCTATGGTAACTCAGGTCGGAAACCCTAGAGCTCGCCAATCACCTCTGTGCCTTCCGGGATATCAAAGGTGAACTCGGTATCGGCAATGGCTTTGTTTTGCACAACCTCGGTAAACGCGATCTGGGTGAGCTGCCCAAGATGGTCTTCGATCTCCAGATGGCTCAACTGCGCATTGGCATCAAAGCGCAGGCGGATTTGGGCAAACAGCGCATCGTCGGCTTTGGGAAACAGGCTGTAGGCGCGATCTTCATTGTCATGGAATTCTGATATCTCGAACATTTGCGACAGATCGGTCACGCCACCCGTCAGAATCAGTGCCGGTGTGCCAGCAATCGCTTTCTGCAACGGTTCTACCGAGAGCTGCTCCAGATCCGGATCATAAAGAAACAGCTTGTCTGCAACGGTGACCAGAGTTTGTGGGTAAGGTTCGTTTACAACCCATTTGAAGCGACTCGGACGCTTGATGTGAATCACGCCGTCGCTGCGCTGCAAAATTTCGTTGCGTCCGCTCATTATCGTCTGAGTAAAGGTCGCTGAGTAGCTCTCCATGTTGGCCAACAGCGATTTGAGCTCAGCCTGCGCGGGCGCCAAGGTGAGCGCCTGGAGGGCCACAAACGCGAATAGAAATCGGGTGACCCTATCTGTAAACCGATAAATCATAGCTTGCATCCTAGTGATCAGAGCCTGAACGGGGCATTAAAGCACTTATTCCCGATCTCCAGGTCCCTGATACTAGTCTCTGGAAGTGGGTACCAGTATTTCGCGTGATCCATTGGAATTCATAGCGCTGATAACCCCAGCCGCTTCCATCGCGTCGATCAATCGAGCAGCTCGATTGTAACCCACTCGGAGCTTGCGCTGGACGGAAGAGGTGGAGGCACGCCGGGATTCGAGCACAAAGGCAACGGCCTCATCGTAGAGTTCATCTTCTTGCTCGGTATCTCCAGATCCCTCAATTTGCACAAAGGGCTCGTCTTCGCCACCGGTAAGCACCTCCGGACGGTAATCAGGTTCTCCCCGCAGTTTCCAGTCAGCAACCAGCCGATGGACCTCGTCATCGGAAACGAAGGCACCATGAACCCGATTAGGGACAGCTGTACCCGGAGGCAGATACAGCATATCGCCATGCCCCAGCAGCTGTTCAGCACCTCCCTGATCAAGAATTGTTCTGGAGTCGATCTTTGAGGACACCTGAAAACCGATACGGCTGGGAATATTTGCCTTGATCAGACCCGTGATCACATCAACCGACGGTCTTTGGGTTGCCAGCACCAGGTGAATGCCCGCCGCCCGGGCTTTCTGCGCTATTCGAGCAATGAGCTGCTCCACCTTTTTGCCAACAATCATCATCATGTCGGCAAATTCATCAATAACCACCACGATGAAAGGAAGCCGGGTAAGCAGTGGCGCTTCTTCATCGCTGTCCTGAGGCCACAAGGGATCGGGAATCTCTTCGGAGGTCACCCGATCATTGAATCCTGCAAGATTACGAACACCCAGGGCAGCCATTAGTTTGTAGCGTCGTTCCATCTCTGCAACACACCAGTTGAGCGCGTGTGCTGCATCTTTCATGTCTGTAACCACAGGCGTTAGCAGATGGGGAATCCCCTCATAGATCGACAGCTCAAGCATTTTGGGGTCAACCAAAATAAGTCGAACTTCTTCCGGCTGGGCCTTGTAAAGGATGCTCAGGAGCATGGAATTCACACCCACGGACTTACCTGATCCCGTGGTTCCAGCCACCAACAGATGCGGCATTTTGGAAATGTCCGCAACAACCGGATTACCAGCGATATCTTTACCCAACGCAAGCGTCAGTGGCGACTCGGCATTCTGATAATTATCGGCGACCAACAGTTCTTTCAAACGCACCATTTCTCGATGTTCGTTTGGAATCTCGATGCCAACAACAGACTTGCCGGGAATCACCTCAACCACCCGCACACCAATCACCGCCAGCGACCGGGCCAGATCTTTCACCAGGGAGGTAATCTTCTGAACCTTGACCCCAGGAGCTGGCTGCAACTCAAACCGGGTAACAACCGGTCCGGGCAAGATTCCAACCACTTCGCCATCGATGTTGAAGTCTTTGAGGCGCATCTCAAGCAGTCGCGCCATGGTTTGTAAGGACTCCTCCGAGCGGCCCAATGTTGGATCGTTATCGGCGTCGTCCAATAGCTCAAGACCCGGCAGTACCCCCTTGGGCTTGCCCGGAAACAGTTTGCCCTGTTTTTCTTTGCCCAATCTGGGCGGTGGCACTCTGGGTGCAGGCGCGGTTTTGGGAGCAACCGCCCGGGCTTCGGTTACCACCGGCACCTCAGCACTGGGGCCGGCATTGAGCCCCGATACGGGCTCTGCGGGCGTGGTCTTTGGAACAGTTTTGGTAACAGCGCCAAAGCCACTGCCACCAGGGACACTATCTGCGATGCGTTGTTCTTCGCGCTCGCGGCTCAGCGCCAGACGCGCCTCACGCCAGTGATCGAGACGGTCTCGACAGGCCTCAAAACCGGCAATGACAGCGCTGCAACCAGCAACGACACCCCGGCCGACACTCTCAAGCACAACAAACCAGGAAAACCCCAAAGTGGCCTGAGCCGCTACCAGCAACACCGTAACCAAAAGCAGAGTGAGCCCTACCCAATGAAACAGCGGCAGACCGGCCTCCGCAAAAGCACTTCCAACAACACCGCCAACGCCGGCGGGTAAATCCCCTGCAGGCCAGTGCAGCGCCAGCAAGGTGGCCAGGCAACACAGGGCAACGAGTGCACCAGCCAATCGCAAGGCGGCACGCTCCCAAACAATCCCCTCACCCCGGCGCAGTAACAATCGAACCCCAAAAAGGATCAACACCACAGGAATGACGTACGCGATCCTGCCCAGCAGATAGAGCAATATGTCAGCCGCGTAGGCACCGCTGCTGCCAACCATATTGCGCACTTCACTGTGAGAAGAGGTATAGGTCCAGGCCGAATCAAAGGGCGAGTAACTGACAACGGCAAGCAGCACAAACGCAGCCAGACCGGTCAGAATCACCACACCAACCTCACGAAGTGGCACAGCTCCTGCGATGCCCAGGCGCTGTTCTGACAGGTCACTAGATAGCGAAGCAGACATTATTCTTTACTTTCCTAACCCACTGTTTAAGGCATCAGTGTACCACTGCGCACCAAAATACATAGTATTTTCATTGTCTTAGTAAGCTAAGTTAAACTCTCTTACGCTTGCACCAGGGTCTCCCCTAGGCTCTGGTTCGCTTCTTGGTTATCCTCGGCCCAGTCCCAGTTCTGCACTTCCAGGAAGCTCTTTGCCGCTAACAACCCTCGACCCTGGTGATTACGGGTTCCCTGATCCCAGCAAAACCTCGCTGGATGATGATGGCCTGCTGGCGATTGGCGGGGATCTCCAGCCAGCTCGATTGCTCGCCGCCTATGCCAACGGCATATTCCCCTGGTTCAATTCTGATCAGGAGAACATTCTGTGGTGGTGCCCGGATCCTCGGGGTGTCCTGCGTCCGGAGGAGTTTTCGCCCAAGCGCAGCTTACGTAAGTCTATGAAAAGCAATGAATTTGAGTATCGCTGTGATACTCATTTCGACGCGGTAATCAGCGCCTGCGCCGAGGTGCCCCGGGTGAACCAGCGCGGTACCTGGATCACCAAAAACATGCAGATCGCTTATTCGACACTCCATAAGCTGGGCTTTGCCCACAGTGTGGAGGTATGGCAGCAAGGCACTCTCGTAGGCGGTTTGTACGGGGTCTCACTGGGGCGTATGTTCTTTGGTGAATCGATGTTCTCTGAGGTCTCTAACGCGTCCAAATGCGCGTTTGCCGTGCTCTGTGAGCATCTATCCACGTGGAACTTCAAGTTGCTTGATTGCCAAATGATGAACCCGCATCTAGAGACCCTGGGTGTCCGGGAAATGGCGCGCGATGAGTTCTTGCATATTCTGCACAACAATGACTTGTCAACAACGCGCCGTGGGCTCTGGCGACTCAGCGATCAGCCATCGAATTGATTTCAGCGGCTAGCTATGCGACCCCAATTTGCGCGAGAATCTATCCTGTGAATGCCTCGCAACCTCATCGCTTGCCGCAGTTTTGGCGCATACCGCTCTATGTGCTCCGTCATATATACAGTGATGGATGTTGTGCTGGAT
>CAZWMD010000029.1:37042-38113 GCA_964634815.1 uncultured Pseudomonadales bacterium | reverse complement strand
TGGATGTTGTGCTGGATACTGTGATGGATAAACCCGGCCGCGATCACCTGCGAACCCATCAGTTTTTCATCACTCCTGCCCACCCCTGCAGTTATCTGCCTGGCCGGGAGGCGACAACGCTGTTTCTTGATCCCAGAGAATCCGTTTCAGAGATTCTTTACAGTGATCTGACCGATCTTGGGTTTCGTCGTAGTGGAGCCCATCTGTACCGGCCCCACTGCCAGGGATGTTCCGCCTGCGTGCCCGTGCGTATTCCCGTTGATGGGTTTGAGCTGAAGCGCCGTCACAAGCGGACCCTGAAAAAGAACCGGGATTTGCGGGTAGTGCTGGAACCAGCGAGCTTTCAACCCAAGTATTTCGAGCTGTACGAACGCTATATCTCGCTTCGCCATCGCGATGGCGACATGTATCCAGCGAATACCGACCAGTTTAAGAGCTTCCTGCTAAGCCCCTGGGCACGCACGGAATTTCTATGCAGTTATCTGGGCAACAAGCTGGTAGCGGTAGGCGCTCTCGATCACCAGGCGCAGGGCTTCTCTGCGATATACACCTTTTTTGATCCCGAGCTCGATGACAGAAGCCTTGGCGTATTCAGCATCTTGCAGGAAATTGAGCTCTGCGCAGAGACAGGGGTGCCCTACCTCTATCTCGGCTACTGGATAAAGGATTGCCAGAAAATGAGCTACAAGACCGAGTATCGACCGCTGGAGATGCTGGTTAACGAACGCTGGATCACCCTGCGCTAACCCAGAGTTTGCCAGCAACCGCCGCTTCGTTCAGACTCCGCCTTCCTTAAATTGGAGTTACCTCGCTGGATGGCGAAAGAAGAACAAATTGAAATGGAAGGCACCGTCATAGATACGATGCCTAACACCACTTTTCGTGTTGAACTCGACAACGGCCATGTTGTGACTGCCCATATCTCAGGCAAGATGCGAAAAAACTACATCAGGATTTTGACTGGCGACAAAGTCAAGGTTGAGCTGACCCCATACGACCTGTCCAAAGGCCGTATTACTTTCCGTAAATAGACCAGAATTAGGCCCGAAACAGGCGGCCAACACGCCGTGC
>CAZWMD010000029.1:0-36942 GCA_964634815.1 uncultured Pseudomonadales bacterium | reverse complement strand
GTAGGCTGGGTTTTGGCCCCTTCTACCTCGATCGCCAGGCCATCTTTGTTGGCACTGACTTTCACTATTCCGCCGCCATCAGCCAGCGCCCCAAATAGCAGATCTTCAGCAATTGCCCGCTTGATCTTCTCCTGGATCAAACGTTGCATCGGTCGGGCGCCCATTTTCTCGTCATAGCCCTCTTCAGCAAGCCAGGCTCGAGCGGCCTTATCGACTTCGATCTGGACTTTCTTGTCATCCAGCTGGGCCTGCAGCTCTGTGAGGAATTTGTCGACGACAATCTCAATAACCTGCTCATTGAGCGGGTTAAACTGAACAACACTATCGAGGCGATTGCGGAATTCCGGAGTGAACAACTTCTTGATGGCTTCCATGCCGTCGCTGCGATTGTCTTGCTCAGTAAAACCAATCGACGCCCGGCTCATATCCTGGGCGCCAGCGTTGGTTGTCATGACCAGCACAACGTTTCGAAAATCTGCCTTGCGACCGTTGTTGTCGGTAAGCGTACCGTGATCCATCACCTGCAATAACAGATTAAAGACTTCAGGATGGGCCTTCTCGATCTCATCCAGCAGCACTATCGAATGCGGGTGTTTGTTAACGGCTTCAGTGAGTAAACCGCCCTGATCAAAACCGACGTACCCTGGAGGAGCGCCGATGAGACGTGACACAGTATGCCGCTCCATGTACTCCGACATGTCATAGCGCAGCAGCTCGACGCCCATAATATTCGACAGCTGCTTGCAGACCTCAGTCTTGCCCACACCGGTTGGGCCGGCAAACAAAAACGAACCAATCGGTCGCTCGACATCCTTCAGGCCAGCTCGAGACAGTTTGATCGCCGAGCTCAGGGTATCAATAGCCTCGTCCTGGCCAAACACAACCATCTTAAGCTTGGTATCGAGATCACGCAGTGCCTCTTTGTCTGAGACCGTCACTCTTGCAGAAGGAATTCGTGCAATTTTTGCAACTACGGCCTCGATGTCGGTCGCGCCAATACTTTTCTTGCGTTTACTTTCTGGCAACAGGCGTTGGGCAGCTCCCGCCTCGTCAATGACATCAATGGCCTTGTCTGGCATAAATCGATCAGTGATGTAGCGGTCGGCAAGGGTTGCGGCTGCACGCAGCGCCTTGTCGGTATAGCGCATACCAAAGTGATCTTCGAAGCGCGATTTCAACCCTTTGAGGATCAAATAGGTGTCTTCAACATCTGGTTCAGACACATCAATCTTCAGGAAGCGGCGAGACAAAGCTCGATCTTTTTCAAAGATGCCGCGGTATTCCTGATAGGTGGTTGACCCCATGCAGCGCAGCTCACCGGTCGTAAGCAGCGGTTTCAACAGGTTCGATGCATCCATAACGCCGCCAGATGCGGCCCCCGCACCAATGATGGTATGAATTTCATCGATGAACAGAATTGCGTTCTCTTCTTTCTTGAGCTCGCCAAGCAGCAGTTTGAAACGCTTTTCAAAATCGCCACGATATTTAGTGCCCGCGAGCAATGCGCCCAGATCGAGCGAATAAACAGTGCTTTCGGCGACCACATCTGGCACGTCGTTATCAACGATGCGCTTGGCCAGCCCCTCTGCAATGGCGGTTTTACCAACACCAGATTCGCCAACCAAAAGAGGGTTATTTTTGCGCCGCCGCGATAGTACCTGCACAACCCGCTCAAGCTCTGGACCACGACCAACCAAAGGATCGATACGACCAGCGCGTGCCTGCTCATTCAAATCTGAAGCGAACTGTTCCAGCGCGCTCTGCTGTGCGCCCTCGCCTGCTGCGGCATCCTCTTCAGTGTCAACAGCGCCAGGTTCAGGCGCTCCAGAGTCGCCAAAGACCTTGGAAATACCATGGGCGATGTAGTTGACCACATCGATGCGAGCAATATTTTGTTGCTTGAGCAGATGAACAGATTGGCTTTCCTGTTCACTGAATATCGCAACCAGAACATTGGCCCCCGTTACTTCCTTGCGTCCAGAGGACTGCACGTGAAACACGGCTCGCTGCAAGACACGCTGGAAACCCAGGGTGGGTTGAGTATCGCGATCCGCATCCCCCTCAGGTAATAAAGGCGTGGTGCTGTCGATATAGGTCATGAGGTCCTGGCGCAATCTATCCAGATCCGCGCCTACTTTGCGCAGCACATCAACGGCTTCGTCATTGTCCAGCAGTGCAAGCAGCAGATGCTCCACAGTCATGAACTCGTGGCGTTTGGCACGAGCGTCTTTGAAAGCCAGATTCAGCGTGAGCTCAAGCTCTTTGCTTAGCATAAATTTAGTCCGTCATCTCCACCGTTGACATCAACGGATGGTTGTTTTCCTGAGCGTACTGATTCACTTGCTCAGATTTAGTTTCAGCGATATCGCGCGGGAAAATCCCTGCCACGCCGCTGCCTGTTGTGTGAATCGACAGCATAATCTGTGTGGCTTTTTCTCTGGAAAGCACAAAGAAGCTTTCCAGAATATGCACCACAAACTCCATTGGAGTGTAGTCGTCGTTGAGGATGAGTACCTTGTACATCGGCGGTCGCTTGAGCTGCGGTTCCTCCGGTGCGGTAAGGACATCACCCTCTGGCTCACCCACCTCCTCGCCGGGGCCAGCCCCGTCAGGCGGTGTTTCGCCAGTTCCGCCGCTTGCTGTCGTATCAGGCACTAGCCCCTGATAATCAAGAAAGCTGCGCATTCCTTTGCAATCGTTCAAATCTTGTTCAGAGAGTAGTTCAAGGCGCATCAGTTAACTGTAAACCGCGTCATCAAAGTTGTGAGAAACGGCTCAATGATAGCGTGCCCCCTGCGACAAGTCGTGCACATACCACCTATCTTGAGTCGCTTCGTGAACAACCGTTCAAAACCAATTGTGCCTCAACATCGACGATGTATCGTTGGAAATTCAAGGTTCGCTGTGGTATTTAACGGTTTGTCTGATTAAATCTAGAGTGTTTGTGGGGACAAATGCCCTATTTTCAAGGTTGGGAAATCGGCGGGGAACAGCTGATACAGGGAACAGGGGAAAACAAGAAACGCAAAGAACTGTCGTCAGCTGTTAGCAGCGGCACTTGGCTAAGCGTTCATAAGCAGTTACTCATTGTGGGGGTGCCGAAATGGCAACGGGAACAGTTAAATGGTTTAACAACGCCAAGGGATATGGCTTCGTATTGTCTGAAGACAAGGGCGAGGATTTGTTCATTCACTATTCCTCCATTCAAATGGACGGGTATAAGTCCCTGAAAGCAGGCCAGATCGTTGAGTACGATGTGCAAGAAGGCCCCAAAGGCCTGCATGCCGTGAATATTCGAAATGTAGGCGGCGCAGCCGAGCCGGCGAATACGCCCCCTGCCGTCGAAGACAACCTGCACCTCAATCCGATGCACGGCCTGCCTGATGCGGCCAAATCCGGGGCTGGCGCCAAGCGTCCAGAAGCGCCAATAGAAGCGCCAATAGCAGAAACTGCAAAAGCTACCGAAGCCGAAGTTGCCGTGGACTAGCTTTTAACTGGCCGTTGACCCGCCTCGAGCTAAGATACGCGCTCCGCGACAGGCTCAAGGCGTCGACAACGGACTGTTTCAAACCATGCTAATCGCACTGCACAAACCTTTTGGGGTGCTTAGCCAATTTTCAGATCGCACCGGAACCGCCGGCGCGACACTGTCTGATTTTGTGAGCATTCCTGGGGTCTATCCGGCGGGCCGGCTCGACAAAAACTCAGAAGGTTTGCTGCTACTCACCGATAACGGCGAGTTGCAGCACACCATCAGCCACCCCAGCAAAACAACGGACAAGGAGTATTGGGTCCAGCTGGAAGGCAAACTGGAGGGCAAATCGAGTGATGAGTTTGTCAGCAAGCTGTGCGACGGCATTCAACTGTCAGATGGGTTCATCGCCGCAGCCAGCGCCCAGCCACTGGCTAAGCCAGAGCATAAAAGCGCCGTTGCCGCCCTGGGTCCCCACCCGGGAACACTTGCCGAGCACCGTAACCAGAACTCAACCTGGTTTGCTGTGACGCTCACCAGCGGCAAGAATCGGATCGTTCGACGCTTTTGCGCAGCCCTCGGCCACCCGGTGCTGCGTCTGGTGCGTACGAGAATTGGCAATATCCGCCTGGGGGCCCTGGCTGCTGGCGAGAGTCGCCATGAAGAATGGAGCTAATTGCGGTTATACTCCGCGCCGAGCCGACAGGTTCCAGCAAAACCGCAAAACCCATCAGAACACCAAAACAACAAAAAAACCGAAGAGACACTGACCTTGACTAAATCCCGGATTGTTTACACCTATACCGATGAAGCTCCCGCCCTTGCCACGCACTCATTGCTGCCCTTCATCAAAACCTTCACCGACGCCTGTGATGTTGAGGTTGTCCTGAGCGACATTTCTCTCGCCGCCCGCATTCTTGCAAACTTCCCTGAAAATCTGACAGAAGAGCAGCGTGTGCCAGATGCGCTGAATGAACTGGGTGAACTCACCGCTGATCCAGAAGCAAACATCATCAAACTGCCAAATATCAGCGCATCGGTACCGCAGCTCGTTGAGGCCATCGAAGAGCTGCAAGCACAGGGCTTCAAGGTACCCAACTTCCCTGAAGACCCACAAACCGATGAAGAGGTTGAACTGCGGAGTCGTTACGCGAAGGTGCTGGGTAGCTCGGTCAATCCCGTGCTTAGGGAAGGCAACTCTGATCGACGAGCACCTGAATCGGTCAAACGGTTCGCCAACAAATTTCCTCACCCTATGGGTAAATGGAGTCAATCATCGAGCACGCATGTAGCCCACATGCGTAGCGGTGATTTTTACCACAGTGAAGTTTCAGCCACAGTTGCCAAAGATGACAATCTGCGAATCGAGCATGTCCAGGCAGACGGTACGATTACCGTACTAAGAGACTCTGTACCTGTGCTTGCCGGTGAAGTCGTAGATGCTGCGTTTATGAGCGTGAAACAGCTGCGTGTATTCCTCGATGAGGAATTGGAAGGCGCCCGACGGGCGGGACTGTTGGCGTCGTTGCATCTCAAAGCGACCATGATGAAAGTGTCCGACCCGATAATTTTTGGGCATGCCGTAAACGTCTACTACAAAGACGCGTTTGAGAAGCACAAAGACACCTTCGAAGAGCTGGGCATCAACCCCAATCTGGGACTTGCCAGCATCTACGAAAAAGTTCGCACCCTGTCCTTTTCATTGCGCAATGAGATCGAAGCCGACCTGCGGGCTTGCCACGAAAACCGCCCTGGACTGGCAATGGTGGATTCGGACAAGGGCATTACCAACTTGCACGTTCCCAGCGATGTGATCGTTGATGCATCTATGCCCGCAATGGTCCGCAGTAGCGGTCAAATGTGGGCCGCAGACGGTAACCTGCGGGACACCAAGGCCATCATTCCTGATAGCAGCTATGCCACCCTGTATCAGGAAGTGATTAACTTCTGTAAGCATCACGACGCCTTTGACCCCACAACCATGGGCACCGCACAGAACATCGGTTTGATGGCCAAGAAGGCTCAGGAATACGGTTCTCACGACAAGACCTTTGAATTGCCTGCTGCAGGCTCAATGCGAGTATTGGACAGCGCCGGAAACCTGCTGCTGGAACACAAAGGCTGCGAGAAGGGTGATATCTGGCGCATGTGCCAGACCAAAGACGAAGCCATTCGCGACTGGGTAGGCCTGGCTGTCCGCCGCTGCCGAATATCAGGGATTCCTGCCGTTTTCTGGCTTGATAAGTATCGCGCCCACGACAGCAGCTTGATTGCAAAGGTAGAAACCTACCTGAAAGATCACGATACCGATGGCCTCGACATCCAGATCATGAGCGTCGACACCGCTATCCGCCATACCATGGAGCGCTTGCGCCACGGCGAGAACACCATCTCAGTAACGGGTAACGTGCTGCGTGACTACCTGACCGACCTGTTCCCAATACTTGAGCTTGGCACCTCGGCAAAGATGTATTCCATTGTGCCGCTGATGAAGGGCGGCGGACTCTACGAAACCGGCGCAGGCGGATCAGCACCGAAGCACGTACAGCAATTTGAAGCTGAGAATCATCTGCGTTGGGATTCGCTTGGCGAATTCCTTGCTCTCACGGTCTCGCTGGAAGAGCTTGCTGAAAAGAACGATAACGCTCAGGCAAAGCTTCTGGCCAGAGCCCTCGATACAGCAACCGAGAAACTTCTGGAAAACAACAAGTCTCCGTCTCGCAAAACCGGGGAACCAGATAATCGCGCCAGTCACTATTACCTGGCGACCTACTGGGCAGAAGCCCTTGCGAATCAGAACGAGGATGCAACGCTAAAAGAACGCTTTGGCGCACTGGCCAAAGCACTCACCGAGAACGAAGAACAAATCATCAAAGAACTCGTTGACATCCAGGGCGCCCCGGTAGACATGGGAGGTTACTACCATCCTGATAGCGACAAACTGGACCAGGCTATGAGACCAAGTAAAACCCTGAATGAGATTCTCGCCAGCGCCTAGCCACCGTCGATAAAGCGGTGCCCCCAGGACACCGCTTAACGACTCGCTAGATCTGTGAACAGGGATGTCCATCAGCGAAGAAAGCCTCAACCAGAATACGGCTGAGGTAACAGAGTTAGGCTTTCTCGGCGTCGCCAGCGTTTACAGCGCGATTGCGCTCTTGGCCTGGTTGTTCCCGGCCCCCTGGGACAGCGCACTCACAGTAGAAGCCACCGCCCTGGTGGCAGGCTTCAGTTGGCTGGGCTGGTTGCGACTGAAGTGGCGCCCGGTCGAACCATCACAGGCACACCCGACGCTAACGTTGTTGCTGTTTACAATGGCCTTGCAAACCGGGATTGTCATCTATCATATCGGCGACCCCATTCACTCCGCCAACCAAATATTGACCATGCTGGCTGCCAGTTTTTTCCTGGCCGCTCGCCCCTGGTTCTATGTGGGAATTGGCATGGTGGTGGCGTTTTGGTTGCCTGCAGCGCTCGTCGGCATCAACAATCCAATCCAGAGCTCCGACTGGAATGAATGGATTCGATTATTCCTGGTCGCCACAGTATTGGCCGTTGCCCTGTTCGAAGCTCGTCGACGATCGATTCTGCGAACCTATCAATTGAAGCTGGAGGCTGAACAGGCCTTGCAACATGCCCAGCAGGCCAACGAACGTCGACTCTCCATGCAAAACATGATGCAGGAATCCCAACGTCGAGAAGCCCTGGGGCTACTCGCAGGCGGCATCGCGCACGACTTTAACAATCTGCTCGCTGTTATTAGTGGCAACCTGGAACTGCTGCAAGGCTACTCAGACGCTATGCCAGCCAAAGCGCTGGCGCTGTCGGAAGAAATGGACAAAGCCAGCACCCGCGCCATCGAACTCACTCAGCAGATGTTGGTCTATGCGGGTAAATCCAAGCCGAAAATAACCAGTATAAAACTGGGGGAACGCATACGTGCGACAACCCATCTTGTCGCCTCCTCACTGCCACGCAATGTGCGTATTGTCGTGGAAGGCAGTTCAGATGGGCCCCAAATGTCAGTTGACCGTACCCTGCTGGATCAGTTGATAATGAACCTGATTCACAACGCCGTGCAAGCCTGTGAGCCCCAGGGTGGAAAAGTCTGGATAAACTGGGAAAGTTCGTCTTTGTCGGCAGATGATCTCGCTGAGCTGCGCTTTCAGACTACGCCCCTTGGCACTGATTTTGTCATCATTACTATTCGCGATAGCGGCATTGGAATGTCTGAAGAAACCCGACAGAAAATGTTCGAACCTTTCTATACCACCAAAACCCGGGGGAATGGTCTGGGCCTCGCTGTCGTATGGGGCATTCTGGAATCTCATCACGCCGGCGTAGCAGTGACAAGCAAATCCGGCAAGGGCACTACAGTTAGATTGGCAATCCCTTTCAAAACCTCTGAGGTCATTACCTGAGAAACACTATGAGCAGCTCCATACCTCAAAACAGCGTATTGGTGGTAGACGACATGGAGGGTATCCGGGTTCTGGTTAGCAGAATCCTTAGCGAGCTCGGCTATCAGGTGATCGCTGTAGCGACCGGACTGGAGGCTCTGGAACAGGCCCAGAAGGTTGAATTGCACGCTGCCGTGGTTGACCTGACCATGCCCGCTATGGATGGAATTACGCTGACCAACAAACTACGCGAACTGCAACCACAGCTTCCGGTGGTATTAATGAGCGGTTTTGACATGGATAACGTACTTGCATCCCAACCAAAGATCTCACCGCCTCCGGGATATCTCGAAAAACCCTTTCGAATAGCACAGCTACTCGACGCACTGACGGAAGCCGTGGATCAATCCAAATGTTGATACACCATATTCAGAAGCACAGCACTGACTCCGGCGAGCGTAATGGAGTTCGCTAACACCATGTTGGCAGCTCCGGGCAGAGCCTGAAAGAACAGCGGATTGGCGATGACCAGCATCGCCATCCCAAGACTGACGCTCACCGTCAACAGATTGCCTGTTTTGGAAAGGTCAACGCGCTTAAGAATTCCCATCCCGGTGACGGCGATGCTGCCAAACATCACCACACCACAACCACCAAGTACCGAGGTTGGAATGATGGCCACAACCGCTGCGAGTTTGGGCAACAAGCCCAGTACAATCATTAGCCCACCCGTGCAAGCAACAACCCAGCGACTGCGAACTCCGGAAAGTCGCAACACCCCGGTGTTTTGCGAGAAAGTAGTAAACGGGAACGAGTTCATCACCCCGCCCAACACGGTACCCAAACCTTCTGCGCGAATCCCCGCAGCGATATCCTGCTTCGACACCGGATGATCGCACACCTCCCCGATCGCGAGATAATCGCCAGTGGATTCGACCATAGTGACCAGCATAACCAGAGTCATGGTGAGAATCGCTGGCCATTCAAACACCGGCAAACCAAAGGCAAACGGAGCCACAAAACCAAACCAGGCCGCATCATCAAGTGCGTTGAATTGCACTTCTCCAAGTAGAAACCCCAATGCAGTACCACCAAGCAAGCCAAGCAGAATGCTGCTGCGCTGCCAGAGACCTCGACCAAACCGCTGGGCTAGCAAAACGATTGCGAGGGTAGAGAAGCCAAGCAACAACTGCACCGGAGCAACGGCATGAGCTTCCATCGTAGAGCCGCCGCCTAACCACATCACAGCCACAGGCAGCAGTGAGACTCCAATGGCCGTGATGACCGTACCAACAACAACCGGCGGAAAGAACCTCATCATCAGGCTCCAGCGTTTTGCCAGCACAAAGGCCAACGCCCCCGCGACTATGGTGGCACCGAACATAGCCTGCATACCACTAGACCCGCCAATGAGTATCAGTGCGGGAATGGCTGCAATAGTGGTGCCCTGCACTACCGGCAGTCGAATACCAATAAACGCCTGCCGCTCATCACGACGACTACCCACCCCAACACACTGCAAGATGGTACACAGACCACTGGTAACAAGCGCGGCACTGATCAGATAGGTCAGCTCATAGGTTGTCCAACCCAAGGCACCAGCAACGACCAAAGGCGTGACAATCAAACTTGCATAGGCGGCAAGCAAATGCTGCGACGCCAATGCCAGAGTATTTGCCAGTGGCAAACGCTCATCCAGTGCTGATGGTTCGGTCAAGTTGTTCAGGATCGGGACACCGGACTAATCGCGCCTGAATCGTTTTCGCTGAGCCATGCCGTACGACGTGCAAAGAGATCCGGCACCAAATTCTCTACCTCGCGCAGGATGGCGCGCAGATCGCCGCTAACCAACGTCTTGTTAACAACGAGTTCGCGGCCATCACAGACCGTCAGATCAACATCGCCACCCTGAACCGCAAAAACCAGGTTGTGATGGAGATTGAAATACTCGCTGTCCGGATCATCAAAACAGGGCGTCATACGTGGGGTATCCATCTGTACGGCAATGAAATCTGCAAGCTTGCCTGCCTCCAGAGACCCAAGCGTGTCACCTCGGCCGATGGCCAATGCCCCGTCGATGGTGGCCATGCGCAGCACCTGCCAGGAATCCAGTGCAGTAGGGTCGCTTTCCCGAGTCTTTGCGAGCAGTGATGCCATCTTCATTTCTTCGAACATATCGAGATTGTTATTTTCTTTTTCGCCGTCGGTGCCAATACCCACGCTCACCCCTGCTGCAATCATGTCACTCACCGGTGCCATGCCGCTGACCAGCTTTAGATTGCTGGTAGGGTTATGCGCAACGCCAACCCCCTTGGTGGCCAATCGCTGAATCTCCGAATCATCCAACCAAACACAGTGTGCAAACAAGGCATGGGGAACATCCAGCAAGCCAAATCGCTCCATCGCTTGCACCGGACGGAGCCCATATCGCTCCTGCATGATCTCGATTTCAGCGAGTGATTCACCAACGTGGGTGTGCAACCCCACCTGGTGCCGGATAGCCATCTCCGCTACGCGAGCGTAGTGCTGCTCCTCAAAATAGAACATATGCTCCATTCCCACCCAGGGCATAATTCGACCGTTGGACTTACCATTCCAGCCTTCGATTAGGCGCTCATTATCATCCAGGCTGTCAAAGTAGCTGTAATCCGGGTGCTCACCCACGTAGGAAACAAGCACGGCGCGGTTGCCCAAAGATTCTGCAGCCCTGGCACTGCCCTCCAGAAATCGCCACATATCGACCACCGTGGTTGTGCCAGAAAGCAATGCCTCGGCGTAGCACAGTTGGGATGCGGCCCAGGCTTCCTGAGGCGTAAGCACCCTATGCATAGGGTCGATATACAGGCGTAACCAATCCCAAAGCGCCAGCCCCTCGGCGGTCCCACGCAACATGCCAGAGTGCATGTGGGTGTTGATGAGCCCGGGCATCAGTAATCGGTTACCAAGCGGCTTATGCTCTGTGTCTGGTGCACGCGCCACTATGTCTGTTGTCGGCCCCACCGCAACTATTTTATTGTCATCAATCAGCAGTGCGCCGTTCTTCAGGACCCGATTATCTGCATCCATGGTGAGCAGATAGTCTGCTGAGTAGATCTTCACTGTATTTTTGCCTGCATCAGACTAGGGTTTCCAACCGGTTCGACGCTTTTTGTCTTCTTCTGCCGAGTGCAACCAGCGGCTCCGGGAGTCGGCCTGGGCGACTTCTTCAGCCGTGTCTGCCAGATAATCTTCTCGCTTCCAAAGAACCGCGTCGGTCTTCAGGTAGTCCATAATAAATTCGCAAGCAGCGAAGGCGGAGGCCCGATGACCCGATGCCACGAGAACCATCACTATTTGCTCTCCGGGCAAAAGCCGCCCTACTCGATGAATAACATGCACTCCTAACAGGTCCCAGCGCTGGTCCGCCTGAGACACAATATCCCTCATACTCGATTCCGTCATACCCGGGTAATGCTCGAGCAGCAGAGCTTTAACCGGCTGATCTTTGAGGCTGCCGCCGGCATCATTGGAGGTTGCCTTGCGTACCAGACCGGTAAAACCGGTGATCGCGCCTGCTGTCTGGCCAACAGCGTGCTGCAGCGCAGACCAGCTCTCACCAAGATCAAAATCGGCCTCCTGCACCTCGATAACAGGTTCAATACGCATAGGGTCTAACCTCCGGTGACGGGCGGCAGAAACGCCACCTCGTCCCCGTCTGCCAGCACCAGCGTCGCTTCAGGATCGGACAGCAATTGCTGGTTATGCGCGATTCGCACGTTGGGCTCCCACAACGGCGCAGCCGCTTCAGCGAGCTGATCAATTATCGCTGCGCGCATCTGGGCATAGTTTCCACCAGTGATATTCAGGCGAATGGCTTCCTGACCGACGGCTTCCCGCAGAGAAGCAAAAAACAGAATCTGAACACTCAACGGTCACGCTCCCCGTGGACATCTCGTTCACGCAGAAAGTCACCTCGCTGACCACCCGATTTGGCGATTAGTTGGGTTTTCTCAATCACCATGGCCCTGTCGATGGCCTTGCACATATCGTAGACCGTCAGAGCCGCGACACTGGCCGCTGTCAGCGCTTCCATTTCTACCCCGGTTGCGCCGGATACGCGGCACATCGTAAGTATTCTGAGCCTGTCTGGAGCCAGGAATTCGAACTCCACAGCGACCTTGGTGAGCATCAGTGGGTGGCACAGGGGAATCAGCGCTGAGGTTTGCTTTGCACCCTGGATGCCCGCAATCCGCGCCACAGCCAGAACATCGCCCTTGGCCAGAGACTGTTCCTGCAGCGCAACAAGTGTTTCGGGCGCCATCAAAAGGACAGATTCGGCGCGGGCGATGCGATCGGTCACCGGTTTGTCGGCGACATCGACCATGCTGGCCTCGCCCTGCTGGTTCAGATGGGTAAATTCGCTCATGAAAGAGGCCGGCTCCTTGGATGCCTGTGGCAGATCGCTGATTATCACCCGAAACCAGTGACCATATCTTCTGCCCAGACACCCAAGAAATGTTTTTAAAGCAGTCGCTCCCCCACTACACTGCGGACCATGAGCGTTGCGGCTGGAAAAAAGGTAATTTTGGGTATGTCGGGCGGGGTAGATTCCTCGGTGGCCGCAGCCCTTTTGCTCGAGCAAGGGTACGCCGTTGAAGGTCTCTTCATGAAGAACTGGGATGAAGACGACGGCACGGAATATTGCACGGCTGTGGCCGACTTTGAGGACGCAAGCCGGGTTGCAGACCAACTAGGCATCGAGCTCCACAGCGCGAACTTTGCCGCTGAATACTGGGACGGTGTGTTTGAGGCGTTTCTTGCCGACTACGCAGCAGGCTACACGCCTAATCCCGATGTTCTGTGCAACCGGGAAATCAAATTCAAGCAGTTTGCCGATTACGCCGAAAGGCTCGGTGCCGACTATATTGCGACCGGGCACTACGCGCGAATTGTCGATGGAAAGCTCAACAAGGCAATCGACGACAACAAGGACCAGTCCTACTTTTTGCAGGATGTGCCTCTGGAGCGCCTCAACAACTGCCTGTTTCCGCTGGGAGAAATCACCAAACCCCAGGTACGCGAGCTGGCCAGGAAGCTCGGTTTGACCAATCATGCAAAGAAAGACAGCACCGGCATATGTTTTATTGGTGAGCGGCGGTTTGCCGATTTCCTGTCGACCTACCTGCCGGAAAAAACCGGTGACATCGTGGACGAATATGGGCGTGTTTTGGGGCAGCACGCAGGAACGTCCTATTACACCATTGGTCAGCGTAAGGGCCTTGGGGTTGGCGGCCAGACTACAGCGGGAGACGCTCCCTGGTTTGTTGTCGCAAAGCGACCTCAGGACAATACCCTCGTCGCCAGCCAGCACCCGGACATGCTCCACAGCCAGTGGCTACGGGTTGCCTCGATAAACTGGTTACTGCCTGCCCAACAGATCGCATCCATGAGCTTTCCTGTCAGCCTGAGTGCCAAAGTACGCTATCGCCAGGCCGATCAGGCTGTGACAGTGAGCCCATCTGCAGACGGTGGCTTTCTGCTGCGATTCGAGGACACTCAGCGGGCGGTTGCTCCCGGTCAGTACGCGTGCCTGTACCGCCAGTCAGTCTGCCTTGGAGGCGGTCGCATCACCGCCTGTGAGCCAGTGTATCCCCGTGTCGCGTAGTTTGGCGGATCAGTGTTGGGCCCTTGCCGGGATCGCCCAGGCCGCGACCTGTGTCGATTTGGTGGCGCGCGGTAGGACGGCTGATGGAGCAGCAACCCTCGCCCTGTATCGTGCCTTGCTGGATCAGGAACCGGACAGCGTCCAGGCGCTGGCCTCAATCGGTGATTTCAGTGTTGGCCTGGACGCTGCTACCAACATGCTGCACAAGCCCAATCAGGAACAAATACAGGTCCTCAGATACACTCTGGCCATCCTCGATGTCACCGCCCGCCTGCGAAAACAAACACGCCTGGTACAACATCTGAGCGAATCCGTGGGCAAACTCAACAACGACAACGTGATCGACAGCTTCGATATTCCCTGGTCAGAGCTCGGAGAGATCTACGTCGATACACTGGGCCAGCTAAATCAGCGTGTACAAGTCAGAGGTCAGCCAAACCTCCTGCAAAGACCGGAGGTTGCAAGTAAGATTCGCGGGCTCCTGCTCACGGGGGTCCGCTTTGCCTGGCTCTGGCACCAGCTTGGCGGCCGACGCTGGCATCTGCTCGTAAACCGCAGGCGCATGTGGCAAACCACCCAACTTCTCGGCCAATTAGGACACCGCGGTGAATAGTTCCTCCTCAACAGATTCAAAAACCATGATTCCAACCGAGCATCAATCCGAAGATATCCAGGCGTTATCGGCGCTTACTGCCATCAGTGCTATTGATGGCCGATATCGTCATCAGGTTGCTCAGTTGGCCGCCGATACCAGCGAATTTGGTCTGTTAAAGTTTCGAGTGCAGGTGGAAATTGAATGGTTCATCGCGCTAAGCGAACACCCCGAAATCAAAGAGCTGCCGGTCCTCGATGCCGCTGATCTGGGTTTTTTACGCACCGTTGTGAGCGAGTTTGGTCTGCAAGATGCGCAATCCATCAAGGACATCGAGGCGACCACAAACCACGACGTCAAAGCGGTGGAGTACTTCGTAAAATCGATCCTGGAACAACGCCCGAAGCTGGCGCCCCACATAGAATTTGTACATTTCTGTTGTACGTCTGAAGACATCAACAACATGGCCTACGCCTTGATGGTGAAAAGTGCCAGAGAATCGGCGCTTGAAGGCGTGATGGACGAACTGATCACCACCTTACGTCGTGAAGCGCATAAGGCAGCTGACGCACCTATGCTGTCACGCACCCATGGCCAGGCAGCATCACCCACCACAATGGGAAAAGAACTGGCAAACGTGGTGGCACGGCTGCAACGTCAGTTAGACCAGTTCAGAAGTATCAGCGTTCTTGGAAAGTTCAACGGCGCAGTGGGTAACTACAACGCGCATCATGTGGCCTATCCCAATGTGGATTGGCCAAGTCTGACGGCAAACTTCGTGAACAGCCTGGGGCTCTCTCACAACCCATATACTACCCAAATCGAACCCCACGACTATCTGGCGGAGTACTTTCATTCGTTGATGCGTTTCAACCAGATTTTGCTGGATTTCAATCGCGACATTTGGGCCTACATATCAATCGGCTACTTCAAGCAGCGCAAAGTGGAAGGCGAGACCGGCTCTTCAACCATGCCGCACAAGGTAAACCCGATCGACTTTGAAAATTCTGAGGGCAACCTTGGCATTGCAAACGCAATGCTTGACCATCTTGCCTTGAAATTACCTGTATCCCGCTGGCAGCGCGATCTATCTGACTCCACTGTATTGCGCTCAGTGGGAACGGCTCTCGCCCACAGCTTGCTTGCATGGCGAGCCTGTTTACGGGGTATCAGCAAGCTCGAACTGTCCCGCGACGCCCTGCGCCAGGACCTTGACCAAAGCTGGGAGGTTCTGGGTGAGGCGGTTCAGACCGTTATGCGCAAACACGGCATGAAAGAACCCTACGAGGCCTTAAAAGCCGCGACCCGCGGTCGTCAGCTGGATGAAAAAACCTATGCTGATGTTCTGAATCAGCTATCACTTCCAGCCCAGGCCCACCAGGAGCTCGCCGGACTGAGGCCGTCCACTTACCTCGGTTACGCCGAGCCGCTGGCAGATATCTAGGCGTTTGTATGGTTGAGGTACACGTTGTTGCTGTTAGCTGGGAAAGCCACAAGGAGGCTCTGAGCGCAATTCGCACGGCAGTGTTTGTGGAGGAACAGAACATTCCCCACGACACAGAGTTTGATGGTGAGGATGACACCGCTATCCATCTCATCGCACTCGACAGTACCGGCAAAGCGCTCGGATGTGCGAGGCTGCTCGATAGCGGACTCATTGGGCGGGTGGCCGTGATTGAGACTGACCGTGGGCGCGGCCTGGGCGGGGCCTTAATGGATGCCGCAGTGAACGAAGCACAAGCCAAGGGCATCACCCTGCTGCAGCTTCATGCCCAGGAGAGCGCTCAGGGGTTTTACAGAAAGCTGGAATTTGTTCCCACTGGCGTCCAATTTGTTGAGGCTGGCATTCCCCATGTCACTATGGAACGTGCCCTGCCCATCCCTTTTGATACCAGTGGTATCAGTAAGTCCACCATTGTCCGAACCAGAACCAAAACTCGCAGCCCGGACGCCGAGCAACAAGTATCACGATTGCGAGAGTTTGCCGATGAAGGCACAGCGCTTGAGCAACTTCATGAGGTTCTGGCAAACACTCGACGCACACTTTCCATCTATAGCCCAACCCTCGACCATGCACTGTTTGACAGTCCAAGAACGGTTGAATATGTCTCTGAACTTGCCCGTAGCGCTCCCGGAGTGCAGATAAACATTCTTATCAAAGACAGCTCTCTAATTGTTTCCCGCGGTCATCTTTTGGTAGAACTCGGCCGTCGCCTTGAGCAGAAAATGGCTATTCGAAAACTCCCCGAGACCATTAAGGCTGATGCCCAGAGCTGGCTGGTCGCGGATAATTCTGCACTCTGGGTGCAGTCAGAACCCACCGACTATCAGGGTTGGAGCGATACCTTCAATCCGGTACAGGCAGAGCGGTTCGCAAAGCGCTACACGCATCTTTGGGACCGTTCGATGTCTGATCCCGAACTGAGGCTGTTACGAATCTAGCAGACTGAGTTCGATCGGCGAGACACCAATGCCATTCACATCCGCATAAATCCAGGCATCCGGTGCGAAGCTGAGCCCGGCAAACCGCACAACCACATCTCGTTCACCGACATCCTGTTTGACGCTCTTCTGCGGATGCGCGCCCAATGCCTTAATGCCCAAATCCATGGTTGCTATTTCGCCTACATCACGAAGGCAGCCATTTATGACTACCCCGGCCCAACCATTCTCAACAGCCAGTGCGGCAAGATTATCGCCCAACAACGCACAGCGCATGGATGCACCACCGTCAACCACCAGGACGCAGCCTTCACCGGGCTCCCGGACTCGCTGTGCAACCAGCGAATTGTCTTCAAAGCACTTAATTGTTCTGATGGGACCAAAAAATGCCGAGACGCCACCATAGCCACGGAACAACGGATCCGCGGCGACAATAACGCCCTCGTTGGCATCAAAAAGATCCGGCAACACAAATGGAACCGGCATCAACTGCTCCTAGCGATTAGCAATCGCCACAACATCGCGAGGTTCCGGGCCCGTGTAATCTGCACTGGGCCGGATAATCCGGTTGTTGCTGCGCTGCTCCATACAGTGGGCGGTCCATCCAGAAACCCTCGAGCAGACAAAGATCGGTGTGAACAGCTTCGTAGGGATACCCATGAAGTGGTAAGCCGAGGCATGGAAAAAATCAGCATTGGGGAACATTTTCTTTTCGTCCCACAAGACTTTCTCGATCGCGCAAGAAACGGGGTATAAAACGGTATCGCCAGTTTCCTGAGCAAGCTTCTCGCTCCAGCGTTTAATGATTGCGTTACGCGGATCAGATTCGCTGTAGATCGCATGGCCAAAGCCCATGATCTTCTCCTTGCGTTCAAGCATCTTCAGAGCTTCTGTGGCGGCTTCTTCGGCACTGGAGAATTTCTCGATCATTTCCATCGCCGCCTCATTAGCGCCGCCATGCAATGGCCCCCGCAATGAACCAATCGCACCGGTAACACAGGAGTGCATATCTGAAAGGGTTGATGCGCAGACGCGAGCAGTGAACGTAGACGCATTGAATTCATGCTCGGCGTACAGGATGAGAGACACATCCATAACTCGCTGATGCAGCTCGCTTGGTGCCTTACCAAGCAACATTTCCAGGAAGTGGCCACCTAGCGAGTCGGAGGAAGTGTTGGTATCCGCACGCACGCCGTCATGCGAAAAGCGATACCAGTAACAAATGATCGAAGGCAGAGCCGCAAGCAATCGATCCGACACAGCCTGCTGATTAGAGAAATCGCCTTCGGGCTCCAGGTTTCCGAGCATCGAACAACCGGTGCGCATCACATCCATGGGATGAGCGCTGGCAGGAATCCGTTCAAGAACTTCCTTTAAGGTATCTGGCAGGTCACGCAGTTTGCGCAACTCAGCCTTATAGCCGTCGAGTTGAGACTGAGTGGGTAACTCGCCGCGGAAAATAAGATATGCAACCTCTTCAAACGTGGTGTTATCTGCAAGATCAGATATATCGTAACCCCGATAGGTCAATCCCGTGCCCGATTTACCAACGGTACAGAGTTCGGTTTCACCTGCGCTCTGCCCGCGAAGACCCGCGCCTGAAAGTTTCTTGGTAGCCATGCTTAATTGTTCTCCTGCGATTGCGTAAACAGCTCGTCTAGTTTTTCTTCATAGGCGTGATAGTCGAGTACATCGTACAGTTCCATCCGCGTTTGCATCTTGTCGACCACATTTTTCTGCGTGCCCTCAGCGCGCAGCGTGGTATACACCTCAAGTGCTGCCTTGCTCATCGCCCGAAAAGCCGAGAGCGGATAGAGCACCATTGAAATGCCCACTTCGCTCATTTCCTCAATGGTATATAGGGGTGTCTGGCCAAATTCGGTGAGATTTGCAAGCACCGGTACCTTGGCGACTTCAATTATCTTACGGTACAACTCTTTGTCCGTCATGGCTTCCGCAAAGATCGCATCCGCCCCTGCCTCAACAAAGGCAGCTACCCGATCCAGTACAGCGTCGTATCCATCAACCGCCAACGCATCGGTTCTGGCCATAACTATGAAATCACTGTCAGTTTTGGCATCAACGGCTGACTTGATGCGGTCTGACATTTCAGCAACCGGCACAATGGCCTTGTTTGGTCGGTGTCCGCAACGTTTCTGCGCCACTTGATCTTCGATGTGCACACCGCCGGCACCGGCAACCGTCATTTCTCGTATGGTTCTTGCAATGTTAAATGCGCCGCCCCAACCCGTGTCTATATCGACCAGCAGCGGCAACGAAGAAGCCCCGGCAATACGGCGTACATCTTCAGCCACATCATTCATTGAGGTCATTCCGAGATCTGGCAAACCATAGGAAGAGTTCGCAACTCCAGCACCAGATAAGTAAATGGCCTTGAAACCGGCTTGCTCGGCGAGTAGCGCGCTGAATGCTGTGGCCGTGCCCACAACTTGCAGTGGCTGTTCGTCAGCAATGGCCTGGCGCAGTTTGGCACCTGCAGATTGAGTCATTATAAATTCCTCCAATAAATGAAATGTGGGGCGAGCAAACTCAGGATAAATCGCTCGAAGAGTGTTCGGATTCACCGGCTGACCCGGAAGCCTCGTCAGTATTGAGTAATTGTCGAGCCGCTGACACATGACGCCGCATCAACAGCTCTGCCAGATCGGCATCGTTTGCGCCAAGAGCATCAACAATGCGTCTATGTTCGTCCAAAGCACGGCGACCGCGCCCGGCTTTGGCTGGAGTACGGCGACGGTACATGCGAACCAGGTGATACAGATCATCGCAAAGCATGGAAGCAAGGATCGGATTACGACTGGCACGGGCAATTCGATAGTGGAAATCGAAGTCGCCTTCTTCCTGATGATATTGGGCGGTGCTATTGCGCGGCAGTCGGCGCTCGTGGTCATCAAGCAGCTGGTGCAAAGACGCAACTTCCTCAGGTTCTATGCGCTGCGCAGCGAGTCGACAGGCCGCCGCTTCCAGGGCCTCACGGGTTTCATAGACGGCCAGCAGTTGTTTGGGGGACAGGCAGACGACCCTGGCACCTGCATTGGGCACAATTTCTACAAGCCGTCGCGCTTCCAGTCGACGGATGGCCTCTCGAAGCGGGCCTCGACTTATTCCGTGTGCCGCAGCCAGCTCGCCTTCATTGAGCTTGGTACCGGGTTCAAGCGTACCGGCAACGATCTGCTCCTGGATAATCTCCAATACTTGATCGGCCAGAGTGACCGCCTCAGCAGCTGCAAGCGTCAGCGCCATAGCAACCGCCAGCACTGATCAGCATCATATTGTTGACAATATATCCGAATCACAACCTAAGAATAGGCCCTAATAGCAATAAGCTCAATAGGTTTAGATCATATTGTTAACAATATCGACCTAGCTGCGACTGAGCCAGGCCTTGAGTTCTGAGTAATTCTGGGTGGTATCGTACTGCGGAAACTGTGCAGCGATGGCCTCAGGTGCGCAGAAAAAAGCGCCACGATCAGCCTGGTCGAGCATGCTGACGTCGTTAAATGAGTCACCTGCGGCGCACACCTTGTAGCCCAGCGACTGGAAAGCCGCGACCGATTTGCGTTTCGGGTCCTCCTGACGCAGTTGGTATCCCGTGATATAGCCCGCCTCTACCTGCAGTTTGTGGCACAACAATAACGGATGATTGAGCTTGGCCATCATCGGCTGACCAAACTCGTAAAACGTGTCCGAAATAATTGCGACCTGGTATTGCCCACGGGCCCAATCCAGAAAGTCCACGGCACCGGGCAGAGGTTCTACTTCTGCAAGCACTTCTGTGACCGTTTGGTAGGTCACACCTTCCCGCTTCAATGCCGCCAAACGCAACTGCATCAAATCGTCATATACCGGTATGTCGCGAGTGGTTTTACCAAGTTCGGAAACGCCGGTACGCGCCGCAACGGCTTGCCAAATTTCCGGGATCAGAACACCTTCCAAATCGAGACACAAAATTTCCATGATCAGCCTTCCGGTAGCTTGGTGTTCGCAAACAGTTTGTCGCGTTCACTACGATTGTTTGCGGTTGCGGCGGCTGTCACCGTCTCGCGATCCAGGTGGGGTGCAAAGCGCTCTATGAAGTCGAACATAAAGCGGCGCAAGAATGTTCCCTTGCGAAAACAAATGTGAGTCACACTTGATGCAAACAGATGGCTTGCATCAAGCACAACAAGATCGCTATCAACCGATTCATCGTACGCCATACTGGCAATAATCCCGACGCCGAGTCCAAGCCGTACGTAGGTTTTGATGACGTCGGTATCAGTTGCAGTAAACACAACATTGGGCGCTAACCCTTCTTCCAGAAACGCATCATCGAGTTTGGACCGACCAGTAAACCCGAACACGTAAGTCACTATGGGTTCAGAGGCCAGCGCCTCTAGCGTTAACTTTTCGAGTTTTGCGAGCGGGTGAGTTCTTGGCACCACCACTGACCGGTTCCAGCGATAACAGGGCATCGACACCAGGTCCTGAAAATGATCCATTCCTTCGGTTGCAATCGCAAAGTCGACCTCACCGCTCGCGGCAAGTTCTGCAATCTGTATGGGAGTGCCTTGATTCATGTGTAGCGAAACATCAGGAAACTGTGTTTTAAATCCGCTAATTACTGGCGGCAACACATAACGGGCCTGGGTGTGTGTTGTTGCGATCGACAGGCTACCCACCCGCTCATTACTGAATTCATCTGCCACCAGCTTGATATTCTGGGACTTCCGCAGGATTTCCCCAGCCATCTCGATGATGGCCTCGCCAGCCGGTGTTATGCGCGTGAGGTGTTTGCCGCTGCGCGCAAAAATTTCGACACCAAGCTCGTCTTCCAACAGGCGGATTTGCTTGCTGATGCCGGGTTGCGAGGTATACAGGCTTTGAGCGGTGGCAGACACATTGAGGTCGTGGTGCGCCACTTCCCAGATATAACGCAGTTGCTGGAGTTTCATCTAACCAATCTCGACCCGGACTCGAAGCAGCATAAAAACCGCACATTACCATAGATTTTGATATAACGATTTCTAACGCCGTTAGCCAGTATTGGTGACACCGCTTGGGACGTGTCCCGATGGAACGTGCTTCGAGGCGGATTCGATATGCCCCAGTTGGTCATCAAAGAAGATGTCTGCACCAAACGCCTGCAGGAACATGGATTTATTCATGCCGCCCAAAAACAGGCTCTCATCCAACCGAATGTCCCATGCTCGCAGGGTACGGATTACCCGCTCGTGCGCCGGCGCACTTCGAGCCGTCACCAACGCTGTGCGCAATGCCCCCGCTCCGGCCGGCAGCTCCGTTTGCAATCGATGCAGGGCTGCGAGAAAACTCTTGAACGGACCGCCAGCCAGCGGACGTCGGGCGGCCGCCTGTTCCTCCGCACTGAACGCCTCCAGACCACGCTCTTGATAAATCCGCTCCGCCTCATCTGAAAACAGTACCGCGTCACCGTCGAACGCGATACGCAGCTCGTCACTGGCATCTTCGTCCTGACTGCTGCGCCCCAATAAGGTTGCCGCAGCAACACCTTCATCCAGGGCGTGCCGGACGTCATCGCCATTGAGGGACAAAAACAGATCGCAACCAAAGGCCTGAACGTATCTGTAGGGCGATTCGCCGCCGCTGAATGCGGCGCGTTTGATGGTTAGGTCATGGGCCGCGATCGAGTTAAAAATACGCAACCCGGTATCGGCCGAGTTCCTCGACAGGAGAATAACCTCTACATAAGGTTTACCCAGCAACTTATTGATATTTAACAGTTTCTTAACTAAGGGGAAAGCTTCCCCTGGGTCCAGAATCTGGTCTTCCCGCTCTATTTGATAACTCTGGTACGCCGCCAGGCCCTCTGCCTCATAAACAGCGTTGCTGGCCGACAGATCAAACAGTGCTCGGGAGGAGATAGCCACCGTAAGGCCGGCATCGTCTGCTGGGAAATTGCTCATGTCGTGGCATGATACACCTATCCAAGATACACCTAACCAAAAGGGATCTAAGTAATGCTCTGGGTGTTCTCCGGCCTGCTGGGCGGTTTTGCCTTCGTTTTTCTGACCAAGCGATTTTGGGCTGATCCAGGGAAGACCGAAGAATCGGCGTCAAACCCTGCCCCGGGCAACCCACTGGTAACGGTGGCCGTAGTGACGTTGTTTTTGTCACTGCTAATCATGATGGCCACAGGCAAACTGCACTGGATTAGTGCTGCGATAACCGCAGCCATTCCGTTTCTACGCCGGCTACCTTCTCTGTTGCGTTTCTTGCCCCTTGTGCAGCGACTTTTACCGGGACTGTTCAAAAGGTCACCCAGACAGGGACAACGAAGTCAGGCTGAACCGGCAGCTGCCGGCACTCTCACCATCGAGCAGGCCCGTTCCATGCTTGAAGTGAGCGCTGAGGCGAGCCGAGAAGAAATCATCACCGCCCACCGTCGACTCATGGCGCGCAATCATCCGGATCGGGGCGGCTCAAATTACATTGCAGCCCAGCTCAACGAGGCCAAAGCCCTACTCTTGAGCAACTCTTGAGCAACTCTTGAGCGGCTCTTGAGTTAAGCACTCGTCTGAAAAATACCCCACAGCAGCACATAATTTGAGGCCAGATTCGCTGATCTGCAAACTCGGTCACGGCATAACCATGGCCTGACTGCTACTTTAGAGAAATGGACAGGGAGAGAATCACAGACGTATCGCAGTTAAGTGGCGTCTCTGAGCTGACCGATGCGTTGGCAGAAGAGACCAACTTTTGCACCCGACGACAGCATGGACGTGTGTTCTGCGCCGAACAGAACGTGCGTTTGTCTATTCGTTTGCGCGGAGAGTTGCGAAGTCACCGGGCTGAATTACTCGATATTAACGCCTTTGGGTTAGCCCTGACGCTTACCCGTCCGTTGCGAGCAGAACGAACCGCGTTTCTGACATTCAGCTGGCACGGTCACAAAATCAAGGATGTGGTTGCCACGATCAGTAACTGCCTGCAAACCAGTAAAACCAACGCGTTGCTTACCGGCTATCGTTGCGGCCTTAGCTTCCGGCCATCATCGCCGTTGCAACTGGATCGCCAGGAGACAGCAAAGAAAATTGATGCTCTGGTAGAGGCACTGGCTGCAGCCCAATACCCAGATCTCAGCCCATCAAACTCAGCGCTTCTTCCTCAAGGCCAACCAGCCGCTTGACCCAGTTGTCTAGCAACAGAAACTCAGCATCTGGTATGTCGAACGCTCGACTGATTTCCTTCAGGACACACTCTTCTTCGATCTCAAACGCGCCGTCTGAGTAGCTCAACCGAAGCAGATTGAGCAAAGCCACAACTCGCGAACGCCGACTGTCAAAAATACCCTCAATCCCATCCAGCTCCAGGTAGTCAACTTCCTGATCCGGACTCAGGCTCATTTCATTCTTGAAGTCATCAAGCATCGATTCCTCATTGGGATCGAGCAGCCCGTCGGACACCACCACGTTGTGAGCAAGGCCCAGGAACGCGTGCCGTTGACCTAAGCTAAGTGAAGAGAGCCACACGGCGGCGCTTTAGGCTGCGCTCTGCAAGGAGTAGATGGTGTACACCATACTTGAGCCCATGATGGCGACGGCCAGCCAACCTAGACCGGTAAGCGCTTTTAGCACCAGATTCTTCTCAAAAAAGTCTTCGATCAAATGCCACATCAAATAATGCTCCAAGGCGATAAGGGATCTTCAGGACACCCTATTCTAGAGTAATCTGGCGCCGCAATTAAGTGGCAGTACACAGCCAGTTAACCCAGTCGTAAACCCTCGCCCAGGGCTTTTGCGTACAAATCGTGAGCATCACTTGCCTCAATTCGAACCCAGGCAAATTCACCCGGCCGGAGTCCGGTTGCGTCCCGGACATGCACAACACCATCAATTTCTGGCGCATCAGCGTAGGTTCGGGCGATGCCAACGGGCCCGTCCTCTGTCTGAGACAGCGTATCGACCAGCACCCGCGTATCTTTACCCACCCAGGAAGAGAGTTTCTGCTCACTAATCTCTGCCTGAAGCGCCATAAACCGTTGAAGTCGTTCTTCCTTAACGGTCTCGGGCACATGATTGGGAAGCGCCTGGGCCCGGGCACCATCTACATCCGAGTAGGTGAACGCCCCCACCCTGTCGAGCTGCGCCTCACGCAAAAAGTCCAGCAGATTGTCGAACTGGGCCTCTGTTTCGCCAGGAAAGCCAACAATAAACGTGCTGCGCAATTTCAGCTCTGGGCACTCCTTGCGCCAGGACTTAATCCGCTCGAGTGTCTTCTCTGCCGCCGCCGGACGACGCATCGCCTTAAGAATGTTCGGGTCGCCATGCTGCAGCGGAACATCAAGGTAGGGCACCAGTTTTTGCTGATTCATGAGCTCAATCAGCTGGTCTACGTTGGGATAGGGATAAACATAGTGCAATCGCACCCAATCGAACATATCGCCAAGTTCACTGGCCAGCGTCTTGAGATCACTTTTGAGCGCTACGCCATTCACCGGTTCTTCGCGGTAACGAATGTCTACCCCATACGCGCTCGTATCCTGTGAGATCACTAACAACTCTTTGACGCCAGCATCTGCCAGTCGCTGCGCCTCTGCGAGGTTATCTGCAATCCCACGCGAGGCCAGTTTGCCCCTCATGCTTGGAATAATGCAAAAACTGCATTTGTGATTACATCCCTCAGAAATCTTCAAATAGGCGTAGTGCTCAGGCGTCAGCAGTGCCCGTTCTCCGTGAAGCTGGTCGCGCTCTACGGCTGCATCGAGGGGTTGCCAATCGCGAACTGCTGAGGTCACCTCTGCCACTGCCTGTGGGCCGGAGACATGCAACAACTCGGGGAACCGTTCAGAGAGCATTTCTTTCTTCGCACCAAGACAGCCCGTCACAATTACTCGGCCGTTTTCTTCCAGAGCCTGCTCTATGGTTTCGATGGACTCGGCAACCGCCGCATCAATGAAGCCACAGGTGTTTACGATAACCACATCGGCCTGGGCATAGTCCCCAACGGTTTGATAACCCTCATGAAGGAGCTCTCCAATTATGGCTTCGGTATCAACCAGCGCCTTTGGGCAGCCAAGGGACACAAAGCCAACCTTGCCGCTCGCGGGTGTGCCAGACTTGTCATCGGCAGATCCGGAATCTGCTTTGGAAAAATGGTCAGAATCGGCACTTGATGGCTGGTCGGTCATAGAGATCCGTCGTTCAGAGGGTCGGGTGGAATGCACGGCACCCTAACTAAGGGCTCCGAGTGGCGCAACTGGCTGGTAAACTTGAGTCCTAATGAACAATGCCTTCCTACCTCTGGTTGATCTTTCACCCGATCGCCGACAGGCCGCAGAAAACGGCCTGCTGGTTACGGGCAGCGATCGATTGCGCCGGGAGTTCATCTACGCCTATGACCATGCAAGGATGCTAGAAGGCCAGACGGCCTGGAATCAGCCCGCTATCTGCGGCTTTGAGGCGCTATTGCGTGAAAACTACGACCGTGAGCGCGGAGCCAACCCGCACTGCCCAAAGCTTCTCTCACCAATCGACACCCACCAACTGGTCCGTGCGACCGCACCCGAGGGTCTTGCCCACCTTAGCCGCACCTTTGAGGATGCCTGGGGACTTGTGCAGGCATGGAACATCGATATCGAAGCTCCGGCTTTTGAGGCGACTGAGAATTCACGCTGTTTTGCTGCCTGGGCGCAACGCCTGCAACTTGCCCTGACAAGCAACAACGCCATAACCCCAGCAGAACTCGGCAATGCGTCGATTCCAGTAGCCATCCCCGCCTCGCTCATGCGCTCGGATCCGCGATCTTCGAAGCCGCATTTACGCCTCACCGGATTTGATGTCGTGAGTCCAAAACAAATGGATTTCCTGGATCAACTCAAGGCACTTGGCGTGCATGTGCACATTGAAGAGCCGAACCCTGCAAAGGCAACAGGGCAAGAAACTGAAAAACACCAGAGCGTTGCTGCCTACCCGTCCAACCCGGCAGAACTCACTGCGGCCATCTGTTGGGCCCGGGCTCAACTCGAGGCAGCTGACCCCGAGGCTGCCCCACCACGTATTGGTATTGTTGTACCCGATCTATTAGCTCAACACGCTAGAGTGAGCCGGTTGCTGCACGCCCATCTTGAAAGTACCGATAGTCGCCTCGAAACACTCTACAACATTGGCGGCGGTTTACCTCTGGCCACACATCCCCTGGTCGAAAGCGCGATGGATCTGCTCCGCTGTATACATCGACCAACCAGATACAATCAACTTCAACGCCTGCTGGCTGACCCCGCGCTACCGGCAATCAGCACGCGCACCCCCCTTTCCTCTCAGTGCGCGGAATTTATGCAGCTTTCAGAACTGCCGCAGGATGCAGGCCCAGAGCCTATGCGCGTCATACTGCGCCAGATCGCCTCCTGGGCGGGCCCGGGTTCAACCACCCAACCGGTGGCCGACTGGTGGGTGGCTGCAGCCTCGGTTCTACGCAACACGCGCTGGCACACAGCCCGCAACGATTCTGAGGGCTATCAGGTAACCAACGCGTTACTTGAACTGCTTATTTCCGGAGCACCCAGAGACCTACAAAAGGTGAGCTGGGAAAACGCTTTTGATTTACTTGAAAGTGTTGCCCAACAGACTCTGTTTGCTCCAGCAAGTGCCCCGGCGCCCATTCAGGTCCTGGGTTATCTGGAGGCTAATGAGCTTCAATTTGATGCGCTCTGGATCACCGGCATGGACGCTAACAGCTGGCCAACGCCGGTGAGTAACAATCCTTTGCTGCCCCCAGAAGAACTGCTGCGTGTTGGTGTTCCCCGAACCACCCACAGCGCTGAATTGGGTTTTGCGCAGCGCTGGCTTGAGCGGGTAAGCAACTTCCCTACCCACTGTCGTGCAAGTTTTGTTTCTGAGGATTTACCTGATGCAGCAACACCCGAATCAACTCAACGACTGAGCGGTTTAAGTCCGCTACTGCGGCATTGGAATGTGACAGCACAGATTGAAACCCCGGCGTTTCATCCACTCGTCGAACATTGGCAGGACAAAACGATTGAGCTTGAATTGCGCGATGATTTCAACGGTCCGGGCGCTGCACCCGGACGCTTGCACAGGGCCACCCGACGCCTCGAGAATCAAGCGGCCTGCCCTATGCGCGGCTGGAGCTTGCACACGCTGGATCTTGAAGAGCCGATCCCCCCGCACAGCCTGCCTAACCCTATGGAACGCGGCATACTGTTGCACAACACCCTGCAGAAACTGTACCAAAAAATCTCTTCCGCAAGCGACCTGCAGGCGCTTGATTTACAGGCCCGCGAGGCGCTTTGCAAGACGCTGGCACAGCGCGGAACTGACCAAGAGCTGCACCGTTTCAGCACAAGAATTCGAGATCTTGAGGCACAACGGTTATCAACTGCCCTGATCGGATTTCTGACTCTTGAATCGAAGCGTAATCAATTCAACGTCGCCGCATTGGAGCAGGAAATTACAGGCAAACTTGGCCCGTGGAACGTTCACCTGAAGGTTGACCGCATAGATGATCAGCCTGAAGGTCAGATCGTTATCGACTACAAGAGTTCTTCGCCGGCGATCGGCAAGCTGCAGGATGAACGGTTAAGTGCGCCGCAAATCCCCCTCTATGTGCTGTTTATTCTTGCCAACGGCAAGCCAATCAACGCGCTTGAGTTCAGCGACCCCCTTGTTCAGGGCGGCGCCTTTGCAGAGATAAAGCCGGACTCAGCCAGATACGTCGGCGTACGTGAAACCACTGCCGAATCACTTGCGGCACTGAAGCTCGACCACAAAACCCTTTGGCCGGAAACACTCCGCAGATGGTGTAACCAACTTACCAGCTTAGGCGAAGAACTTGAGCAAGGTTATGCGCTCGCCAGACCCACCAAAGACATCTGCAGCAGATGCCACCTGCATCGGCTGTGTCGCTATCACTTGAATAACGAATAATAGCCCGTAGCCAGGGCATTCCTATGAACATACTGGACCACAAAGAACGCAAAATCGCTCAGGATCCGTCCCGATCCTGCATCGTTCAGGCGCCAGCAGGGTCTGGTAAAACAACCCTCCTGGCCCGTCGATACGTCGGTCTGTTGAGTGTGGTGAATCAGCCAGAACAAATACTCGCAATTACTTTTACCAAGAAAGCCGCGGCCGAAATGCGGGATCGAGTTCTGGAAGAACTGGCAGATGACACCAGTGATATCGGCCAGGCCGCCTCCCGGCACGCCATAGAACAGGGTTGGCAACTACAAAAATACCCCAGCCGGCTTCGCATTCAGACCATCGATGCCTTTGCGATGAACCTTGTGCGCCAGTTGCCCGTTAGCAGCCCATTGCAACAGCGAACAATTTGCGCGCACCCGGAAGACTACTACGACCAGGCGGTGGCTCGCGTACTTCGCCGCGTAAGCCAACCTGATGAAACTGCCAGTGACGCCAGCAATCAACGCGGTGCACTGGCCGTTGAACTTTTGCAGGGGTTTTTTGGTGACGCAACCCAGGTGCACAATCTGCTGGTCACTATGTTGCGGCGCCGCGAGCAATGGCAATTCATGCTCATGGACTGGTTGGCAAAGGATCAAGGCGCTCAACTAATTACGGCCATCGAATCTGGTGTCCGGGATCTCCAGGATGACAGCCTGGAAAAGTTACAAAGCGCGTTCGCTGACAGCGTGCAACAAAGCCTTAAAGACCTGGCCCGCTACGCCGCCGACAATCTCGAGGGACAAGCCGCATTTGATGAGCTTGGACCATTCGAGCAATGGCGTTTCATAGCTGAGAATTTGCTGCTAAAAGCAACGTCAACACTGTCTCGCCCTGAGCTACGAAAAACAGTCAATAAAACCCAGGGCTTCCCAGCAATAAAGCCCGCCAATCCCAGAAAAGACGAGATGGTTGCCTTGCTTGAGGACATGGCCGCTCATCCACCCGTCTATGCGCTGGGTCTTAGCATCCTTGCAGCACTGCGGCTGCAACCGCTAACCACCAGTATCAGTCTTGATCGAGACCGCATTGCACTTATTGGCGCGGTGCTTTTCGACTGCGTCAACGAACTGACTAAGCTATTTAACGAGTGCGGTGAAGTTGACTTCAATCAGATCACCATTGCGGCCATCGCTGCTCTGGGCAGTGAAGATGCGCCAACCGAACTGGCCCTCAGTCTCGACTATCGAATTAGCCATCTGCTCATCGATGAGTTTCAGGATACATCACGCGCCCAACACGAACTATTTAGCCGTCTGATTCGCGAGTGGACACCAGGAGATGGCAATACGTTTTTTGCTGTGGGTGACCCCATGCAATCGATCTACCGATTCCGCAACGCGGATGTCAGCCTGTTTCTTGAGGTCTGCACCAAAGGAATGGCCAATCTGCCGCTTGAGTATCTGCGTCTAACAACCAATTTCCGATCACAAGATTCGATGATCAGCTGGTTCAATCAGGTTTTTGAGGTATTGCTTGGTGACAATGACGACCCCAACCTTGGCGCAATCAGCTACACCGCCGCAACCTCACCAGGGAGTCAATTGACCCCGCTGGAGAACGCGGCGCTTCTTGCACCCATGCAACTGAGTTCCACCCTGCCGGAGCAGTACGAACAGATTGTGGCGCATATAAAAGGCCTTGCGCAAACAACCGCCTATCCAAACATCGCTATATTGCTGCGCAATCGCGGGCCGGCTGGCGCGCTGGTTCAGGCTCTTGAGGCAGCCCAAATACCCTGGCAAGGCACCGATCTGCATGCATTAAGCAATATGGCCATTGTGAGCGACGCGGTCAGTCTTGCCAGAACGCTCTATGATCCAACTGATCGAGTGAGTGCGTTTGCATTACTGCGTGGACCATTTGTTGGACTAACCCTAAACGATTTGGCCGCCATGGCTCGCGCCCTTGATGAGGCTTACGGCGAAAACTCTCCGGAAAAATCCACAGACGTCGGAGCGCACAGCGCAATATTTGACCTAGAACCCAAGCTACTGGAGCGCCACCTGAGCACCACAGGCTGTGCCAGCGTAATACGGCTGCAAACAATTACGCGGCCACTCATCGACCGCCGCTTAACCCTGGCACCACGAGAATTGATTGAAAGTCTGTGGCTGCAATTGGGTGGCCCGCTGGCTTACCCGGCAGCGACACACAAACACCTGTCAAGATTTCTCGATGTAGTAGAAACCAGTCATCCCCGCCGTTTTGATCCCGAACGCCTCGAACGCGACATAGAAAAGCTCTATGCCGAAGATGACACCAGTGGCGTGCAAATCCTGACGGTGCACAAATCGAAGGGACTGCAATACCAGCATGTTCTGATACCCAATCTACAGGCTAAACCCAGAGCAGACGACGGTCAGTTGCTTATGAGTCGGGAATCAAAGCGCGGGTATTTAATGGCAGCCCGGCTACCTGGCAAAAACGACAACGACAAAAAACAACGTACGTTGTATCACTGGCTGAAACTTGAAGAACAGCAGCGCGCAAAAAATGAGACAAAACGGCTTATGTATGTTGCTGCTACTCGGGCTGAAGTGTCAGTGCGGTTGTTCGGCACACTCAGCGATAGCAAACCACCCCCCGCCAACAGTCTGCTGGACGCTCTGACGGGGGTGTTTGGAACACTATGGCAGGGGCAACCGAATACTGACCCAGAACCCTCCGATGGAGAAATTCCGGAGTTAAAAGAACCTGTCGATCTGGCGATACAGGCCCTGCCCGCCTCACTGGTCGCGCCGACTATGGCACCCCCCAACTTTCGGATGCCACAACGCGCTCGAGGGGTTACGGCGCGACTGCAGACAAGCGAAATTGATGATCCTGAACTGTTGTTTTCTGCCGAACGCAGAGCAGCCATATTGCGTGGCAATCTCACTCACCAGGCGTTGTGCAGTTTGAGTCGTGGCGAGGATAACCCAGAGAACCTGATCGCCAGGCAACGTCCGTTCTGGCACCAACAGGCCATTACCACCGGTTTGAGTGACCACCTGGCAGATGAGGTTGAGACGCTGACCACCCAGGGACTGCTCCGGATCGCCGCCTCGCCCATCGGTCGCTGGTGCACCTTGCATCAGCATGAGGACAGCCAGGCGGAATTGCCACTCACACTCTGGGAACAGTCAGGTCCAATCAAACTCGCTATTGATCGAACCTTTGTTATTGGCCAACCAGCCGCCCCGGCGCCAGACCAACGCACCCGGTGGATTATCGACTACAAAACCGCTCAGCCATCGGCAGACACGCCGTCGCTAGAGAACTGGCTGCAATCGGAGAACGACCGCTACCGCAAACAACTTGCGGGGTACGCTCGAGCAATGGCAGCGTTGCATCCTCATCAAAACCTGAGAACCGCACTCTATTTCACCGCGATTGATGAACTTTGGGAGGTTGTGACTGCACACTCTCCGACAGTCGAGCACGAAGATCGACGTCTGACGCCTGAGGATCTGGACATCAACCCGGGGCCTGCGGGCTAACGATTGGACAGCGTTCTTAAGCCGGCTAACTTTTAACTGCCTGTTGACCTGCAGATTGACGCTGCTACCATCGCCGTATGGATACCCTGATTACATCTACCTGTATCTCCAGTTCGCGCGCAAGCGCCAACTGGTCAAACGGTTACTGGTTCTTCTTTAAGAACTAGGCCGTCCGCATGTGTGGAGGCCAGCAGCGCCTCCCGAAATAAACCCCGGTTGGCACTGTCAGGCGGGGTTTTTTTTGAGCAATTTTTATGAAGTACGCAGAGGTCCTGACGTGAGTGACACAACAACTCAAACCGAGAACATCAACATTGCTGCTCAGCGAGTGTTGGCCTCGCCAGCGGCGCTAAAAGAGGCATTACCTGCGTCAGAGGCAGTACGCACATCCATTACATCCCACAGGGAAACGATAAACCGAGTACTTAGGGGCATCGACCACCGGTTGATTGTTGTCGTCGGCCCCTGCTCAATCCACAACATTGATGAGGCGATGGAGTATGCGCACAAACTGCGCGAACTGGCTGGCAGCGTCAGTGACAATCTGATTGTGGTGATGCGCGCATACTTCGAAAAGCCCCGCACAACCGTGGGCTGGAAGGGACTTATAAACGACCCTTTTCTGGATGACAGCTTTCGCATCGAAGCCGGTTTGCAGATGGCTCGCAAGCTGCTGTTGGACATTGCTGCGCTTGGGTTGCCACTGGCAACCGAAGCACTGGACCCTATCACCCCACAATATTTGCATGACTTGATCAGTTGGACGGCCATTGGTGCCCGAACTACAGAGTCGCAGACTCATCGTGAACTGGCTTCAGGCTTGTCCGCCCCGGTAGGGTTCAAGAATGGCACCGATGGCGGACTGGATGTTGCTCTGAACGCTCTGCAGTCCGTCAGCCACCAGCATCGGTTTCTTGGCTTAAACGAATCAGGTCAGGTTGCGATTACCACAACACGCGGCAACCCGGGCGCGCACATCGTGTTACGCGGTGGCTCGAGCGGCCCTAACTTTGACGCACCCGCAGTCGCGCGCTGTGAGAAAGCGCTGCAGGACAAAGGCCTGCCAAACAACATCATGGTAGATTGTTCCCACGCCAACTCGAGCAAAGATCACAATCGCCAGATTGGGGTTGGACAGAACGTCGCTGAGCAAATACTCGCTGGCAACACATCAATCATCGGCCTGATGTACGAGAGTAATCTGGCCGCAGGACGCCAGGATTTAGTATTGGGTGAGACTCTCGCCAAAGGCGTATCCATCACCGATGCCTGCATATCCTTCGATCACACCGAAGAATGTTTGAAGGAACTCAATAGTGCTCTGGGTGATGCTCTGCGCACTCGAAAACGAAGCGCCTATCGAGCCGCCTGACGCAAACCAGGAACAGTTACCTAAGAAACCGGTAACTAAGAATAGTAAGCGTTGTCTGTTACGGAGTGGTCCGTAGAGTCTTTAATGGCAGCCAGCTCAGGAATCTGATCAAGCAGGGTTTTTTCGACGCCCTGTTTCAGCGTGATATCTACAGCGGAACACCCCTGACAACCACCGCCAAACTCCAGAACCGCGGTGGTCCCTTCGTCAATTATTTCAATCAGCGACACCATTCCGCCGTGAGCAGCAAGGCCAGGATTGATTTCGTTGTAAAGCACGTAGTTAATCCGATCCTCTAACGGAGAATCTGGCCCAACGCTCGGAACTCGCGAATTTGGCGCCTTGATGGTCAGTTGGCCCCCCATCTTGTCCTCGGCGTAATCAACCTTCGCATCAAGCAAATAGGGCTGGCTGCGCTCTTCGAACCAGGCAGTGAAACCTTCAAACTGGACTGGTACGTCGCCTTCCTGTTCCTCTCCGGGTCGGCAGTAGGCAATACAGGTCTCGGCATTGGGTGTGCCCGGCTGGGCAACAAATACCCGGATTCCTACACCCTCTTCTTCTTGTTTAGCGAGCAATCCTGCCAGGTAATTTTGAGCTGACTGTGAAATATCAATCATTCGTGTGACGCACTCACGTAAGGGTGGAACCGGAGGACCTCATTATACCAGTACCAGCCATGAATCAGGCTCATCATTTGGAAGAGGAATGTGCGTTGAGATGCGCTCCCAGGCTGCGCACAATCCAGTTTTTGCTTTAATTTTTGGAGAATGGGCCTCTTTTGGGAGTTCCAGCGGGTGAACCGCTGAAATAGACCCGATCAGCTGTTCAGTATTCCATCAAATCGCCCCAGAAACGCTCAGACCTCGTGGAAACAATCCAATCATGACCCTCGCTGATCATCTAGAAAACCGGATCCTAGTCCTTGATGGCGCCATGGGCACCATGATTCAAAACCTGGGACTCAAGGAAGAAGACTATCGCAACGAAGAACTCGAGAACCATCCAAGCTCTCTGTTCGGTAACAGCGACCTGCTAAATCTCACCCTGCCACATGCCATTCAGGGGATCCATGAAGCATTTTTGGAGGCCGGTGCTGACATCGTCTCCACCAACACCTTCACGGCAACTGATATCGCCCAGTCCGATTACGACCTTGAACACAAGGTTCGGGACATCAATTTGCAAGGCGCCCGGCTGGCCCGCAGCGCGGCTGACAAGTTCAGCACTCCGGAGAGACCCCGCTTTGTTGCCGGCAGCATCGGCCCTACCAATCGCACAGCCAGCCTGTCGCCGGATGTGAACGATCCTGGTTTCCGGAACGTGTATTTTGATGAACTGGTCGATAACTACGCAATGGCAGCCGGAGCTCTGCTGGAAGGCGGCGTTGATCTGCTGTTAATTGAAACCGTGTTTGACACGCTAAATGCAAAAGCCGCAGTCATCGGATGTCACAAGGCCCAGAGTAACGCCGGCCGTCTGGTGCCACTCATGATCTCTGGCACCATTACGGATGCCAGCGGCAGAACCTTGTCTGGCCAAACCGTCGACGCCTTTTTTGAATCAATCAGTCACGCACAGCCTTTGCTGGTAGGCCTTAACTGCGCACTTGGCGCGGCCCAACTGCGACCCTACGTCGAGACCCTGTCTCGAATCGCCAATACCTACGTTAGCGTTCACCCCAACGCAGGCCTGCCCAACGAGTTTGGAGGCTATGATGAAACTCCGGAAACCATGGCGGAGGTCCTCGACGAATTTGCTGGCTCCGGATTCCTGAACCTGGTGGGGGGCTGTTGTGGTACCCAGCCTGAACATATCGCGGCCATCGCAGCAGTTGCAGCGCGTCATACGCCCCGAACAATTCCTGCTGGCCAAAATCGTCTGGCGCTGTCGGGTCTTGAGCCACTCTACGTCGATGACAGCTCCCTGTTTGTAAACATAGGTGAACGCACCAATGTAACGGGCTCTGCCAAATTTGCGCGCCTGATTCGTGAAGAGAATTTCAATGAAGCTCTGGATGTTGCACAGCAACAGGTAGCGAACGGCGCACAGATCATCGACATCAATATGGACGAAGGCATGCTGGATAGCCTGGCTGCCATGCAGAAATTTCTGCACCTGATCGCGGCTGAACCAGAAATCGCGCGTGTACCGATCATGCTCGATTCAAGTAAGTGGGAAATCATCGAGGCTGGGCTGAAATGTGTCCAGGGCAAAGCAGTCGTGAACAGCATTAGCCTGAAAGAGGGTGAAGCCGAGTTCCTTGAACGAGCGAACCTATGCCTGCAGTACGGCGCGGCAGTTATTGTCATGGCATTCGATGAACAGGGCCAGGCAGATTCCTACGCCAGAAAAATAGAAATTTGCGAACGTTCCTACCGACTTCTGGTAGACAACGTTGGCTTTAATCCACGAGACATCATCTTCGATCCCAATATTTTTGCGATCGCGACCGGTATCGAAGAACACAACAACTATGCCGTAGACTTCATCGAAGCCACGCGCTGGATAAGGCAGAACCTGCCCGGAGCCGGTGTCTCCGGTGGTGTATCAAACGTTTCGTTTTCGTTCCGCGGAAACAATGGTGTGCGTGAAGCCATTCATGCGGTGTTTTTGTATCACGCCATCAAGGCAGGTTTGACAATGGGTATTGTCAATGCCGGACAACTCGCGATATATGAGGACATTCCCAAAGAGCTGCGCGATGTTGTAGAAGATGTTGTACTTAATCGACGAGAAGACAGTACAGAACGCCTTTTGGAACTGGCAGACAAATACTCTGCGAGTGGCGCCAAGGCGGCTGCTGAGGATGATAGCTGGCGGGAACTGCCTGTAACCGAACGTCTTTCCCACGCGCTGGTGAAAGGCATCAATAAGTTCATCGTCGAAGATACCGAGGAAGCCCGCCAGCAGGCCGATCGACCTATATCGGTTATCGAAGGCCCACTGATGGACGGCATGAATGTTGTTGGCGACCTGTTTGGCAGTGGCAAAATGTTCTTACCCCAGGTTGTGAAAAGCGCACGGGTAATGAAGCAGGCAGTTGCACATCTGATTCCCTACATCGAGGCAGAAAAGAGCGAAGGCGCAAAGGCCAAAGGCAAGATTGTGATGGCCACCGTGAAAGGTGACGTCCACGACATCGGCAAAAACATCGTTGGTGTGGTGTTGCAATGCAACAACTATGAGATCGTTGATCTGGGCGTCATGGTGCCCGCTGAGAAAATCCTGCAGGCGGCGATTGATGAAAATGCGGACATGATCGGTCTGTCTGGGCTAATCACCCCATCCTTGGACGAAATGGTGCATGTCGCCAGTGAAATGGAACGGACCGGTTTGCATTTACCGCTCTTGATTGGTGGCGCAACCACCTCAAAAGCACATACCGCGTTGAAGATCGAGCCTGCTTATCCATCCGGTTCAGTCACCTACGTAACCGATGCGTCACGCGGCGTCAGTACGGCATCAAGTCTGCTGTCTGACGACCTGAAAGCAGCTTACATGGCTGAAACCCGCGCGGATTACGCAGCCGTGCGAGAACGCATCTCCAATCGCAAGTCTGTGCAACTGCTGCCTTA
>CAZWMD010000028.1:31556-52838 GCA_964634815.1 uncultured Pseudomonadales bacterium | reverse complement strand
GTTTCTGTTTCTGTTTCTGTTTCTGTTTCGGCAGCAAGAGTGGTGCTTGTCCAGATAACAAAAAATAAACTGAAAAGCTGACAATGAAATCCAGGTCGCTTCATGTGGGCAGACCGGGAAGTGCAAACTCAACATCATTGCCCTGTTCCGAGCCCATGAGACTGCCAATCACTGTCCCTATAGGTTCACCTTCAAAAACCACCTTATACAAACCCTGCACCAGGGGCATGTAAACTCCCTTCTCGATACTCTTGGTTCGAACCACTTTGAGGGTATTCACACCCTCCGCCAACTTGCCCAGGGTTTCTACAGCTTCCGCCAGGGGTACGCCTTCAGCCAGCTTGAAACCCAGCTGAAAATTGCGGCTTAGAGGAGAAGTACAGGTAGCCATCAAATCCCCAACCCCAGCCAAACCCAAAAAGGTGAAGGGGTTAGCCCCCATGGATACCGCAAAGCGCGACATCTCAGCAAGACTACGCGTTACCAGCATGGAAATAGTGTTTTGCCCAACTCTGAGCCCAGTCGCCAATCCGCAAACGATGGCATAGATATTCTTCAATGAGCCGGCCAGCTCAACGCCAAAACAGTCGTCACTGGCGTACACCCTAAAAGTTTCGCTATGCAGTAAACGTTGGGCGCGGGCTCGAAGTTCTTCATTGTCGCTGGCAATAACCGTACCCGTGTAATGGCCCTGAGCCATCTCTTCGGCCAAATTTGGACCACTGATCGCCCCCACAGCAAGAGCGCCAGTTTCTGCCGCAATGATCTGACTCATCAGCACAAATCCGTCGCCTTCAATCCCCTTGGTGCCACTGACAATCATGTCACTGCGCGAAACGTGGGGCTTTAGACTCTGGCAAACGCTACGAAACGAGCCGCTGGGCACCGTAACGATGATGAGTTCTCGATCCTTGGCCGCTTCCGCCAAATCTGTTGTTGGATTGATCCGCTCCGAAAGCTTGTGACCCGGTAGATAGCGCCGGTTTTCTCCAAATTGACGAATGTCTTGCGCCTGCTGTTCATCACGCATCCACAGCGCGACATCCGCCCCGCTCGCAGCGGCGATGTTGGCAACGGCGGTACCGAAGTTACCGCCGCCAATGACGGCAACCGTCAGCTTGCGTCTCCCAAGAGCTCAAGCAGCAAGGCATTCAGGCGACCAGAGTAGGCGCCAGGATCGCCAAGCGCATCGCCCTGCGCAAGGGTGGCCTGGTCGAGCAATATGAGTGCCAAATCCTTGAATCGGTCTTCATCTGCCTCGTTGTCCAACCGCTTAACCAGTGGGTGCTCGGCGTTGAATTCAAAGATCGGTTTGGTGTCAGGTAATGACTGCCCAGAGGCTTCCATTATTCGACGCATTTGCGCCCCCATGTCGTCAGCACCAAGCACAAGGCAGGCCGGAGAGTCGGTAAGCCGTTTGGAGGTTTTCACCGACTGTACTCGCTCATCGAGCGCCGTTTTGATGCGCTCAGCAAGATCCTTGTTTGCGTCGTCATCCGAATCATCATCGGCCTGGTCATCTTCAGGCAGTTCAATATCGCCACGCGCCACATCCTGGAACGATTTGCCATCAAACTCGGTGACCGACCCCATCAACCATTCGTCGATTCGATCAAACATCAGCAACACTTCGATACCCTGTTTTTTCAGTGCCTCGAGGTGTGGAGATCCTGCGGCGGCCGCGTAACTGTCGGCAGTGACATAGTAAATCTTGTCCTGGCCTTCGTTCATGCGCTCGATGTAGGCCTCAAGCGATACCGTTTTGTCCGGTGCATCTGCGCCTGTACCAGCACTTTCGGTCGATGCAAAACGCAAAAGTTTGCACAGAGTTTCGCGATTGGCAAAATCTTCACCTGCCCCTTCTTTCAGGGTTTCACCAAACTCATTCCAAAACGTCTGGTAGTTCTCGGGCTCTTTCTTGGCCATAGATTCCAGCATGGTCAAAACGCGCTTAGTGAGCGCATTTCGAATGCTGTCAACCCGATCGTCTTTCTGCAGGATTTCTCGAGAAACGTTAAGCGGCAGGTCATTGGAATCAACAATGCCTTTCACAAACCGCAGATAGATGGGCAAAAAACTCTCAGCCTCATCCATGATAAACACACGCTGAACATAGAGCTTCAGCCCACGTGGCTTTTCCCTGTTCCACATATCGAAGGGAGCACGCTTGGGAAGGTACAAAAGCGAGGTGTACTCAAGCTTGCCTTCTACCCGGTTGTGGCTCCACGTCAGTGGATCTTCAAAATCATGAGAAATGTGCTTGTAGAATTCGGCGTGTTCTTCATCAGACACTTCGTTACGCGATCTGGTCCACAAGGCTTTTGCCTGGTTCACCGCTTCCAGTTCCGGCTCCGGTGCTGGCTCAGGCTCCTTACCCTCCTCAGGTGGCGGAGCGACCGGCGTACTCATCATCATTACTGGTACGCTAATGTGATCTGAGTATTTGCGAACAATGGAACGCAGGCGGAAGTCTTCGGCAAACTCCAGCGCATCGTCCTTCAGGTGCAGCGTAACTGTTGTGCCTCGCGGTGCATCAGCCACTTCTTCGACACTGAATTCATCCTCGCCCGCCGAGATCCAACGTACACCGATATCATCAGATGCACGACGGCTCACCACCTCCATGGTGTCGGCGACAATGAAGCCGCTGTAGAACCCCACGCCAAACTGGCCAATTAACTGTGAATCGGCCTGTTGGTCGCCGGTGAGCGAGGCCACAAATTCCGCGGTGCCAGAGCGGGCAATGGTACCAAGGTTCTTGATCACCTCTTCCCGGCTCATCCCAATACCATTATCCTTTATAGACAAAGACTTAGCGTCTTTATCAAAGGTAATTTCTATTCTGAGGTCTGCGGCATCACCCGCGCCACCCTCCAGCATCTGCGGGTTTTCGATGCTCTCAAAACGTAGCTTATCGATGGCATCAGATGCGTTGGAAATCAGCTCCCGCACAAAGATTTCGCGGTTGCTGTAAAGACTGTGGATCATCAGCTGTAACAGCTGCTTCGCCTCGGTTTGAAAACCGAAGGTTTCGGATTGATTCGTCTGAGCTTGTTCGGTCATGAGTTCTCGTTAGAAAGCCAAAAGTTGTTCGCATAGGTTGGGGCGGCTTGCACATTTTCAAGTCCGCCATCTGCTCCCGCGTTCATGAGCATTTCTAACTCACTCAGGAAGCTAATCCCAGCCTGTTACCTCAGAGAGCGCCCCACCAATCTCGGCAAGGCTGCGCACGGTACGCACGCCAGCAGACTCAAGTGCGGCAAACTTCTCAGACGCTGTGCCTTTGCCACCCGCAATGATGGCGCCAGCATGGCCCATTCGCTTACCTGCTGGTGCTGTAACACCAGCGATGTAAGAGACCACAGGCTTTGTCACATTGGCTTTGATGAAATCGGCAGCTTCTTCTTCTGCGGTACCACCAATCTCGCCAACCATCACAATAGCTTCGGTCGCTGGATCGTCCTGGAACAGCCCGAGGATGTCGATGAAGTGGCTGCCGGGGATTGGATCACCACCGATGCCCACACAGGTGCTCTGGCCATAGCCACGATCTGTGGTTTGCTTCACCGCCTCATAGGTTAGCGTTCCTGAGCGAGAGACCACGCCAACTTTTCCGGGCAAATGGATATCGCCAGGCATGATTCCAATCTTGCACTCTCCGGGAGTGATGACGCCCGGGCAGTTTGGTCCGATCAGTCGGATATCTGTGTTATCGAGCGATGCCTTCACATCCAGCATATCCAGCGTGGGAATGCCTTCAGTGATACACACAATCAGTTTTATGCCGTTATCAGCCGCTTCCAGAATAGAGTCTTTGCAAAACGCAGCAGGGACATAGATGACCGACGCTGTGGCGCCGGTTTCTTTCACGGCCTGTTCTACCGTATCGAAAATCGGACGATCGAGGTGGGTACCTCCGCCCTTGCCGGGTGTTACGCCGCCAACCAGTTGGGTGCCATAGGCAATCGCTTGCTCACTGTGCAGCGTGCCCTGAGAGCCCGTGAAGCCCTGGCAAATAACTTTTGTGTTCTTGTCGATCAATACGCTCATGCTTTACTCCCTGCGGCCTGAACGGCCTGTTGCGCAGCGTCTGTCAGGCTGGTGGCTGCGATCAAGTTAAGACCGCTCGCATTCAACATTTCGGCACCGGCCTTGGAATTGTTGCCCTCAAACCGCACGACAACCGGAACTTCGACGCCCACGTCACGAACTGCGGCAATGATGCCTTCAGCAATAATCGCGCAGCTCACAATGCCGCCGAAAATATTGATAAGAACAGCCTGCACCGCATCGTCGGAGAGAATGATCTTGAATGCCTCGGTGACCGCTTCTTTTGTCGCACCACCACCCACATCCAGGAAATTGGCGGGGTTGCCACCGTGGGTTTTCACCAGGTCCATAGTGCCCATGGCCAGGCCCGCCCCATTCACCATGCAGCCGATGTTGCCATCGAGCGCGACGTAGTTGAGGTTGAACTTCGCGGCCTGTGCCTCACGCTCATCTTCTTGCGAGGGGTCGTTCATGGCAGCAAGATCAGGCTGGCGATACAGGGCGTTGCCGTCGATGCCAATCTTGGCATCAAGGCAATGGATGTCCCCATCGGTGGTGATCACCAGCGGGTTAATTTCCATCAACGCGCAGTCTTTTTCATGAAACAGGCGCGATAAGTTCAGGAAAATATTGGTGAACTGCTTCACCTGAGACTTGTTGAGTCCCAAGGCATAGGCTAACTCGCGGCCCTGATAGGGCTGTGCCCCAACCGCAGGATCGATTACCGCCCGAAGAATCTTCTCCGGCGTTTCCTCAGCCACTTTTTCAATCTCTACACCGCCTTCGGTTGAGGCCATAAAGACCACGCGACGCGTTGCGCGATCAATCACCGCCCCCAAATACAGCTCGTTGGCAATGTCTGTGCAGGTTTCTACATAGATCTTGCTGACCGGCTGACCGTTTTCATCGGTTTGATAGGTCACCATGTTCTTGCCGATCCAGCGTTCGGAAAACTCCCGGACCTCGTCGGCATTGTCGACCAGCTTCACACCGCCCGCCTTGCCGCGACCGCCCGCGTGAACCTGGGCCTTGATCACCCAGCGATCTCCGCCAATCTGTTCCATGGCTGCGACAGCCTCGTCTGCAGTATCACAGGCAATGCCTTCAGATACCGGCAATCCGTACTGCTTGAACAGCTGCTTGGACTGATATTCGTGCAAGTTCACTTAGTTTCCCCTCGCTTTGGTGGTTCGATCTCGAAATTGATTATGTTAAATAAAAGGTGATGGCTGAGCGACAGCGCTCAGCCAAGGCCGTTATCGTTTCTTGCGATTGATCATATGGATGGCACTGCCTGATACCCCAAGTGCGGCTTCTCGAACCGACTCCGACAAGGTGGGATGGGCAAACATGGTAAGGCCAATATCCTCTGCACTGGCATCAAACTCCATCCCTATTACCGCCTGCGCGATCATCTCGGAAGCCTGGGGACCAAATACATGCATGCCCAGAATCCGGTCGGTCTTGGCATCCGCAATCACTTTCACCATACCCGTGGTGTCGTTTGCCGCCAACGCTCGACCACTGGCAGCAAACGGGAATGTTCCAACGCTGTAGTCTTCGCCATCAGCCTTCAGCTGCTCCTCGGTTTTACCCACCCAGGCAATCTCGGGATGGGTGTAAATGACGTTGGGAATGCAGTCATAGTTAACCAGCGGCTTGTGACCAGCGATACGCTCCGCAACCATCACCCCTTCTTCAGAGCCCTTGTGTGCAAGCATTGGGCCGCGAACAACGTCTCCTACAGCAAACACTTTGGGCGCATCGGTCTGGCAGAGCTCATTTACAAACAGGTAGCCACGCTCATCCAGATTCACACCACAGTCCGGGGCGAGCAGCCCCTCGGTATAAGGTCGACGTCCAACCGCAACAATCAGTCGCTCAACCTTGATGGATTGTTCACCGTCTTTGTCCTGATAGGTAACATCAACACCAGAGGCCTGGGCTTTTGCGGCAGTCACTCTGGTACCGAGCCGGATATCCAGGCCCTGCTTTTCCAGGACTTTCTTGGCATCACGGGCGATGCGGTTATCGGCCATGGGCAGAAACTCATCAAGAGCTTCCAAAACCACCACCTTTGACCCCAACCGTGCCCAGACGCTGCCGAGCTCAAGGCCAATCACTCCTGCACCAATCACGCCAAGAGTTTCTGGTACCGAATCAAAATCGAGAGCGCCTGTTGAATCTACCACCCGATCGCCGGACAGCGGTGCCGGCGGAATGTCTACTGGCACCGATCCAGGTGCAAGTATGACGTGCTCAGCAGCCAGCTCTTTGACAGCGCCGGAATGATCTGTGAACTGAACCTTTCGTCCAGCAAGCAGTTTCCCATGGCCGGAAAGTTGCGTAACACCATTGCCTTTGAACAAACCGGTAATGCCGCTGGTCAGCCCCTTAACAACCTCATCTTTGCGCGCAATCATTTTTGGCACATCGATGGAGAGTTTACCGGTCTTAATACCCAGCTCTGAAAAATGCTGCTCCGCTTCCATGTACTTGTGCGAGGCATCAAGCAACGCCTTGGAGGGAATACAGCCCCAGTTCAAACAGGTGCCACCCAGCGTAGGATTACCGTCCTTGCCGATCTCTTTATCGATGCAGGCGGTAGACAGACCAAGTTGCGCGCAACGAATTGCGGCTGCATAACCCGCAGGGCCTGCACCAATAACAATAACGTCGTAGTTGTCGCTCATAAAACAAATTCCTGATTAGTTTTCTGATGCTCTTGCAGAGGCATAGCTCATTAAATCTCGAGCAGAATCAAGGCGGGATCTTCAATCAATTGTTTGATCGTCACCAGAAACTGCACCGCTTCCCTGCCATCTATCAAACGATGATCATAGGACAGCGCCAGATACATCATGGGTCGGGCAACAATCTCGCCATCGATAACCACTGCGCGTTGAGTAATGTTATGCATACCCAGCACGCCGGTCTGCGGCGGATTTAGAATAGGCGTCGACATCATGGACCCAAAGATTCCGCCATTGGAAATCGTGAAGGTTCCACCAGACATATCTTCAAGCGTTAGCTTGCCATCTCGAGCCTTTCGGCCATAGGCGCTGATCTGATCTTCGATTTGCGCCATGCCCAGGGCGTCGCTGTCCCGGATAACCGGGACCACCAGGCCACGTTCTGTCGATACCGCAACACCAATATCATAAAATCCGTGATACACCACATCGTTGCCGTCGATCGAGGCATTAACGGAAGGAAAACGCTTCAGCGCCTCAACACAGGCTCGAACAAAGAAACTCATAAAGCCAAGCTTGGTGCCATTGTGTCTGGCCTGAAAGCGCTCTTGATGCTGCTTTCTTAGCGCCATAACCGCAGACATATCTACCTCGTTAAAGGTGGTTAACATGGCTGCGTTCTGTTGCGCCTCAACCAATCGCTCGGCGATTCTCGCGCGCAGCCGGGTCATGGTAACCCGGCGCTCTACGCGCTCCCCGGGAACCGGAGTTGGTGTGGCAAGCTGATCATCAACCCTTGCCGCTGTTGCGGCCGCGGCACCAGAATTTTTGGCCTCGATCGCCGCCGCTACATCCGCTTTGGTGATTCTGCCATCGCGGCCCGAACCCGATACCTTATCGAGATCTACCCCGGCCTCATCCGCCAGCTTGCGAGCCGATGGCGATACTCCCATCGGCTCATCGTCGTCCGCGCCGCTGCCGGCAGATGGTGTTGCCACTTTAGAATCGGCGGACTGCGCACCAGCGCCAGCCTCGAACTGTGCAATCACTTCCTCGCTTTCTACCGTGTCGCCTTCCGCTTTGACAATGGCAGTAAGCGCACCGGCTTCTGGCGCCACAATCTCAAGAACAACCTTGTCCGTTTCGATGTCGACCAATAATTCATCGCGCTCACAAGCCTCGCCGGGCTGCTTGTGCCACTGGGCAACCGTGCCTTCACTGATCGACTCCGGAAATGTCGGGGCCTTAATCTCAATGCTCATCGTTCGCTGTGCTCCGTCAGGGCGTCTTGAACAAGCGCCTGTTGCTGTTCAACGTGTAATTTGGTGTAGCCACCGGCAGGCGCCGCAAACGCCTCGCGTCCTGCGTAAATCAGATAGAGATTCTTATTGTGTGCAAGCACAACCCGCCGCATGTGATGCTGACTTGCATACCATGCGCCCTGATTCATGGGTTCTTCCTGACACCACACAACATCTTCCAAATGGGTATAGGGGGCAATCACTCGGGTCAGGCCATCCGTTGGAAAAGGATAAAGCTGTTCAAGCCGAACGATCGCAACATCTTTAATACCCTGTTCCCGGCGAGCTTCCAACAGATCGTAGTACACCTTGCCTGAGCAAAGCACCAGTCTGCGAGTCTTCGCCGGGTCGATATCATCTGTTTCCGGAAGCACGTTGTGGAAGCGGCCTTCGGTCAAATCTTCTAGTGTGCTCACTGCCAGCTTGTGTCGGAGCAAACTCTTTGGGGTTAGTGCGATAAGCGGCTTGCGGGCTTTGCGAATCGCCTGTCGACGCAGCAAGTGGAAGACCTGCGCTGGCGTTGAGGGTATGCACACCTGCATGTTGTGCTCGGCACAGAGTTGCAGATAGCGCTCAAGCCGGGCTGAAGAGTGCTCGGGACCTGCGCCTTCATAGCCGTGAGGCAACAGCATCGTCAGACCACACAACCGCTCCCACTTGATTTCACCGCTGGAAATAAACTGATCAATCACAACCTGGGCACCATTGGCAAAATCGCCAAACTGAGCCTCCCAGATCACCAGCGCCCCCGGCGCGGTTGTGGCGTAGCCATACTCAAACGCCAGTACCGCCTCTTCGCTCAACAGCGAGTCGTAAATATCAAAGGTGACATCATCACGCAGCTTGTTCAGGCCAATATAGCGTCGGCCATCCCGCTGATTGTGGAAGCAGGCATGGCGGTGAGAGAAGGTGCCAACACCCACATCCTGGCCGGTCAGACGTACGCCCCTGCCTTCGTCTATGAGCGTGGCGTAAGCCATAACTTCGGCATAGCCCCAGTTGATTGGCATGGCACCGGCCGCCATTTTCTGTCGATCGGCAACAATGCGCGTCACTTGCCGATGCAAAACAAAGCCATCGGGCGTTTCAGCAAGTTGAGCCGAGAGCTCGCCAAAGCGTTTCGCATCAAAGGTGGTGTCGGCGACATTATCGAGCTTACCGTCCAGGAATGGTCGCCAGTCAACAAACAACTCGGTATTGGGCTCATTGACCAGTGACAAGGCCGCAGTGCCGCCATCGTCGAGCACCTTGCGGTAGTTATCTACAAAAACCTTGTCTTCGGCCTCAGTGATCACCCCCTGAGCCAACAACTTTTTGGCGTACTGCGCTCGTGTGGTCGGCAACTTGCGGATTCGCTCGTACATAAGCGGCTGAGTTTTGGCCGGCTCTTCTGCCTCGTTGTGACCGCGACGGCGATAACAAACCAGATCGATGACCACGTCCTTCTTAAACTGCATCCGATAATCAACGGCCAACTGGGTAACAAACACCACGGCTTCGGGATCATCTGCATTGACGTGAAAAATAGGCGCCTGCACCATCTTCGCCACTTCAGTGCAGTATTCTGTAGAGCGCGCATCAACCCGCTTATGCGTTGTGAAACCAATCTGGTTATTCACAATCACATGAATAGTGCCGCCGGTGTAGAAGCCGCGGGTCTGGGACATCTGGAAGGTTTCCATGACCACACCCTGACCCGCAAAGGCCGCATCACCATGCAGCAGGATGGGCACAACCAAATCACCATCAGCATCCTTGCGTCGATCTTGCCTGGCCCTTACAGAACCTTCGACAACCGGATTGGCGATTTCAAGATGCGAGGGATTGAAGGCCAGTGCCAGATGCATTTCGCCGCCCGGCGTCATTACGTTGGATGAAAAACCCTGGTGATACTTAACATCACCGCTGCCATCCAGATGTTCAGGCATCTTGCCGTCGAATTCATCAAACAGCTCAGAGGGGTCTTTACCGAGAATGTTCACCAGTACATTTAGCCGGCCCCGGTGCGCCATACCAATGACGGTCTCAACCACTCCGTGAGAACCTGTGCGTTGCAGTGCCTCATGCAACATTGGGATCAGGCTCTCGGCTCCCTCCAAACCAAAGCGTTTGGTGCCCGGGTAACGATTGTGCAGATATTTCTCGAGCCCTTCCGCTGCCGTTAGCCGCTCCAGAATGTGTTTCTTTTCGTCTGCAGAGTATTCCGGATGCGCCCGCACGCTCTCCAGTCGCTGCTTAACCCACAGTTGCTCTGTGGCATCCACGATGTGGGTATATTCAGACCCAATGGTTGAGCAATAGGTGGTCTCCAACGCCTCAATAATTGCTGACAGCGGGGCTGTTGGCTCATTAAAGAAGAAGGCATCGGTTTGAAACGGCGTCGCAAGGTCTGCCTGATCGAGGTTATGGAAGCCTAGATCCAGAATGGGCATGTCTTCCCGTTCAGCCATACCCAGGGGGTCGAGGTGGGCACGCTTGTGGCCCCGCTGACGGTAGGCAGTGACCAGCTGACTGACAGCAATCTGCTTGCGTTCATGAACACTGGAAACCGAGGTCGAAACGGTTTCTGGTCGGGCTTTGAGTCGGTTACGACCCAACCGCTCGAAGTGGTCAACAACGGTCTTGTGGGACACATCGCCAGACTGAGCCCCTTCGACAAGCGGCAGCTTGTTGAAGTACTCCCGCCATTGCGAGCTGACTCGGTTGGGATCGATCAGAAACTCTTCAAAGAGCTCCTCGATGTACGCCACGTTGGTACCGGCCAGGTGAGAACTGGCCTGCATACGATCGTGAAAATTTTGGGCCATGAGGCGATGTCCGGTGGGCCAGCGATTATCCTGAGGATTTTAGCAAGCCCTAGCGACGGCCGCGACTAAGTTCCTGCCTGCAGTAGCATAGTTCGGATTTTGCCGATGGCCCGGGTTGGGTTAAGACCTTTGGGGCACACACTCACACAATTCATGATCCCCCGACAGCGGAACACGCTGAACGGGTCATCCAGATTGGCAAGGCGCTCCTCCTTGGCCGTATCGCGGCTGTCTGCCAGGAATCGATAGGCCTGCAGAAGCCCCGCCGGACCGATGAACTTGTCCGGATTCCACCAGAAAGACGGGCAAGAGGTAGAACAACAGGCACACAGAATGCACTCGTACAGCCCATCGAGTTCAGCTCGCTCTTCCTGGGTCTGCAAACGCTCCTGAGAAGGCGGCGGCTTATCATTGATGAGAAACGGTGTGACCTTCTCGTACTGCGCATAAAACTGCGTCATATCCACAACCAGATCGCGAATCACCGGCAACCCTGGCAGCGGACGCAAAATCAGCCGGTCATTTCGCACAACTTCGGACACCGGCGTAATACAGGCCAGTCCGTTCTTGCCATTCATGTTCACACCATCGGAGCCACACACCCCTTCCCGACAGGATCGACGGTAGGTGAGGCTCTCATCCTGGGTTTTCAGGAGTTCAAGCACATCCAACACCATGAGGTCTTTGCCTTCAGGCAGCTCAACCGTCATGTCACGCATTTTTGGCGTTTCGTCTACGTCTGGGTTAAAGCGGTAAATACTTACCTGCATCACTCAATCCTCTTGTTCTGGACGTAACTTCGGCAACCCCCACCGGGCCTGCCGCAGCAGATCCTTAATACTTGCGTTCCATAGGTTCAAAAGTGGGTACGGTTTGCGGCTCAAAGTTGACGTCGCGCTTCGTTACCGATTTGTTGTCAGGGTGGTACATCGAGTGACTCAGCCAGTTCTCGTCGTCTCTGGTTTGATAGTCGTCCCGGGCATGTGCTCCCCGACTCTCCTTGCGGTATTCCGCAGCAATCGCCGTTGCTTCCGCCACTTCAAGCAGGTTATCGAGCTCTAGTGCCTCAAGTCGCCCAGTGTTGAACGCCGAAGACTTGTCTCGCAGATGCGCCTTGCCAATACGCTCGCGCAGGTCAGCCAGCTTCTTTATACCGCTTTGCATATGCTCTTCGGTACGAAATACTCCAAAGCTCAACTGCATCGTGCTCTGCAGCTCCTTACGCAGATCGGCAACTGATTCACCCTCGGTGGATTCGTTCCATCGAGCCAGGCGCCCCATGGCCGATTCGATGTCAGATTCACTGGCATCGCGATGCGACACGCCCTGACGCATCACTTCCTCGATGTGCAGTCCTGCAGCCCGGCCAAACACCACCAAATCGAGCAGTGAGTTACCACCCAATCGATTAGCGCCATGCACTGAGACACAGGCCGCTTCACCAGCCGCGTAAAGCCCTTCAACTTCAACGTCTGCGCCCTTGGAATCCTGGGCTATCGCCTGGCCACTCACTCGGGTGGCGACACCACCCATCATGTAGTGACAGGTTGGCACAACAGGAATGGGCTCTTTAACCGGATCGACGTGGGCAAAGGTCCGCGACAACTCCAGAATGCCCGGTAGTCTTGAATTGAGCACCTCTTCGCCAAGATGATCCAGCTTGAGCATCACGTGGTCGCCTTCCGGACCACAGCCACGCCCTTCCATAATCTCCAGGATCATTGAGCGGGCGACAACGTCGCGACCAGCAAGGTCCTTGGCCGTAGGGGCGTAGCGTTCCATGAATCGCTCGCCATCCTTGTTAATCAGATAACCGCCTTCGCCACGGCAGCCCTCGGTAACGAGCGTACCGGCTCCATGAATCCCGGTGGGATGGAACTGCCACATTTCCATGTCTTGCACCGGAACCCCGGCGCGCAAGCCCATACCGATGCCATCGCCCGTATTCATGAGCGCATTGGTGGTACTTGCGTAAATACGCCCCGCGCCACCGGTGGCAAACACCGTCGCCTTCGATTTGATGTACACCACTTCACCGGTTTCCATCTCGATGGCTACCACACCTACAACCACACCGTCCTGGTTCTTCACGATGTCGACCGCAAACCACTCGCTGAGGAACACTGTATTCGCTTTAACGTTGGCCTGATAAAGGGTGTGCAAAAGTGCGTGGCCCGTTCGGTCGGCCGCAGCACAGGTTCGTGCCGCCTGACCGCCCTTGCCAAAGTCTTTGGACTGCCCGCCAAAGGGCCGCTGATAAATGCGCCCCGATTCGGTACGAGAAAACGGCAATCCCATATGCTCAAGCTCAAAAATGGCCTGGGGTCCTACCGAACACATGTATTCGATGGCTTCCTGATCACCAATATAGTCCGACCCCTTAACGGTGTCGTACATGTGCCAGCGCCAGTCGTCGTTTGGGTCGTCACTCGCAATAGCACAGGTGATGCCGCCCTGGGCTGATACGGTGTGGGAACGGGTGGGGAAAACCTTCGACAGGACCGCCGTTTTCAGTCCACTTTGAGCAAGTTGCAGCGACGCACGCATGCCGGCACCGCCACCACCAACAATAACACCGTCGAACTCCATCGTTCTGATCTGAGGCATGACTTAGAGTCTCCAGAAAATTTGCAAGGCCCAAACGGCATAAACGAACAGCGCAAGAATACAGAGGGCCTGATAAACAAAACGGGCCGTCGTTGCTGCGCCACCAAAGTAATGAGGCCGAATATAGTCGGTGCCAATGGTCCACATCCCAACCCAGGCGTGCGCGATCGTTGCAAACACGGCCAGAGTACTGAACAGTTTCATCAGGCTGCCGCCAAAGAACGTGGTAACGCCTTCGTAGCTGATGGGGTCAGCGGTCACGAAGTAGCCCACAACGCAGAGCGTATAGAGCGCCAGAATCACCCCGGATACCCGCTGCATAACAAAATCTGAAAGACCGCTTCTACCGAAGCTGGTGACGTTAGTTACCATATCCATACCCCCAGTAGCAGCGCGACTACCGCAGCAGTTGCCACCGCAATTTTTGCTGCCTGCTCGCCGCCTTCGACGGTATCCGCAATATGGAAATCAAGCAGCAGATGTTTGATGCCAGCAAAAAAGTGATACGACAAGGCACAGAGAATCAACCACAAAAGAAACTTTACGGCGCCAGAGTCGGCAACCGCTGCAAATCCTGCAGGCGAGGCCGTTGCCTCATCAAACCAGGACAGCAAAAACGCAATGGCAACAAACAAAATCACACCGCTGATACGGTGGGTGATTGAGGCCAATGCAGCAAAAGGAAAACTGAATTGGGTAAGATCGAGATTGACTGGCCGCTCGGCCCTTCGTCTCGCTACTGGTTGAGTGCTCATGGAGCGTGCTTCCGTGGCGTCTGGAGCCAGCAATTCTAGTGCAACAACGCCGGAACTAACAGAGACATTGCAACGCTACACCGCATCACAGCGGCCTTTGCGGATTTGCATGCCGATTTTTCTCCCCCGACCGACAAACTTTGATGCCAGTTTCACATGCGCCTCACAAAGACCAACGATACGCACTGGATTCTCCCTCGAACGCTTGATTTATCATCACTACAGGCTTTACTTCAGTGGCTGCACTTCAGAGGCTTTCTGTTCGCCGATGCGGTGCCAGCTCCGGCGAATCTGGGTTATGATTCACCGCTAGGACACCTGCCGACAGCGGCGCCACCCAGAGCGGTTTTAACCGCCGTCGGTGACACCACTTCTTGAGTTAAGTGCAAATAGAATTAAGTGCAAATAGAGTTAAGTGCAAAAAGAGCTCACCAAGCTTTTGATACCCTTGGGCCGCCCCAAACAGCGCTCCTCGAAAAGCACTCAAGAAGTCTGAAAGCAAAACAACATCAAGTACTTACAGGGGAATTGTCTTGACGGATAACAGCAACACAACGGCCACACTGACCGTGCCCGGCATCGCCGAGGCCATCGAACTGCCGATCTACAGCGGCACCGAAGGTCCCGACGTCATTGACGTTGGCAAGCTGGTTGGTCAGGGCATGTTTACCTACGACCCAGGTTTTGTGTCTACCGCTGCGTGCGATTCAGATCTCACCTACATCGACGGCGACAACGGCATCCTCCTTCATGGCGGCTACCCCATCGAGCAACTCGCCGAGCACTCCAACTATCTGGAACTGTGCTACCTGCTACTTAACGGCGAACTGCCAAATGAAGCCCAGGCCAAGTCCTTCAATTCCACCATCAGCAACCACACCATGGTTCACGAGCAGCTCGCCCAGTTCTTCCGGGGCTTTCGCCGCGATGCTCATCCCATGGCCATCATGTGCGGCGTTGTTGGCGCACTCTCCGCCTTCTATCACGACTCACTCGATATCGAGGATGAACTGTCCCGGGACGTAACCGCCCACCGACTAATCGCAAAAATGCCCACGCTGGCCGCCATGAGTTACAAATATTCTCAGGGTCAGCCCTTCATGTATCCGCGTAACGATCTCGACTACGCAGCCAACTTCCTCTACATGATGTTTGGCACACCCTGTGAAGACTATGAACCCAATCCGGTGATTGCTCGCGCAATGGATCGCATCTTTTTGCTGCACGCCGATCACGAGCAAAACGCGTCAACCTCCACGGTTCGGCTTGCCGGCTCCACTGGCGCCAATCCCTTTGCCTGTATCGCCGCCGGCATTGCTGCGCTTTGGGGCCCCTCCCACGGCGGCGCCAACGAAGCGGTATTAACCATGCTCGCTGAAATTGGCGATGAATCGCGCATCGATGAATACGTGAAGAAAGCCAAAGACAAAGATGACCCCTTCCGCCTGATGGGTTTCGGTCATCGGGTGTACAAGAACTACGACCCGCGCGCCAAAGTCATGCAACAGACGTGTCACGAAGTGCTTGAAGAACTGGGCGTAGAAGACAGTCCGACGCTGCGTATGGCACAACGACTGGAAAAGATTGCCCTGGAAGACGAGTACTTTGTAGAACGCAGGCTCTACCCGAACGTCGATTTTTACTCCGGTATTATCCTGAAAGCCATTGGCATTCCTGAAGAGCTGTTCACGGTTATCTTTGCCACCGGTCGCACGCCCGGCTGGATCGCCCAATGGAAAGAGATGATTGCCGGTCCGTACAAAATCGGTCGACCTCGCCAGCTCTATCGCGGACCGTCCAAGCGCGACTACAAACCTCTGGCACAGCGCTAACCAACAAAGGCCTGGCACATGCCGAAGGTGTCTGCTGATTCGCTGGACAGCACAATGTCGCGGAGCCCGTTGTCTGTACTGGCTCAGGATGCGGCTGACGCACTGAAGACTCACGGCCACAGCATTGCAGTCGCTGAGTCGTCTACCGGCGGTTTGATCAGCGCGGCACTCCTGGCGGTGCCGCGTGCCTCCGCTTACTATCTGGGTGGCTCGGTTATCTACACCCTGCCCTCCAGGCGCCAGATACTGGGCATCAAAGGCTCTGATGTTGCAGGGTTAAGCCCAATGACCGAAGAGATGGCAGTGCCGTTCGCAACACGGGCTCGCGAGCAACTTGAGGCGACCTGGGGTATTGCCGAACTCGGCGTCGCCGGTCCTACATCGGTTCGCTATCCAGGTACAAAAGAGGACATCGCCGCCGGGCGCTCAGTGATTGCCGTAACCGGCCCCGTCACCCTGACCATCAGCGTAGAAACCGGTCACAACGATCGAGAACAGAACATGTGGGCCTTCACTCAGGCCGCCCTGACCACCCTTGCCAGGGCCGTTCGATCCTGCGATTGAACACTATTGATTACTGGTCGTCGCGCTGCGGGGTGACGCTGGTCAATCGAGCCAGCAAGCTTGATGTGTCCCAACGGCCACCACCAAGCCCCTGCACCTCAGCGTAGAATTGATCCACCAGCGCCGTGAGCGGCAAAGGCGCGCCCACCTTTCTGCTCTGAGTCAGAGCGATATCCAGGTCCTTGCGCATCCAGTCCACCGCAAAACCAAAATCAAACTCACCGGCCGCCATGGTTTTATGCCGGTTTTCCATCTGCCAGGACTGGGCGGCACCTTTACTGATCACCTCCACCACTCCCTCAATGTCGAGCCCGACGGCCCGACCAAAATTCAGGCCTTCTGCCAACCCCTGCACCACGCCAGCAATGCAGATCTGATTCACCATCTTGGTGAGCTGGCCAGCGCCAGCCTCACCCATCAACCGATACGACCGTGCATACACATCAAAATAGGGCTGGGCCCGCTGATAGGTCTCTTCTGCGCCACCCACCATAACGGTCAGAATGCCCTGTTCCGCGCCGGCCTGGCCGCCAGAGACTGGCGCATCAAGAAAACCTGTGCCCGAGGCTTTGGCCGCAGCCTCAAGCTCCTGAGCAAGTTCGGCTGAGGCCGTGGTGTGATCGATCAACACACTTCCGGGCGCCATTCCAGCGAGTATGCCTTGCTCGCCATAACACACCGAACGCACATCCTGGTCATTACCAACACAGACAAACACGGCGTCACAATTCTCTGCGGCCTGCCGCGGGGTGGCCGCCTTGGCGCCGCCATGCTCACGGACAAAGGCGTCACTTTTGGCATCCGTGCGGTTGTAGACCGATAACTGAGCGCCGGCCTTTAACAAGTGCCGCGCCATGGGAAACCCCATGACACCAAGGCCAACAAAGCCAAGACGCTGGTTGGACAAGTCTGGCTCATCGTGTTCTGAACTCATTGGCGTTGATTCACTACCCTTGTGCTAGGCGATCTAATCAGAGCCCAGGACGGCTGCGTAGTCAAACCCCTCTTCTTCCATCTTCACACGCAGTGTCTTGAGCGCCTCAACCTGTATCTGTCGGACGCGCTCCCGAGTAACGCCAATCTCACGACCCACTTCTTCCAAAGTTGTCACGTCATGTCCCCGCAGTCCAAAGCGGCGCACAACCACATCCAGAGATTTTTCGGATAGCGAATCGAGCCAGTCATCCAGGCGCGATTTTAGCTGACCGTTCTGAAGTGTTTCCCAGGGGTCACTTGAATTTGTATCTTCAAAGGTATCCCAGGCGGCACGATCACCATCAATGACTGATATTTCGGTACAGGCGATTCGGTCGGAAAGTTCCAGTAAAGACCGTACTTTCTCAACCGGCTTACCCACCAGGTCAGCGATGTCTTCCGCCGTGGGTTCCGTGTCGAGCTTCTGCGCCAGTTCGCGCTGGGCTCGCAAATAGCCATTTAATTCTTTAGCGATGTGAATGGGTAGTCGAATTGTCTTGGCCTGATTCATCAAGCCGCGCTCCACGGCTTGTCGAATCCACCAGGTGGCGTAGGTTGAAAAACGGAAGCCTTTCTCAGGGTCGAATTTTTCGACCGCCCGGATCAAACCAAGATTACCCTCTTCGATCAGATCAATAAGCGGCAGACCTCGATTGAGATAACGGCGCGCAATCTTTACGACAAGCCGAAGATTGCACTCAATCATTCGCAGACGTGCTGCCTGATCACCACACTGAACCTCTCGCGCGAGTGCGGCTTCCGCCTTGGCATCCAGTAGCTCCGATGCACCAATTTCAACGAGGTACATGTCTGTCGCATCACCCAGCCCGCGAGTGGTTACCGGCATACTCCGTTTTGTGTGTTTTTTGCCGCGCTTTGGCTTGGCTACGTGATTGGCTTCCGGAACCGAGACAGTCGGGCTACCAAGTTCCTGCTGACAATTCACTACTTCTGTCATTTCTGGTGTGCTTTCTGCAAACATGGGTACGTTCTCCATTACGTATCTAGTCATCGTTACTGCGCTTCCGCGGTTTCTTCGCGCCATCCGCAGGCGACAAACAAGTCTTCTATTGAGAAGGGCTTCTGAAGCAGGCACTGGGCACCTACTGACAAAATTCGTGTTTCAAGTGCATCACTGTGCTGGCCGGTCATCGCAACAATGCGAATGTCCTGAGTCTCTTCATCCGCTTTGATCCGGCGACATACTTCAACGCCATCAAGCCCGGGCATCATGATGTCGAGCAGGACAATGGAAGGGTTGTGGCGCACTACCTGATGACCCGCATCAAAGCCATCAAAGGCGGTAGCTATATCGAGCTGTGGTTGTTCGGTGCGTAACAGCTCGCAAAGGAACTGGTTGAACTGTCGGTCATCGTCTACCACCAACACTCGATTGGCTGAACTCTTGAGCAGTTCGCCTCCCAAACGCATGCCTCTGGAGCGGGCGAAACCAACAACGACATCCCGCTCAAAACGGCGATGGCCACCCGCTGTGACCTGCGCCTGAAGCAACCCTTTTTGCGCCCACTGACGGACCGTTACCGGAGCCACCTGTAACGCCTTCGCTACCTGAGTTGGTGTCAGCAGAACATTGTCGTTGGTGTCAAAATCAGTCATAAGATGAAGGTCGGTTGTGTCCTGCTGTGATCAGTGATCCGAAGTCCGCTTCGGGTCGATGTCTTAAGCGATGAAAGGAGTTAATCACATCGTTAATATCGATTTCAACGATTAATTCGATATTTTTTTCACCCAAATCCATTTTTCGCGCTGAAAAAGCGTCACCAGACCCAGAAGTACCCTATTCATGCTGTCTTTACGCCAATTACCTGCCATAGATACCCTGTTGCGAGCGCCGGAACTTGCAGGCGTTCTTCAGACGCTAGGGACCAGCAGCACCAAGACCCGCTTGCGTGCGCTTCAGGAGCAGTGGCGCGCCGAGGGCGGTGCACCGCTGTGGGCGGATCAGGCCGCGGGCTACGCCGCCCACCTCGATGCCGCGACCAAGACCGCGCACTACACACCCGTGTTCAACATGACCGGCACTCTGATTCATACCAACCTCGGTCGGGCACCATTGGCCGAGTCGGTACTTAACGCCATCGCTGCGGCCGCCCGGGGCAACGTTGCGCTTGAGTTTGATTTGTCCACCGGCCGACGAGGCAGTCGCGACAAACCGGTGACCGAGCGTCTGGCCGCTCTGACCGGCGCGGAGGCGGCAACGGTTGTGAACAACAATGCGGCCGCCGTAATGATTGCACTCAACACCTTTGCACTGGCCAAAGAAGTACCCGTGTCACGCGGCGAACTGATTGAGATAGGCGGCAGTTTTCGATTGCCCGAACTCATGGAACGAGCGAACTGCACGCTAAAAGAAGTGGGTACCACCAATCGAACGCGCATCACCGATTTTGCCAATGCCCTAACCCCCGATACCGGCATGCTGATGAAGGTTCATCCGTCGAACTTTTTTATCGAGGGCTTTACCGAGGCAACCGGCAACAAAGAACTCAGTGAGCTGGCTAGCCAGCACAACATACCTTTTTGTGTTGATCTGGGCAGCGGCACACTGATCGACTTGCAGCAACTGGGGCTACCCCATGAACCCATGCCACAAGAGGCATTGAAACAAGGCGCAGATCTGGTGACCTTTTCTGGCGACAAGCTGCTCGGCGGTGCCCAGGCCGGACTTATCGTGGGCCGCAAGAAGTACATAGACATGATCAACCAAAACCCAATGAAGCGCGCACTTCGTTGCGACAAGCTCACCTTGGTGGCCCTGGCTGAAACGCTTAAACTCTATGAGAATCCCCAGCAGCTGACTACCAGTTTGCCGTTGCTTGGCAACATGACGCGCCCCATGGCTGAACTGCAAACCCGTGCAACACAGATAATGAATACCCTTGTCCCATTGCTTCCGGAGCTTGAGGTTTCAGTGGTTGAAAGCACCTGTCAGATTGGCAGCGGCGCACTGCCCGACAAGCGCATAGAGAGTATCGCGGTGCGACTGCACAGCGACTCGGATCAGCTCATACGCAACACCCACAAACGTTTGAGAAATCTGCGTCCTGCGGTGGTTGGCCGCATCCAGAGCGGCGAGTTGTTGCTCGACACCCGTAGCATCAACAACCTGGACGACTTGCTAAAAACACTCACGCAGCTCAACGAAGCTACAGCCACCTCATGATCGTCACCCTTGCAGGCCACGTTGATCACGGCAAATCTGCTCTGGTGCACGCCCTTACCGGCACAAAAACCGATCGGCTAGCGGAAGAAAAACGTCGGGGCTTAACACTGGATCTCGGATTTGCCTACACCACAAGCGACAAGGTCAGACTGGGCTTTGTGGACGTACCCGGGCATCACCGCTTCATCCATAACATGGTGGCGGGCGTGGCCAATCAACAGTTTGCCCTGTTGGTGGTGGCCGCAGATGACGGCGTAATGCCACAAACCCGGGAACACCTGGATATCTTGCAAACCCTCGCGCTAAATCGCGGTTGCGTGGCACTGACAAAAACAGATTTGGTTGATGATGACCGCGTTACCGAAGTTATTGAAGAAATCGAAACGCTGAGCGCGGGAAGCTTCCTCGAAGCTGCTCCCATCTTCCCGTGCAGCGCAATCGATGCCGGCAGCCTCGGTGAGTTACGCAGTCACTTGCATGCAGCGGCAACTCATAACCAGATTCAGAGCCATAA
>CAZWMD010000028.1:0-31456 GCA_964634815.1 uncultured Pseudomonadales bacterium | reverse complement strand
AGTTACGCAGTCACTTGCATGCAGCGGCAACTCATAACCAGATTCAGAGCCATAACCAGGACCATAATCAGGACCATAATCAGGAAGAGTCGACCCCGTTTCGATTGGCGGTAGATCGAAGTTTCACGCTTACGGGTGCCGGATGTGTGGTCACCGGTACGGTCCACAGCGGTAGCGTCGCAGTGGGCGACAATCTGGTAATGGGGCTGGATGCTACCCCGGTTCGGGTACGCGGGCTGAGAGTACAAAATGAAGAGGCAACTCGCGCATCTACCGGCGATCGCGCTGCCATCAACATCGCTGGAATTGATCATCAAGCTGTGAATCGCGGCGACTGGCTGCTTGCCGACATCGCTCACAACCCGTGCAGTCATCCCGTTATTGATCTGAAGCTACTGGCTGGAGCGCAACTCAAAAACTGGGGACGCGTACATGTACATGCGGCAACCACACATCGACTGGGTCGTGTTGCGCTGTACCCAGACGATTCGAGCGCAGAGGTATTGGCTGAACTGGTGTTGGATGAACCCATGCAAGCCAAACACGGGGATCGAATCGTGTTGCGAGATTACGCACGCCAATCCACCCTGGGTGGCGGCGCGGTGGTATTTGCCGGTAGCGAGCCGACTCGTCGTCGGCAACCGGAACACATCGCCAAATTGCACAGCTATCTGCACAGTGATCCAGCGCAGAGCCTAAAACAGCTACTGGAACGTGGTCCCGCCGATCTCAGTGACTGGCGCAGAACTTATTTGCTGGGTGATGAAACGGCTGCGGCGCTGGTTAACGCCGCAGATGCGCAAACACTGCCGCACCAAAAACAACTAAGCACCACGCGCGCCGCCTTCGAACGCTGCCTGAGAGCAGTGGTTGATACGGTGACCGCACACAAACAAACCCCAGAAGATATGGGCCTAACCCTGAAACAACTCAGCAAAAGCCTGGGCGAACCCATGTCTATGGTTCGTGCCGCCGCGACTGAGCTTACTCAAAAACAGGTGCTGCAAAATTTGCGGGGGCGCTACCAGCTGCCGCAGGTGGCAAACCAGCTCAGCGATTCACTCACTGCGCTGCTTGAAAAGTGCACCCCGCTTATTGACGCACCACATCCAGCGAGCCTTGGCGATCTCAGTAAAAAGCTCAACCTGCCGCTTGCCACACTCACCAAAGCCCTGAACCAAATCAGCAAAGCGCGGGCATTGGTCCGCATCGGCGACAAGCGTTATGCACTGCCCAAACAAGTTCAAGCCTGGGCTGATATGACCGAGGGTTTGTCGGCGGTCGCTCCCTTCAGTGTCAAGGAGTTCAGGGATCGCTGCGGACTGGGACGCAACATGAGCATCGACGTGCTCGAGTTTATGGATTCCAAAGGCTATACCAGACGCAATGGCGATACTCGCACTGTGGTCGGTGACCGATCCACACTACGGTAAGAGTTTTCACCAGCGCATTTAGGTAGGATAGTGGGTGGAAGAGTATCGTCCCCGGTGGGGCGCGCGGCCTTCAAAGCCGTTGGGGTGCGAATACGTGCCTGGTGGGTTCGACTCCTGCCTCTTCCGCCAATCACCCCCCCGCCAATCACCCCGCACTAAGGTTCCGCACCGAACGAGGCAACACAATACTCACCTGTGAGCCTGCGCCCGGCAGCGATTGAATGGTTATTTCACCGCCATGCCGTTTTAGCAGCTCCAGACTGCCCGGCAATCCCAGTCCGGTACCCTGGCGGCGGGTCGTGAATGAAGGTTCAAACACCCGGGCGCGCGTTTGCGCGCTCATACCTTCGCCGTTGTCTGTGACCAGCACTTCGACATACTGCGACAACACTCTGATCTCAACCTGGATTTCAGCGTGATCCAACCGTTGTGTTCTCGCATCAATGGCTTGAATCGCGTTAATGAACACATTGCTAAGCACCCGCAGCACATCGCCCTCGCTCATGGCAACTTCCGCGTTACGAGATCGACCTGAATATTTCAGACTGATGCCTTCGGGCATCAATGGACGGGTTAGCTGTATCGCTCTCGTCACCGCCTTACTGGTGGAACACTGGGTTTGTGCCGGATCGTTTGGATCACGGCTCATCAAGCGCGTTGCTTCAGCAGCTGCACTCTGGATCTGCGCCAGCCCTTTCAGCACGTCGTCCGGAAGGCTGTCTGTTGAGTGAGTCAACAGCTCTGCATTGCCCATCACCGACATCAGATAATTGCGAACATCGTGGTCGCGGGTTGCACCCGACTCGCTGGGCGTTGTGCCAACCGTCAGCTCGTCTTCTTCAAACCCCAGGTAGAGCTGCATCATTCCAGCCGCCAGTGACAGGTAACCAATAACGGCAACCCGAATAACAGACTCGGTTGAGCCTCGCACCTCCAGTGCCTGCAAAAATACCAGCATACCTATGAGTACAAAGGTATAGCCCAACACCCGGGCCACAAGTTTTGGCGCTTCTCCCGGTCGGCCCACCTCAATCAGCACTACGCCGCCAGCAGCGATCATTAGAGAGTGGGTGATGCCACCAAACCAGCGAGCAGCCTCAAAGCCCAGCAGGCCCAACATAAGGCATTGGCCCGCGGTGACAATGAGAATAAGCCAGGCAAAACGCTCGGCTCGATATTCGGTACGGGCAAGAGCACCACACAAAAGCAACGCCGCAAAGGCGGCACCACCAAGTTCTCGAACGCCAAACAGTGCCCAGGGCTGGGCCTCGTAGGCAATAAACACGGAGGTGATACCGGCAGCGATCCAGGCCGCTCCCCAATAAAGCGCTGAGGGGTGCGCCCGCAGCCTGACAATACCGTAGGTACTGGCGCTAACACTAATTGCGCTCAACCCCGCCACGATGGTGAGTTTGATCAATCCAAACATCGGACTAGCATGCCTCCTGCTGCTTGCGCAAAGTCATAGTACCGATATTTGTTGATTTATCCAAGAGTTTCTAAAGCACCCGCAACCGGAACGCCACAAACAGGCGAGGCAACCTGGCCAGTTAATTCGTGTAAATTTTGCGCACCCGCGGCCCACAGCGACACAAAACTACTTTAGCCTCAGCCTCGTAACGCCACAGTCCGCCAAATCGCCGGAGACAATCCATGTCAGTTTTGCTTGCCCACCCCACCCCAGCCTCTGCAATTCGTTCGGGCACGGCGGTGCTAGTTGGTTTTGTACTGTGGAGTCTTTGCACGGTTCAGGCGAACGCCGACGGGGCCGCGGTCTATGCCAGCGTCACTAATGACACCGAGCTGCAGCGACTGAGCAGCGAAATCAAACAACAGCTTGGTGTACAGGTAGAACCCACCTCGGTTTGGGTTGATGGCACAAACTGGATTCGGTTGCAGTCACCGACCATGTCCGAAGTCGATGCCCGCGAGCTAGTGGCAAGCGCCCGCGCCAAAGGCTATTCCGCCTGGTACAACAGCAGCGGCAACCAATGGGCAACCTCAGCCGCGCAAGCACCCAAAAGTACTGCAACAGGGTCTAACCTGTCGCCGGCCAATAACGCCGCCAGCACCAAAAGCCCTGATTGGGGCGTGGTCAAACCCGCCGTTGGTGATGTGTCACACCTGCCTATGGCTGAGACCTTCCCCATCGAATAGGCAACCCTCTCAATCACTTTAGAAGAATGCTTGGGCGGCCGAATTCGCTTACCATCGCGGACCGCCCACAGAGTTTCTGAGTGACCACGTTGCAACGCCCCAAAACCCCCGCTCGCCGCCACTACCAGCTACAAGGCAGCTTTCCCATGCTCCGGGGCAAGCTCAAAGATCCCACCGTCGCCTTTGAGCAATGGGGCGAGCTCAATGCGCAACGCAATAACGCTGTGCTTATTTTCACAGGCCTGTCGCCTTCCGCCCATGCGGCATCCTCTCCGGCAGACCCCACCACAGGCTGGTGGGAAGACATGCTGGGGCCAGACAAACCCATAGATACCAATCGCTACTTTGTGGTCTGCATAAACTCTTTGGGTAGCTGTTTTGGTTCAACCGGACCGGCCAGTGTCGATCCGGCAACTGGCGAACCCTATCGACTCACCTTTCCCATGTTGAGCGTCGAAGACATTGCCAACAGTGGTGCAAAACTGCTCGATCATCTGGGCATTGATGTGTTGCACACGGTAGTCGGCGCCTCAATGGGCGGCATGACCGCTCTGGCTTTCTCGATGCTACACAGCGAACGCACCAGGGGCTTTGTCTCGATCTCTTCTGCGGCGCGCAGCATGCCGTTTTCGATTGCTTTGCGATCGCTACAACGCGAACTTATTCGCAGCGACGCTGCCTGGAAAAACGGCCAATACAAACCCAACGAAGCACCAGACGGGGGCATGAAACTTGCCCGCAAGCTCGGCATGATTACCTACCGCTCATCTGAAGAATGGAGCGAACGCTTTGGTCGCGAACGGGCAACCAGTGAGATCGATCCGGGCCACCCCTTTGGTATCGATTTTGAAGTGGAGTCCTATCTCGCAGCACAGGCTGACAAATTTACCGGCGCATTTGACGCCAACTGCTACCTCTATCTGTCCCGTGCTATGGACTTGTTTGATGCCGCTGATCACGGCGGCTCCATCGCCAAAGGCCTGTCAATGGTTCAGGTAGAACGGGTTCTGGTGATTGGGGTGGTTTCCGACTTTTTGTTTCCGGTTTGCCAGCAGCAGGAACTAGCTGAAGAACTGACAAAGCTGGGGCAAAACGTCACCTACGCCGAACTGGAATCTATCCAGGGGCACGATTCCTTTCTCGTGGATATGGACCGGTTCAGGCCAGTGATCGCTGATTACTTCACCAGCTAATCAAAACCCTCTAGCCCGCAGCGCCCAGGATACGGCTCGCGCCCTCAATCAGCGTACCCACTCGGGCTGCCTGATCGTAACCGGCCTCATGAAGTGCGCCAAGGCACTGCTGGGCCTGATCAGCAGGTATCGCCAGCAACAGCCCTCCGCAGGTCTGTGGGTCTGCCAACAATTGCAGCTTCAGTGACTGCGGGTCGTCCAGCACCTCAAACGCTGCCAGCGCCTGGCGATTGGCCTGATGCAGGCTGCTCACAATCCCGTTTTCCAACACATCAAGTGCGCCGTCCAAGACGGGCACCTGGTCAAGCTGTATGTGCGCCCCTAGTACAGTTTGCGCCTCGTCACCGCTTTCCAGCATCTCCACGAGATGGCCAGCAAAACCGAACCCGGTAACGTCTGTGCAGGCACTCGCGCCATGAGCGCGCGCGATCTCAGCCGCGTGTCGGTTTGAGCTATCGAGCGCTGACAGCGTTGTCGCCAGGGTGCTGGCCGCGCATTCACCACGCATGGAGGCCGCCAACACGCAACCACTACCCAGCCCTTTGGTAAGCAGTAACACGTCGCCCGGTTGTGCCGTGGTCTTCTTAAGTGCTTCCTGATCATCGAGATCGCCAGTGACTGTGAGGTGCACACTCAGCTCGAGGCCTTCAGCGGTGTGCCCGCCAACAAGCGGAATGCGCTCTTCCTGCAGAACACTCTGAATGCCAGTGAGCAAATCAAACAGCTCATCCTCCATCATGCGCTCGCTCATGAGCGGCAAGGTTGCGTTAACAAGCACTGCACTCGGCTGTGCTCCCATCGCGTAGACATCGCTCAGCGCGTGGTGCGCAACAATTCGCCCCAGCAACTGGGTATCGTCAACCATTGACCGGAAACCATCAGTGGTTAACACCAGTGGACCCGAGGAGCGCTGCACTACAGCGGCATCGTCTCCGATGCCCTGCACTACCTGGGGATAGTCTCCGGCATCAATACGCTTGAGAACACGTTTTAACAACGTGGCGTTGATCTTTGACCCACAGCCACCACAGCGCATTCCGTCGCCAAGCTCCGGACTTTTGAGCCGGTCTGAAGGCTGTGGCTTTGCGTCGTCCGCCATTGGCGGAAGTTTGCCGAACTTATCCATGAAGGCCACATCAATGCGATCTTTGAGCGCCCATAACAGCCTGTGACGAATCGCCAGACCGCCGTAACTGGCAATGGCTGTGCCATCAGCACAGTTCAACAAGGCCAGGTACTTTGACTGGGCTCGATAGGGCCGCAGTCTGGATGGCTCATCAAGTGCCGCCGCGCGCAGGTTGCGAGCCAGTATTGGCCCCTGACGTACCGCAAACACCCCGGCCTTGGGACGCGGCTGATCACGCATGCCTGCCACATCACCAGCGGCAAAGACGGTGGCATGCGACAGGCTGCGCTGGTAATTATCAACCTCAATGTAGCCCTCGGCGTCCTGTTGCAATCCGGTGTTCTGCAGCCAGGCTGGAGCGCTCACTCCTGTCACCCAGAGTACGCCAACACAGGGAAGTTCTTCTCCTTGCTCTGAACAAACAAGGTCTTGGGTAACGGCGGCAACACGAAACTGCTCGCGCAGCTCCACACCAGCCTCAGTCAGCGCGTCACATGCGAGGGTTCGAACACGCATCCCGTGTTCCGGCAGCAAACGGCCAGACGTTAGCAAACTCACCGTCACGCCAACTCCCAACTGGCGTTGCGCGGCCAAAGCAATTTCGAAGCCACCAGCCCCGCCGCCAACAATGGCTAACCTCGCACCGGTCACCAACCGCTCTTTGAGCGATTGCCAACCCGGCAAAAACCGCCCAATGGGTTTTACGGGCACAACATTTGGCAGATCAAAGGGACAGTTGGGAGCGGCACCGGTGTTAATCGACAACAGATCAAAACCAAGTTCGCGCTCAGCCTCGAGATTGTCAGTGTGGGAAGCTCGATAAAATAACCGTTGCGACTCAGGGTCGATGCGAGACACCTCACCGACAAGCAATCGAGCTCCGGCAAAGCGCGCGAGACGCAACAAGTTGATATGGACCTCTGGCTCGGTGTAGGTGCCATTCACGTGTCCGGGCAGCATGCCGGAATATGGCGTATCGAGCTCGCGGCTGATCAGGGTAATGCGCAGGCCATGTACCGGGCGCATTGCGAAGGCTTTCAGCACATGCACATGGGCATGACCTCCGCCTACCAGCACCAGGTCTTTGACCTGGGGCTGCGGTTGGATCATAAGATCTCGCTAGTCGTCCAGTTCGAAGTCCAGATAATTCAGATCGCGCTCCATGCGACGAGCCTCCGCGCGCTCTTCGATGGCTCGACGAGCCGCCAAAGCTTGCTGGGAAGCCGTCAACGGCACATCAAGCTCGTCGTTCAGCCCGCCCAGTTCGTCTAACTCATCAAGCCCGTCTTCCAAATCGGAATCAAGGTCAACAAGCTCGTCAACGTCGTCCGCATCGTCAGCCATGAACTCGTCCAATTGATCGAACTGAATATCATCGTCAAACTCGGAATCATCAACGTCTTTTTCTAGACTATCCAGATCATCCAGATCATCCAGATCATCCAGATCGTCGGTGAGCGCTTCCGGGCCCTGGGCTTCAGATTCGACCTCATCATCATAAGTCGCGTCTATATCCGAATCGTCCCCGGCCAGCGACGCCTTGTCAATCATGGGATCAACCAGCGTCATGAAGTGTCGAACCTTTGGTTCATCCTGGAGATTCACTCCGGTCTCGTCGGCGCGTTGTTCGGCTGAGCTTTCGGCGAAGTCGTCGCACATCAGTTGCTCGTCGTCCTGAATTTGTCCGTTCATTAAATCCTGTTCCTGAAAGCGCTTTATTAATCGTTGACCGCGTTTTAGGTCGACTATCGAAATCAGTCAAGGCGCTACGTCGCGTCGCTGAAGTAACTTTTCAATAGGAGAAACAAGTCACACACCGGGTGTGCTAAAGCGCCCTCTTTGCGGTGTACCAGAGCACACACTCCCACGAACCCAGGCAGCGACACGTGAGAGAAATGCCTGTGTTCCACGGCTAAAACACGGCAAAATTCGCGCAACAGTTCCCAGTATCTGATCCAGAAAACAACTAGTGAGTACGAGCGATGTCTACCTCAAGCATGAGCGCACCTGGCGCAACCGATCCTCTGCCCGAACACTTGAGAAGCTCAAAGCCCGCCACCGAATTCACCCGCAGAAAGCAGCAGGAAGTTCGCGATTATCTCCCCTTCGACACGGATACCCGGAGCTTTGAAGATGCAAAGAAAGGCTTTATTGCCACGCTCGACACCCTCACCATTGTGCGCGAAGAAGACGGCAACGTGGTCTATGACCTGACACAGTTCGACTTTCTGACTACCCAGGCGCCGGACACAGTCAATCCAAGCCTTTGGCGTCAGGCTCAGTTAAACGCCCAGCACACCGGTTTGTTTGAAGTCTGCGATGGCATTTATCAGGTGCGCTCCTTTGATCTGGCCAATATGACCCTGGTACGCAGTACCAGCGGCTGGATCATCATCGACCCTCTAACCGCCAGTGAAACCTCAAAAGCCGCACTCGCTCTAGCCAACAAACACCTTGGCGAACGCCCTGTGGTTGGGGTCATTATCACCCACAGTCACATCGATCACTTTGGCGGCATACTGGGTGTCGTCTCCGCTGAAGACGCTGCCTCCGGCGCCATTCCCGTTATTGCCCCACCAGAATTTGCCGCCGAAGCTCTGGCTGAGAACGTGCTGGCTGGCAACGTGATGGGCAGACGCGCAACCTATATGTACGGCAACCTTTTGCCTGCCGCCCCGGATGGCTTTGTAAGCTGTGGATTGGGAGCAAATCTAGCGCTTGGCACAACAGGTTTTGTCGCCCCCAACGACACCATCACCGCCACCGGCGAGACTCGAACTATCGACGGCGTTGAAATAGATTTCCAACTGACCATGGGCACAGAAGCGCCGGCTGAGATGGTGTTTTACTTCCCGCAATTCAAAGCCCTGTGCATGTCGGAAATTACCAGCCATCACCTGCACAACGTCTATACACCGCGAGGTGCTCAGGTAAGGGATGCACTCGCCTGGTCAGCCCAGATTGACGAGGCCATCGATCGCTACGCAAACCAGCTGGATATCCAGTTTGCCTCCCATCACTGGCCGATCTGGGGCCGGGACAATGCTCGCGACTATCTGGAAAAACAACGCGACCTCTACAAATACATTCATGACCAGACACTGCGTTTGGCCAATCATGGCTATACCAAAGAAGAAATCGCTGACCAATTGCGTTTGCCAGATGATCTGGGCAAGGAATTCTACAACCGGGACTATTACGGCACGTTGAATCACAATAGCCGGGCCGTTTACATAAGGTACCTTGGCGAATTCAGCGGCAACCCCAGCAGCCTGAATCCGCTACCTCCGGCTGCGGCAGCTGAAGGCTATGTGCGTTTCATGGGCGGTCCGGATGCGGTGGTCAGCAAGGCAACAGAGGCCTTTGCCAACAACGAATTTCAGCTGGTGTGTGAGGTGGTACAGCACGTTGTGAATGTCGACCCGACCCATGCCGAGGCGCGAGCGTTGCTGGCCGATGCGCTGGAACAGCTTGGCTATCAGGCTGAGAGTGGCCCGTGGCGCAATTTTTATCTGTGTGGCGCACTGGAGTTACGCTTTGGTGTGCCCAAAGGCTCACCGGTTCGGGTAAGCACCGGTATGGCTCGCGGCATGCCGCTCACCGATCTGTACAAGGCAATGGCTGTGCGCTTGAACAGCGACACAGCCAAGTCGGTAAACCTTAGGCTCAATCTCGAGTTCACTGATCTCGACGCCACGCACCTACTACAAATCAAACGCAGCGTGTTGCATGGTTGGGAAAACCGAAGGGCTGACGACGCTGACGCCACCCTTAAACTGACAAGCCTGCGCTTTAAAGAACTCATGCTGGGTGCAATTGACGGAGCCACTTTGATCAGCAATGGCGAACTGACCATAGAAGGAGATCTGGCGGCGCTGGGTAAACTGCCTGGCCTGTTTGATCAGTTCGTCAGACGCTTTCCTATTATGACGCCCAGAGGTTAACGACTAGAGCGCTGCCAGGTCGATGACCATACCGGTCTCGGCCAGGGTCACTGTTGCACCCGCCTTGTCTTCCAGCTCTTCCGCCAGCAGCTCACCCGCGTTGTGATCGCCATGCACCAGATACAAGGGCGGCGTGTTTTCCATCGCCATGTACCAACGCGCCAGGTCTTCAGAATCACCGTGCGCCGAAAACCCGCCAACGGTCGCAACCTGAGCCTGCACCTCATAGCTGCGGCCATGGATGCGCACGCTTGATGCGCCATCGATAATGCGCCGCCCGAGCGACCCGGGAGATTGGTAACCGGTGAATAACACCCGCGTACGCTTGTCGCCCAAATGATTGCGGAAGTGATGCAATATGCGACCGCCGTTACACATGCCACTACCGGCCAGCACAATGGCCCCGCCCTTAACGTTCTTGATGGCCTTGGAGTCATCTGCAGTGCGCGACATTTTGAGGTTAGGCAACGACGGCATTGGGTTCATGGTTTTGCGCAGCTGGGTCGCCTCGTCATCATAAAGATGGGGATAATCCCAGTATATTTCGGTGGTCGATATAGCCATCGGGCTATCCAGAAAGATCTGCCAATCACCAACGTTCCATTCATCAAAATGGTTACCCAGGTGATACAACAATTCCTGAGACCGACCCACTGCAAAGGCCGGGATGAGGATGTGGCCACCATCCGCGCGCGCGTCCTGCAGCAACTCCCCCATTTCAACCAGGGTATCTTCCCTGCTGCGATGCGCACGACCGCCATAGGTACTTTCCATCAGTACAACATCGGCGCGGGACAGTAACGCTGGATCATTGAGAATCGGTGTATTGAACTGGCCCAGATCCCCGCTGAATACCAGGGTTTTGGTGAGGCCAGCCTCAGTGACTTCGGCCTCAACCACCGCCGACCCCATGATGTGCCCGGCGTCGTGAAAACGAACTCGAATCCCTGGCGCCACATCGATCCATTCAAGATAGCGATGCCCAACAATGGAGGTGAGTACCCGGGCTGCATCTTCCGCCTCGTAAAGCACATCCAGCAGAGGCTGGTTCTTGCGCTCGCGACGCTTGTTCGCCCGGCGAGTAATGCTCGCTTGCAAATAGGCGGCATCTTTTAGCAACACACCCGCGAGGTCCTTGCTGGCATTGTGGGTATGAATAGGACCTTTAAATCCACGCTTCACCAACAACGGCAGACGTCCGGAGTGATCAAGGTGCGCATGACTTAACACCACCGCATCAATATCGCTCGCAACAAACGGGAAGGGCTCCTGGTTGCGCTCTTCCGAACGCCGCCCACCCTGGATCATTCCACAGTCAAGCAGCACCCTGGATTTACCGACCCGTAAAATATGACAGGAGCCAGTCACTTCGCCGGCGGCGCCAAAAAACTCAATTTCCATTCGCTACTCGCTGTCTGTGATTTGTATGTTGCTCATCTCGTTATAAGGGTCTAAACCCAGGTCATCAGGCTGGCGTGAAAACTGATCCGCCATCGATCTTGATTACCGCACCGGTGGTATAGCTCGAAAGATCAGATGCCAGATAGAGCGCGGCACCTACCACTTCCTCAGGCTGCCCTCCCCGCCCCAGGGGAATAGTTTCCTGAGCACGCTCGTTGAACGCATCCATATCCCAGGCTTTGGCAATATCGGTCAGAAAGGGACCAGGCATGATGCAATTCACCCGTACCTTGGGACCAAGGGCCTGAGCAAAACCAACGGTCATGGTGTTGAGGCCTGCTTTGGCGATGGCATAGGGCAACTCATTGGGGGTTGGCTTAACCGCCGCTACACTAGAGACGTTGATGATGGATCCACCCTCGCCTGCCGCCATATGCTCCCCGGCAAGCGCTGTGAGGCGAAACGGCCCCCGAGCGTTAACCTGATGCACCTTGTCGTAGAGCGCTTCAGAGACGTCGGTGAGCTTCTCATAGAGCGGCGACATGCCGGCATTGTTCACCAATATATCAATACGTCCGTAACTCTCGATCACACCATTGATTAATGCATCACAGTCGTCCCAGTTCCCCACATGGCACCCCACCCCCATATTCCGCGTGCCATAGCGCTCATTCAGCTCGGCCGCAAGCGCCTCACAGGGTTCTACCTTGCGACTGGCAATCACCACATGAGCGCCGCAGGCGGCAAACGCCTCAGACATACACTTGCCCATGCCTCTACTGCCGCCGGTTACCACCGCCACCTTGCCGCCAAGATCAACGTTAAACCCTTGCTCACTGCTCATACTGCGCCCCTGCATATTCTGTGTGTTGATTCTGTGCGAATCTGAAGGCTCATTGTCAGCAAGACCAGGGGGTGACGCAATGGCCACCATACTGCGACAATTCAGACCAATTCTGATCTGACAGAGGCCCCCTGATGAGCTACTCCAGCGATAACGTGTTTGCCAAGATTCTCGCCGGTGATTTGCCCGCCCACGAGGTCTATCGCGATGACCATAGCCTCGCTTTTATGGATCTTATGCCCCAGGCGCCCGGCCACACCCTGGTGATACCCACAGCCCCCGGGGAAAACCTGTTTGATCTTCCAACTGAGGCCTTGCAGCACACCATTGCAACAACCCAACGTGTCGCACGAGCGGTGAAAACCGCCTTTGACGCTGAAGGCATCATGATCGCCCAGCTAAACGGCGCAGCGGCTGGGCAGACGGTCTTTCACCTGCACTTCCATATCATTCCACGCAGCTCTGGCGCTGACTTTGGGATCCATGCCCGAGATATGGAAGACGGCAATGTGTTGGCCGGGCACGCCCGGCGGATCATCACCGCACTGGAGGCTCCAGACGCTTAAAGAGCGCAGGTGACAGGTTGTCCCTGACTTGCGGCGTACAGTTCGACGGCGCGCCATACCCGCAACACATTTCCCGCGAGAATTTTGCCAATGTCTTCCAGGGAATAACCGCGCTCAGACAAGCCAATAATCAACTGCGGATAACTGCTCACGTCTTTGAGTCCCAACGGCAATGAGTCACCCACGCCGTCATAGTCTGAACCCACCCCCACATGATCAATGCCCGCAATCTCTACAGCCCGGTCAATGTGATCGAGTACGTGCTTGGTGGTGGCAAACGGAAACGGTAGCGATGCTCGATACTGTTCCCTAAAGGCTCGCATCTTTTCATCACCACTTTCCAGGTTGTGAGCCTTGGCATAGGCGTCAGCAGTTTCTGAGTACTTGTCGCTCCAGTTTCTGGCCGTAGCCGTGAGAAAAGAACTGCCAAAGTTGATCTGCAGAACCCCCCCCTGAGCGGCTAGCGCCTTCAACATATCGTCTGTCATGTTGCGATGAAAGCCGGGTGTGAAATGACGAAGCGAGGAATGTGACGCAATAACCGGGGTTTTTGACAGATCCAAAACCTGCCAGGCTGCTTTATCTGAGAGGTGAGAAATATCTACCATGACGCCCAGATTGTTCATTTCGCCAATCAGAGACTTGCCAAACTCAGACAAGCCCTGCCAGCGCTCGTTTTTGTCGTAAGAAGAATCTGAGATGTGATTGGACTTCGAATGCGCCAGGGTGATGTAGCGTACGCCACGATCTCTGTAGCGCTTAAGCTGTTCAAAGCTTCCAGCAATTGGACCGCCGTTTTCCATGCCCAATGGCAACGCAACCCGTCCAGAATTTGCTGCTTTCGAGACATCAGCAACACAGTGAGCCAGCGCAAACTTATCAGAATGATCGCGCGCTATCGCCTCGACACCATCGATTAGCTTATCGGCAAAGGCACCCGCACCGCCCTCGGCATCAACCGACGCTGGAATGTAAATAGACATGAAGGCTGCATTCAAACCGCCACGCCGGGCACGTGGAAAATCAAAATCACCTCCGGCGGCTTGCGAGACATCCTCAAACTCTTTCTCGAGCCGATAAGGCACATCGATATGGGTATCAACAATCAGATTTCGCTGGGCGAACTCCAATGCAGCAAAACTCTGCAAACCTTCAGTGACCTTGGCGGCCGACTTAGCGGTGGGCTCCGGAGTAACACAACCGCTGATCAAGGCAACCAGCACCAGCGTCCAGCCCAGATGCACCAGCCGACCAGATGCGAGCCGACCAGATACTGGGGTGTCGAAAGAGCATCTCTGTTTGCGGGCAAAAACCATAATGCAGACTCCAAAATACTTATCCAAAATATATATCCAAAAATGCATAGTAGCCGGGCAGGACGCGATAGATTTTAACATGGTATTTTGACCAGGCACTGAGCGAGCAAGATAAACACCCAATGACTACGGCTACTAATAACGGTTACTCTACCCCGGCTCGCATAATGCACTGGCTGGTGGCCGCAGGCATCGTGCTGCAATACCTGCTGGGTGAGCGGGCTGAAGAAGCAGCTGAGGCTGGCGCACTGCAACTGCAACTGGCAAGCCTTGCCCAACACAAGTCCATAGGTATCACCCTGCTGCTGGTCGTACTGCTTCGAATTGTCTGGCGCCAGATTATGACCCCGCCACCACTTCCCCAGGCCTACATCAACAACCACGCCTTACTGGCCAGATCAGCGCACTGGGCACATCTGGCTCTATACGCTCTACTGATATTTCTGCCGATCTCCGGCTGGCTGATGTCGTCGGCCTCAGCCTATAGCGTCAGCTGGTTTGGCTGGCTTACCCTGCCAGATATAATCGCGCCCAGCGAAAGCGCCAAGCAGTGGCTACAAAGTGCCCATCACCTGGCAGCAAAAGTCCTCTTTGTACTTGCCGTTGTGCATATACTCGCGGCTTTCAAGCACCTGCTCATCGACAAGACAGGAGTAATGAGCCGCATGGCGAATCGCACCGCTATCTCTGTGTTTGTTGCCGCCATTGGTCTTGGGGTGTGGCTGACCTGGCCCAACGCCAGTGCTGACGCTGGCCCCAGAGTCAGTGCTGAGGCTGGCGCCAGAGTTGCTGACACGCCTGTGCGCCTGCAAAAACCCAAGCCTGTTGACCCGCAAGCCAGCCTGCCTCTATGGCAGATAGACTACGCCAACAGCGAGATCAGTTTCACGGCTGAACAGGCGGGCGCCCAATTCACCGGCCGCTGGCAGCGCTTCGCCGCGGACATTCGTTTTGACCCAAATCAGCTCTCGCGCAGTTCAGCGCGGGTACGCATCGACGCTACCAGCGTTGCTACCAAAGATGCAGAACGCGACACCACGCTCGCGGGCAGTGACTGGTTTGCCAGCGATCAGTTTGCAACCATCGAATTTGTCGCAGATAAAATCGACCTCGATGCCAAGAACCACTTTGTCACTGATGCTCAGCTCAAAATTCGTGGCCAAAGCTATCCTGTGCAGTTCAGTTTCACGCTGAATTCAGTAACGCAGCAACATCAATTAAGGGGGACAGCGACCCTGGATCGACTCGCACTCAACCTGGGCACACTGGAGTGGGCAGACACCGAATGGGTTGGTCAGTTCGTTGAGGTGACCGTTGTGATTAACGCCGACGTCGCAAGCACAGCCAACTAGGCTTGCTCCAGACCACGTCGCACCTCCCAGTCTGTGACCTGAGCGTCGTGCTGAGCCTGCTCCCATCGACCAGCATGGACATAGTGCTCCACCACCGCATCCCCCAAGGCTTGGCGCAACATAGTTGATGCCGCAAACTCATCAAGCGCTTCGCGCAGCGTGGTTGGCAGTGCGGGCAATTGCTGTTTGTCGCCGGTAGCCGCGTAGGCATCTCCTTCCAGTGGATCTGGCAACGCTAGCTTTTCTTTGATGCCTGCCAAGCCTGCTGATATCAAGGCAGCGTAAGCCAGATAAGGGTTTAGATCGCCACCACCAATACGACACTCGATACGTACCGAGGCTGTGCCTAAACCTACTAACCGAAACCCGGCCGTTCGATTGTCCATACTCCAGGCACAGGTAGTGGGTGCAAAGGTTCCAGCCTGAAAGCGTTTATAAGAGTTAATATTGGGCGCAAGCAAATAACAAACTTCTCGAGCATGGCGTAACAGACCGGCAATGAAATGCTGCATCACGCGGCTCAAGCCATGCTTTTCTTCAGGAGCAAAGCTTAGATTGGCCGCCCCCAGCACATCCCACAGCGACAAATGGATATGGCAGGAATTGCCTGCCAGGTCATCACGCCATTTAGCCATGAAAGTCACCGCCTTACCTTGCAGTGCCGCCATTTCCTTGATGCCATTTTTCAACACAACATGCTTGTCGGCCATCGCCAGCGCCGCGTCATACACCACATTGATCTCCGCCTGGCCTGGGCCCCATTCGCCTTTGGTATTCTCGACCGCAATCCCTGCCGCTTGCAGGCCATTTCGAATCTGCCGCATCAAGGGCTCTTCTCGGCTGGTTTGAAGAATGTGGTAATCCTCAATGTAGTGTCCGGCTAACGCCGGAGCGCGATAGTCGCGCGCCGCTATATCCCCATGGGGTTCTTCAAAAAGGTAAAACTCCAATTCCGAGGCACACTTGGCAGAGAGGTTTTCTTCAGCAAGCTGACGTAGTGCGTTTTGCAAAACCGCCCGCGGACTGTGTGATACCAGCTCGCCGTGATGATCCACCACGTCGCAAAGCACCAGAGCGGTTGCCGCAAGCCAGGGCACTAACTTTAAGGTGGCAAGGTCTGGCCGCAGTTCAAAATCTCCGTAACCGCGCTCCCAGCTGGCCGCGGCATAGCCTGGCACTGGTTCCATAGTGATGTCGTTGGCGAGTAAATAGTCGCAGGCATGGGTAGTACCCCCACTGTCCAAAAAGAACCGCGCGTGAAAGCGCTTACCCACCAAACGGCCCTGCATGTCGACCATACAAACGATAACTGTGTCGATGCTGCCATCATCTACCAGCGCGGTTAGCGCCTGACTATTCATATCGCACCCTCGCTGGTTGTATCTGATAACGCGACAGCAAGTCCTGAGTAACGCGGCTGATCTATCGCTAGCTGATTCACACAACTAAAACGAAGGTAGGCTTGTAGTGCCTGGTCATCGAGATTCTGCTGACCTTCACGCAACGCGCGCACCAACGCCCAGCGCTGTTCGGCAAGGTTATCCATGGAATACCCCAAAGCAGCGAGGTGGTTGGCTTCCTGAGCCTCCAGTTGTGGGCCCACCCGAACCTCTCGATCCACAATATCCAGTGAATTTGCTGCCACCCGGGCGAGAAACCGGGTGCGTCCGGTAGTTTGCACCATCACTTCATCACGCAAAAAATCCCTCACACTTTTCAACAGTTCATCAAGCTGTGGCATTTGGTGGCTCGTTGCTTCAAACCCATCAGTATCCGTGCTGGAAGCAGATCCACCGTTGAGCAAAGAATCATCGATAAGCGAAACGGCACCCGGAATAATGAGATTCGCGCAGTCCACCTGACACTCGGAGCTGCGGCGCCCTATCGCCGGACGCTCAACCGTCTGATCCGGCCCGTGACGATAGTGTTCTGCCATGCCAAGGCTACCCACCGCCCACCAGAACGAGCCAAACACTTCCCAGAACTTAACGCGTTCAGGATCTACCTCCACGCCACTTACCTCGGTGTAGCCGCGAAACAGATCTTTGCGTTGACCAAAGCCGCCGACCGGCAAATGCGCCTGGCCAAAGCGCCAGGAATTTGTGCATATCCAGCCAAGATCACGCATGGGGTCGCCGATATGCGCAATCTCCCAGTCAAGCACCGCAACAACGCCCTGTTCGTCCACCATGATATTGCCGTTGCGAAAATCATTGTGGACCAGCGCCGGGGCCGGGTTATTCGGCAGATGGTCCATCAGCCAACGCGCGGTGTAGTCAATCATGGGTTGAGGCGTTGGGAAATCCCGGTAGCGCGCCCAGGTCTGTTCAACAAACTCCGCAGGATCGGTTAGCTGCAGATCATCTCGCAAGCCCGTCTCATCGAGGTCGATGGCATGGATCTGGGCCAATATACGGCCACAATCGTAAGCCAGGTGTTCGCGCAAGCCGCTGAACTCAGGTGCCCGGGCTATGCGTGCCCCTAGAGCCTCGCCATCAAGCCACTGCATGACGAAACCTTCGCCCATGCCATCGCCAGGCGCCAACACATGCACCACCCGAGGCTCGGGCACGCCGACGCTCGCGGCGGCTTGCATGAGCCGGGCCTCTACTGCCAGTCCCGGGTAGTTATCAGGCCTGGGTTCTGCTTCTTCGCCGCCAGGTGCCCTACGCATTGCCAGCGTCTGCTCACCGTCCTGGGTTTCCAGAACTAGCCGGTAGGTTTCCTGGCTCGCCCCTCCAGACAGGCGCTCCACGGAAATCAGCTGCCGAAAACCGCTGACACTTCGCGCAAGTACTTCTTTCAGCGGCTCTGACAGATCTTCCACAGATCCGGCATTCAAGACTCTGAAACCCCTTTTGGCGCACGCTGCTTCATATACCCAAACAGGTAGCCCGCTACCCGGCGCATTTGAATTTCTTCAGCGCCCTCAGTAATGCGGTAACGACGATGATGTCGATAAATATGCTCAAAAGGTTTATGGCGACTGTAGCCCATACCACCGTGAATTTGCATGGCTCGATCTGCCGCATCACAACACAACCGATTCGCCCAGTAGTTACACATCGACACCTTGTCAGAAACCGAGAACGCTCCATCCTTGTCCATTTGCCAGGCTGTTTTATGAATCAGGGCGCGCAACATTTCACACTGAGTCTGCAACTCAACCAGTGGAAACTGCACACCCTGATTGGTGGATAAGGGTTTGCCAAAGGGGGCTCGTTTACCGGCAAACTCAATGGTTTCACTGATGCAGTATTGCGCTGCACCCAGGCTTGAGGCCGCCTGGCGAATCCGGTTTTCGTTGAAAAACATCTGCACAACACCCAGACCTTTCCCCTCTCCACCAAAGATCGAACCATGGGGAACGCGGACATCTGACAACGAATAGCGGCCATGATCCGTGGGCATATTAAAGGTCCACATCATCTCTTCGACCTTAAAGCCCTCGGAGTTGGTTGGGGTTAAAAAAGCGGTGATGCCGTCGCCGTCTCCAGCGCCGCCGGAGGTCCGGGCAAAAACCAGACTGTACTGGGCTTTGTGTATCCCCGTATTCCAGGATTTGCCGCCATTGAGTATCCATTCGTCGCCATCGCGAACTGCCGTGGTTTCCATATGCGTTGCATCCGAGCCGTGATCTGGCTCGGTAATGCCAAAGGTGAAACCGCGCCGCCCCTCTGCCAGATCATCAATCCATTCTTTCTTTTGCTCCTCGGAGCCGTGCGCAATCATCAGCAACAGCCCAACGTTGTTGCCCACAATAGAGTGCTCGTTTTGCAGATCGTTATGTAATCCAAGACCTTTGGCAGCCAGATGCTCGCGAATCACCGCCATGTCCAGGTTTCCGCCCTCCTTGCCGCCATATTCTTTGGGCATCGGATATCGATAATGGCCAGCCTTGTCAGCGATCCGTTTGGCCTTGTGCAGAAGAGCTTCCCATTCTTCATTGGGCAAGCCGCCACGCTCCCAGTCGGTACGAGCGTCTTCTCTGCGATGATCAAAGAAGCGAATGTTGTCGTCGCTGTTTTCCAGCGGCTTGATCTCGCGCTCAATAAAATCGTCGAGTTCGTCAAGGTAGGCCGCAAGTTTCGGCGGTATATCAAAATCCATAGTCTCTCCCCTAATAACCAGTACTTCTTAGTTCGTTCGCTCCAGATCATAAACGAACTTGGCATGTGGGTAAGGGGCGTTTGGGGAGGACACCACCGCTTGCTGAAATAGAAGGATAGCTATTTATTTCATAGAGTTAGAAAGACTATCTAATCTATTTTAAGAGATATATCCGAAGAATTCGGCTCAATCGTCAGAAACAACCTGATTTCTGCCACTGCGCTTGGCCTGGGTCAGATAGCGATTTGCCCGCGCAAGCAGGCCACGCAGGTCATCCTGCTTGGGATCAAAGACCCCAACACCGCAGCTCACAGACATTCGTACCCGCTCGCCACCCGGCGCGTGAGGTCGAACCTTCAAAACGCGCTTACGTATTCGCTCAGCCAGGTTCACAAGCCCCGGTACTTTCATCTGTACCGCCAGTACCGCAAATTCTTCGCCGTCAAATCGCGCGCAAAGGTCGGTGTCTCTAACCTCGACTTCGATCGCGCGCGCAATCAGCGCAAGCGATCGATCTCGAAATGCGGTGCCATGCTGCTCCGCCAACAGGTTAAAGTGATCGGCTTCGATGGCAATGACCCCAAAACGCAATCCAGATCGTTGATGGCGAGAAATTTCTTTTTCGAGCTCGTCCAAGAATCTGCGCTGATTGGCAAGACCGGTCAACTCATCGTTAAACGTCAGTCGATCAACACTCGCATTGGCTCGCTCAAGCTGCATATCCGCCGTTTCCAGCGCTTGCTGGGCATGTCGGTGACTATCGCTTTCAGTAAGATGCAACAGACGCGCATCTGCTTTTTCTTCGATCTGTGTCGAAAACACATTGTAGTGTTCCACCACATTCTCAGCCGCTTGCCAGCGCAGTTCGAATTCCTGACCATCGCTTGCGGTAAGCGCTGCAAAGTTCTCCTCGCTAACGACGGTGGCTAACATACTGCCGGGCAGCTCATCGAGAGGATAGTCAACGAGCTCCGCAAACGCCTCGTTGCAATCAAGAATCTGACCACTGGCATCAAGCGCAAGCACTGGATCTGGCAAGCGTGAAAACAACAGATTGCGCACACCACCATCGGCTGTAGTGTCAAAACGAACCAGCATCCACGCGCCCAGAGCCAGAGCCAGGGCAGTACTTGGGATCGCCGGGTTGAGGCCGCTGATGTTAACACCCAGCATTGGCCCCGAGATCCCCAGCATCAGTAAAGCCAGGGGAAATGCAATATAAACGCAACCACGCACAGCCCGATTGGGACCACGGTTGCCATGTACAAGCCCCACGAAGATTCCCAGGGCGGCAACGATGGCTGCAAAAACTACCGCGACGTAAGAGCCTTGTCGGTAAACAATGTTGTGTCCATCTACGGCTGAGGCATCGAGACCAATGAAATAGTTATGCCAGGGCGAGGTGGCAGCCAGCACGGCAAACACAGTGCCCGTCGCCAGAAACGGACCACGCAAAATTGTCGCAAACGCTGGTGGTGCTGTAAGAGAATTACACACAGCGATGAAAAACAGTACTGGCACAAACTGGAACAGCGCAAAGGCTGTACCAAAACCGGCAAGCGAGTCGCCTTGCAGCACTTGTACCCAGATACCGCCCCATATGGCGGCGGCCAGGGCAGCTAGCGTGGCCGCACCCGGCGTTTCACGTCGCTGCCAAAGGGACAGCGCAAGGCCGATGCAAGCGGCGAAGCAGATAAAAATAAACGGATCAATGGGTGCCAATGTCTGGTCTCAAGTCGAGGCAAGCCGCTACCCTACTTGAGAGCCGGGTTCGCTTAGGGCAGAGAGATCACATCAGGCAAAACGCTGGTCAGAGGTGGATGTAAACTGCGGAACTCGTCACACCAAGACTGTTAACCCGGTCTCGCTGCGACTGGGTCGCCGATCTAACGCCAGGACACAAACAGGGTAATCACCGCAGCAAGACCCACAAACAGCACCGCCCACAGAAGCGAAACAATAAGCGCCTTACTCCTTGAGTTGGTTGCTGAGTTGGTTGCTGAGTTGGTTGTTGGGTTAGCTGCAGGCCTGGGTGTGGCGTCAGATATAGCGTCGGGTGTCGCCTCGGGCGCAGAGGTTTGCGGAGGCGGTAACTTGCGCGTATCAACAATCCGCTGATGAGTTTTGTGAAGATCTCGCTGTACTGTTTTTTGAGGATCAAAGGCTTGATCGTTGGCAAATGGATCACGACGACCAAGCCCGCTTACCCGCAAACAAATCGCACTCAGATTATCTCTGGCATCTGTCGTCAACACCCGTCGTTCAAGTTCATCTACCACCGCCTGAGTTGAACGGGATGGCCTGCTGCTCATTGCCGCAAACACATCGGCAATCACAGTGTCGGGCAGCTCATCATGCACTCCGTCACTGCACAGCAGCACCAGATCGTCACTGTCGAGCGTGAGGCTGATTTCTTCAGGAGCAGGCTTGGGGTCACTAATGCCCAGGGCCTGGACAAGCACGTTGCGTCGCGGATGACCAAAGGCCTCTTCAGGTTGTACAACACCGGATTCGAGTAACTCTTCGAGCAAGGAATGGTCGCGTGTTAATCGCGATAGCTGCCCCGCCCGCCACAGATAAGCCCGACTGTCGCCACACCAGGCAACGCTAAGCCGAGCACCGTCGATCCGGGCGATTACCAGGGTGCTGCCCATATTTTTTAGCGACCGCTCGATGCCCTCTAGCAGAACCGCTTCATGGGCAAGCATCACCAGTTCTGTCAGGCTATGGTTTGCCCGCAGCGCGCCCCCAAGCAACGCCGTTTTAACGGTTGCCGACGCGAGATCTCCGCGGGAATGTCCACCAATACCATCAGCAACAAACCAAACACCCGCGGCTTCATCCCAGCCGATAGCATCTTCATTGTGCTGGTAGCGATTACCCGGGTGGGTCGTGGCGGTGAATTCAATCAATGGCAGGTCACAAAGGCCCAAAGGTAGTTGACCACCAGCATACCTCAGCTCCGTCAGGCTTACTCCACACGGCGGTCTATGGCGGGCCAGTGCTTGCACTGGTAATCTAGTCGCTTCGTTTAGTTGTTCGGATTTGACTATGACCAAAATCACCTTCATCGAGTTCAGCGGGGATCAGCACGAGATTGACGTCGCCAATGGTCAATCTCTTATGAATGCTGCCGTTGATAACCTTATTCCGGGTATCGATGCCGATTGCGGTGGCGAGTGCTCCTGCGCTACTTGCCATGTGATTCTGTCAGAAGACTGGTACGCCAAAACGGGACCAGCCGGCGAGACCGAAAGCTCCATGCTGGATCTGAGCCAGGAACGTGTTGATACCTCGCGGTTATCTTGTCAGGTACAGGTGACCGATGAACTCGATGGCCTGGTGGTTAAAATCCCTGAGTACCAGATTTAGGCAACCTGCCCTAACTACCTAAAATCCAGCCGCCATCAACATTGATGGCGCTCCCGGTCATCATACTGTTGGTCGCCACCATAACTATGGCGTCGGCCACTTCACCTGGTTGTACTGCCCGCTTAAGCAGATGATTGGCCGTGGCGTTCTTCATAAGCTCTTTCTTCTGGTCGCTGTCCGGCCCAAACATGGGTGTATCAGTCATACCCGGTGACACCGCGTTAATCCGCTTCGGCGCAATCTCCGGGGCTAAGGCCCGAACAAAAGCCTCGACCGCGCCACCCACCGATGCAAGGGCAGATTGGCCTGGTTTGGCGCGCTGGGCCGGCGACCCGGTAACCAGCACAATGCTTGCATCATCCGACAGATGCTCGCCGCCAAAACGAACCGTATTGGTGTAGCCCCAGAGCTTTGCAAAAGAGCCCTGATACCCCGCCATATCCATTGCCATAAACGGGCCCACGGCTCGCTCGCCGCCGGTTGCGCAGTTAATCAGTAAATCAATGGGGGCTATACGTGCGCACAGGGCTGATACCTGCTCGGCATCCGTTGTATCACAGGCGGCAAGCTCTACACCCTGTGGAACCAGATCTTTGGCCTTGTCGGGTTGTCGACTCACTGCCACCACCCGCGCTCCGGCCTTGGCCAGCCTTTCCACCGTGGATAGCCCAATACCCGAAGTTCCGCCAAAGACAACAGCTGTCCGACCAGCAATATCCATCCGCGCTCCCTTATTCATATAATCTTGGAATTGTCGTTATTATCAGTCACCAGTGGCAACAGCACCCGTGGCACTCAGGCCATTCTAGCGCGAAGCATTCATGAATAATCGCTCTGTGTTATCTCAATCCCTCCATCCTCTCAGAGACCGGCTGACGCTGTCCTCTGCCTGGGCTGCATTGATTGCGCTTGTTGTGCTCAGTTCTGGTTGTTCTACCGCAAAATTGCAGCGCCCGGAGGGCAATACCTGGATAGACAAAGACCTGATTTATGGCGTTTCCATACTGGGCGCCACTGACTCAACAACAAGTCCCATTACCCAGCAGATTGTCGCGCCGGAAGACGTGCTCGACCTAACCCCCGAGATGCGCAAGTTCACTCAAAAGCTGGTCTACCCCGGGCTTGCTCCCATGGAACGAGCGCGGCGACTCGTGCGTCTTTTGGTCCGCAAAGATTTCTTTCCCAAAGGCTATTACACAACGGACACCCGCACAGCGAGCGAGGTGTTTGAAGAACGCTCAGGCAATTGCCTGTCATACACCAACCTGTTTGTGGCCATGGCGCGCGAGGTTAAGCTGCGCGCTAACTTCCAGCTCGCCCGTATACCCGCTACTTGGAGCTCCGATAGTGGTTATCTGGTAAAAAGTCGCCACATCAACGTGCTCATTAGTGATCCGCGCGTACCCTTCAAAGACTGGATAACCGTCGACTTCAATAAGGTGGCAAGCTCAGCGATCTATCCGCACACACCAGTTAGTGATGAGTTCGCCTTAAGCTCTTATTACAACAACATTGCCATCGACAAACTCTATGAGCGCGATTATGTCGCAACCTTCAGTTACCTCGCGCGCGCCATCGAAGTCGAACCCAACAACGCAGACGCCTGGGTAAATCTTGCGGCAGTCTACTCCCAGCACAACAAAACAGAAGAGATGCGCGCGGCCTTCGAAGCAGCACTGCGCGCCGAACCGGGCAACGAATCGGCGCTGTCCGGCCTTGCAAAACTGTACAGGTCCCAGGGCGCGCTCGATAAAGCGGATTACTACAAGAACGAAATTCGTTCTCGCCGCGAGCGTGATCCATATTTCCAGTTTGCAACCGCCCAGGCTGCCTATGAACAAGAATTCTACGAAAAAAGTCTGCTACATATAGGTCGAGCAATTGAGCTCAAAGATCGGGGAGCGTTCTACTACCTCAAAGCCCTTGCCCACTACGCTCGAGGGGAGCTCGACCTGGCGAGTCAAAGCCTCGAAGATGCCCAGGACCGAAAACGCTCTTTGCCCTCAAAAAAACAGGAGCACGCGCTGCAACTTGCCCAGCGTATCAACGCCCAGCTAGCCAGCAGAAACGGTTTAACGGAACCCAAAGGCCCCTGATTCACGCACCCTCGACTCAGACACCCTCAGACGACTCAGTGGACCTACGCAGACCACGAAATCCAAACGCCACCGCCAAAGCGCCCACGACAAAGGTTCCGATGTACACCAACAAAATTGTCGCCATTTCCATTGCGGGTAAAAACGGCGCCATTAACCCCAGAATATGGAAACTGAGCGCAAGGATCGCGACATTGAAAAACGCAAGCTCCCGCGCTATCGGCGTTGATAAATCCGGATCCAGAATACGCAACAGCACAATGCCGCTGCCGGTTGAACCACAACAGCACCCATAGGCCGTGAGCGCGCGCTCTATGCCAAAGCGCCCCAGCAAACGACCAAAGCCAAAACAGAGCACTGCCGTTGCCAGGGTGACAAACACACAAACCAACAGAATGGGAACCCAGTAAGCAGCCAGCAACGCAACCTGAACCGCCATGAGTGTCGCGACCACCATAAAATCAACGCTTGATCCGGTGATACGGCGCTGGGTGTCATTATCTATCAAATGACCAAAGCCCAGCTTGTTAAGGAGCCGTCTGAGCAACAGGCAGGTCAGCAAGCCATGCAAAAAAAACAGGTTGTGGTTAAAAATCAGACTGAGATCAGATTCGCCAAACGGCACACCGGCGGCAATGGGACCAATGAAATCAAGCCACTCATCGGTAAGCAAATAAGCCACACCCAGAATACCCAGATGAAACGCAAGACTGTCCAGGTTTGCCGGATGCGTCACCTGCTGACCAGCAGAAGGTCGACGCTCAACATCAAACACCCCAACCACAAAATCGCTGTCGAGTCGTGCCTTGGAGTTGGCGTTTAGGCCCCGCTGCACCGCCCAGCGCGCAATAGGTACCCCAACTACAAAGGCTGCTACAAATCCGGCGGAGGCGTAGATGATGCCAAAGTTAACCGCATTCTCGATGCCATGAGTGTCCTGCCAGATTGAACCCATAGATAAGGCCTGGCCTGGGCCCTGAGTGAAACCGTGGGTGGCGATCATGCCGAGAAATTCAGACAGGGATGCCCCACTGAAGCCGTTGTAGGCTCTCACCACCAACAGGCCAACAACCGCCTGCAATACCAGACTCATGGTCCAGATAATCCCCAGCCACAATCCTCCGGTTGTGATACTGGATTGTGCTGATACGTCACCACCAGGTTGAGCATCTTGGGTATCTGTTCCAGTGAGTACCAGCGACATAAAACTCAAGGTAAAGAAGTGAAACGCCATCACTCCAAAATCGCTGCTGTCAAAGCCAAAATCCAGATCAACAAGCAACAACACAAAGCCTGCCAGGCCACCCAGGAGACTCGCTGGCACCAAAGAGTTTTGTAGCCAGCCAATACGCGCCCGTAACGCGGCTCCTAGCAGCAGCATGCTGGCTAAAAACGCAAACGCCAGAACCGCTGGAAACGTCGAAACCATAGTTATTCCTTAACTGAAACTCTTGCCGGCAAATCGTGCTTGTACCTGCTTGCCATCAACCACACAGCTCGCGTCTTGACCTGCAAGCCAGTCTGGATCCACGCCAGGTGCACAAAGCAAGTCATCCTGAGCAAAGGCTTGTTCAAGTGCAATTGCCGCGCCCAACAGATCTCGCTCTTCGTACATGCGTCCAACAAGCTGAATCCCAAACGGCAAGCCATTGAGGTCGACACCACAGGGCAATGTAACGACTGGATGCCCTACCACGGTTAGTGATGCGGTGAGTTCAAGCCAGGCCATATAGTTCTTGACCGGCTTGCCATCAATCGACTCGGGGTTGAGCTGACGCCAGGGAAACGGCGGAATGCTCACGCCAGGCACAATCAGCACATCAAAGTCAGCCATGCATTGGGCCGTGTGACGAGTGAGTGCCAGCTGGGTTTTTTTGGCACCGGCAATCTCCTGCATGGGCGTTGCAATGGCACTCTCATAGGTCGCTCGAACATTGGGGTTAACCTGTTTTGACCAGGATTTTGACTCTTCTGCGTAAGTCGCCGCAAACAACTCCTGACGCAGGTGCCAATCAACCCCGGGTGCCGCCCGCAGATCGATATCACAGGGTTCACAACTCAAAACCAAAGGCGTTATGCGCCGGATACGATCGTGAAATTGCTCGCGTACTGCAGTAGATACCAGCACTCCCCCCAAATCTTCGCTGTAACCAATTCGCAGTGTGCGAGGTGCAGGCACCGCGGGCTGCGCAAGACTTGAGGTATCAAATGGATACACCATCGGATCGCGCCAGGAGTTGCTGTCACGCTCGGCAATTACGGATAACAAGAGGGCCGCATCGCGAACGTTGCGCGCCATTGGACCTTGTACGGCGTAATTGGTGTGGGGAAAACTTCTCTGCTCATTAGGGACCAAACCGGGTGTCGCGCGCACACCAACTACACCGCTGTAACACGCTGGAATGCGCAGACTGCCGCCGTGATCAGAACCGGTTGCAAGGCAGGCCATGCCGGTCGCAACGGCCACCGCAGATCCGCCACTTGATCCACCGCAGGTGAGGTCAGGCGCAAAGGGATTGCCGGTGGCGCCAAACAAGGGGTTCAGGGTGTTGGCGCCAATGCTCTTCTCGGGCACATTGGTTTTACCTATCACCACCGCTCCTGCCCGTCTGATCCGCTCAACAATCGGCGAATCCTCAGACGCCTGTGCGTCCCTCAACTCTGGGCTGCCCCAGGTGGTGGCTAAACCGGCAACATCCTGGATATCCTTTATGGCCACAGGCAAGCCATGCAAAGGACCGGGGCTTGCACCCTGCGCAAGTGCTTTATCCAGTTGTCGCGCCGTGTCCATCGCACGGGCAAAATCGGGGATCACTAAAGCGTTAACCACCGGATCCAGGCGCTCTGCCTTGGCAACACAGCTGGCCACCAGAGCCTCAGACGTTTGCTCACCCGACACAAGAGCCTTATGCGCCTCAAGCGCCGACATCTGCTGCGCGTCACTCATCCCCTTCCCACCTCATAAAACGCACTGGTCTGCGAGTCGCGTTAGACTCCGTTACGTCAGGAGCAAGGTAACAGGAAAGGAAAAGAAAATGTCTCATTGCCTGGCCTTAACCGGAGGTGCGAGTGGCATCGGTGCCGCCACGCTCGAGCGCCTGCTTGGGCGCCAGTGTGATGTGTTTGTGCTTGATCGAATGGCGCCTGCCACGAACGACTGCACACACATCCCCTGCGATCTCGCAGATCCAGCCTCGATTGATGACGCGTTGCATGCCTTGCCCAACACCCTCACCGGCCTGATCAATGTGGCAGGTGTCGCCACGCTAAACGATGAACGCAAAACGGTGGCCATTAATTTTCTGGCCCTGAGAAAGCTCACCGAGGCGCTGCTCCCACGTATCACCAAAGGCGGTAGCGTGGTGAACGTCGCCTCAAGTGCAGGCTGGAAATGGCGCGATTTTGTGCCCCAAATTCAGGGCCTTTTAGACACAGAAGATTTCGATGCTGGTTTGCACTGGCTGTCGCAGCATCCAAAACACTGGCAAGACGCGCCCTATCACTTCTCAAAACGCTGTGCCGCGGCCTACACCTATCGTGCAACCGAATTGGCATTGCCCCTGGGAGTGCGAGTGAACTGCGTGAACCCTGGCACCACCCAAACCCCGGCGTCGAGTGATTTCAGGGCCCTGGTTGGTGACAAACTGTACGACTGGGGAGTAGATCAGATTGGCCGGGCCGGCACGCCGGAAGACATTGCCGAGGTGATTGAGTTCCTCGCTATTGGCAACTGTGGGTGGCTCAACGGCCAGGAAATTGCGGTTGATGGCGGCTATCTGGCCGGCATCACCGGCGGCTGGATCGACCCCTCCAAAGCCGAGTCTTGAGCGGGTAGAATGCCCACTACCGGGATCCACAAAGAGCGCAGCAACTTGACCAATCCAGTGCCAGAAACCATCGAGTTTCTGGGCAAGACCCTCTCCGGGGCATTCACTATTCCGTCCGGCATTGTCGCCACCGCCGTTCCCATTATTGAGTACTTCTTCCGCCATGCGCCGCAGATTGGGGTGATGACCACCAAAAGCATTGGCCCGGAACCAAGGCTGGGAAACCGCGAGCCGATTCTCAGTCAGTACGCACCCGGCTGCTTTGTGAACGCCGTGGGGTTGACCAACCCAGGCGCGGCACGCTCCGCCGAACTCTTCGAGCAACTTGAGGTGCCCGACGATCGGTTTTTATTAACGTCAATCTTTGGCGGCTCGGTGGAGGAATTTGTTGCTGTTGCCCAAATGCTGGCCCCCTACTCCGACGGCCTGGAACTCAATCTGTCTTGCCCCCACGCCAAGGGCTATGGCATGGCCATGGGCCAGGATCCGCAGCTTGTTGCCGAGATTACCGCTGCTGTAAAGCAGGCTGTTGACGTCCCTGTGGTTCCAAAGCTTACCCCCAATGCAGACAACATCGGTGAAATCGCCAGCGCTGCCGTTGCCGCTGGTGCGGATGCGCTATGTGCCATCAACACCGTTGGGCCTGGCTATTTCAGTGCCCATGGTCACCCGGTACTCAGCAATGAGATGGGTGGCCTGTCAGGCAAAGGTGTAGTGCCCATTGGCCTCAAGTGTTTGCGTGAGATCGCCGCTCAAGTAGATGTACCCCTCATTGGTTGTGGCGGCATTAGCAGTGCGGACGATGTGCGCGCCTTTGCGGATGCGGGCGCTTCTGTGTTTGGTGTGGGCTCTGCCCTCATTGGCATGACGTCAGAAGAAATCAGCGACTACTTTGCGACCCTGGCACAAGACTGTTCCAGACAAACCAATCGCGCTGAAAAGAAAGTTCAGTACAACGTAGACATGGGCTTTCGCCCGGTCACCCTGGTCGACAATACCCGGGTCAGCGACGACATATCCATCCTCACCTTCGACCGGCAAATCAACATACAGGCTGGGGAATTCATATTCCTGTGGGTGCCCGGACTTGGCGAGAAACCCTTTTCCGCGCTTACCGATGACCCGTTCTCTCTGGTGGTTATCGATCTGGGTGAATTCACCAACAAACTGATTGATCTGCCCGTGGGCACCGAAGCCTATGTGCGTGGCCCACACGGCCAACCCGCCACACCCCCAAAAGACGCCAGAGTGGTTGCCGTTGCCGGCGGCACCGGGCTTGCCGCGGTGTATCAGCTTGCCCGGGATCACGGCAACGCAGACATCTTTGTTGGCGCACGCACAGCCGAGCGATTGTACTTTTTAGACGAATGCGCCAAGTGCGCTGATCTGCACATCGCCACGGACGACGGCTCGATGGGCCACCACGGCGTGGTTACCGAACTACTTGATGACTATCTCTCAGGTCTTTCCAAAGCGCAGTTAGACAAACTCGCGTTTTATAACTGCGGCCCAGAACCCATGGTGCATGCCGCCGTTGCGGTACAAGAGAAATACTGCGGCAAGGATCAAATCTTCAGCGCCATCGACTACCTGACCAAGTGCGGCGTTGGCATCTGTGGCGCTTGCGCTGCTCCTGATGGGCGACGGCTGTGTGTGGATGGGCCGTTTTTAGGTAGTTAGGATTGCGATAGGAGCCGCGAGGTTTTACAGAAAGCTAAGCTCCATTCGAAGGCCAAGACCTCGACTTGCGTTAATGGCGGTCAACACCAAACCAATAGTGCGTCCATCGACTTCTCTCTGCCAGACTGACCCACTAAGAAAGCTGCCGTTAAATCGAGAATCAAGCTGCCATTGTTGATCGGTCATCTGAGCATCAAAAGAACGCAATAGATCCGTTCCCGACATCTCAGTCTTCACCGTCATACCAGCATGCGCGTCATAGGTGCTGCCACCAGAGCCGCTGGACCTGCCGTCCGCGTCAGCACCTTGCGGCAACTCCAATAGCGGCAGGTATCTCTGCATGCCCATTTCAGGGTTTTGATCCTGCTGGTGAGACTTTATGAACTCAGCGCAGTTCTGCCCCGAATGAATGGGATAATTTGACAGTGACACCACTGTCCCAATCGTAGATTCTCGGACGCGAATACTCATCACGCCATCTTGTGCCCGGCAATACTGTTGGTTGTTGGCAACGGCACGAATTTGCCGAGAGATAAACCCCCTGGACATCCACTGCTGTGTGCTTGCACCAGTTGGAACCTGCCGCCAATCGGCGGCGCTCAGTGCAGCCCCAAGCACCTGCAATGTCGCATCGATGGACAGCTGCGATTTCAAGCCCACCACAAGTGAACCTTGCCCCACTCCACTTGTTGCGGCGGCGACAAATTCCAATTGGTCGTCTGCAAGGGTAAAAGGAAAGGCTTCTGGCCACTCGCGGGAGTAACTGACTTTGTGCAAGAACACCGCCGCGATATCTTCGTCAACGCAACAGGACTCTTCTGCTGCCTGGACCGAATACCCCGTTGCCGACGCTATCACCAAAAGGCTTGTTGCCAGGAGAAAAGAAAACCGGAGTTGAAACGCTCTGTACATGTATCCTCCTTGAACACATAAAAGAACAGGTAAAACGATTTCAATTACTTTATGCCAGAAACCAGACTAAAGAAAATACTGTCTTCTGTTTAGGCCCTGCGCTTATCCAACAATACCCTGCTTAACT
>CAZWMD010000027.1:48145-53153 GCA_964634815.1 uncultured Pseudomonadales bacterium | reverse complement strand
TTATTGAGGCAGCAGGAACCGCTGACAAAACCCTGGGCACTCCCATGCCAACAGATCATCCGCTGCGCATCGCGAGCATCTCCAAACTCTACACGGCCGCTGTGATTCATAGTCTGATCGAGGAGGGGCGTTTACAGCTTGAATCGAAGATCACACAGCTCTTTCCTCCTGGCGTGCTGGACGGCCTGCACAATGGACCTGAGATTACCGTGCGTGATCTCTTGCTCCATCAGAGCGGGATCCCGGATTATTCGGATGCTCGCCATTACCTGTTTGGTGACTGGGAGAGCGAACCCTTAACGCTCGCCCGGACATTGCCTGTCTCCAATCGGGGGGATCCCGGCGGTGCTGCAGGGGAGCGCTTTGACTATTCCAGTATGGGGTACATTTTGTTGGGGGAGGTTGCCCAGCAGGTAAGCGGCGAGCCGTTGGGCGTGCTGATAGAGCGTTACATCACCCAACCACTTGGACACAGCCAAACCAGCTACAACCTGAAGCATCCTGTGGCTGAGAGCATCCATGGTTACGGAACCCTGCTGCGCCCCTGGGCAGATACCTGGAACCTGTGGGCGCATTCTGGGCCAGACGCTGGTGTGATGGCACCCGCTCATGAAATAGCGGAGTTTCTTGGCGCTTTATTCTTCAAGGATGGCGCGCTTGAGCATATTGGCAACGCCATGTTGGCTGAAGAGAGCACGCATAACTCGGGTAATCAGAAGCAGGCGCTAGGTCCACATCTTGTTACAGGCGGTGATGGTTTAACCCTGATTGGTCATTCCGGCGATGTGTTTGGCTATCAGAGCGTCGCCTATGCCGTCCCGGAGCGGGGCTACGTCTTTGTCGGGCACATCAATTGCGATTGCGATGAACTGTCCGGAGCACTCCTGGGCAACTTTGTCCGGTTAGAAGTGGCCGTCTCGGGGCGAGACAGAAGCCATTAATTAAACAGCTATCGTCGAATACAGCAGCCTCAATCCTATGCAAAAAATTAACGTATAGATGATTTTGAAAAACAGGGCCTGATCGATTCGTTTGATCAGCCACACTCCGAGCAACACCCCAATCGGAGCGATTGGGATCAGAATCAGCGATGTTGTGAGATTGGTTGCGTCAAACTGTCCAATCAGGGCGTAGGGAATAACCTTCACCATATTCACAATGAAGAAGAACATCACGGATGTGCCGGCGTAGATTTGCTTTTCTAGCCCCTGCGACAGCGCATAGGCTTGGTAGGGCGGTCCGCCTGCATGCGCCACAAAGCTGGTAAATCCCGCCGTTGTACCGGCAATCACACCAAGAGGCGTGTTGCCTGCGGCAAAGCTGGTCTGTTCTTTGGCGTTAAAAAATACATTTTTACAGAAAACATAGAGCGGAAAGCCGATGGCAATGACACCAACGCTTATGCGCACAAACTGATCATCCACATGGCTCGCCAGTAACCCTCCGGCGACAATTCCGGCCAGCGCGCCCGGAAGCATGGTCATCAAGACACGTTTGTTCCAGTGTTTGCGATAGGACCAGACACTGACCCAGTCCATTACGATCAAAATGGGCAGCATGATGCCGGCTGCCTGAACCGGGGATATCACCAGAGCCATCATTGGCACTGCCAGTAAGGCAAGCCCACCAAAGCCGCCCTTGGATATACCGGTAATCAGTACAGACACAACGGCAACTACCCAAAAAACTGGATCGTGCAACAGAGGCGTTAGCATAGGTGTCAGCTCAACTTGGCAACCAAGTCCTGCTGCAGGGTTTTGCAGGTGATGAGATAGATTACGCCTGCGGCAGCAAATATGGTCACGGTGATCAATATGGCACTGCGTAAACCGCCAGCACTGGCGTCCATGCAGACCGCTGATTTTTCAGCGCCGAGGCTTGCCAGCAGTTCAGCGGGCGCACCTTTGCAATTCAAGGTATTGAGTTCACCCGCGTAGCTGGAAGCATCAAGCATTTGCGCCATAAAGTAGTCGCTGCCAAAACCAACAAACAAGGGGCCGAGCCCGTAGCCAATCATGTTCACCACAAACAACAGTAGTGCCACGGCGGTAGCGCGCGAACGTGCACTCGCTACTCCCTGGGCGATGGTGTACTGGGCACCCAGATAGCCGTAGTGCACGTAAGCGCCAACAATTAACCCACCAATCGCCACCGGTACGCTCTCGGTGGTGAAGGCCAGCCAATAGGCGGGTACACAGAGAATGAGCCCCCAGCCTGGTAACCAGGCCAGTGCATTGGGGTATTTGCTGCTGAGCCGCTCGGTGAGTACACCTGTTGAGAAGGCGCCAGCGGCTGCCATGAGTCCTACCGGAACCAGCACCTGCAACGCGATATCTGTGAGTGGCATGCCAAATGCTCTTTGGAAGTACGCGGCCTGAAAGCTTGTGTAGCCATAACCAACAAAGGCAACGGTGGCTGCCGCGGCCATGTTGAGCCAGAAACTGGTTTTAGGGACCAGTTCTGCAATGGTATCTGAGAGCGAGGATTTCTCGGGTACCTTGGTGCCGGGAGGATCGGAGTAACCTCGAGGTGGCTCCTTTACGGTAAAGAGAAAGATCAGCCCGATGACAATGCCGGGCGCACCCAGGGCGATAAACGCGGCGCGCCAGCTGAACAGTTCCGCCAGGGGGCCGCCAAAAGCGGCGGCAAACACGCCGCCAAGGGTCACGCCCATGGCGTAAGTACCCATGGCCCGGGCGCGGCTCTTGGGAATAAAGTAGTCCGCAATCAGCGAGTTTGCTGGTGGTGTGAGCGCTGCTTCTCCCACCCCCACGCCGACTCGAAACAGCAACAGCGCAAGGAAGCTGCCAGCCAGGCCACACAGGGCTGTCATCACTGACCACAGGATGACGCCGGCGGCGATAATTCGCACCCGGTTCGCACGCTCTGACAAACGGGCGATAGGAATACCCATCAAGGTGTACATAAACGCAAAGCCGAAGCCTGACAGCAGGCCAAACTGCCAGTCCTGCAGCTTGAATTCTTCGATGATGGGCTGGGCCAAAATCTGAATCAGTACCCGATCGACAAAATTGAGCGTGTACAGCACGGTCAACGAGATCAGTACGTAGTTGCGGTAGCCGCTGGAACCAAACGACGTTCCGGTGTGTGTGGTGGGCGATAAATCCGGTGATGTGGCGCTCATGTGGTCCCCAGTCGATTACCTGAGTCTTTATACACGCTCTGGGGTGCTCGCGCGCAGTTTCACACCTCGAGAATAGGTGCGAGAAGTTGATCCCTCACGACAGTTGATCATGAAGCAGGGTAGAGCAGGGAAGTTCAGGGCTACTGCCTGAAGCTCAGTATGACGCTGATAGTGGTAAGTTCGATCCAGGGAGGGATCTCTTGCGGTTTGGCTTGACTTGCAGCCATAACTCACAAAAAGCCAGCCGTTGGCCTTCCGAGACGCTCAAACCAAAAGCTTGGACACCAGCAAGATAGTCAGCACACTTAAGTCCAGGAGCGTAATTCACGCCCAGGGCTACTGCCTCGGCCGCCTCAGATCGAGCATCGGTTGCCAATAATGAAACGGCTTTGGTCAGATAGGTGTGGTGATAGTTAGGCGTGCGGGCAATGCTCTCATCGTAGGCCCCGATTGCCTCTGCGTAGCGCCCTGCTTCGTAGTAGCAGATGCCCCGTCGGTACGCCCAAATTGAGTATCTGGGATGTTGCGGAGCGGCCTGCTCTGCCTTTTCGATCAGGTCGATGCAGGGTTCCAATTCACGGGTGACGTAGAACCTGGCCATGGCGTATTCAGCCAGTGCGTGCGCCTCATTTGGATTTTTTTCGAGAGATCTCTGCAGCTGCAACATGGCCTCGCGGTGGTTGCCGCGCATAAGTGCTGCGATTCCTGCGGCCATGAGTACCCGAGAGTCATTGGGTGCCAGCCGGATGGCGTTTTGCAGATGCTGAGCGGCGGCCTGGCTTGTCTGTTGTGCATCATCACACCAACCGCTAACCAGATTTTGTGACAGCTGCATGGCCAAAAGCGCATGCGCGACACCGATTTCGGGCTGTTCGGCAAGTGCCGCTTGCAGATTGTCGACGATAAAACCTGCGGTCTCCCGGTTGTAGTTTCGACGGGCGTCTTCTGCCAGCTGCATTCGTTCGTATACGTTGAGATTAAACGCCTCACGCGAGCGGATCTGGCCGATTTTTCCAAGTTCCAGAGCCGCAGAAAGTGATCGGCCGATTTGCTCCACCAACTGGTCTTGTACGTCGAACAGCCTGTTGATTTGCTCATCGTATCGATGGGCCCATAACTGCCTTTTTGTGGCTACCTCGATGAGCTCTATGCGCAAGCGAAAAGACTCGTCCCGGTGTTCGATGGTTCCGCAGACAACATAGCGCGCACCCATTGCCTGGGCGATTTCAGTTGGGGCCGCGCTCTCCCGGCAGGCGTGTTCGGTGGAGCTGGAGGCCGCTACCGAGAGCCCGGGGATCAGTGACAGTTGCTGGGTAAGGTCGCGGGAAAAGCCGACGCCCAGATCCCATTCGGTCTGTTTGAGGGTGAGTAACCGCAGAGGCAGAACCGCCAGGGTATCCGTGTCTGTTTTCGGCAACCGCGGAAGCTGAAGTTTGGGCTCAATTCCCGGAGCAAGGGGAACAGGCTCGCACGTCAGGCAATAACCCTTTTTGGGAAGGGTCTGAATAAAGGGTTTTGGGGCGCCTGATCGTTTACCCAGAGCTTTTCGCAGCTCCGATACGCAGCGGGTCAAAACCTGGTCGCATACCACAACGCCGCTCCAGACATTATCCAGTAACTCATGGCGTGACAGCACCCGATTAGGCTGGTGAGAGAAATACAGAAGCAGCGCCATGACTTTGGGCTCTAGCTGGCTATGGCCAAACGGGCCACTGAGCGTGCATTTGTCGGGGTAGATAGACAGATTATCGAGGCGAAAAGGTGCAGCTGCCGACCTTGGTGCGGTTTTCGAACTCTTGAGAGTCATTATCGATCCAGGTTCAGCGGTCTGATTGGTCATCCTTCAGGATATTTTCACATAAA
>CAZWMD010000027.1:35560-48045 GCA_964634815.1 uncultured Pseudomonadales bacterium | reverse complement strand
ATCGATCCAGGTTCAGCGGTCTGATTGGTCATCCTTCAGGATATTTTCACATAAAAATAAGGACATTTCGCGAAGGAATTTTCCGGCTCTGTTCTATTTGATACGCGGCATCGGAATGCTCCGGAAAACAGCGCATTTGGCGCTAAAACCGGGCTTCCCGCCTTAAAATTTCCAATCGAAAGGAATAAACATGCGATTAAAGTCTCTAGCCGTAACCGCTTTGGTGACGTTGTTTTTCAGTGCCAGCAGCTCGGCACAATTTGAAGAATTCAAGGACTACGAACTCAACCAGGAAGTTGTCAGCATGACAACGGTCAAGGTCAACGCTGGCAAAGGCGAAGACTACCTCGAGGGGCTGGTCCAAACCTGGGTGGCGTCTAATCAGGTCGCAAAAGACATGGGCAAGATCAAGGACTTCGATATCTACGTCAGTCGGCTGCCGGAGAGTGGCGACTTCAACGTTGTCCTTCTTGTCACCCTGGAGTCCATGGGCGACTACGTTTGGACCAAGAAGGAAAATGACTTATTCCGCAAGAAATGGGGCGAGCGTAAGTTCAGTGCGAGCAGGGAAACTGCGAAAACCTATCCTGAGCTGCGAACAATCATCGGCGAGTACCTGTTAAGTCGAGTGGATCTGAAGTAGCAGTGGAATCCTGCGGATGCTGATCTCAGCATCCGCTCTGTCTTTCGACATCAATCCCATCGGCATATATCATGCTGCCTAAAGCAATTTTAGGATGTGCTGCGTGGAAACTTTGTCATTTCGAAACCTTGTTTTGCGACCCACGCTGCTGGCGTTCGCGTTATTGAGTGCCAGCTATACATCGGTTGCTCAGGCCGCGCCTATCTGGCTTGAGAGGAAGTTCATCCCTTCCAGTGAACTGGTAAACAGCGTGTTTGGTCAGAGAGATGATCAAAGTGAAATTACGGTTGACCACACGCCCTGGGGTAGTTTTCTGACGGACTACGTGAGTGTGCGAGACGATGGCTTGCATGTTGTTGACTATGAGTCGGTCACAGAAGAACACAAAGCAACACTTGATCTCTACATCTCCGGGTTGGGTGACATCGATGTGACCACGCTCAATGCCGCTGAACAGCTGGCGTTCTGGATTAACCTGTACAACGCCATCACGGTGCAATTGATTGTTGAACAAAAGCCAAAATCGTCAATTCGAGACCTGAAGAAGCCCTGGACAACCCCAAAGGTCAAGGTGAATGGGTTCGATTTAACGCTACACAACATTGAAAGCGGCATCATTCGCCCTGTGTTTAATGACCCTCGCATTCACTATGCGGTCAACTGTGCATCGGTTGGGTGCCCAAATCTTGCATTAACACCCTACACCGGCGCCCGGGTGGAAGAGATGTTGGACGACTCTGCACGTGCCTACATCAATCACCCAAGAGGGGTGCGGGTCGACGGCCGACGCCTGGTTGCCTCAAAAATATATGGTTGGTACAGAGAAGATTTTGGTGATGGCGTACCGGCTGTTCTTAGACATATTCGCCAATACGCCGACGAAGATTTGCTAAAACGCCTGGCGGGCAAAGACTCTATTTCTGACTACGACTACGACTGGAAGTTAAACAACCCTGGCGCGCCATCAGCCCGTTAGATCGTTTGCTCAGAGTATGCCGGTTGGGAAGCCATCTATGCTGGTCTGATTGCGCTCTCGCCAATAGTCCTCAATGCCTTCTGGGCCCTGTTTTTCTGTCCAGCGCTCTAGCACATCACGATCGGCGTTGTACTCCATCATGGGTACCGCATAACCACAGGATGTCTGCACCAGGTCGATGTCCAGCACATAATATTGCCGGGCACCTGGCGGTGCACCAAAGCGTGTCTGACACTCGTTCCACTGCTGTTCATCTCTGGGATGCACAATCTGTGCAGAACCATAGACCCGCAATATTCGGGGTGGTCCGGCAAAGGCACACCACATAATCGTCATGCGGTTGTTCGCCAGAATATGCGCTGCAGATTCATTGCCGCTGCCTGTCAGGTTTAACCATGTCAGGCGAGTGGGGCTTTGGATTTGCAGACTGTCCTGTCCCTTGGGCGACACGTTGACCCGGCCTTCCGGTGCTGCGGTGGCGACGAAGAACAGGGGCTGCTGGGCAACCCAGTCCTGTAGCTTGTCACTTAGACTGTCGTACTGGGTGGCCATAGCTTGCTCCTGAGTGTGCTTACATACCCAAGCCTACCACTTACCAATCAGGTCAACGAACCAGCCACCGTTGTCGTAATCGAGGTTGCTCAGATCATCTGAGTAGTCGGTGAAGTTATAACCTGCACCGAGCTTCAGGCGTTTGCCAATGTGCCGATACAGGCCAGCCAAAGCGCCGGAGCGTTCGTCATTGAGTTCTGAGTTGGCCACATACCGATACTCAAGCAATCCGTCCCACTTGTGGTTGAGGTGGTAGCGTACCCGACCCACGGCAACGTCCAGGCCGCTGTCGAACCAGGGTCCGCTGTCGCGATTCAGACGAATCTCGCCGCGGCGCACCGCAAGCTTCAAGCCAAACTCCCAGCGGGCGTTCAAGTTATACAGCGCTTCCAGCGACCCAATGTGTGAACGCTGATCTGGTCGGTTGATGATCTGTTGCGGGGCCACTAAATCTTCCAGATAGGTGTAGCGCCCAAGCACTGCCCAGCGGTAGCTGCCAACCGGCCGATAGGCGAAGCCAACACTGCCTTCTGCCAATCGAGCCGCGTCATCGCCCGTGAGCTGATCTTCTGTTTCTGAGTAGTTCAGCTTGGCCAGTAAGCGCAGGCTTTCTGATGCCTTGAATTCAACGTTATTGCTGGTCAGCCACTGCTCAAACTCATTGGCGAGACCTTCGTCCTGACGCCATTCCACCCTAGAACCGAGTCGCAGACGCTCGGTTTGGTACGACGCACCAATGGAGGCAGCGTCTCGTTGGGTATCAATGTCGCCAATTTCAATCTCACCGGTTTGGTAAGTCGTTGACAGTGACAGATGCTCGTTCACGGCGTACTCCAGACCAAACAGGTTTGAAATGCCATTCTCGCTAAGCCCACGAGTGAACTGATGTTCCTGATAGATTTTGGCGCCGTTGCCAAAGGCCAGGCGTTGACCCAGTGTGGTGATGTGTCGCTGTCGATCCAGCGTGCTGTCGGGATCTATTCCATAGCTGCCGTACACCTGATAACCGTTATCAAGGTCAACAGTCGCCCCGGCGGTGGTGTAAGCACCGTCGCCGAAGCCCGCGCCCACATCGAGCACAATGTTGTCACTGACCCGATAGTCAGCACTACCAATGATCGCCGAACCGCGGTCGCCGTCAGAGACTTCCAGACCAAGGCCCAGGTTTTCACTAAAGCGGGTTTCTACGCCTACAGCGATCAGATCGTTTGATCCAAAGGCGGCGCTTTCGCCGGTCGAAAGCTGACCTTCCACATAAGCGGTATTGTTTTTATCAATGGCGTATCGAGCGCGGCCACCAATAAGGGTTGCGTCAGATTCGATCAGCTCCGTGCCGGTGGCGGTTTGCGTCACTAGCTCGCGACGTTCGTCGCGCACTTCGACGCCGACATCCAGGCGGTTATTGATACGGAAATCGCCTTGCAAACTGAGCACGCGATCCTCAGAGGTATCTTCGCGCTCGACCTGGTTGGCGCGCGCCGTGACGGTGAGTCGATCCGTTACTTTGACATCACCTTCGAAACCGATGATTTCGGTATCAACCGTATCGATGGTTTCGCGGCTGCTCGAGAAACCGGCTTCCCGGTTCTTGTACCAGGCCTTCAGAATGCCCTGAAAATTAGACACGTCTTGCAGGTTCACTCGGGCCTCAACACCGTAGGCATTGCCGTCGTTGTCGGCATCCGCCAGTGGCGCGGCCGCACTGAAGGTCAGGCCGCCGTCTTGCGAGAACAGGCTGGTGGTCTGGCTTGAATCAGAGGTCGCTGCTTCCAGCTTCAGGTACGTACCCTGACCGTGACGCCAGGTCACATCGCCACCGGCCAGCGTGTAATCGCTGCCAGCCCGGGCTTCGTTGACATAGGTGCCACCAAGACCCAGTGCGTCGGTCACCCACAACTTGGCTCGCACACCGGTGGTGAGGTCGTTGTTGGAGAAACCCACCGGGACGTACTCATAGTTCGCCACCAGGAACACACGATCGCCTTCGAGTGCCCGATCCCGAATGATGGGATTGGTCCGCTCCGGAGTGATCTGACTCAGTGGCCGATTCAGTAAGATGCGGCCCTGAATGTGATCGAACTCGTAGTCTTCGCCAAGCTGCAATGGCAACTGCTCAATCACCTGCTCGGTGTCACGGCGACGCAGTTCAATCCAGAGTTTCTGGGAACCGCGCACAACATCTGTGTTGCGCAGGTAATACAGCGACCCGCCGGTGGCTTCAAACTCGTTGTAGGCCGCCACGGATTCTGGCTCTGAGACAAACGCGGTGACTTGTACGCGTTCCTCACCGTAGTCGGTGGTTCGTGGTGTGCGATACACCAGCTGTGCGCCATAGAGCGAGCGGTTGTACTGAGCGAACTCGTTGCCAGTCAGGCCGGTTTCAAAGTTACCCCAGAGAGCCTTTGATTTGTCCCAGTCCACGCGTACATAGCCTGCACCAATGGATTCAGTATCGCGTCTGGTGGTGGAGTCATCACCGTACACGGGATAGTAGGTATCGGGCTCAAGACGGCGGAAGATGCTGCTGGGGTCCTTGCGCTGCAGGTTGTCAGTCAGATCTTTTAGTTCATCTTCGGTGGTGTCGAGCTGAGCGGTTATGAGGTACTTACCCCGTACCTTGCCCTTCAGGTAAAACGCGAGCCGACCGGTGGTGTAGGTATCGCTACCAAAGCGGTCGTCCGCTGACAACGGCTCGACCACGTCGTCGAGATCGTTGCCACCAAAGGTCACGTTTGCGAGACCAACCATGAACAGATACGAATCACTGACTTCTACATCTAGCGTGCGTTGCGTTTCGGGGCCTGCCGGATTGCGATTGACCACGGGTAAGCTGTAACGGCCGCGAGGCAGATGCGCTTCGAGTGCAAACTTGCCTTCCTCATCCAGCATCATGGCTTCGCCAGCAACGCTCAGTTCATGGGCTGGTGCAAGGTCAAAGCCCCACACTCTAACCCGACCACCATTAACAGGAATGGTCTGGTTGGCCAGGGCATTGGTGCCATAGATGCTGTCCAGGTCAAGCTCCTGCGCCTTGCCGCGCTGTTCATCAGAGTGCAACACGTTCAACGTGCGAGGATGAGTAACATCGCGCTGCCCGTCAGCGCCTATGGCAGACAGTATGTACACGTAGCGGTCACCAGCACGCAGACCTTGGGTTTGCCATTGCATTGTGCCCGCGACATCAAGCTGACCTTGCGGGGCGCCAGTGAGCTTGGCGATGGGACGCGCGCGATCAATGTCAGAAGCTCTATAGATGTGCAACTGCAGTTCTTTGATGAACGCGGGGTAGTTGGAATAATGGTAGAAGGTGACCGTACGGGTGCCCTCGACAACCTGCTCCGCCTGGGCTGTTACGGCCAGTCGTGGATCAGTGATCGCGCGATCCTCGATGGCCCGCACCACGCCGTGGGTTGGATCGCTGGTTGCAGCAAATTCTGACACCGCAACTGCCCGTTCTATCGGCGCAACGCGACCCGGACGGACCTCGTCGTAAATCAACTCGATGGTCACCCGGCGGTTGGCGGCCATGCCTTCGGGTGTGTCGTTGCTGGCTATCGGCTCCTGGTCGCCGCGGCCTTCGATTTCAAGCTTATAGCCACTCAGGTCCAGTTGCCTTGCAACCGCATCCGCCACCTGGCGGGCACGGGCCTCGGACAGACCGAGATTGCTGCCGTAAATAGATGCCGTGCGTGCGCTAAGGCGTTCGTTGTCCGTGTGACCAATAAAGCGAACACGCACGTTTTGCTTGTCCGCGAGTGCGGCAAGCTTTTGTTCGAGCTCGTCCAGTGCGGCCTGGCTTAAATCGCTCTTGCCTGACGCAAAGCGTATTTCAGAGGCCTTTGCAGAAAAGGTCTCAGTAATTTCTGGTGCAACCTGCAGCGTTCGCGTAGAACCGGCTCCTGAGGATCCTGAATTTCTTGAGGTTCCTGCCAGTACTTGCCCGGGTGGACAGTATTTGTTGCTTGCCGGCGTGGGCGTTGCTCTAACAAATCCTGGCTCAAAGGGCAGTTCGTAGGTTGCTTCTACGGTCACACGACGGTTTTGTGCGCGGCCCTCAGGAGTTGAGTTGTCAGCAATCGGCTGAGTATCGCCAAAGCCAGCGAGAATTATGTCGTTGAGATCAATGCCCAACTTGGTCGCTACGCTGCTCGCAACTTCTTCTGCTCGGGCGATGGAGAGTCCCTGGTTGTCTTTGTAGCGTGCCTTGGTGCTTGGCGCCAAACCTTCGTTGTCGGTGTGACCGCTAAAGCGCAAGCGCACATTTTGCTGGCTACTCAGACGCGCAAGTCCACGGCGGATAATTTCCATCTCGGCGTCGCGAATGTCCGATTTACCAGAATCAAAACGAAGGATAGTGAGCGGTTCTGTTCGCAGCCGTATCTCGCGACTCGGAGCCATGCTCCCTACCGGTTGTTGATCCGCAGCCACACAGTTTGGTGCACTCCACTGAGGCTCGGGTATGCGTATACCAAAGTTCGCCTGGCTCATAAGGCTTTGAGTGAGACGCACAACCCGGGGGTTTTCTGTTGTGAACTCGGCGCCCTCGGGTAAAGACTGGGGATCAACCTTGATGATGAAGTTGCTGCCAATATCAAAGGCGATGTTTTCGATCTCTTCAACGTGATAGCGACCAAATTCATCGGTTTCAATAACCAGGCCTTCAACGGTGGCCAGGCGTGCGCCCGGAATACCACGTTCGTCAATACCAACGTTGCGGATTTCAAGATAGGTTTTTCGGCGGGTCAAACCGGTGGGTCGGCCCTTGACGATTTTGACCTGCAGATCCTGGGCGTTTCGGCCCTTTCTTATGCCGCGCTTGTGCGCAGTTTGCACTGCACCCTGATTATTGATTGTCAAAACGCTGCCCTCGCGGGTGGTCAGGCGTACTGGCGACAGACTATCCCATTGGCGAGGTACCTCGATGCGCTGCATCGGCGCGCTGTCGATATCGCTTACTGATGTGCGACCTGGTAAGTCTGGCAGACGTCTGCCTTCGCCAAAGGGGCCGCCAGATATACGCAGACCTGTGGCCCGAGCGGAGTCTTGCCAGCCGTCGCCGTCAATGTCTTCCCACACCTTACCCACCACGCGAGTTGTGCTAAGCAGAGCGTCTTCACCAACGACAACGGTTGCACTTGACTGGTTACTCGCCAAAATACCAAAGGCTAGAGCGCCAGCGGTGTTGACGTGTTCACCGGTCACTACGCCCGCACTGACTCGTGTGAGGTAGCTGAAACTTAGCGTCTCGCCAGGGTTAACAGAACCCAGATCAACTGAGATTGGATCAAGACCCGTAACGGTGGCTGGGGTACTGACGCCTGCGCGCAGCAACTGGCCAGAGTCTTCAACAAAGGAGAAGCCACCGGGCAGATCGTCTTCGATGGTGACACCATTGATGACAGAGCTACTTGGGTTACTGACGGTCACAACGTAGCTTGCGAAGCCGCCAGGGATGACAGTCGGGGTGCTGGTGGTTTTAGTTAGCAACAGACCACTGTTCACAGGCACACCAATGGGTGTGGGGTCGTCGGTGGTTCCGCCGTCGTTGGGTCCATCCGGATCCGAGCCGCTGTCTGAACCATCTTCCGGTATCTGCCCACCTGGTGAGGTACCACCGGCAAACGCCTGGTTTGTGAGCTCTGCGGGAGCGCCAGGGGCGTCAGCGTTAACAATGGCGGTGAACACAACGCTGTACTGATCATTGGGTTGCAGTAAACCATCTGTGCCGATCAGCAAATTTGGATTGTTTGCGGTGCCATCAAACGCTGTGTTCAAGGTCGGTGCCACCGATGCGCCTGAGGTGTTTAAGAGTGTGAGCTCGGGTGTACCACGCAGACCAACAAAGGCTGTGCCCAGATTGGTTGGTGAGGAGAGTTCATCTACCAGGGTCAGCGCGCTGAGTTCCACATCACCCGTGTTTTCGACAATCAGAGTGAAGGTCACATCAAAGGTACCGTCGGCCAGCAAACCGGCAACCTCAGCACTCTTGGCGATGCCAATACCGGGTTGTTCACCAGGCGGGGCAACGGGGGTTGGTACGCCGGGGCCACCTGGGTTATCTGTTGGCAGTTCGCCGGTTGGGTTCCCGTCGATATCAGTGCTTGTGTTGGTATCGTCGGTTACTGGCACGGCGCTGCCAAGGGGCAGGCCACTCGCTGTTGCGGTGTTATTCAGCACAGCAGGCGCGCCATCTGCGTTTGGATTGATGATGACGGCGAAGTTAACGATGAATACATCCCCGGCTTCCAATCGAGTGGCATCGCCGATCAGCAGGTCTGTGCCGCCGGCACGTCCAGTGAAACCAGCGCCAGTACTTATAGGCGCCACTGACAGGCCGTTTGCGTTGGTGGTGAGTTCGACAACCGGTGGCTGCGATACAGATACAAAGGCCGTGCCCAGATTGGCGGGGTCAGCGAGATTGTCGGTTAGACGTAGTTGTGACAGCGGCACTTCGCCGGTGTTTTGCACAACAATCTCATAGCTCACCTCAAAGCTGCCGTTACTTTGCAACGGACCTATGGCGGTGACACCCTTGGTGGCGCCAATTTGTGCGTTGCCGATAGGTGGAGCAATGGGTGTTGGCGATCCTGGGCCACCCGGGTTGTCGCCGGGTACTTCGCCAGTTGGGTTGCCGTCGATGTCGGTGCCGGTGTTGCTGTCGTCTGAAACTACAGTGCCTCCCGGTGTTGTACCGGTCGCCGTTGCTGTGTTTGACAGGTTTTCTGGTGCGCCAGGCAGGGTGGCATTGATGTTTGCCGTAAACCGGACTTCAATCGCATCGCCCGGTCCAAGCTGGCCGTCATTGCCCACAAAGAGATTTGGTCCAGATGCATCGCCAGTGAATGCGGCGCCGTTGGATGTAGGGGCAATAGGCAAGCCAGAGTTGTTCACGCCAATGCTGATAACCGGCGGTGCCGTAATGCCGACAAAGGCGGCGCCTAACTGATCGCTGGCTGACAAATCATCAGACAGGGTTAGTTGATTGAGTACCACACCACCGAGGTTTTCGATAAGCAGCAGGTACTGCACATCAAAACTGCCATCAGCCTGAATGTCGCCAATGGTTTCAACAGATTTAACAAGACCTAACAGCGGGTTTGATGCTGGAGGTGTAAGCGGTGTGGGAGTACCTGGTCCGCCTGGATTGTTGGCAGGTAATTCACCAGTGGGATTGCCATCGATATCCGTTCCGGCATCACTTGCGTCTCTAACTACTGTCCCGTCGGGTGCGGAACCGGTGGCCGTTGCTATGTTTGACAGACTCTCCGGTGCACCGGGCAGGTTTGCATTAACGTTTGCTGTAAAGCGCACTTCAATCTGGTCGCCTGGTCCAAACCGGCCGTCGTTACCGACAAAAAGGTTGGGTCCGGACGCATCCCCAGTGAACGCGGCACCGTTGGATGTAGGTGCAATGGCCACGCCGGAATTATCAACGCCAATGCTAATGACTGGTGGAGCTGTGATGCCCACAAAGGCGGTGCCGAACTGATTGCTGGCTGACAGATCATCAGACAGGGTCAATCGATCGAGTATCACATCGCCGAGGTTTTCGATGAGTAGCAGATACTGCACATCAAAACTGCCGTCTGTCTGAATCTCGCCAATGGCTTCAACAGACTTAACGACACCCAGCAAAGCGTTGGAAACCGGAGGAGGCGTGATAGGCGTGGGAACGCCCGGTCCGCCAGGATTGTCGATTGGCAGTTCACCGGTTGGGTTGCCATCGACATCCGTGCCTGTGTTGCTGTCGTCGGTTACGGTAGAACCGTCGGGGGCGGTAGCACCGCCGGTAGCAGTGTTCTGCAATACGCTTGGTGCGCCGCTTGCGTTGGGATCTATGGTTACGATGTAGGTCACTTCATACCGGTCGCCGGGCTCCAGTGAGCCATCATTGCCAGTAAGTAGTGCTGCACCCGCACCAATTCCGGTGAATGCCGCCCCGGTACTGGTCGGTGCTGTGGAGTTACCCGATATGTTAGTGACAAGCGTCACCACTGGTGCGCTCACCACTTCCAGAAAAGCGCTGCCCAGGTTGTTGGGTGCTGCAAGATCGTCTATGAGCGACAGCGGATGGAGTCGTACGTTACCTGTGTTTTCTACCAACACGTTGAATGTGACGTCAAAGGTGCCATCAGTATGGGGTGGAGCGATGTCGACAACGGACTTCACGACTCCTAACTCGGGATTGCTGACTGGTGCAGGTGCAGGGGGCGGCAAGAAGGTGGGTGTTCCCGGACCGCCAGGGTTGGATTGTGGTGTTTCGCCGTTGCTGGAACCCGCGCCATCGGAACCTGAGTTGCTATCGTCAGAAACGACTGCACCGTTTGGAGCTCTACCACCAGCGGTTGCTGTGTTCTGTAGCTGGGCAGGTGCGCCACTCGCGCCGGGATTAACGTTGATCGTAAAGACCACCTCAAAGGAGTCGCCTGGATCAAGTGATCCGTCGTTGCCATCAAGCAGAGCTATGCCAGAACCTGTCCCGGTAAAGGCTGACCAGGCGCTGGTTGGGGCGACGTCTTCACCGCTCCGATTGTTGCCAAGCGTAACAACGGGCGGTGCAACCACACCGTTGAATGCCGCTCCGAGAGCCGCAGGACTGGCAAGATCATCAGTAAGAGTGAGTTTAGTCAGGCGCTGATTGCCCGTGTTCTCAACCAGCACTTTAAAGGTCACGTTAAACGTACCGTCTGCTTGCAGGTCGTCGACATCGATGACTGACTTAACCGCGCCCAGTTCTGGTTGAGACGTTGGCAAGGTAATAACGGTTGGAACACCGCGAGTCTCGTCGGGCACATTGGCCACGGTATCAGCAGACCCGTCTGGTGCGGTGTTTGTGTCGGTGGCATCAGCGACAATTGTGCTGTCTGGTGCCGTTGCGCCCGCCAGGGCAGTGTTCTGTAGTATCGCCGGAGCGTTTGTCGCGTTTGGATTAACGTTGACCAAAAAGGTGACTGAATAGCTATCGCCTGGGGCCAGGAAACCATCGGTTCCAACAAGGATGTTGTTAGTGCCGTCATAGGCCGCGCCGTTTGACTGAGGTGCAACCGAATTGCCCGAGGCATTGTTGAGAGTCACCACAGGCGCGTTCACGACGTGAATAAAGGCTGAGCCCAGGCTGGAGGGAGCAGTTAGATTGTCTTCGAGACTCAGATTGCTCAGGCCCACCGAGCCCTCGTTTGCAACCTCTATCGTATAACTAACGTTAACAGTTCCATTTGCCTGGAGTGCGCCAACTGCTGCCGACTTGCCAGCGTTTATCGACTGAGTTGGTGCTGCAAAAGCGACGTTCGAATACAACAGGCAAGACAGCACAGTGAACAACAGCCCAATGGTGCTGGACTTGAAAATCTTGTGACCTGGGCCTTTCTGGCCGGAGCGATTCGAAAAATTCTCTGGATAAGACCCAAGGAAACTACTTTTCTTACTGCGCATAACGTTTGTTCTTTCTCTACTGCTAGAAACGTCTTAGAAAAATCTAAGCAACCGATTGTTTCGGATATTGGATTTCTGAACGCGCACTATACTGAGTGCTTAGTAGGTAAATCCCTTGGTTTTACACTAGCGCAGGGAAGTACTTACACTTTTGTTGAGAAGTGTTTGCGTTACGTAGCAGCGAAAACAGAAGAGCAAATAGAAGAGCAAATAGAAGAGCAAGAGCAGAATTGAAGCGGGGGGTTCAGGATTGTTTGTAGAGTGTAAGCGGTTTAAAGGAATTGTTTCTAACCACTGTTAGAAGCCTTTGTTGTTCTCGAGCCACGCCATCTCATCTGATGTAGACACTCGGTTTAGTATCTTGTTGCGGTGAGGGTAGCGACCGAAACGGTCGATAATTTCCTTATGCCTGAGCTCTGATCTGAGATTGTTGGTAGATTTGAAAAGGCTGACTGCGGTTTTGTGGATCTTTCTGGATTCGCTGTGCATATAGGGCATATACAAAAATGAACGCTGTTGTTCTTCAAGTGCCTGATCGATTTTGTTTCGTACGGCCTCCTGGGCGAGGACCAGTGCAAGGGAATCCGTTGCAAACGCATCCGGTGTACCCCGGTACATGTTTCTTGATAACTGATCCAGAACAATGATTTCCGCGAGCCTGCCATCAGGGGTGTCGCGCCAATGGGCGGTTTCGCCAGCGGCTACCTGTTTCAGGAGTGACTCGAATCTGCTTCGGATTGCCTCGTCCAGCACATCTGACTGCCGGTACCAACCCGCTTTCCCTACCTCAGAGAACCAAAACTCCAGAACCTCGTTGACCATTGTTCACCCCTTAACCACAATGAACGGGTACGGTAACCTGTGGCCTTCCTATCTGGCCAG
>CAZWMD010000027.1:23286-35460 GCA_964634815.1 uncultured Pseudomonadales bacterium | reverse complement strand
TCACCACAGCACGACCCGTATTCGCCTTGCAGCGTACAGGAGCTTGAGAACCAGGGTTATACCTATTGGGCGCTGGGGCACATCCACAAGCGCTCAGTACACACGAGTAAAGACAGCGTAATCGTCATGCCGGGGATTCCTCAGGGGCGACATATAAACGAGTCTGGGCCGCGCTCGGTGACGGTGGTAACAATTGATGATCACCAAAACGTTGAGCTTGACGAGCGAGTGTTGTGCAACGTGCAGTTTGAGCGCCTTGAGGTTGACCTTGGTGACTGTGTTGATTGGACAGAGATTGGACCACGTACAAGTGCGGCCCTCGAGCACCTGGTTGCCAGGCAACTAGCCGATCATTTGGTGGTGCGGATGCGTCTAGTGGGTTCGAGTCCGCTTGCTGGACAACTCCGTCGTGAAGACGAAGAACTGCGCTTTGAAATTCAGGGCCGTGCCAGCGCTTTGGGATCGGTGTGGATTGAGCAGATTGACAACGACGTTGAGTTGCCGGCTGGCGAAGATGCCCGACGTATAGATTTATCCGGACCAGTGGCCGAGTTGCGGGGCATTGTTGCCAATAACCTGGCCAATGATGGCCAGATGATCGATCTGTTGCGGGCTGAGTTAAGTGATTTGCAGCGCGCGTTGCCTGCGGAATTGAGGGCGCAACTGGCACCGTACTTCGAAGATGTCAGTGTGGATGATGCCAAAGACACTTCTGAAGATCTGCTTAGGCGAGCGGCAACTGATGGTGCTCGGGAGGTGTTGGCGCATCTCGAGATTTTGGCTGAGAGTTCCTAGTGCGCATCGACAAGCTCAAGCTCACTCGATTTGGTAGTTTCACCAATAAAACGATCGATTTTGGAGAACGTGATCCGCAACTTGATTTGCACATCCTGTTTGGGCCAAACGAGGCGGGTAAGTCGACCTTGCGTTCAGCCGTTGAGAGCTTTCTCTATGGTATTCCACTGCGTACAGGTTACGATTTTCTGCATGAAGCCAAGACGCTACAGATCGAGGCTGACATCAGTTCCGGTGATACGTCGCTTGAGCTAATAAGGATCAAACGCAACTCCAACAGTTTGCTGGGTAAAGATCAGCAATCAGTGGGTGATGATCTGCTTTGGCCATTGCTCAATGGTGTCGATCGCGACGCCTACGTCAATATGTTTTCGATGGACGAAGACAGTCTGGAAACTGGCGGTGACAGTATTCTCAAGAGTGAGGGCGATTTGGGAGAGCTGCTGTTCTCGTCGACCTCAGGACTTGCGGCGTTGAGCAGTGAGCTGGGTGAGATCCGTTTAAAGAACGAAGAGTTCTATAAGTCCCGGGCGCAGAAGGTTCGGCTGAGGCAAAAAACAGCAGAACTCAAAGCGCTCAAGGATCAGATCAAGGCGCTCGATGTGCCCGCATCAAGATATGCCGCTCTGAAAAAGACGGAGCGAGAAGCGCATGCAGCTCACACCAGTGCATCGGATGAGCGCAAACAACTGGATGTTGAGCGTCTGCGACTGAAATCTCTGCTTGATTGTATTGGTCCCTGGCGGAGTTACCTGGATCTTCAGTCTTCTCTTGCCGCTATGCCTGAGTTTCCTCAGGTACCCCAGGGCTTGCGTGCTCGCGCGGAGAAGCTTGCGCAGCAAGCTGTTGGTTTTGAGACAATGATCACCCAACTCAACCAGCGGCTGGCTAAAGCGCGCCAGGGTATAGAAGGCATTGAACTCGATACACAGGTTCTTCTGTGTGCTGCAGATATCGATCGATTGACCGAAGACGATACAGAGGCGAAGTTTCGCGCCAGTGATGACCTCCAGGAGGCAAACAGCTATCTGCACACCCTGGATGAACAGGTGGCAGTATTAGTTACTCGTCTTGATGTGCCACCTGATACAGCGGTTAACCAACTGCTGTTACCCGCGGCTCGCACAGGCCTGATTCGCTCACTGATCGAACAGCGAGTTGCACTTGATGCAAGTTTTCTTGCGGCCAAGACTGAGCTTGGTCGGGCGACTACCCAGCTAGAGCAAGCGAAGGCTGTTGCCCAATCGGCCACTGCCATTGAGGATTTGTCAGAACTTGCACATAGCCTTGCTGTTGCTCGGGAACAAGGCATCGATAGCGAACTGGCTCGTCGCCGTAGCGAATATCACAAGCTAAAGCTCGAACTGGATCAGTCGATGATTGATCTTGAACCCTGGCGGGGCGACCTGGCGCGTCTCAAGGCGTTGTCTATACCTGCAAAAAGTGAGCTGGATACCCTGCTGCAAACTATGCAGGATCTCACAAATCGTTCAGGTCACATCGACCAAGAGCAACAACGGCTGGCCGGTGAGCGTGCGCGATTAGGCTCGGAACGTAAGCTGTTGCTCAGTCGCAGTGACCTCACAAGCGACCAGGCCGCAGCAGAGGTGCGTCAGGCTCGACAGCAGGCATGGCTTGAGCACCGGGCAGGGCTCAATATGAATCCGCTCGATGCCGCAGAATTGCAGACAAGCGCTGATCGGTTCGAGTCAGCACTGGCCCAGGACGATGCACTGGGCAGCGCCCGATTGGCGCAATCACAAGACATTGTTGAGCTGCGTAGCCTGGAGCGGGCGCTTGCGCGCGTAGAGGCAGATCATGAGCAGGTTGTGGCGGCGGCAAGCCAGGTTGCTGCCGCTAAAGCCCAGGCTGATCAGCTGGCCTCAACGCTTTGCAGTGAGCTTGGTCTGCCTGTGAAGTCGCTCGAAGACATTCCCACATGGCTTGAGCGGCGCGCGCACGCGTTGCGTTTGGCAGAGCAGACCAATGCCGTGAGTCGGGAATGCGACACGCTGGAACAGACTCTGTTGAGTTGCGTAAAACAACTGAATGCCGGACTGAAATCTGCTGGTATCGTGGTTTCAGATAACGATCTTTCTCGTAGCTTGCAGTTGGCAGACGAGGCTGTTGTCGATTGGCAGGAACGCAGGGCGTTAGAAAAGTCTCAGGGAGAGGCGTTACAAAACAAAGAACGTGAGGTTGATGAGCGCAAGGCCCGGTTAGACGAGGTTGAGAGTCTGGTAATCGATTGGGATAAGAAATGGGCCAATGCATTGGATGGATTGTGGCTTGCCCGCGGCGAACGACTGCCAGCTGTTGCGGAGATGAATCAAATTCTGCAAGCGCTTGGTGAGTTGGAGGCCTTGCAGACCAAGGCAACCGATGCGCGAATAGCAGTGAACCGTTTAGTTGCACGACGAGACGCGTATATCTCAGCGGTTAACGATTTGTCGACCAGGCTTGATGAGCTTGATGAAGAAGGTGCAGAAAAAGCGGATGTTAATCCTTTGCAGATCGCAGACAGATTGCGAAAACGTCTCGCAGCAGCGCTGGAGCAACAGCGAACCCGCCAGGAGCTGAGTCAGGAGCACGCTGCTCTCGAGGCACAGCTTGAAGAACAACTCGCCATGCAGGATCAGGCGCGCACTGAGTTTCGCGAGATGAGCAAAGTATTCCCGGCCCGGGATTTTTCGGATCTGCTTCAACAGTTGCGTGGAGCCGAGGAGCGAATGCGGTTGTCTACTTCACTGGTCCAGCTGGAAGCGCAGATGAGCGATCTTCTGGGGGTGTTGTCGTTTGCCGATGCACGCGAGTTGTTAGCCGAGCGGCTTGCTGATGCACAACGCATTGAATCACTTAAGGTTGACCACGCAGCAGCGCTGTCTGCCAGCGAAGAATGCAATGAGCGTGTATCACAACGCTATCATGAGTGGCGTGCAGCAGCAGATGCCTTAAGCGGCGTAGGTGATGGTGCAGATGTGGCGTTATTGAATGAACAGGTGCGGGTGTTACTTATGGACATTGAGGCAGACACTCGGCGCTATATTGCGCGCACCGCTGGGGTGTTGGTGGTAGATCGTGCACTACAGACCTATATGGCGACGCACCGCAGCTCGATGCTCAAGCGCGCGAGCAGTGCCTTTGCAACCATTACTCGAGGCGCGTTCACCGGCCTTGATGCGATGCCGGGTGTTCTCGGCAAAAGTCGTGAGGAGCTGGTAGGTATTCGCAGCGATGGTTCTTCAACCTCGGCAAAAGAAATGTCTCGAGGTAGCCGCTTTCAGCTGTACCTTAGTTTGCGCATTGCGGGATACCATGAGTTTGTTTCCCAAAGAACGCCCCTGCCTTTTTTTGCGGACGACATTCTGGAAACCTTTGACGATGATCGGTCTCGTGAAACCTTTGGGCTAATGGCGGAGATGGCACGCCATGGCCAGGTCATCTATCTGACCCATCACGAACACCTGTGTGAGATTGCCTCTGAAGTTACTGGTGGCCGGGCGCGTATTCACCGATTGCCTCAGCGTTCTTTAATGCCACAAACCCGGGATTAGTGCGGTTGTGAGCGATGTTTTGAGTTCTGTACTGGGTGATATGGACCCCGGCAAGTTTTTAGCTGAACACTGGCAACGCAAGCCGTTGCTGGTGCGCTCTGCGATACCCGAGTACGTATCACCGATCTCTGGAGATGAGCTGGCAGGTCTCGCGATGGAGTCTGAAGTTGAATCGCGGATTGTGCTGGAGAACTGGAAGGACAAGCCCTGGGTTTTGCGGCATGGCCCCTTTGCAGAATCTGAGTTCGAAGAATTGCCGGCCAGCCATTGGACACTTCTGGTACAGGCGATTGATTTGTGGGTGCCGGAAACTCAGGCATTGCTTGACCGGTTTGATTTTTTACCGCGTTGGCGACTTGATGATCTTATGGTGAGCTTCGCGCCCGCTGGAGGCAGCGTTGGGCCGCACTTTGATCAGTACGATGTCTTTTTGTTGCAGGTTGAAGGCCATCGCCATTGGCGCCTGGGCGGGTCTTGTGACAGCAACACACCTCTACTTGCGGGTACCGACCTGGGAATTTTGCAAGAGTTTACATCGCACGAAGACTGGCTTCTTGGTCCTGGGGACATGCTCTATGTGCCTCCAAATGTGGCTCATTGGGGTATTGCAGAGTCAGATTGCCTGACTTTTTCGATTGGTTTTCGTTCACCGAGATTCAGCGACATGCTGGGTGATCTGGCTGTGGAACTGGCCGCAGGTGAAACAGCGCTGGAGCATGAATATTACCGTGATCCGCCGCTAACCCCCGCTATGGCTGCCGAAGCCATAGATCCTGCGTTTGTGTCCAAAGCCCGTCAGACACTTGTCGACCTAATCGACAACGAGGCGTTGATCGCAGACTGGCTAGCCCGCTACATGACGCAACCGAAGTATCCGGATCTTGTTGAAATGACCGGCGAGAGGCGCCGAGCCAGGATCAATGGTCGCGACTACGAGAATGGCGAGCCCGATCAATAAGCTATACTGGCGTCGGACTTTAACAGGACGATACTTATGAATTTAGTAGGAACACTGGCCAAGGTTGCAATTGGCGTCATGATGAGCCGTGGCGTTGGCAAAATGATGGGCAACAATAGCGGTTCTTCGGGTGGTGGCCTGGGTGGCTTGCTGGGAGGACTAGCGAGCAGTGCAATGCGGCAGGGCGGTGGCGGCCTGGCGGGCATGTTGGGAAAGGCTCTTTCTGGTGGTGGCGCTCAGGGCGGTGCTGGCGGTGGGCTTGGTGGCCTTTTAAACAGCCTTGGTGGTAGCCAGAGTGCAGGTCAGGCCGGCGCTGGTGGTCTGGGCGGGTTATTGAATCAAATGATGAGCGGTGAGAGTGCGGCCGAACCCACTTCTGAGCAAAACACCGAAGCTGAAATCATGCTGCGGGCGATGATCAATGCCGCAAAATCTGATGGTGGTGTTGATGAAGCCGAGCAGCGCAAGATTCTCGAGCATCTTGGCGACGACGTAACCCAGGAAGAGATCGATTTTGTTAAAAGCGAGATGGCGCAGCCATTGGATCTCGCGGGCTTTGTGCAAAGTGTGCCAAAGGGGTTGGAGCAACACGTGTATGTTATGTCTCTGCTGGGGATTGATCTCGACTCTCAGGCGGAAGCTCAATACCTGGATCAACTCTCGAACGGACTGGGCATCAGCAATGAGCTTTCGAACCAGATCCACGAAAAAGTGGGTGTGCCGGCCCTTTACAGCTAAGAGCGCTATGGTTGTTCTCACTGCGCGGCTGTGATCAGACGGATTGCCATGTGGTCGCCGCCGCGGGCACGCAGCACGTTGATGATGCGTGTGTTCGCTGCGCTTGGTTGCAGCGTATTAGATGAACCCTTTTATGCGTACTGGCTGAAGGCTCTCGACAAACGCGACGACCCTGGTTTTGCAGAAACGCTTGCGGCTCACGAAAGCGAGCCGCAAAAAATTATTGAGCAACTGCTGGCTACGCCGAACAATAGCGGCGACTGGATTTATCAGAAGCATATGGCGATCCATATGCTGCCTGAGGTCGATCTGAGCTGGATGAGTGATTCGTCATTTGTGCATTGCTTCCTGATTCGTGATCCGCGAGAAGTGATTGCATCAATGACTGAATTTCGTGATCTGCAAACGATCTGCGCAACCCAGGGGCCTGAGGCGGCCGCTGCGCTGGTGGGTATTCCACAGTTAAACCGCATCTACAAAACCGTCGTCGATTTGGGTCAGCAGCCTGTGGTGTTGGATGCAAACAGCGTACTTGCTGATCCGTCTCTTGTACTCAAGGCCTTTTGTGATCGGGTGGGTCTGCCCTTTGATCCCCAGGCAGAGATAAGCTGGGCGCCGGGTCAACACGCGACCGACGGTGCCTGGGCGCCTTTTTGGTACCAAAAGATCTTTCACACCAGCACGCTCAAGCCCCGCAATAGCCAAATTCCAAGCGTACCCGCTACTTTGCAAGCGGTAGTTGATGTCTGTATGCCAACCTATGAACTACTCTATCGTCAGCGTGTCGCTGGGGAGGTTTGAGTTCGATGAGTTCTTTTGATAGTCGTAACGCTCAAGTAGAGCACTACATTGATGGACGGTTTGTCTCGCGTACCCAGGCGGCGCTGCCCATCTTTGACTCCGGTTTTCTGCATGGCAAGCAGGTCTGGAGTGCGCCCAGGCTCGTGCAGGGACGGCTGTTTCGTCTGCAGGATCATCTCGACAAGATTCGTCACTCGGCGGAGCTGAATTATTGGCCGCTGATTCCCTCTGACGAACAAATAATAGCGGCCGTTCGTGACACTCTGGTTCATAACTCGATGTACGACGGTGTCCATGTGCGGATTATGCTCACGGCGGGTGATCAAATTACCGCCAGTATGGATATCGCGGCGGTGTGTGATGAGTTTGGAAAGCCAAGCGCCCCTCGAATCATCGTCGCGCCGGAATATCGTGATGCGGTGTACAACACGGAAGGGGGGATTCAGGCCATCACCTCACGCCTCAAACGGCCAGGTCCGGATATGGTTGATCAACGAAGTCATGACAACAATCAAAATGCATCAAGCCGTGCTTGTGTGGAAGCCCGACAGGCAGGCGTCACCACGGCGCTCATGTACGACGCCCAGGGGTATCTGGCTGAAGCGTTTGCCTCCCACGCGGCGATCGTGAAAGACAATCAGTTACTAACCCCCTTTGTTAGAGCCTGCCCAGAAGGGGTGACTCGAAAAGTCATTCTTGAGCTCTGCGCTGAAGCAGGTATCGATGCAATGGAGGCAGACATTACTCAGGCTGATGTCAGTACTGCGGATGAGGTCATGGTGTTGGGTACCATGAGCGGTCCGGTGGCTGTTGTGGCGATAGATGATGAGCTTGTTGGAGATGGCACCATTGGGCCTCTGACCGGCCGCCTGAGTTCGCTTTACCTGCGTACTCAACAAGATCCTGCGCAAGGTTTTGAAATTTTTAAATAGTGCATGATTAAGGTAGACGTCGCTGCCTGGTCTCGATAACTTGCGCCTCCCAAGTTAACACTGGTTTGTGCGAACACCTTGTCTACTTCTACCAATGATCAACTGATAGCCCAGATCGCCAGGGAACTTGGCGTGCGTGAAACCCAGGTGTCTGCCGCCGTTGGGTTACTTGATGAGGGTGCGACGGTTCCCTTTGTTGCGCGATATCGCAAGGAGGTCACCGGCGGACTGGACGACACCCAACTGCGCAAACTTGATGAACGGCTTGGGTATCTGCGCGAGCTTGAAGAGCGACGGGCGAGTGTTCTGCAAGAGATTTCCTCCCAAGGCAAGCTCACAGCTGATTTGCGAAAAAGCATTGTCAATGCCGAAACCAAGCAGCGCCTTGAAGACCTGTATCTGCCGTACAAGATTAAACGGCGAACCAATGCCGAGATTGCAAAAGAAGCAGGACTCGAGGAGCTGGCAGAACGGTTACTTGCCGATCCAACTCTGGTACCCATGGAGGTTGCCCAGGACTACCTCAAACCCGCTTTCAAGACCGAAGCCGGTGATAACCCGGGGGTGAGCGATGCAAAGGCCGCGCTTGATGGTGCCAGTGCGATTCTCACAACAAACTTCTCTCAGGATGCGGACCTTCTTGAGTTGCTGCGGAAACAGCTTTGGGACCAGGGACTTGTGGTTTCCGAACTGGCCAAGGGTGCTGACGAAAATGACAACAGCGCAAAGTTTCGTGATTACTTTGAATATTCAGAGGCCATAGCAAAGATTCCGCCACATCGGGCTCTGGCCTTGTTTCGCGGTCGAGCCGAGAAAATCCTTCAGCTTGGTCTGAAAATGCCCAGCGAGCTTGAGAGTACGCAGTGGAGTGCCGACTATGGGCCTTGCGAACACAGAATAGCGTCCCACTTTGGTATTAGTGATGAAGGTCGGCCGGCGGATGCCTGGCTGAAGAATGTGGTGCGCCTGAGCTGGCGGGCCAAACTTTCTTTTTCCATTGAGTCTGTGTTGTTTGCCGAACTGCGGGCCTCGGGGGAAGAAGAGGCTATTCGAGTCTTTGCCACTAATCTAAAGGATTTGCTGCTGGCAGCACCTGCGGGAGCGCGCTGTGCAATGGGCCTTGATCCCGGCATACGCACAGGAGTTAAGGTGGCGGTGGTTGATCCCACCGGCAAACTGCTTGATACAGCGACCATCTATCCCTTCCCGCCGAAACGAGACGTTAAGGGTTCTCTGGTCGCTTTGGGCGCGCTTATAAAGAAGCACTCGGTTGGCTTGATTGCCATTGGTAATGGCACGGGCTCAAGAGAGACCGAAGAACTGGTCACCGCACTGCGCAAACAAGACGCTTCTCTTGGCTTTCAGTCGGTGATGGTGTCCGAGGCGGGCGCCTCTGTGTACTCCGCGTCAGAACTTGCAGCCCAGGAGTTTCCGCAGCTGGATGTTAGCCTGCGTGGGGCGGTGTCTATCGCCCGCCGATTGCAAGACCCTTTGGCGGAGCTTGTTAAAATAGATCCTCAGTCTATTGGCGTTGGTCAGTATCAGCACGATGTTAGCCAAACCCGATTGGCGAAAGCCCTTGATGGTGTGGTGGAAGACTGTGTGAACCGGGTAGGGGTGGACGTTAATATGGCCTCGGCGCCATTGCTTGCGCGTATTGCTGGTCTGACGCCTGCGCTTGCGGAAAATCTCGTGCGCTTAAGAGATGAGAAAGGCTTGTTCAAGAATCGTCGTGAGCTACTCAAGGTACCGCGACTGGGGCCCAAAGCGTTTGAGCAGGCAGCGGGCTTCTTACGTATTGCAAACGGCGACAATCCGTTGGATGCGTCAGCCGTGCATCCGGAAGCCTATAGCGTTGTGGAGAAAATTGTCGCTGATCTGGACAAACCCTTCGCTGAGATTCTTCGTGCTCCTGCAATGTTGAAATCAGTATCTCCCGAACGGTATATCGATGACCGATTTGGCCTGCCGACGGTTAAAGACATTTTGGGTGAGCTTGAAAAACCCGGACGCGATCCTCGCCCAGAGTTTAAAACCGCAACCTTCAAGGAAGGGGTGAACGACTTAAAAGATGTTGAGGTGGACATGGTGCTGGAGGGTGTGATCACCAATGTCACAAACTTTGGTGCCTTTGTAGATATAGGTGTGCACCAGGATGGTTTGGTGCATATCTCTGCTCTGGCTGATCGGTTCGTTAAAGACCCGCACGAGATTGTGAAAACCGGCGATATTGTGAAAGTCAAAGTTCTGGAAGTTGACGTTAAGCGCAAGCGGGTAGGCCTGAGCATGCGCCTGACAGATTCAGCGCGTGACGCGGCAGCTGCCAAACCAGCGGTGCGAGAAAAAACAAAACCCAGGCGTCGAACGGGGCCGGCTTCCAAATCAGCCTCTGGTCCGGCTCCTAAAGGCGCTATGGCCAGCGCCTTTGCTGAGGCCTTTAAGAAAAAAGACTAAGGATGGGCTGTTCTTTTGCCCATCAACGCAAGCTAGTTAAAGCTCAGGCCGTCAAACTCTCCTGATTCACGCCAGCTCTTCATCATGTCAAAAAACTCTATGGAGCCGCCGCCATAGGGGGCAGACTGGATAGCGTGGGGGTGTGGTTGCCCTTCGTTGTTGTAGTAACCCGGGGTGCAGTCAGGCCCACCCAGATTACCCATAGCGCCGCCTTCAAAACCGACGATAGTTTTCACCCACTCCTGTTCCGCTTCTGCCGTCACTTCGACGCGACTCTTTTGGTTGTCGAGGGCGTAGCGAATGATGTGTGCCTGATGGATGGCCGATTCATCAAGTAAGTGCGGAAAGTTGGCTGTAAAGGCGCCCTGCGAGGTGTTCATGATGAACAGATTTGGGAATCCATGGCAGCCCATGCCATGCAGGGTGCGCGTGCCGTCGCGCCAGTGATCAGACAGGGTTTTGCCATCTCGTCCTGTTACATCGTAGCCGGCTCGTCGGGTGTAGCTTGTCCCTACCTCAAAGCCTGTGCTGTAAATAATGCAGTCGACTTCGTATTCCTTGCCCTCAACCACCAGCCCTTTTTCAGTGATGCGTTCAACGCCCTGGCCGTTGGTGTCAACCAGGGTCACATTGGGCTTATTGAATGTAGGCAGATAGTCATCGTTGAACGTGGGGCGCTTGCAGAACATCCTGTAGTAGGGCTTGAGCTTCTCTGCGGTGTCTGGATCGCTGACATACTCGTCGACACGATTTCTGATTTCTTCCATCTTTTCGAAATTGGCCATTTCGATCAGCTGTTCCGGCGTCATGTTGGTGTCGGCTCCGGCCTTGTGGAATTGGTTCAGCGTTTTACCAATCAAATCGGTCCAGCCATCATCCACCAGGTCAACCGGTTGCGGTATGCCAGAAATAAGCGCGTTGAAGTTCTCCATCCGCTCTTTTTGCCAACCAGGCTTGAGGCTTTGTTTCCAGCTCTCATCCGTTGGCGAGTTGCCTCGCACGTCAACTGTTGAGGGCGTTCGCTGGAAAACGTAAAGAGCTTCTGCGGTTTCGCCAAGAAACGGCACGCATTGAATGGCGGTTGCACCGGTACCGATGATGGCAACCTTTTTGTCGTGAAGTTTGGTGAGTCCGCCGTCGGGGCCACCACCCGTGTACTCATAGTCCCAGCGGCTGGTATGAAAGGTATGACCCTTGAAGGTCTCAACCCCAGGAATGCCCGGAAGCTTTGGCCGATGCAATGGCCCATTGGCCATAGATACAAAGCGTGCCTTGATAGCATCGCCGCGATTGGTTTTCACGATCCAGCGATCGATATCGTCTTTCCACTCAAGTCCGGTGACAGTGGTTTGGAAAAGCGTTTTGTCGTACAGGCCGAAGTGTTTTCCGATAGCTTCGCTGTGCGCAAGGATTTCTTTTGCGTAGGAATATTTCTCTTTGGGAACGTAGTTGAGTTCTTCGAGTAGTGGCAGATAGCAATAGGCCTCGATATCACATTGGGCACCCGGATATCGGTTCCAATACCAGGTGCCACCGAAGTCTCCGCCTTTTTCGATCAGACAGATGTCGGTGACTCCTGCCTTATGCAATCGTGCTGCGGCCTGCAATCCTCCGAAGCCGCCGCCAATGAGCATGACATCAACCTCATGACTGAGTGGCTCGCGTTCAATCGTCTGCGTTGTGTAGGGGTCTTCGAGGTAGTGAGCGTAGTCACCGGTCATTTCGATGTACTGTTCGTTACCGTCAGCACGCAATCGCTTGTCTCGCTCTGCAGCGTAGCGAGAGCGCAGGGCATCAGCGTCGAAGACCAGATCAGTTTTTGAATTCATCGAAGAGTCTCCCTTAGTTCACTTAAATATGGCCGAAACCCCGTAGGGTTGCAATCTGGGGCCGGGAGGTATTGCCTAGACGAAGTGGTGGAAAGTGCATAGAAAGCAAATAG
>CAZWMD010000027.1:0-23186 GCA_964634815.1 uncultured Pseudomonadales bacterium | reverse complement strand
GGGCCGGGAGGTATTGCCTAGACGAAGTGGTGGAAAGTGCATAGAAAGCAAATAGGTGGCTCGACGGCGTTGCCTTCTTGGGCATGATCAGCAGTGCTGAAAGACCCGGTCAGCGATAGAATGACCAACACCGTCGAGCGCAGCTTACCGATCTACAAAACCCCCTCCGTTGATCAGCAAGCGTTATGTACGTTAACCCACAATAGTCATGGGCTGGGAAGATTCTTGGAAGGCGGTTGTTGTTCTGCGTGAGCAGTTTGTAAGAGCGCCTTGCGACCTTGGTGTACTTGGGGTTACGGGTTCTGGGGCACGCTATCGATCTGGTCGGTAAGCACGCACCAGCTCTCGCGGCTGTCTGTCCAGCAGGCCACTACCGGTCTAAGCCAGGCTGAGTTGTCGAGCGCGCCCGCCTTGACGAACACCTGGCCGGGGGCGAGTGCGGCGCGGGTGAACAGCGGTGAACCACACTTTGGGCAAAACTCTCGGTCTACAGCGCCGCCACTTTCGCCGGTTACCCGAAAATTCCTGATTTCTCCCGTTACCTTGAGATTGGCATCAGGCAGAGGCAGAACCGTGGCAAATCCGCTGCCCGTTGCGCGCTGACAGTCTTTGCAGTGACAGTGCATCGCGGGTGCCTCTGACGGCGTGGCCAGACCCTCGAATTGCACCTGACCACACAGGCAACGCCCGGAAAAGGCAACGGTTTCTGTGCCTTCAACGGCGGCTCCCGTGCCTGTAGAGGGAGCGCCGGTTGATGACGTGTCTGTCGCTTGTGATGTCATGGGTTACTGTACCTGTGAGATTGTGGTGAGTAAGGGCGTGTTTGCATTATGCTCTGTCGGGAGGAGGATTCTTATGAATAACGACCCCTACCTGTTGATTACAGCAGATACTCACGCGGGTGGCAGCCATGCAGCCTATCGCGAATATCTGGATCCGGCCTATCGCGGTGACTTTGATGAGTGGCGTGGCGGTTACAAGAACCCTTCTCAAGAGCACTTCGGCAGCAAGAAGCTTCGCAACTGGGATCTTGAGCTGCGTCGCAAAGACCAGAATTCCCAGGGCGTTGTGGGTGAGGTGGTGTTTCCAAACACGGTTCCGCCGTTTTATCGCAAGAGTATTGTGACTGCCCAACCCCCACGCCCGGAGCACTACGAAAAAGCACTCGCGGGTATTCGGGCACATAACCGGTGGCTAAAAGACTTTTGCGCAGAAGATCCGCTTCGACGGGCCGGGATTGGACTCATATTGCCCAATGATCTCGATGAGGCGGTGAAAGACATCGAGTTTATCGCTGAGGCAGGGTTGCGTGGGGGTGTGTTGTTGCCACTGGTGCCACCGGACTGCACCTGGATCAAGCCGTTGTTTGATCCGGCCTGGGACAAGGTATTTGCAGCGATCCAGGATGCGGATCTGGTCATGAATCAGCATTCTGGACAAGGTTCACCGGATTACGGTACGGGGCCAGTACCTGAGGCGTTGTGGATCTCAGAAGTTACCTTTTACTGCCAGGCGGGTTTTCGGCATTTGTTGATGAGTGGCGTGTATGAACGTTTTCCCCGGCTCAAATACATACTGACCGAATCTGGCTGTGCCTGGGCACCTGAAATGCTCGCTAATCTGGATCGCATTCACATGGGGTTTGTGCACGGTGCGATTGGAGAAATGAATTATGAAGGCATGGAGTGGGGGTTAAAGCGTTTACCCAGCGAGTACGCTGCTGAGCACTGCTGGTATGGCGCAAGCTTCCCTAACAAACGCGATCTTGCTGGCATTGATCAGATTGGCGAAGACCGCGTGCTATGGGGTAACGACTACCCGCATTATGAAGGCACCTTTCCCTACAACCTGGAATCCTTGCGGCTTACCTTCAATGACATTGGTGATGAACGGCGGCGCAAGCTGTTTGGTTTGAACGCCGCCAGCCTTTACGACTTTGATGTTGAGAAGTTGCTGCCGCTTGCCGCGCAGTATGGGCCGACACCCGAGCAAATAAACAAACCTCTGCCGGTTGAGGATATTCCTCGCGATGCCACCTGCTATCTCTTCCAATCTGCACTGGCTGAAGCGCGAGACGCACGATCGTGAGCCAGACGAGCGAAGACGCAACGGACCTTATCAGCGGCATCGGCATCGTCGACACGATGATTGGGTTTCCCGCCAGTAATTTTAAGCAGTACGATTTTATTCGCGAACAATTGAAAGAGGGCTCAAAAGACTTTGAGTTTCCTGTCGAATATATGTTCAAGCAGGTACCCAAAGAACTCTATGGGCGTAAAGATCCGGTAGCGCTCACGCTGCACGAAATGGATCGGTTTGGTGTGGATGTAGGTCTTGTGGGCTGTGGCGACGAAGTCAGTCAGCAGGCGTTGAAAACGCACCCGGATCGCTTTGTCGCCTCGGGCTGGGTGGATCCCAACCGGGGCATGGAAGGGATCCGCGATATGGTTCGTCAGTATGAGGCCTATGACGTTAGGGCGTTTGCTGCTTTTAACGCAGGCTACAACCCCCAGGTTGCGATTGATGATGCGCTGATGTATCCCATCTACGCCAAGTGTGTCGAACTGGACGTACCCATTTTCTCCTGCGCTGGAGTGCCAGGTCCTCGTTTTCCAATGTGGCCTCAAGAGGTGTCGCGCATCGATAAGGTGATGTACGACTTTCCAGAGTTAACCTTTGTCGCTCGACACGGGTGTGAGCCCTGGGAGGCGTTGGCCATCAAACTGATGCTTAAGTGGCCCAATTTCTATTACTCCACCTCGGCCTTTGCACCAAAACACTACCCACAAGCGATCATTGATTACGCCAACACGCGCGGTGCCGACAAGATCATTTATGCCGGCTATTTCCCTATGGGGTTGTCACTTGAACGCATTATGACGGATATGCCTGACGTGGGATTCAAGGCATCGGTGTGGCCAAAATTCTTGCGTGATAACGCGCGCGGTATCCTGAAGTTGAACTGAGTTTGATCAGAGGCGAATAAATGATGGGGTGGTTACCGAGCAGGAAGGTACTGTGTCTGTTGGCGTTGTCCCTGAGTACGGCAGGCTGCGCGACTCAGTCAAATCAAGCAAACGAGAACGCAGCATCGTCTGACCGGCGAGCGATCATTCAGGCTTGTTCTGATCTGGTGCTTGATTACGCGCTGTACCGGGATCAACACGACACCCAAAAGCTGGTGCAATTGTTTTCAGCTGATGCGCAGATGACCCTGTTGGGGCAGACGCTAAAGGGGCGGGCAGCAATTAGGCAGCGAACCCTGGCGGCGGCCAGGGGCCCAAAAACCCGACACATGATGAGCACCATTCGTATTACGCCGCTCAGTAATGACCGTGCCACTGGCATAAGTTATGTCGCTGTCTATGCGGCCCCTGGCGTTGAGGGGCAGATTCAGAACCTTGAAGGACCGGCCATCATTGGCAATTACGTCGATGAATTTGAGCGAACCAGCGAGGGCTGGCGCATTGCCAGCCGACGCCTGGATGTGGCCTTTCGCTCAGACGCCGAGCCTTAGGCGGCCAGGGTTTGCAGGGCCGCACCGTAACGTTCGAGATCCTGCAGGTAGGGCAGGTCGGTATCCTGGCTTAGCCAGGGAGCGGCGGTTGCTGTGTCGGTGGCGACAATATGATAGCCGCGCTGATGGACCAGGTTGATGGCGACCTTTTCGGCCGTTTGCCGGTCTTTGCCGAGACTGGCAACACTCACGTATTGAAACGTCTGACCGTTTTGATCGGTCGCATGGACGACCTTGTAGATGTGCAGGTAACAGGTGAGGGAGGAATTCAATTCGCGGCAGAGGCTGTTTGATATCACGTGATCGTCACTCCGTTTGTCTGGGTCACGAGCACTGATATACAAGAACCGTACCAGTTCTTATTTGGTGGCACGACGCCGGTTTATCCGTCTGGCAAGCCCAGAACGCGCTTGGCGATGATGTTAAGTTGCACCTCTTTGGTGCCCCCGGCGATGGTTAGAGATTTCTGGTACAGCCATTCGCGGGTTACCCTGGCCTGTTCAGCGTTGGAGTTTTCATCGCTGTCAGGTCCGGTACCCGTACTCAGTGCCGCGGTGCCCATGGCGGCCACAAGCAATTCGTCGCCTTCCTGTTTCTGTAGGGCGTTAGTTAGCTTCACCGCTGAGGACGTGAACCCTGGCGCCCTGGCTTCCAGTTCCTGAATGGCGCGCTTCTGGGTCAGGCGTTGCGCGTGGCCGTTCATTTCGAACCGGCACAACCGATCGCGTAACTCAACGTCCTCAATTTTGCCGTTTGCCTGTGTGACATAGGGCTTAAGACGAGCCGGCATATTGCCGCTGTCATTCATCCCTCCCTGAGAGCCAGACACATTGATACCAGCATGGGTGGAGCGCTCAAACTGCAGTAGGCGTTTGCCAACACTCCAGCCGTTGTCCACGCCACCGATGACATCAGTGGCTTTTGCAACGGCGTTTTCAAACAGGGTTTCGTTAAACGGCGATGCGCCGGATATCAGCCGAATTGGCCGCACCACCACGCCGGGCTGATCCATATCCACCAGAATCAGGCTGATGCCCTGGTGCTTTGGCTTATCCGGGGAGGTGCGAGCCAGCACAAAGATGTAGTCGCAAATCATGGCGTCTGAGGTCCAGGTTTTGCGTCCGTTGAGCTGGTATTCGTCGCCGTTCAGGGCGGCTTTCAGCGACAGGCTGGCCAGATCGGACCCGGCACCGGGCTCGGAGTAACCCATTGCCCAGGCCCCCTCACCGCGAGCGATGCCAGGTAGCCAGCGCTGTTTTTGATCGTCGCTGCCCAGTTCCAGGATCGTGGGACCAATGTAGTTCACGCCGCGGCCAGTTAACGGCGGGCGGGCCCCGATGCGCTTTAGCTCATCAATAAGCACGTTGTACTCATCAAGAGAGAGTTCAGCACCCCCATATTCTTTGGGCCAGGTAGGTACCGTCCAGCCGCGTTCTGCCATACGTTCGAGCCATAGACGGGTGTCACTCGTCAGCTCGACCTTGCTGCTGCCCAGCGGGATATAGCCAGGACCGCGTGCGCTTTGCGGGCAGTTTGCATCAAGCCAGTTGCGGGTATCGAGACGAAACGCATCAAGAGACTCAGTCGCCAAAGTACATTCTCCCACCGTGCGCAGACAGTCGTGTCGGCTTGAGCCGTAGCACCAGTCGCTGCGCTGCGGCCGCATCGCTGAACACAGTGTCTTCGGGCTCAACAGATTCGTTGCCGTCGGTTAGATAGCGGGTTCTTATTGCCCGACCGATACGACCCTCGGGATCATCAATGATTTCCATATCGCCGAAGCCTTTCACCTGCCAGTTGCGTCGTTGGCTTCCCGGGGCTGGTGGTAAAACCCCGTCAGCAAGTTCAACACACATGGCGGAACGTGGATCCCGGCGCAGGCACTTGACGTGAAATTTGTCGGGATCACTCGTGGTGCAAAATGCCTCACCATCCCACATGAACCAGCAGGGCAGCAGTCGGGGGTAGCCGTTTTTGTCGACAAAGCTAAGCACGGCACTGACACGGCTGCCAAGAACCTCATCAATTTCTTCTGCTGAGAGTTCGGCTTGCTCGACTCGGCTGATATTGACCACTGCTTTTTACTACCACGCTGTAACCCTTACGCTTCGAGCTTAGCCCAAACCCTTTGCACTTTGCACCAACTCCGCAGTGCGGCGGCTCGCAATCCAGCCTTGCATATTGGGCCGTACAAGGCTGCAATGGCCGGGATAGATGCAGAGCACAAATCAGGAGCCCAGGGCATGAATCTTGAAGCCACCCTTTACGACATCCGCGGCGGAGCCGCCTGGATTACGTTGAATCGACCCAAGGCGCGCAATGCGTTGTCGAGCGTACTTGTGAGTGAGCTCTATGATCATCTGCAAACGGCCAATGACGATCCGCAGGTTCGCTGCATAGTGCTTACAGGGGCAGATCCCGCCTTTTGTGCCGGTGCGGATCTCAAGTCTCCCCCAGGTGAAGTTGTAAACGGCCGCGCCGTGAACTACGCCGATGTGCTGCACCGCATTCTCGAAAGCCCCAAACCGGTACTTGCCTGTGTTAACGGTGCAGCTTTTGCCGGCGGGCTGGGGTTGGTGGGCGCCGCAGATATTGTGATTACCGCCCAGGACGCTCAGTTTAGTTTCAGTGAGGTGCGCATCGGTGTGATTCCTGCGGTGATCTCGGTAGTTTGTTTGCCCAAACTTGGGCGCCACCATGGAATGAAACTGTTTTTAACCGGTGAGCGATTCAGCGGTGAGGATGCGGTAGATATGGGCCTTGCGCACCAGGCGGTTCCCAAGGCTGAACTTCAGGAGGCGGTCCAGTCTGTAATCGACATGATTAATCTGGGAGGCCCTACTGCGCTCATTGAGGCCAAGAAACTGGTGCGCGAAGTGCCATTAATGTCTGTTGCGGATGCCTTTGAGAAAACCGGACCCTGGAGTGCGTCGCTGTTTCAGGGGCCTGAGGGGCAGGAGGGCATGGCCGCTTTTCGCGAGAAGCGTAAGCCGTCCTGGGTAGCAGACGCCCAGAGCTAGACCTTGCCTTTGTTACACTGGCGTCGTCAGGAGCGGTTAGACTCCTCCTCTCCAAACCGGGAATGCTATGACACAAAAAAATATTGAGCGCTTCTCGTTCTTCATTTTGCTGGCGCTCGTCAGCATAGCCTTTGTCAGTCTGTTACAGGGCTTTCTGGTGGCGTTGTTCTGGGCGGTGGCCTTTGCCATTTTGTTTGCGCCTTTGGCACAGCGAGTTCGGGGAGTGATTGGCGAGCGAGATTCTCTGGTATCGGTGGTTACGGTGTTGGTAGTGATGGTTGCCGTGGTGATTCCTTTGATTGGGCTGGGCTTTGCAGTGGCGGGGGAAACGGCCCGTTTGATGGCAGAGCTTGATGGTGGGGATGGAATCGACCTGTTTGCTCGAGCGGAGCATTGGGTTCGAGAGCGTTTGCCAGACCTGGTTGCTGTTGCCCAGCAGTATGGCATCGACATTGGCGGGTTGCGGGATTCGCTGTCGAGTGCCGCAATGGTGTCGGGGCAGTGGGTGGCGTCTAACGCGGTTCGCGCTGGAACCGGCACGCTGAACTTCACGCTAAGCCTGTTTTTAATGATCTACCTGCTGTATTTCTTTTTGCGTGATGGCACGGCAATTATTGATCGGCTGGTACAGGTGCTACCGCTGGGTGATGAACGCGAGCGTGCACTGTTTGCCCGATTTGCCCAGGTTGTGCGTGCGACGGTCAAGGGCACCTTTGTTATTGGCGCGGTTCAGGGGTTGATCGGCGGCGTGACCTTTGCCTTTCTGGGTATTAACGGCGCCATACTCTGGGGCGTGTTGATGGCACTGTTGAGTTTATTGCCTGCTGTAGGTGCAGCCTTGGTCTGGGTGCCGGCTGCGGTGATGTTGTTTGCCCGAGAGGACTATGTGGGTGGCGGTATTCTGGTGTTTGTTGGTGTGGCCGTTATCGGACTTGCAGATAACCTGTTGCGACCATTGCTGGTGGGGCGCGACACGCGCATGCCAGACTATCTGATCCTGCTGGCAACACTTGGCGGCCTTGGCACCTACGGTGTGTCAGGCATGATCATTGGTCCCCTGATTGCCGCTCTGTTTATTACGGTCTGGGAAATGTTTGAAGCCAGCTTTGGTGTTCAGGAAGGGGTCTTTGCGGGTCTGGCTGATGACGTTGCGGATGGCCCCAATCCACCGTTCACCACCGGTATACCTGGGCTCTCGCAAGCGGATACGCAGCCTGAAAATATGATTTCTGTAGACGATGAGCTGCCCGATCCGGGCCTGGATAACGAGTTTCGAGAGTGACACTTCATTTCTTTTTGGGAGACAGATTTAGCGATGAGTTTTTTAAGACGCGAGCGTCATGGCCATGTGTTGCTTTGTACGATGGACAGCGCAGAAACGCGCAACGCGCTCACAGGTCCTGAGCAGTTTGGCGATATCGAAGCCATGTGTGCCGAGGTCAACGCCAACGAAGACATTCGAGTGGTGATTTTAACCGGCGATGGCTCTGCGTTTTGCGCCGGCGGCAACGTCAAGGACATGCGGGATCGCAAAGGACTTTTCTCCGGCGCACCTTTTGCTCAGGCAAACAGTTATCGAAACGGTATCCAGCGTATTCCACGAGCGATGGCCAGTCTGGATGTGCCAATCATTGCGGCGGTTAATGGCCCGGCAGTAGGCGCGGGCTGTGACCTTGCCACCATGTGCGATATCTTGATTGCAGGCAGCAAAGCCAGGTTTGCCGAGAGCTTTATCAAGCTTGGCATTATTCCTGGTGATGGTGGCGCGTGGTTTTTGCCTCGCGCGGTTGGCTATTCAAATGCCTGCAAAATGGCGTTTACGGGCGACATGATCTCAGCCGAAGAAGCGCTGTCGATGGGGCTCGTGTCTGAGGTTGTTGCCGATGATGCACTGATCGATTCTGCGCTCGAGCTTGCCCAGCGCATCGCCGCCAACCCGCCGCATGCCATTCGTCTCACCAAGCAATTGCTGCGCGCCAGCAAAGAATCCAGCATGGATGAACTGCTGGAGAAGTCCGCCGCCTATCAGGCGCTGTGTCATGCCGAACCTGATCACGCTGAGGCGGTGAACGCTTTCTTCGAGAAGCGTCCAGGCGACTATAAGGGCAGTGCCGGTTAGCCTGCGTTTGATGAGCCGCGGTTGTGCATGCGCGCAACCATGCACTCAACCCGAGCGCTGGCGCTGGTAGTGAACAGTCCGGGCACCAGGGCATGGACGAAGCAGCAGAAGGCGCAAACCGCCAGACCGCCGGCAAAGGAGCTGGCGGTTACCAGGTGCTCTAAATAGGTTTCATCCACATCGGCCGGGTGCTCAGTGAACCAGCGCTGCAGGAATGATGGTGGCTGTGAGTCAGGGTGGGAAGTAGCAGACGGCATCGGAACATCTCTTTTGGCGATGGTCTTAAGGTACCCGTAGCGGTGCCGAAAAAAATCACTTTATTTTGCGTGAAATTACGAAATATTGGGAAATATTCTCAGCGTAAAGTCATTAACTAGTTTAACGTGCGCAAAATCACGAAATTTTTGTGATTTAGTATGAAGGTAGAGGGGTTTGGAGCGCTGCGGCACAGCTCAGCTGATCGGAATTGCTGTGGTGTGCTTCATTTCTTCCATGGTGAACGAGGAGCTGACATCAGCGATGGGCGCAGTACTGATCAACGCCTTGTACACCCGATCGTAGTCATTGATGTCTTTCAGCCGGATCTTTAACAGATAGTCGATGTCACCACTTAATCTATAAAATTCAACAACTTCCGGTATAGATTTAACACCTTCGGCAAATTCACTAAGCCATTGTGGATTGTGCTGATTGGTTTTCACTGAAACAAATGCGGTGAGCCGCAACCCCAGTTGTTCGGGATCAAGCAGCGCCACTCTGGACTGAATGATCTTTTGCTCCTCGAAGCGTTTGATTCTGCGCCAGCAGGCGTTCACCGACAGATTCACCAGTTCAGCCAGCTCAGCCACCGGCTTGGAGGCGTCCTCTTGCAGCGAGCGCAACAGCGTCTTGTCGATGGCGTCAAAATCGGTCACGGCGATACACCTCACTACCTGGTCTGATCCGGACGGCTGTCCAGGGCGGTGGCTAACCGGCGCCCTGAACCTTATGCCAGTGTTCCATAAATTTTAGATCATTGGTGATTCAGGGAGAAATATGTAATGCGTATAACGTTATTCGAGAGAAAAAATACTAGACTGGGCCGATATTGTTTCGATATATCTCACGGACTATGAAGTGACGCCAGATCAACCTTCCACAGGTCGCCCTCAAGAGCGGGGCGCTTCTGAAAGCACGCCTTCGATGGTGGGGGCCATGGGTTGGGTTGGCGTTGGGGTTGCTCTGCTGGGGCTTATGGCGGCGCTTTTTTTTAACCATCCGGCGCTGGCTCTGGGTATCGGGGCGCTGCTGGCGCTTGCGACCAATACAGAACTTTTGCCGGGCTCCAGCAGCTGGGGCAAACAGGCGCTGCAGGCCGCCGTAGTGTTACTTGCGTTGCGGCTCGATATTGGTGAGGTCACCAGTGTCAGCGGCCAGTATCTGCCGTTGGTTGCAGGCTACGTCGTCATCACACTGGCTGGCGGCTTGCTGCTGGGACGCCTGATTCGCACTGAAACCCGAAGTTCTCAGATGCTGTCAGCCGGCACTGCAATATGCGGGGGGACTGCGGTGGCTTCTCTGGCGCCGGTGCTGGGTGCCAGTGCAGCGCAAATTGCCCCGGTCATGGCATTGGTGTTCTTGCTCAATGCGGTGGCGCTTCTCACGCTACCCCTGGTTGGTCAGGCGCTCGATATGACCCAGAGCGCGTTTGGTGTTTGGGTGGCGCTTGCCGTGCATGACACCAGTTCCGTTCTGGGGACAGCCGCCGCCTATGGCGATGAAGCGCTGGAGCTTGCCACCATGGTGAAACTTGGACGCACACTATGGCTGATTCCTTTGCTGGTGATCTGGGGCCTGATTGCCAGTCGAACCAGCGATTCTGGCGAGGATTCGGGGAACGAAGGCAAACCCAGCGTGCCAGGCTTTGTACTTTTATTTGTCCTGGTGGCGACGCTAAATGGTTTTCTGGATCTTCCTGCGGAGATCCCAGGCTATGCAAAACTGCTCAGCGGCTGGTTGTTGATTGCGGCGTTGTTTTGCATTGGTCTTGATATGCGGCGTTCGACACTGAGCTCTATCTCGCCACGACTGCTTGTGCACGCTCTGGGGCTATGGTTTCTGGTGCTGCCCATAACGTGGTACTTTGCAACGATAATGACGGTTTAAAGGCCTCTTTTGGCTGGTGTGTTGGCTAGTGTGTTGGCTGGTGTGTTGGCTTGTTGCGCCCCCAGGGCAGGAGATTTCCCATGGCTCCCTATTTTCATCGTTTGGCCCTGGTTAGCCCCTTGCTGGCAGCTGCCCTGTTGACAGGTGCTACCGCCAGTGCAGCTCAGGTCGATAATTTTCAACTGCTTGATCACGCAGGCGCCTCGCATGAGCTGTATTACCACAGCAATGACCAGGCCATTGTATTGGTTGCGCATCGCTCGAGCTGCGCCGGGCTTACTGAAGCCGCCGGGCGTCTGGCGGTGCTTGATAAGCAATACGCGCCTCGGGGTATTCGATTTGTGTTTGTAGATTCTGTGCCCGGTTCAGCGATTCGCGATACCAGCCGCCGTGCGTCCCTCGCCGCGCAAGCCGCAACGCTTGCAAAACAGGGCCTTGGCCTGCCCATCCTTGATGACGATACGCGCCTGATTGGTGAGAGTCTGGGCTTTGCCAATGCAGGCGATGTGTTGGTGGTAAGTCCCGACGACTGGAGTGAGCGCTTTCGCGGTAACCTGATAACCAGCCCGACAACCCTCGCCACTGCGCTTGACGCAATGCTTGCGAACAAGCCGTTGCCAGAAGCTGCTGCAGATTCAGCGGCTGTTGCCGATGTTGCCACAGCAGACTGTTCGCTGGGATTGAACGCCACCTCTGATGCCCACCAGCAAATTTCTTATGTCAAAGACGTAGCCCCCATCCTGCAGGACAACTGCGTGACCTGTCATCGACCGGGTGGCATTGGGCCCTGGGCGATGAACAGTTACGCCATGGTTCGCGGTTTTGCTCCGATGATTCGGGAAGTACTGCGGACAAAACGTATGCCACCCTGGCACGCCGATCCACACGTGGGCGATTGGGCAAACGACAAAGGCTTAACCGTTGCCGAACAACAAACTCTGGTGCACTGGGCTGAAGCGGGTGCGCCCAGAGGCGAGGGGGATGACCCGCTGCTCAAGAACGTTGAGGCCGCCGAGGACTGGCCGTTGGGTGAGCCCGATATGGTTGTGAACATTCCTGAGTTCAGCGTGCCAGCCAGCGGTGTTGTGGATTATCAGTTTCCCTGGGTTGAGAACACGCTGGATCGTGGCGTTTGGGTGCGAGCGGTTACCGTGAAGCCTGGCGATCGTACTGTGGTACACCATGTGCTTGCAGGCACCAGTGAGCCTGGTGAAGAAATTAAAAGTGGCGGCGATGTTTTTGATAACTACCTGATTGGCTACGCGCCCGGTGCTGAATCCTACGTTATGCCGGAAGGCAAAGGCGTTTATATACCCAAGGGCGGCCACTTCCTGTTTCAGCTTCACTACACACCAACCGGCAAGGCGAGTGTTGACCGGTCGCAGATGGCGCTGTATTTCGCCGAGGAAAAGCCCGCAAATTATCTGCGTCACAGTGTGGTGATGGACCCAACCATTCGGATACCCGCGGGTGATGGCGCCTATGAAGAAGCGGCCTATTTTGAATTCTACAAAGACGCAACGCTCTACACCCTTGCGCCTCACTCCCACTATCGGGGTCGCAGCAGCACCTTCAGTCTGGTGTATCCAGATGGCAAGGAAGAGCTGTTACTGAATGTGCCTGACTATGACTTTAACTGGCAGCGTGGCTATGAATTTGCCGAACCCAAGGCGGTGCCTGCTGGTGCAAGACTTGTGCACCGCACGGTTTACGATAATTCCAACTTGAATCCGGCCAATCCGGATGCTGAAAGAGTAGTGCCCTGGGGGCTGCAATCCTGGGATGAAATGCTCTATGGCGATTTCATATTTGCCTGGAATGAAGAAACCTCTGACGCCCCCTTGCACGATACCCAGCGGATGGACGACACCCAGTTCATTGGCTTTATAGACAAGAACCTCGATGGCTTGCTCACCAAAGACGAGTTATCAAAACGCCTGCGTGAACGAATGAAAACAGCGTTTCGTTTTGGCGATGTAAACAAGGATGGGGCGCTTAGCGTCGAAGAATATATCGCGATTAAAAATCGTCGAGCGGGCGGGCAGACCACCGGCGGTCAATAGCAGTTAAGGCTGCAAGAGTAGAGGCTGCGCTCAGCGTGCGGCCTCTTTTTGCGGTATAGCGATGCTTAACACTAACAGGCCCACTAAAGCGATCAGGCATGCGGTTTGGGCGGCGGCATAGCTGCCCGTGTAGTCCCGTGAAAAGCTGAACAGAAACGGCCCGAGAGCACTGGCGAGTACCGTAACACTGGTATTCAATCCGCTTATCTCCCCCAGATGCCTGGGGCCAAAAAAACGAATGAAGGCGAGATTGGACAGTACGCCCCAAAGTCCGCCGCCCAGTCCAAAACCGGCGACCAGCAGCCAGTATCCCCAGTCGCTGGCCAGGTGCAACATACCCCAGGCGCCACAGATAAAGCCGATCAACATCGTAATGAGCAGCGCCTTTAGCGCTATATGATCGGCAAGTGCTGAGCCCAAAAAATTCACGGAAGTGGAAACAATGGCTGCCGGTATAAAATAGGCAAACGCCTCGGTGGTACTGCGGTTCGCCTCGGCAAACACATCAACCACATGGAAGGTGAGTGCGGTACCAAACAGGGCGTGAACGGCAATCCCGGCGGTGTAAATCCAGAACACGGGATTGGCTCGAGCGACTGCCAGCGTCACGCTGGGCACCTCAATGCTGCTGCCTTCGGTCTCCGCATGAGCACCATCGGTGCGTAAGCCACACTCCTGCGGATTGTTGCGGATCAAGGCGAGCGCCAGAAGGGGAAAGCCAATGCCTAATGCTGCCGCCATAGAGAGCAGCGCACCGCGCCATGTGAGCTCGTCGATCAATAGCGCAAGCATGAGCGGCGCGATAGAAAACCCAAGCGCAACAAACAGGCTTCGAATGCCGCTGACAAAACCCCGACGCCGCTCAAACCACAGCAAAAGAACGTTTCTTGATGCGCTCGTGAGCACACCCTGGCCGGTGAATCGCACGCCGAAGTAACCCAGCGTGATCAGGGCAAACGAAATACCCGAGGCAATTTGCTCACCCGGCCCAATGCGCGTCAGAAACGCCGCCACATAATCGATGCCTGACAGGAAGGCAACAAACACACCCAGCCCAAGACTTGCTCCGGCAATAATCAATCGCGCACCAACCCGATCATAGAGGCGCCCGGCGCGGGTAAGCAGCATCGCACTTGTTGCAGTGCCCAGTAGGTACGCAAAAGACAGTTCGACTCTGGTGAGATCAAAGGCCTGCACAAAGTGCTCTGTGAAGACGCCCATGCCCATGGTCTGTCCAGGAATACTGAGTAGAAACCCCAGGGTGGACATCAAGAGAATGACCCAGCCGTAGTAGAACGGCAGGCGTCGAACGTCGAACGGCCAGCTGGGGGCCAGGCTTAAGCGAGAACGCTCTGCCGGTTCGGTTGGACTAATTCCAGGATCCCCAGCGTGCTTTGTAGCCGCGGGTATCAACGTGGACAAAAGGGCCGTGACTGGACGTGGCGGGATAGATGCCAATACCGCTGAGTTTGGCGTCTGGCAGAGTGGCGATGAGTCGGCCAAGTAGCTGTGCGTCTTTTAGACTAACCAGTCCATCGCCATTGAGATCGTCCATGTAGCCATCGCCATCGGCATCAACATAAATGTCAGCCGCATCGCCATAGATGTGCCTGCTGTAGGCAACGTTGTCGAGCCCTGCGTTGTAGGTGGGTGTGCGGTAGCCAGACAGTACGGCCAGGGTACTGGCCTGCACGCCCTTGCGGTTGAGCAAGGTAACAATGTTTTCAAGCATCACAACCAGCGGGCGTCGCAATACCACATACCGGGGCCAGTCTGCGCCCTGTTTGCACATGAACTGGCCCAGTCGAAAATGGCTTGAGACAGGTTCATCAAGGTTATGTTGATGCAGCTCGACAAGACTGTTGGGGTAGGGATAGAGACCTTTCTTGGGGGCAGCCTTTGGGTTGGGGTAGCGCCCGAGCTTATACCCGGCCTGGCTGGTTTGGCCGGTAAAGGGTTCTCCCACTAAAAGGCGGATGGTTTTGGTGGTGCCATCGACCGCACTTAGATGCAGCGGGAAAATGCCGGTCTGATCCGGTGCTGTAATCAGCCAGTGGTCTTCCGCCTGCTGTTCGATACCGATATCCCGACCGAACGCAGCAATCACCGGGTCACCGTAGGTCATCAGTGACAGCTGTTGTCCGGGGACCGCGTTTGCCGGCGTGATGATCTGGCCGGAGATCAGGCCGTCGATGTCGATCTTGAAATTTGCAAAGGCCGGTGCACTTGCGAGAGTGCAAGCCACCATAAAGCTCTTCAGCAAGAACGATCTAGCGGCCGTGCCCGCTGCCCAGTGAAGCAGTTTTGATTGCCGATTCTTCTGTTGATTCGGGGGCCGTAACTCTGGCCGACACTTGTGTAAGAGTGGGTGCATCTAAACCTAAATCTGAATCTGAATATCGAGCCAGGATCTGGCCAACCTGCGTGTCGGCCACATTGTCCTGCTGGGCGTTCCTCTGTTCACTGTGGCGCGTATCGTGACCATAGATGTCGTCGTGAAAGCTCAAACGGCCCTCTTCTACAGTCGCCGTAAAATACACTAGATAAACTGGAACGGTCTTGTCTAATTTGACGTATTTTTGTTGGCCACTTGCCATGGCGCTGCTGACCTTCTGCCGTTTCCAGCCGCGATCCCATTCCAGCAGGGCTGTGGCCAACGATGCCGGGTCTTCCAGTCGGACACAACCGTGGCTAAACGCTCGCATGGATTTGTTAAACAAGCCTTTTGCGTTGGTATCGTGCATGTAAACGGCGTAGTTGTTCGGGAACATGAACTTAACGTCACCAAGTGAGTTGCCCTTACCCGGTCGCTGTCTGAACCTGTAGGGCAGATTGCTTGCGGTGATGCTGTCCCAGTCGATCGCCGTTGCATCGATGGGGGTGTTGTTCTCCAGAACGTCAAAGCGCTTTTCGTTCAGGTAGTCGGGGTTGTCCTTGAGCTTTGGCAGTATCTCTCGAACGGCGATAGATCTTGGCGGATACCAGTAGGGGCTGAACACCACATGCTCCAGTTCTTCATGCATCATCGGTGTTGGCCAATTGCGGTTCCCCACAACCACCCGCATATCGAGTACTTTCTGCCGGTCCAGCTGCAACTTCATTTCGTATTGGGGGACGTTCACCCAAATGTGGTTGGCTGGCATTACCTTTGGCATCAAGCGCCAACGATCGAGATTGAGTTCCAGTTGGCGCACGCGTTCTGCAGCGGACACGTTAAGTGCCGCGCGGGTGTTCTTGCCAACCTTGCCATCGGGCTTCAAGGAATGCGTGGACTGAAAAGCGATGACCGCTTCTACCAGTGCGTCATCGTAGAGTTCCGGGTCGTCGGCACCGGCCAGATCTACAGAACGGTCGGTGATCGCCAAACGCGCCCGCAGGTCTCGAACCCGAGGTGAATGATCTCCCGGCAAAAGCATCGCCCCGTCCTGGCTTCGAGGCACTTCTGGCCAGCCGCCATTTGCTGCCAGCGTGCGGTAGTGGCCAAGTGCATCCTGTAGAACGTCGTAGTCCTTGTGAGCGGGTTCGATGGAGGCGATGAACTTGCTTATGCGATTTCTGACAATCGAACGGTGCAGACCTTTTAAGACCGCTGCCTGAAGTTGAGCACTAACCGTTAGACGGTCAGACACCCGGTGCTTGGGGTCGTGACGATTGCGGAACGCACTGGGCTGCAGACCCTGCAACAGATCGATGGCGTAGGTTTCGATGGATGCGGTAAGCAGCTCATTGAATAAGCGTTCGCTCTTTGGGTGTGCAAGTTTGGTGGCGAGGGATTCCAGTTCAGACAGTGCGTAACGGCTGGGCGGCAGGCCGTGGGACGGTGCCTCACGAAGTACGTTCAGTGCCTCGATCGCCTGGCTGCGCAGCCGTTGGTTATGGCTCCAAAGTAAAAGATGTTCGTCGCTGGCAAGGGCTGGCGGCAGTGCCGGGCTAGTAAGGGCGGCGCCAGAATAGATAGCGGTACCGTTAGCCATCGCTGGTACCGCGATGGGTCCCGTCAGGGCACAGAGCGCCAGGGCCAGGCTGACACCAACAGCCGGCAGGCGACGACCCCGCGCCTGAGGCAAAACCTCAGCGACGTTGGGCTTTTGGGGACGGAGTTTGGCTGCGGAAGCTAACTCCGATGACACTAAACTGCAGCGCATCGACATAACTCATTTGGGTTGTGACTACATAGGGCAGGTCATGCCCTCACAGGTGTTCACTGTAGCCTGCTATCAGCCTTCCAATGTTATGCGCTTGTTAAGTAAATTTTGTTGTTCTGGTTACATATACTCTTTGAAAACAGCAACTTGCGACATAGTTCAGGGGTTTATTCCGACAATCCAAGCTGCTTCATTGACGCGCTGTGCGCTGGTTCACAGTGCTTCGAAGGGCGTGATCACAATATCGATGCGACGGTTCTTGGCACGGCCTTCGGGGGTTTCGTTATTGGCCACCGGTTGGGACTCGCCATAACCTACCGACGTCAGTCGCAGTGCGTCCATCTGACCTTCGTTCACCAGATAGTTCTTAACGGCTTCTGCGCGTTGCTCGCTCAGCTTGAGGTTGGTGCTGTCGCTGCCGTAGGCGTCTGTGTGTCCCTCGATACTGAGGGTTGCACCAGGAAACACGTCTGCGGAGGCCCGTAGTTTTTGCAAAAGCTCAGTGTGTTCGGGTTTGATCTGATCGCTGCCGCTGTCAAAAATGAGTCCAACCATACGCAGGATAACGGCATTGCCCTGTCGCAATACCTCAGCTTCACTGAGTAGATAGCTGTTTTCGAGCTGGGAGAATCGTTGTCTGTGCAGCTCCTGAGCCTGCAATATCGCATTCAGACTTTGTACCGCGGCGGCTTCGCCTCCAAGTTGCTCATTAAGCTTGTTAACCTGGTTATCGAGGGCCGCAACCTGTGCTTCTTTCTCTCCCAGATCCTGGGCGAGTCTATCGACCAACGCGTTGGTGTCGTTCACTTTGCTGATCAGCGTGTTTATAGCAGCGGTCTCACCGTTATCGAAATATAGCGGCGTATCCAAAATATCGCCTAACCGTTGTAATGAGGCTTCCCATTCCAGCAACACATCCTCGGTGCTGCGATCGCCCTTTCTAACGTCGTTGCCAATGCGTGCGAGATAGATGGAATGGTAGGCCTCGTGTTTCGCCTGGCGAGCAAGGTTGCGTGGTCGATCTGTGTCGTAGCGATCTTCTTCCAGTTGGGTTTCCGCCTGACTCAGGAGACTTTTTGCTTCGGCGTAGGTCTTGGTTGCGTAACGATCTGCCCGCAATTTCTTTGCCTGATCCAACAGGTTGCGTGTTTCGTCGAGGTAAGTGGCTTTGATCGCAACCAATTCCCCGCTGCGGAACTTTTCTTCGGCGCTGGCTGCGAATTCAGCAGCACTGGACTCGCGATTGTTTTCCAGCCGCTGAGCAGCCTCCGCCAGCGCGACTTCGCCCGCCTTCCAGTCGTCTGAGGCATAGGTCTCTGCCTTGGCATCTACTGCTGCGGCGCGCGCGGTCAGTGCACCAGCGAATTCCCGTGCCGCTCGATCCGCGGCTTTGGTTGCGCTGTTAAAGGTGTCGGCGGCTTTGCGCAGGTTGCGGCGAATAGCGTCAAGGCTCGAGCCCTCTTCCAGCAGGTCTTCTGCCTTGCGATAGAACTCGCTGCCCTCAGAGTAGCCAATGGGTGCCAGCAGGCTTGCTCGCGCGCTGTTGGCGGCTTTGAGCGCACCGCTGGCTTCGGCAAACAACGTCTTGCGAATCTCATCAGATTCGGCTGCCATGGCCGCGGTAGAGGCAGTAGCGACTGCAAATGTAAAAAATGCAGCAACAGTTAATCGGGTTAATCTGACTAATCTGGTCATCGTTTCCATCTTTTGGTTCGAAGATAATGCAATTCTCTGGGTTAAGCGTAGCTAACGCAAACCCGTGTCGCTGTTACAATTGACAGATGCTTCTGCACCTCAAAACCCTCCGGGCCGCGCTTTCCACTCCCACCGTCTCCGAGCTTGGCCTCGATCAATTGGGTCTGGCAATCGCTGGCCTCGAGAAACTTGATTTGCAGGCCCAGCAACCTGGTTTGTGTCAGATCGCCGTTCTGGGCCCCACCCAGGCAGGCAAGAGCACGTTGGTAAACGCGCTGGTTGGGTCTGAGGTCACCACGGTTAGTGCGCTGGCGGGGCACACCCGGCATGCCCGGGGGGCGGCGTTTCATTGCGACGATGACTTGCTTGCGCGTATTGATGCCGCGCTGTTCCCGGCTCAGAGGGTTGCCGGTGAGGCATTGACCGGGACAAATCTAGATCAGTATTCACTGGCAGACTTGGTCGCCGAGGCGCCTGCTGGCGCAACCGGCGAACCTCTTATCGTATGGGATACCCCCGATTTTGATTCTCTGGAGGCGGACACGTACCGTCGCGCGGTACTTGCCATTGCGGGTATGGCGGACATTATTTTGTTGATCGTAAGCCGCGACAAGTATGGCGACATGGCGGTGTGGGAATTGCTCGAACGCCTTGCGCCTTTAAAGCGCCGTTCCTTTTTTGTTGTTAACAAGGTAGACCCGAACTCCTGGGCCGAGCTGAGTTCACATGTGGAACAAACCCAGCACGAGCGGCTGGGCGATCTGGTCTACGGCATTGCTGCCATTGAGCATGCCTCAGACTCAACGCAGGTCGATATCAGTGCGGTGCAGAGCGAACTGGGAGCGCTCAAGTCTGTACCCGATGAGCAAGTTTTGGCCGGTGTCAGAAGTCAGGTGGATGCCAGCTGGGACGATTGGCTTGCGCCTGTTGTTGCCGAGTCGGCGGTGCGCGGTGACTGGAAGACACGGGTAGGCGAGGGCAAACAAGAGTTTCTCAGCGCTTATCGTCGTGACTATCTGGCTGATGCAGATCGCTACGACACCTTCCAGCGGTTACTTGGTGAACTGTTGGTGCTGTTGGAGATTCCAATGCTCGCGCGCAGTATGGGATCCATTCGAAAAGTCGTGACCTGGCCCGTACGCAAACTCTTTGGTGCGCAAAAAGAAGCGGAAAATAATCTGGGCCGTGAACCGGAGTTGCTGCAGGAGGCCTCAGTGCATTTACTGCTGGGCTTACGGATGTCAGCGCTTGAGTCTCAATCTGAGAACCCCTTATGGGCCAAGCTTGCCCAGCGCCTAAGTGCCACGCAACCCGACTTGCTTGAAGAGTTTCACAGGGCAGCACTTGCACACCATGATCAGTTTCAGGTGAGCGTTGCTGAGTCTGCGCGAGAGCTGTACCAGAGATTGCAGGAAAGCCCGGCCTTGCTTAACAGCCTGCGCGCCGTGCGAGCAAGCGCTGATGCCGCCGGCGTGGTGGTGGCTTTGCAAACCGGGGGAATTGGTCTGGCTGATCTTGTGCTTACGCCGGTTATGCTGTCACTGACCACAACGCTTACCGAGTCTGCGGCCAAAACTTACGTCGACCAGGTAGTCAGTGAACTGCAAGAGAAACAGTATTCTGCGGTGTCAGAGCTGCTTGATAGAGCGCTGACCGGCGAGCTTGCAAGCTTCGCTGATGATCCAGCCCTACTTGAGTATGGAAGCCTTGATGCCCAGGCGTTGACTATGGCGCGTGATGAATTCCTTGGCCCCCTCGATAATGGCGTTGGAGGCGATAAATGACCAGCACATCCTCTGATGCCCTGCGTAGTTGCGCAGAAGACGCAAGAGTTTGGAGCGATGCGGCACTGGACGCCGGTTGGCTGAGCGAATCTGACAAGGCCTTGGTTAATTCGCTTTCTGGTGCAAGTTCGGCCGATCTGTTTGACGAGCACTCGGGAGAACCCCTGGTGGTTGCCCTGTTTGGCGGCACGGGGGTAGGAAAAAGCAGTTTGTTGAATCGATTGGTGGGAGAGGCCATCGCTCGAGTGGGAGTGATTCGACCAACCTCACTCGAAGCAACGGTATATGTGCACGAAAGCGTTACTTTTTCTGGTCCGCCTCGTAGCGGGTTCCAACGCAGTGTTCATCAAAACAACAAGCGCCGAAATATAGTTTGGGTAGACATGCCTGATGTCGACAGTACGGCGGAGCACAATCGGCAGTTAGTGCTTGAGTTCTTGCCCTTTGTTGACGTGCTCATTTATGTCGTGAGTCCCGAACGCTATCGGGACGAAGCTCCATGGCGTTTGCTTTCTGAGCATGCAAAGCGCAGTGCCTGGGTGTTTGTGATGAATCAGATTGATCGTGGTCGGACCGCCCAGATAGAAGACCTGGAGCGTGCGGTAGTAGCCGCCGGGTTTGCTGATCCTGTCCTCTTTGCCACTAGCTGCGGTGCAGAGTCCGCGCTCGATCAGTTTGATGCTCTGGCAGGGTTTATAGATTCATTGGCGGAGGAACGATTACGCGAGGCGATACAAGAACAAGGTCACGCTACCCAATTGCGCCTGCTGGCTGAGCAATTGCAAACGCTGACCTCCGCCTGGCCTGCAGACAGCAGCAGTTTTGAGAAAGCCTGGCTTGAACATAAAAATCAGCTAACGACAGAGCTTAAAAAAGACCTGGTTGAACGCCTGGCGCCTGTTGCTGCGCGTATGGCCAAGGGTGAGGCGGCGCAACCGGGTGAGTTGTGGGATGACTGGGCGACAGAGCGAGTGAGTGATGCCCTGGCAGGGACACAGCTTGATGCCAGAGAACAAGGCTGGAGCAAGAAGGCTACCGCCCAACTCGCCGGGGTTGTGGGTTTGGATCTTGCCGATCGAGGCGAATCAGCGCTTCGAGAATCGGTGCATCGTTCCCTGGCGCAACCCGGAGGCAAGATTCAACGGGCGATTTACAACGCCTGTGGCTGGCTACAGTTTGCTCTGCCGCTGCTGGCCCTGGCCTGGGCAGGATGGTTTGTGGTGAATGGATTCTATGAAGGGGCAACGGGCAAAGGCGCTTTTGTTGCGGATGGTTTTGCCATGAACGCACTGTTGCTTGCAGGCCTTGGGTTTGGATTACCCTGGTTACTCGGGCGATTGATTAAACCGTCACCGCGCAAGGCTGCCATTTTGGGTGTGCGTAACGGTCTGGGGGAGATCATCGAACATATAGATCAGCAGGTGCTTGCGCGTCTGGCTGAGGCTTCAAAACAACTGCAGACACTGGATGCCGAGCGCGAGAAGATTACCAGGACTGCGCTGGCGGCGGCCCAGGAGACTAGAGACATCAATCCGCAGGCTTCTGATCTCAACGCACGCCTGCGCAAACAGAGCTAGTCCATGTGGTAACGGGCCACCATGCGGCATATTCTGTGTGTATCGCAGAATAAATAGCAGAGTTCGGAGGTGTTTGAGCATGAAACTGAGGGTGCGTGGAGACAGCATTCGACTGCGAGTAACCCAGTCTGAGGTGGCCCGCTTGATCGCCGGCGAAGGCGTTGAGGAGCACACCCACATTGGTGGCGCACAATTCATCTATGCGCTGGACAGTTTCACGCCAGACAGTTCCGCGTCAGATAGAGCAGGGGCTGATATCAAAGTCCAGTTTGAGGGGGCACCTGATCGGGGTCTTGTTCGGGTGTCGGTTCCCCTGCCGCAAATGCAACACTGGGGAGAGTCTAATACGGTTGGTATAGATACTCAGGTGGATGCTCTTGCGGTGCTTATTGAAAAAGACTTTGCCTGCCTGGACCCCCGGGATGGCATTGAAGACAGCGACACCTTTCCCAACCCCAAAGCCCGTTAGTACCTGCTGTTCATTCAGTCAGAGGTGGGTGTACTGAGATTCAATGCTGCCAGTTGCTCCGGCGTATTGATATTGAGCAGCTGTTGCTCATAGCCTGGATTCTCCAGAGCGACATAACTCAGATGCTTAAGCCAGCCGGCGACGGAGCGTTGGTTACTGGCAAAGTAATCTACCAGCGTGGGCAGAGCCGAGGTCTTTACCAATAGCGGTAGAGGGTGCAACCGCTCAGCCTTCACACAGGCCGCAGGTTCCCCTGATGCGAGGCAGAGCTTCAGAAGTTCGTTTGCAAGCCCTTGTGGCAGCTGCGGGGTATCTCCCGGCACCACATAGAGCCAGTGCGCCTGTTGCCAGGCAGCGGTTGCGGAAGTGGTGGGCTTGAGCAACCACTCATAGGCCGCAAGGATGCCTGCTAACGGCCCTTGCAGCTCAAGATCTTCAGCCCCGGTTTGAGCAATTGCCTGATTCGAATCCTCAACCACGGGGTAGCCAAAACGACGATAATCTGCAATGGATCGATTTGCCGAGATAAGCACCGGACCTGCGGGCAAGCGCCGCAGTATGTGTTGGACCAACGGTTCCCCGGCCCAGGATTGCAGTGGCTTGTCCACACCGCCCAGGCGGCGACCGGCACCACCACACAGGACAAGAGAAC
>CAZWMD010000026.1:51427-53641 GCA_964634815.1 uncultured Pseudomonadales bacterium | reverse complement strand
AACTCCATTGGGGGTGCAATCAATGTCATCGCCAAAAAACCTGACCCAACCGCTGGATTGACTGGCTATACGTCGGCATCAGTTGGTGAAAATGGCTATCTACTCCTGCGCGGCAGCCTTAATGTTCCAATCAACGACACGGTCGCTTTCCGCGGTTCGGTTGTGCATAGAGAACGTGACGGTTACATCGAGGCTCTGCAATATGATGACGTTGACCTTGGCGAAGAAAATGTCACAGCCTTTAGAGGCGCCCTGAGATGGGAACCAACCGACAATTTCACACTTGATTTGGACGGCGACTTCACCAGCCGCAATGATTCAGCAGCACCTAATATCCCAGTTCTATTTGGTGATCTGGGCGTCGGTGAAACCAATCTCACCATTAGCGGTGTTGGTGACGAAGCACCCGGTTTATCCTCAAGTCTGTTTGCGCGACGCTTTAATGGCGAACCTTTTCAGGGCCCGCCTCCTCTCGCACTCAACCCTGGAACTCCGATTAGACAAGAATTCATTGACTTAGGGTTTCTTCCCGACGCATCCGTCAATTGTGCCGACCCGGCTATTCGCGATACAAGCCCAGCCTGTCTTGGGAACTTCTACGCAGCTTCTGCCGATGGTGGAACCCATCAGACCTGGTTTGACGGAGACGGAAACATTGTAGAACCTGATCAAGAACTAGACGCCTATGGAGCTGGGCTGCGTTTAACCTATGAGCACGATAACTTTACACTAAAGACCATCACCTCTTTCCGAGGCTTTGACTCTTCTTTCTTTAATAGCAGCCCTGCTCCCATTTTCATCGCATCAAATAACAATGAGCAATTTGATGTTGATCAATTCTCTCAAGAGATCACCATAGAAGGAACCTCCCTGAATGATCGCCTGCAATGGATAGTCGGGGGATTCTATTTCACAGAAGACGGTAACGAATTAGTTAGAACCGTATTTCCGTTAGCCCCTCCTTCAGTCAATGTTAGTAGAGATGTTCTACCTACCGGCGGGCTTGAAGAGAGATTTATTGACAATGAATCTGTCGGCGGCTTTGGCCAACTCGCTTATGACATTACAGATACGGTTACCCTTACCGGTGGCATTCGTGTAACCAATGAGACCAAAGAGGTTCAGGTTGATACCACAACTGTGAATGTGGCAAATGTAACTAACGTAGGCGTGGTTCAGGATGAACTTGATATCACAGAGACAAACTTCCTGGTTAATCTTTCCTGGACGGCTACGGATGATACATTGGTTTATGCGCAATTCTCTGATGGCTTTAGAAGTGGCGGCTTTCCTGCCAGAACACCGCCAGGATCAACCGTGCCGTTTGAAGACCTTGTCTATGACCCTGAATTTGTTGACTCCTATGAAATTGGTGTAAAAACGACACTGTTCGATGGAGCCGTACGCGCCAATTTAGCTGTATTTCGATCTGAATATACAGATCAGCAACTTAATGTGACCGCCCTTGATCCATTTATTGGCAACCCAATTCTAACGGTTGCCAATGTCGCGGATTCAGTCATTCAAGGTGTTGAATTAGAGGCCAACTGGCTTGTGACTGACAATTTTAGAATTGATACCTCTGTTGGCTATCTAGATGCCGAACTCGACGAAATTACTGCTGAGGGTGGATCGTTCATTCTCAACGACAATTCAAACATTCGTAGAGACATTACTGAAGACGATGATATCGAATTGCCCAACTCGCCCACGTGGCAATTCAACGTAGGTGCTAATTACTCGTTTTTCACTTCTATTGGCGAGTTTAGAAACCGTATCGATGTTATTCATGAAGGATCATTTAACTCGGACATCGGCAACTATAACTTCACTCGAGTCCCAAGCACCACGCGGCTCAATTACTTCTTAACGTACATACCCAATGATAAATTTGAGGTTACCGTTGGGGGACGTAACTTAACCGATGATGAAGATGTTATTGGTGCTGCACTTGCTTCGGGACCAGGTGCGGTCGGATCGAATGTCATTAGACGCGGCCGTGAAGTCTTTGCGCAGTTGAAATATTCTTTCGACGGATAAGGTGGCATAGCACGCCACATTGAATAAAAAGGCGCTGCTTGCAGCGCCTTTTTTTTGCCCTTACATCCTCCTCTGAGAGTCCCCGATTCTTACCCCAAAAGCACGCAGGAATCCGTGTGAGATCGCAGTAGAGAAAAGGCGAAGGAAGGGGAATAGAAATTCTAGCCAACGCAA
>CAZWMD010000026.1:0-51327 GCA_964634815.1 uncultured Pseudomonadales bacterium | reverse complement strand
AGATCGCAGTAGAGAAAAGGCGAAGGAAGGGGAATAGAAATTCTAGCCAACGCAAACATCAGCGCTGTCTTGATGTGTTTGAGTGATGTGTTTGAGTATTGCCTGTATCGCGGCTACCGATACAAAGCAGCTTCTGCAGGCGCTGACCCACGGACATGGCGACCATACCGTTGGCCTTAGTGTGTTCGCGGCTGCGGGAGAAGACGTGCGAATATGGGCACGAGAAGACTTCAATCAGGAAAGCCGAAACCTCGCTAACGCAGGGTTAGCCATTCAGCGGGTGCGTGGCGCCCGTCAGGGTGGATTTCTGCTCGATCCGGACCAGCGGATCAACAACGGTATTGCCCAGGCGTACTGTTTGCGGGCGACAACTTCTACAAATCCTGGCCCAACCTCTACTTTCAGACAAAGAAGAAGCCGCACAAGTCGCTGCTCTCGCCGGCGGAACCGAGGCCCTGTTCAAGCAGGTAAAAGCATCTCTCGTCAAAAGCCCGCAATGGACAGCACAGTTGTGTGATCACCTGCTCGCATTAGAGTACAAAACGCCTGCGGTGCAACGGCTGAAAGCAGATGCTCTGGAGCAACTGGGCCGCACTCTGTTAACGGCAACGGGACGCAACTACTACCTTACCTTGGCTGCCTTTTCTTTAGCCCTATCGCGCACCAGTTCGGTCCACACAGGCCGAGTCTCCGGAACACGAACTTCATAGTCCCAGCCATCATCCGTTGCATTGCGAAAGTGCTCCTCAGGGTGGCCCAAAGGATCAGGATTACGCGGGACACGCACATCTGGAATAGATTCAAGCTTCGCAACAAGCTCCGCAGCTTTCTCGGGCATAGCCTCAAGAAGATTGTTTGTCTCGTAGGGGTCTTCCACGACATTAAATAAGCCAAGCGTCGGAGGTGTTTTTTGCCCGCGTTTTTTATGGGTAATGTACTTAAAGGGCCAATCAATCGCGGCCCTCGAGGGGCCGGTTGCAATGGTCGTAATCTGACGTTCAACCTGTTCACCCTTGCCCAGGGCCGCCCACATATTCTGGCCGTAAGGATCGATCACGTCTGCAGGATTGCCTCCAACGGCTTCCAGGAGCGTTGGTAGCCAGTCGTGAACGACAACCGGCTGATCAAGACGTGAACCCCCTTCAATGCCTCCTTCCCAGTACAAGAAGCCCGGCACACGTATACCGCCTTCAAAGGAACCACCTTTTTCGCCGCGCAGCTTTCCGTTGTTGGCGCCCAGCCTGATCGCACCGCCGTTATCGCTCGAGAAAACGACAATCGTGTTCTCAAGTATTCCCTGTGCCCGCAGTACGCCAATGAGCTCCCCGACGCCCTGGTCCATCTGGGTCACCATTTCGGCATAAACCTTGCGATCACCAGCCTCGACGTCATCGTTTAGTCCGGAATCCGAGGGGGTATATTGCAGTGGAGAATGGGGCGCGTTGTAGCTTAGGTATAGAAAGAAGGGACGATTTGGATCACGTGATTGCACGACACGCAGCGCATCTGCGGTCATCAAATCTGTCGCATGACCTTCTTCTCGAAGGGATTCACCGTTACGCTGCCAGTCCAAACCGCCACCATAAACATGCGTGTAGAAGTCGATCCAGCCGCCCAAAAAGCCATAAAAGTAATCAAAGCCTCGAGCATTCGGCCAGTAGTCGGTTGTGACCAAACCAAGGTGCCACTTGCCGATCATAAAGGTTTGATAGCCCATGTCTTTGAAGTATTCGGGCATGAGTTTCAAATCGAGTGACAGCCCCACATTCTCCTGGATCGGCCCAACAACACCATAAGCCAGTGGGTTCTGCCCCGTCAGCAACGCAACACGTGTGGGGCTACACACAGAATAAACATAGTTTCTGTCTAGAATGACACCATTGGCAGCGATTTCGTCGAGGTTTGGCGTTGCAATCTCCCCGCCCGTAAAACCAACATCGGCATACCCAAGGTCATCAACCAAGACGAACACAACATTGGGTTGGGTTTGCTCCTGCGTTGTTGCTTTTGGCGCCGCTACGCTGGGTAGGTCCGAGCAGCCTGCAAGCAGGGCCAAACCGAAGCAAAAGACTAGAGTTTTTTTACACATAGACGTCTACCGGGTAACCGCCGCGTCAACTTTTGTCACCTCAGCTTTGGTCGCTTCATAGGCGATGCGGCCACCAACCATAGTCAGCACCGACTCAATGTCCTTGATTTCATCAGCTGGCACTGTCATGTAATCCGCGCTTAGCACTGCAAGATCTGCGAACTTTCCTACCTCCAGGGTACCGATATCATTTTCCTTGAAAAGTATGAACGCATTGGTGCGGGTATGAGCGACAAGCGCATCTTTGCGTGACACCGTATTCTCAAACAGTGTTTTACCATTAACGGTTTGCCCTGATACGGCCCACCCAAGGGTCACAAATGGCTGCCAGGGCGTCACAATGGTTCCGTCAGAGCCGAGCCCCCAAATCACGCCAAGTTCTTGCATACGTTGCATTGGCGATTGCAGGTTTGGCGGCAACGTTTGTGACACGCTGTGAACGGCGGCGGTAACACCAAGGTCACGCATTCGTATTAACGTCTCATCAGACTGATTAAACAAATGCTCCAACGACCAGCGCAGCGGCGCAATTGGAATGTCCTTGTTGATTTCTTCCCAGACATCAAGCGCACTGTTAGCGGTTTGATCCTTCATGGTGTGTTCGTTCATGCGAAATCCCTGCTCCGCAGCCGCGCGAGAAATTCTGCCGAACTGCTCCATAATTTCGTCAGGATAGACAGTCGTGGTTGGCGGGCCGTCAAAGAACGGCAGGTAGGCGTGCTCGCCAATACCCAGTAGACCAGTGTAGTCGCCGTTGTTTGATTTGCTGCGCTTAATCAACGCAATGGCGGCTGTCGCATCCTCTTCGTTGTAGGCCTCGTATTTAAGGGTATGCCATACCCGCATGTTCAGTCCTTCTTCTTGCAGCATTTCATCAAGAAGCGTTATGTCACCCTCTGGTGGACGCCCCACATCATAAACGCTGGTCAGGCCACCTCGGTTAAATCGAGTGATGACATCACGAACGTTCTGTTTAATCTGCTCACGACTTGCCTTGGTGATCTGCTCATTGAATTTGCCATAGGGGGGTTGAGGCTTAATGAATTCGCCTTTGCCAAATTTCGCGCCGTGGGAAGGATCAACCCCCACTGCCTTGAGAGCGAGCGTGTTGGCGTAAGCGCCGAAGTACACCAGCTGTAAAAATAGTGGGTTATTTGGCGCCACGATGTCGAGTTCTTCCAGCGTGAAATCGCCGGGCTTATCCGCAAACTGTTGTGGCCACCAACCGCCCTGCACCATCAGCCATTCACCAGGTTTAGCCGCCGCTGCTTTGGCCGCAATGATATCCAGCGCGTCCTGACGCTTGCTTACTCCATCGATTCGCGCTTGCACATGCCAACTTTGGCCGGCGCGAATAAAGTGGATGTGGTTGTCGATCAGGCCCGGAATAACCGTTTTACCCGCCAGATCAACAACGGTAGTAGCGTCTCCAATCAGGCCTGCAACGGAGTCTCGATCCCCTACTGCAGCTATACGTTCACCTTTAACAGCCAACGCGCTGACTATGCTAAATTCATCGTCAACGGTGAGGATCTTGCCATTCACAAAGACCGTGTCGGCATAGTCCTGGGTTGCGGTGGCCGAAACTGCCGCAGCAGCTGCTTCAGTCGCAGACTCTTGCAAACTGCTGCAAGCCGTAAGGGTTAACAGCGCGGCCAAAACCGCAGCATGGAAAGTGCATTTCATAGCTTTATCCCTAATGTTCTTGCTATCGCCTCGAACATTCAATTCTCGAATATCCAATTGTAGATAATAATCGATTTATATTAATATAATCGATATATTTCGGGAGATGAAGTACTAAGCTAACCCTCTTACTGTTGCCACTCATCCGGGCACCGCTCTCACCAGGCGTGTCATTCAGGAGCCATCCAGCTTGCACGACACCCATACGCTAGATACACACAACAGCTATGGCTGGGTTTCTATACTGCTCCACTGGCTGACCGCTATCTGGGTCTTCTGCCTGTGGTTTCTGGGCAACTCCAGTCAAAGCAGTGTCGCGAGCAATTCTGCCGCCATGGTTTCTTGGCACGTCTCAATTGGCACGTCCGGCATTGCTTTGATTGCCCTGCGCATCTGGTGGCGTTGGCGCTCGAGACACCCGCGCATCGAAGGCCAGACCGATCTTGTGCATGGCATTGGCAAGTGGGTGCACTACACAATGTTGGCAGCTATTGTGCTGCTGGTGATTAGCGGACCACTGATTCCATGGCTAAATACCGCACCGTTGATTCTGTTTGAGACTATCGTGGTGCCAAGCCCGTTCGTTGAGCAAATCAACCTAGCTGAGAAAATTCGCGAAATTCACTTCCTGGCCTCAACAACAATCATCATCCTGTCCATGCTCCACATGGCAGGTGCCCTGAAACACATGATGTTCAACCACGACGAGACATTCATAAGAATTCTGGTTCCACGAAGGCGCTGACAGGTAGTTGATGGTGAGCATGCCAAAATCTCACCCTCAGTCATATTATCGATATATCTTGACGTTTATCTATTTTGTAGTTTATATGCCAACTAAAGGCACCTAAAGGTTGAATCGGGCGTCCAGACCAATCGTGTTGCTGTGCTGCCGATTGAGTATTTTCGAACTAGTGATGTGCGTTCTGTTTGTTCTTGGCTACTACAAGCGAGTGACATGGGGCTTCTTCCTGTGTCTAGAGACTAGACACCATTTTTAACTATCTAGCTGCCTGGCGATGTCGCCCTGGGCAATGAGTAACCCACGACCTAAGGAAAAATTATGTATAAACCTAACCAACACCAGGCCATGGCCACCCTGCTGGGTGCCCTGGCCATCAGTGCGAGCGCATGTAGCCAATCCGAGCCACAGACCGTCGCTTCAACATCGAACACAATCACTGGCGAATCGAAGATCGTTGTTGTCGATGAGGCCGGCGGCGATTCTTATATGGTGGGCCCCAAAGGCGACGCTGAAGTGAAATTCAAACTGCACGCAAGCGATACCAGCAATGCCTACGAGGTAATCACCGAAGACCACCCGATTGGCTTTGAATCTGAACCGCACATCCACCCCACGGGCTCAGAAACCTTTTACATCATCAAAGGCAACTACGACTATAGACTGGGTGACAAAACCGGCAGCGTGGGCCCTGGGGCGGTGCTGCATGTCCCGCCCAACACAGTTCATGTGATTCATTCGAAAAACGAAGGCCGGGTATTGATGGTGTATTCACCTCCTGAGCTAGAAACAAGAACCAAGGCACTGACGTCTATGACTGAAGAGGAAAAGGCCGTCCCTGGAGCTGTGCGCGCGAAGCTTGCAGAGTACGGGCACGTGGGCGTGGACGAGTAATAAACTCGTCAGTTCCCAGGCACCAACGTTAAGTTGAGGGCTGGTTGAGGGCAGATAGTGAGCACAAGAAATACCATGGCCAATTTTGGTTCGGTCGCAAAGTGGTTTCACTGGGTAACCGCGGCCTGTTTCCTTGTGTGTTTCATGGTGGTGTGGTTCCGCCACTACATTGCCGAATTCAAATCAGACGCCTGGCACAGCTCTCTTGATTACCACATCATGGCGGGCTGGACCGTGTTGGCCTTGGTGCTGCCTCGACTTTATTGGCGCTTTAAGAACATCCAACCCCTAGAACCGCCTGGGTCAAAATTGGAACATCTGGGCGCCAAATTAGGACACTGGGCGCTATACGCCATGATGATCATTATGCCAATCACCGGATACATGGGCACGCATGATGACTCAAACATCTACGGCCTGTTCTCCATTCCAACGCTACAGGACACCGCTTTATGGCAGGTGGTGTTTGTTGGCATGTTTGATCTAACCTGGGATCAGGTTGAGGCATTTGCCGACTTTGTCCACAAGGACATTTTGGGCGCCTGGATTTTGTGGATCCTGATTTTGATTCACATCGGCGCAGGTTTATATCATCACTATGTCAAACGGGACACTACCCTGGTCAGGATGCTGCCAGGTTCGTCCGCTCCCGATACAGAGGCTTGAAGCCTGCTCACCGTGCGAATCGAGCCGCGGCGTCCACCTCACACTCAAAGGGGTACATTGGCTCATCATCAGCCACTCGTCGCGCTGTCATCTTCGCCGTGTAGGGCTCTTTCAAATAAACAGGATCCGTTACCGTGAAGGTGAGGATCAACGTTCTGCCGTCATCGCTCACAGAGTAACGCTCTACAACGGTTTTCAACGGACTTGAAGGATAGTCTACCTTCTTTGAGCCCCTGGGTTGAGCAGCCGCACCAAGCCCCCAGCGCGACACCGGGTACTTGCTGCTCTCGATAACTAACTCATCTCCCTCGATACGCGCCGCAGCAATCCCCATCCAGCTAGTATCTTCAACCGCTACTTGAGGAGAATTTAATGGAATGGAGCGTGTGACGTTATAAGCTTCATGGATGAACTCAATCTTGCCATCAATCATCCGAATATCGGTCATGTAAGGCGAGAGCTGCAAATCAGGAATGGTCGCCGGCTCACAGAGCGTCGCAGGAGACAGCGCAGGGATATAACTGGCTTCCGCCAACAAACCTACCTTATTTAGCGGAAGGGGTGGCAATTTTTGTAGATGCGGTAAAGGCGAATACCAGCGACCAAACACAGCCCTGACACCAACTGATGTATTCTCGGCGCTTGCAATGTCGTCCTTTGTGACTTCGCCATATCTCTTGCCTCGTGCATCGACAAAGCTAATCCCGTAGACAAACTTTTGATTAGGTTTTCGATTAGGCCAGGCCGCAACAGATATGCGATCGCCAACCTTAAAGGTATCCTGGTTAATCCCCATGCGGCTCATATGAACCTTGGAACCCAACTCAACTTCCCACTCTTCAACCACACCGTCTTTCCCCACTACATCAATAAAAAAGAAGGAATGGGGATTTCTACTAACAAACTTCGTGAGCACCCCCTTCATCTCATAGGTTTTGCCAGGGTCAAAGTGAGACGTAAAGGAGTGATGGGCATAGGCAGAACTAGACAGATATCCAGCGATGCATAAGACTGCAGCTAAACCAAGGTTCTTCATTACTACTCCTACTCTAGCTTTCTAACTCTCTATGCTGATTTGCGGCAACCAGATGATCACTTAGCGTTTTCCTCAGCTCCTCGATATCTTGCTTAGTCCATTTCTGAAAGCCTTCGCCACTCTTGAAGCCCAGACGACCAGTCGCAATGTATTCGTCTAGTACCGGATGAGGACCTGCACTGCGATCGAGTTCTGGAATAATTGTCTTGTGTATATCCAGTGTCAGATCCAGGCCCACCATATCTGCATTCTCCAAGGGTCCTAAAGCAGCCAGGCGCATACCAAAGCTGTTCTTCACACAGTAGTCGACAGTGGCAGCATCGCAAATACCTTCAGCAACCATGGCAATCGCCTCACGCCACAGGGCATGTTGCAAACGATTGGCCACAAACCCAGGTCGCTCCTTCTTGATGTGTGCGGGTTCATTGCCTACGACAGTCAACAACGCCATAGTATGTTGCACCGTTGCAGCGTCTGTGTGTTGCCCTTGAATCACTTCTACCAAGGGCACTAAATAAGGTGGATTCCACCAATGAGTGCCGATCATTCGGTGAGCTGTTGCAAGCCCTTCGCTAATTTGGCTAATCGGAATGACTGACGTGTTACTGGCCAATATGGCATCAGCTGGTGCGACACGTTCAAGGTCAGCGAAGATCGAACGCTTAAGCTCTAATTTTTCGGGAGCGGCTTCCGTCACATAGTCTGCGGAAGCTACTGCATCCTCGAAATGGTTCGACAGTTCTATGCGTTCTACGATTGAAACATCCAACCCCATCAACATGAGATTCTGCGATACCCGTTCATGCAAAGAAGCTCTGGCCTCATCATCTGGCTCGAATACAATCACCGAGTAGCCAGCAGACGCGAATACCTGGGCGATACCTGCGCCCATCAATCCCCCACCTATTACAGAGATTTTCTGCAACGGGATTTGTTGTAGCTTGCTCATCCAGCCGTGTAACCGCCGTCGGCGTACACAATATGTCCTGTGTGAAAATTAGACGCGGCGCTACACAGAAACAGCAACGGTCCTGCCAGGTCTTCTGGCTCCCCAAGGCGGCCCACTGGCACACGCTGCAGAAAGCCTTCGCGCACTGCATTAGCGTGATCATTGTCTTCGAACATCCAGGCGGTAACTGGTGATCGGAAAACTGTAGGTGCAAGCGCGTTTACCGTGATACCAGCCGCGCCCCACTCACAACCTAGCGCTTTGGTCATGCCGTCGACCGCAGACTTGGAGGTGCAGTACGCAGAATATCCGGCAGGATGACCGAGCTTACCTCGTGCCGATGAGGTGAACACAACTTTTCCGCCTCGCCCCTGGGCTATCATCTGTTTCCCGACGGCCCGAGCTATCAACCAGGAACCCTCTACATTCGCTAACATGAGTTTCTGGAATCGCTCCGGCTCCATATCAACTATCGGCGAGATGTCGTTCATGCCTGAGGCCACTACCAGAATATCAACTGCTCCGTAGTTTTCTACTGCGGCCTTTACAACAGCATCGCAATCTTTTTCTGTGTTCGGTCGTCTGGCGACCTCAACTGTATCTATATTTTCCGCACGAAGCTCTGTCGCCAACTCCGCCAGCGCGTCGGCACTGCCAGCAGTTACAGTTAATCGCGCGCCCGCCCTACCCAAAGTCGCGGCGGCAACCTGACCAAATGAACCTGTTGCACCAACCACTACGGCACTTTTCCCGGCAACATCAAAAACTGCTACAGGATCGATTTTCGGTAGAGTCATGACAACTCGCTAGGGTAAGGCATGATGACCAGCATGCTCGCTACAGTGTTACCCTCGTTAATTATCGCGCGGTTCTCATCGGCAGGGATAAAGCAGCTATCCAGCCGAGTTAGCGTGTGTTTTTCACCATTCTCTAACTCTATAGTTACTTCGCCTTCAAGCACCACGTAGATTTTTTCGAGCGGGCTACAGTCCATTTCTGCGCCACCACCTGGTAGAAAATGCGACAGGCCTGTCCACGCAAATGTGGTTAGAGAGGCATCAAAGCCTTGCAACCGCAAGCCACACATGTCGAAATGCTTGGGCGCGTCATAGGGCTGCGCGTCTTCTATACGAGTAATCTCCATAATCTGACTCCTTATGTCCCTGGTTGTTTTGGGTAAACTGATCACCTAAGACTGTCCGGTTTCAATTCTGAAATTGCCCGTGGGATCAATCATTGCAACAAGACGAACAATGCACCCATCACCTTTTTTCCAGCGCCAGGGAAACGCAGCAAAAGTTACTCGTTTGCCAGTGACCTTATCAATGTCACCACCGATGTTTTCAAACCCACAAATTCCATTGGACAGAATAATATTGTGGCAAGGCTCCCACTCTGGAAAATCTTCAATCACATCGCGCCCGGTCTCTGCTTTGTATTCGGCACAGACCTTTGGCAGCAGACCGTCCGGGGCACCAGGACCATGAGGCCCAATGGCTGTGGCCAACGGATGGTCAAGCGCTTGTGTATCGTTACCAGCCATTTTGACTTTCTTCTCAACAAACCACTCGCCAGCTTCTCGCCCAAAACCAGGTGAGTATCCATAGTAGTGCTGATTGTCGCCGTAGTATTTGTGCCACCCCGTATTGACGATAACGATATCGCCCTCGCGAACGCTTGGAGTTGCTTTCTCTAAATCATCTGCGGTTATCAGTTCCCATTTCTTTTTTGGTATATCGAGCACAACACCAGAGCCAAAGAAATAGGGTAAAGGAACTTCATCCATAAACGGCGTACCAGGAACAACATGCGCCGGCGCATCTATGTGGGTACCTGAGTGCATCACCGTAGTGATTTTTTGGGTGAGCACACCGGACTTCGACATGCCGTGCAGACGTTCGATTTTCACGTCTTCAAAATACGGCCAACAGGGTTGCCCCAGTCCCCAGGGATGACTCAAATCATAGAACTCCAGGCCCATTGCGTTGAGAAGATTGCTCTCCTCGAACTGACACAAACTCTCGTCCCGCCAATCACCATCTTGCCAACCGGTCATTTTGCACCTCTGTGGTTTTTATCGGTTTAGATCTCAAAAGATCCAGGTATCTGCTTAGAAGCTGCCATGCTTGACAAACACCTTTCAGATTGTATTGTACTATAGTCATTATAAATCACAATACGGTACGATGATATTTCGACCTATCGCAATATCCAATCGCTTTGACGCGGCTTGAGTACCCTAAGTAGCCAGCACCCCTAACAGGCACTGCGAAGGAGAAACCATGGCAAAGAATTCCCGAAAGGTTGCAATATCCTGTGCGGTGACAGGCGCCATTCACACGCCAACCATGTCAGATGCCCTGCCCTACACCGCTGAAGACATAGCCAACCAGGCCATTGAAGCAGCAGAAGCAGGCGCAGCGGTTTTGCACTTGCATGCACGCAATCCAACGGACGGCTCTGTGTCGCTTGATCCGGATCACTTCATGGGCTTCCTGCCCCAGATCAAGGCTCAAACCAACGCGGTTCTGAATATTTCTACGGGTGGAAGTTTGTTAACCACTATCGAAGATCGAATAGAACCTTCCAATGTGGTGTCGCCCGAAATGAGCTCACTCAACATGGGCAGCATGAATTTTTCATTTCACGGCCTGGCGCAGCGCTATGAAAAGTTCAAGTTCGACTGGGAAAAGGACTACATAGAACAATCTGATTCCTATATTTTCAGGAACACTTTCAGAGACATCGCCCAGGTCGAAAAGAGTCTGGGTCAAAAGCACGGCGTCAAGTTTGAACACGAATGCTACGACGTAGGCCATCTATACAACCTCAAGTTTTGTATGGATACCGGCTTGTTCAAGGCGCCTGTGTTCATTCAATTTATATTCGGCATCCTTGGCGGCATTGGCGCCGACCTGGATAACCTGATCTTTATGAAGCGAACGGCGGATCGTTTGTTTGGCGAGGACTATCAATGGTCAGTAATGGCTGCAGGAGGCGCTCAAATCCCATTTGCCACCCAGGCCATCATGATGGGCGGCAATGTACGTGTAGGGCTCGAGGACTCTCTGTTTATCGAACGCGGCAAACTGGCTGAATCGAATGCTCAGCAAGTGAGAAAAATCCGCCGGATAATCGAAGAACTGGGCTTCGAAGTAGCGACACCAGAAGACGTTCGCGACATGCTGGACCTGAAGGGCGCTGACCAGGTTGCCTTTTAACAGGCCCTTACTGAATTATTTCCTGCGCAAGAGGAAGACACCTGCAAATAGCAACAACAAAACCAGGCCTACAATGGCCACGATAGACACGCCTGTTTTGCCATCTTCCGATTTAGAGCGGACGTTCTTTTCTGCTAAATCTGTTTTTTGTCTTGAGTTTTCGGACACACTGACAAGACCTGCAACGCTTGCGGTATCTTCGATACTCGCAAAACAGTAGAACAACCCATCGCCACCGGTGGCCTGCAGGTTTGATTGACTGCAGCCTCTGGAACCATGAGCCTGATTCCAGGAAGTGGGATTTGCACCCCCACCTACGCGGTCAAAATGGCCCACCAGCGCAGAGCCTTCGCCACTGCTCGCCCAGTTAGAACAGGTGGTATCAGACTCATCAGAACTTGCGGTACCGTCCAATCGGCTGCCAGTCAGGATATCGTGACGATTGATCGGGTCACCTCGACCGGACACAGTGTCGCCACGCTCTGTTAACGCCGTGTGTTTGCCGATGTTGTTCATTGTGCTGTGAAGATGCTTAAGATCTGCAGCAACTACCTCTCCTCGAGAGTTGTACCAGGGGCCCTGGCCTATACGGTCCAGCGCATTAACAGAATTCTCACCGGTAGTGCTTAGATAGGCGCGCCATTTTTTTCCACCAATGTTCATTGTCTGGGCCAACGACTCACAATGCGCATCCGCACCTTCCAGGCCACCCAGGTCAGCACCGTTACCTAGCCCGACACTGGTGAGAAAGAAGCTGGTGGAAGGATGCACTGACGTACGCTTGCGAAGCGGTGGCTGGCACTGCGCTTCAACAAATTCGTAATGGCCAGCAGACATCTTGAGTTGATCAAAAACCATATCGCTTGCCAGCCAGTCAGGGTCTTTGATGATCATCTTAATACGCACTACCGGGCCGAATTTCTCAGAATCCTCGCGCGTGTAGATTTCCGTTGCTGTCGCCTTATCGCTCAGTGGCTGGCCCTCGGGATTAGTAACATTGAAGAGCAGATTCTTTGATTCAATAATCAGGGACCCGCCTTCATAGCGGGCGACGCTGTCTCCCAGGCGCGACTTGTAACCCAGGGCTTTTCTTTCGTCGAAATAGACCTCTCGGCTCTCGCCGTATTCTTCAAAGTCTAACTGCACATGATCATCAAACTGGGTAATTCGCACTGGATGCGGGGTCATTCCAGCCAGTCTGACCAGGCCAGGAGCGTCACAAAACACCTGCGGATCGTTCGCTTTGGTAAACAAGGTATCCTGGGCTGCCTGGCCTAGCTCGGTCAGGGTCACTGTGGGCCGCCCTGGAGGACCCACCGCTATACCCCAACGGGTCCAGGTGCCGGTTAGATTTGGTCGACCATCATCAAGCGTTAGAGGCATTGGCGCGGCTTTGACAATCGCCTCCTGTGGCTTTGGTGGCGGGGCCGACCCTGGGCTGCCAGGGGGAGCAGGTCGAAGATCGTCGAGTTCTTCTATCACGCCGCCGCTTGCGTCCAATATCTGCACGGTATCAATCGAGGTCATTGGTGACCCATCGTGCGAGCGATCGCCCGTGACACGAACCAGATCCCCGGCCTTAAAAGAGTCCCGGCTCCAGCCTTTGCGCCGCATATTGGTTGCAGAGCCCGCCTCACTAACCCACCGCGTGCTAGTTCCATCATCATTGGTGACATTGAAGTAGAGCAAAACGTGTGGGTTTCTGAAGCTGAGCTTCGTGACAGTGCCAGTCACGGTTATTTTGTCATTGATTTTGAAATTCGCCGAGAACGAATGATGCGCTGACGCGGACAAGCTCACCACTAGCCCCACCACTAGCCCGACCACCAAGCCCAGTCTCAGTGCAATGATTTTTGCAAGCTTGTTCATCTTTCTCTCTGGTAGTTGTCTTTGATTTTCTGTCTGGTATTTCTACCTGGTATTTCTACCTGGTTCTTCGCTCTGGTGTGGGCCAGGCCCGCACGTCGACATCTGAATTATACGACATAGAAGCTAATTATCGATATATTGATCGACCAAGGTAAGGTATCGACAATCAGACAGAATGAACGAAGACGAAATATTGGAAACTAGATCAGCAGCAGACGCAGGCGCCTTGATACTTCGTATTGGTTTTGCCGCTACCTTTTTTATGCATGGGCTCGACAAACTGCGCAACGGGTTAGGCCAGGGCGCTCAGGATCTGATCAGAGGCGGACTGCCTGGTGAGTTAATGTACTTCGCCTACATTTCCGAGGTCCTGGCACCGATTCTGATTTTGTTGGGCGTACTCACGCGACTGGCGTCATTGGCTGTGCTCGCGACAATGCTCACTATATTTTTCGTTTTACCTTTTCCTGCAGGACTGGGGGTGCACGGCGAATGGACCTTCGAAGTCCAATTACTGTATTTAATCCTGGCGCTGACTCTGTTCTTCATCGGCCCGGGGCGCTATCGGGCCCTACCCCGCCGACCGTCCCAACCTTGGCTGCTTAACTAGCTGCTGCTTAACTTACCGCGACTTAACCAGCGACGGAACTGTCGCTGAAACAGAGCCAGATATCCTGGTGCCAGAACCACAGACTCACCACTGCGCCCTAAGATCCGTGATCACCCCGTTGTCTGCCGCCCACTGATCCCAAAGAGTTGTTAGCTCAGCGAGTAGCTGGGGATTGGTGGCAGCCAGGTTATGTTGTTCCGTTGGGTCATCCGCCAGATTAAAGAGGCGCCAGGTACCCCAGTGTTCAGGCTCATCTCCTACCCAGGCAATGTTCGCGGTCATTTGTTCCCAAACGATTTTCCAGTCACCACGAACCAGTGACCGTTGACCATGCAGTTCACTGGCGATGACCTCATCAGGAGCGTGTATTCGCTGGGACGACTGCAAGGCGGGCAAGAAAGATTTGCCATCCATTGGCAACACATCGCGCCCGCGTACTCTGTCAGGGTCAAACTCGGAGCCTGTCAGGTCGAGAAAGGTGGGCATTACATCCATCACGGTCAAGTATTGGTTGTCCGTCACGCCACCAGCAGCCAGCTTTGGATGATGTACAAAAGAGGCAACCCGGGTGCCTCCTTCGGTTAGAAAGCCCTTATAGAGTCTGAACGGCGCCATAGACGCTTGTGCCCAGCCTTCACGCACAAAGGCCCAGGAGCTTGGCTTACCGAGATTGTCGAAAGCATTATCATAGTAGTTGGATTTCTTAATGAAGCTCGCAAAATTAGGGTTACCCACTTCGCTATCCGCTTCAGCGCCGTTATCTGACATAAAGAAGATCAGCGTATTGTCGAATTGCCCTGTCGATTTGAGATAGCTCACGACCCGCCCAATATTGGTGTCCATGTTTTCAACCATGGCTGCGTACAATTCCATCGTGCGCGCTGAATAGCGCTGCTCTTCCTCACTCAGCTCAGCCCATCGATCGCCCGTTGGCTCAAAAAGTGCGGGATCAACGGCAGGAACAATACCCAATTCCTGAGCACGCTCAAGACGCCGCGCTCTGTGTTCGTCGTAGCCGTGATCATACCTTCCTTCGTACGCGTCCAACTCAGCCTCGGGAACCTGCAAAGGCCAATGAGGTGATGTGAGCGCAAGATAGCCAAAGAAGGGTTGCCCATCACCGGCATTAGACTTGAGGAATTCGATCATCTTGTCGGTATAGGTGTTGGTTGAGTAGAACCCCTCTGGCAGCTTCTCCAGCTTCTTGCCATCTTCCCGAACTACTGTGGGTGGCCCAAAGCCGAGCAGCTCAAAGTGGCTGGCATTGCCATTCATGAGCGCAAAGGTACGTTCAAACCCTCGTACCGAGGGTTTCTTCTGATCGTCCCCGCCCAAATGCCACTTGCCAGACATGTAGGTGTGGTAACCAGCGTCATTCAGACGTTCGGGCAGCGTTGCTACGCGCGGATGCAAATAGCGTTCATAGCCCTCTCGGCCCTCAGGCATGTTTGCGTACGCGTTGGGGCCAAACATCGAGCCCATTCCCGCTTTGTGATTGTCCGCTCCCGAAAACAACATAGACCGGGTTGGTGCGCACTGCGGCGCGGCATGGAAGTTGGTGAGTCGCACACCATCAAAGGCAAGCTCATCCAGGTTGGGCGTGTCAATCTCGCCACCAAAGGCGCCCATGTCGGTGTACCCCATATCGTCGACAACAACCAAGAGGATGTTGGGTGGGGTGCTATCCACTTCTGCTCCAGAGGCAGCAGCAGATGACGACGTCGATACAGAGGGAGCAGATTCACTGCCGACGCAACCAGCAAGACCAAGCAGTCCTATAAACAGGCCTGTTGCAGAGGCACGAAGAACATGCGCCATGGAAAACCCCGCTACATAATGTACAAAATGGGATATTTTAATGAATTATCGATATTACTTCAATATTCTACCGCGATTGGTAAAATGATGATCGAACAGACACTTGCATCTGTTCCGCCCTTTATTCGAATTTGGAAGCCGTCGAAATGGTTGAAATTTTTAGCCGCAGTGGCAAGCAACGCGCTGAGTCCGTTCTTGAACAGTTTTGGGAAAAAACGATCACTACCCACATAAGAAGCACAAAGAGAGCTTTGGCTGTAGCTGCCGTTGCTGCAGTTCTCGCAAACAGCGCTTTGGCGCATCATGGACATAATTCCCAGTTTGATGTGACAAAACTAATTGATGTCGCTGGTGTGATCACAAAAATTCGTTTTGTTAACCCCCACTCTTATGTCTACTTTGATGTCGCCACCAAGAACGGTGATGTCGAAAACTGGTATTGCGAGATGCGCGCTTCCAATGTGCTGAAGCGCTCTGGCTGGACCAAAGACATGTTCCAACCCGGTCAACGCATACGCGTCGAGGGTATCGCATCGCGCAAGAGCGCCACCGGATGTTATGTCGAAACGGTTACTGTGGGCGAAGATGTTGTACTGAATCGATACGACCAGGTTGAAGAGAACAAGGGCCGTGCTGATACTGATCGTGCCGCAAAAACCCCCTGGGGAGACCCAAACCTGGCTGGTGACTGGGCCGCCGTCCAGCAGCTGATTGGACGTGTCTCCGGGCCTAACGCAGCGCGGGGGCCAGCGGAGCTTCCACCTCCCGGAGTTGAACCGCCTCCTGCCGTAAAACTTAACGCCGCAGGCACACAAGCCATGCAGGAAATGATTGCGGCCCTGCAGTCACAACCGGAAGTTCCAGCCAACTTCACTGGACGCCTGGACTGTGCCCCTCGCGATTTCCATGTCGATTGGATATTTGACCAGAACGCGAACCGCATCATTCAGGAAGAAGATACCGTCACTATGAAGTATGGCTTCATGGATACCGTGCGGACCATTCACTTGAATACAAAAACACACCCCACCGATATCACGCCCAGTTTCGCTGGCCATTCCATTGGGCACTGGGAAGACGATGTTCTTGTTGTGGACACCATTGGCTTTGCCCCGTCACTGATAAAGCTCGGGCCACATGTTACCGGTGTTAGAAGTGAGAAGTACCATGTTGTCGAGCGGATATCTGTCGACAACAAAAAGGGTGAGCTGACTATCAGTTATGTGGCCAATGATCCCAAGTTCTGGGACAGCGGCCAAACTATCAGCCACTCAACGACAGTGTTTGTCTCTGACTACCCATGGGAACCCTATGAGTGTGAGGACCTAACTGACGAATAATCGCGCACGCCAATTTCATTGACTAAAAGCTTCTATGAAGCTTCTGACGCGTGCGGCGTTCATGCCCCTGTCCCCTCGCCCTACTCTCGAGTGCGAGCGAATATCAACGATGCTTCCAACATCCGCCGCCCGCACTCGAATCACAACATCGTCTTTAAAGCCAAAGTAGAAGGTGCTCGCAACGGCTTCAATCGTCCCCGCTGCCACATCTTCAGCAATAATGTCCCAACCTTCACCCTGGGCAATCTGCAAAGCCCGCTGAAAAGCCTCTTGCTCCGATAACGTACTAGCGATGGGGGCAATGCCTGGAAACCGTTTCTTTTGCAGCCCCGGGTTCTTCGCCAAGTCGTAGTCGACAGAATTATTCCCTTTGGAGTGCAAGGCAACTACAGCCCGATACATCGGCGGGTTTTGTGTGTCGGTAGAAATGTCATTTAATGGCGGTGGTCTACCACCAGCTCCTGCAGAGCCCGCTGGGGGTGGTCCTTTTGGTGGAGGAGGACCACTGGGACGGTTTTCCAAAAGTACAACCAATGGACCAATCAACAGCGCCACGGCAAGCGCGCTCTTAACTAGTGCGGACCGGTGCTTGCGCGACACCAGCAGCTGAACCAGCGCAGATGCGAAAATGAACACACTAACTCTAGCCGCCCAGGTCAGTATGTTTGTGGCACTCCGGAAATCAAACCACTCGAGTCGAACACCCACAATCGCGATAATCATGACCAGCAGACATATGACGCTTACAGTAAGTGTCAAAGATGCCCAGAAATCCGATTCTTTAAGTAACATGGGTTACCTCCCCTCCCATTCTCTAAGGATGCCGGTACCCATGAATGCCGGTACCCACAAATGTCGGTACCCATGAATTTCACTACAACCTATGGCCAGTACAACAGCGAAAGGGCAATGCACGCGATGGCCCAAAACACGGGATACTCTTTGCCGCCTTTCACCCACAGCCAGAGAAACTCTTTGCCATTAGCGAAGTAAATGGTGACTGCAGCAACCAACAGCAATGCGGCACATAGCAACGCCACATAGTGGGTGTAAACATCAAGAAAGAGCGCAACAGCGGCAACGAGTTCTACAACCAGCGCCAGGCGCACAAACAACAATGGCCGCCAGTAACCGGCATCCACAAAGGTTTTTATGGCGGGCGGCGGATTACCAACCAGTTTGAAATACATGTGCGGAATAAAGAACAGAGCACAGAGTAGGCGCAGTACCACGGCTCCGTTGCTTAGATCAAAAGAGCCTGCTTCCAGCATAACGACCTAGCCTGTACCTACATAGGGAATTAGTCGGCCCATTATCAGCACGCCAAACCAAAGCAACAAGGATCCGCCGCCAACAACCTTGGCCAAAGAGCTGGTGCTGCCTTCTGCTTCGAACTGCGCCAATCGTCCGTCCAGCTTCCACGCAAACAACAACGCATTAAGCCCGCAAAGCATAATCAGGCCCATCTTTATTTGAAAGCCAATGTTAATGGCATAACGCTCGGGATCGCCAAGTAAAAAGAGGCTACCAGTGACCAGGTTCATACCAAAGCCGACGAACACCCAGGGCAGCAGCTTGTGTACGGCGTCAAAGGAAACAGATTTGAACCAGCCGATCAAACGAGTATCAATAATTAACATAGCGCCCAGCAGCAGGCACAAGCCAAAAAAGTGAATGGTTTCAAGGGCGGGCCATATCCAGGGTTCAGAGATCACCCACTCGTGTAAGGAAGTACCCAACGCCCATTGAACGAGATTTTCCACAGTATGATTCCCTTAGAGGTACGCGATCAGCCGACCGGCGATAATCGCGACAGACCACAGCAAGAGAGACAGAACACACAAACTCTTTACATCGCCGGGCACATCGGCGCCCGCATCCCAATCGGCAGCACCCAATCGAACTTTCTCTTGCAGCAGTGCCGCGATAACAGCCGCAACAAGGATTGCAGCTATCTTGATGAGAAACGGCAAACTGACAACAAACACAGTCGCTTGCGCCGAAAAGAGCATAAACCCCGAGACAAAGTTGAGCAGGAAGCCCGCCCAGGCCACTTTCATATACGAAAGTACAGCGCCATAAGGAAGACCGTCAAATCGTCCGAGCAGCCGTAAACAAAGCATGAAAATAATGCCTACGACAATTGCTAAACCAATCCCGTGGGCCGTTAGGGTAATGGGGTACCCCCATAGTGAGCCCGCAACCCAGTCCGCAAGAGCAGTCAGTTCCAGCCATTCAAAGAGAGCCATGCTTATCCTTTCTCATCGTCCATGCGGTCGCCATCCCCCTGTTTTTGGAAGTGCAGAGCGAACAGGTAGAACACAACACCAAACAGACCAACTCCAAGCATCCACACGTCCGTTTGATCCATCACTCTTTTCCTGCGAGATAGGATTGCAACCACGAGATCAGCTCGCTCACGATCACAATAAAGTAGATGACCGCAAGGGATGTCACAAACAATTCCAAAGCAAAGTTCATCAGGTTGCACCTCCTAGTACTTGCTCTGGTTCTTGCTCATAAGCCGTGCTGAACAGCGCTGGCTCGCTGTTCTTGTTGAAGGCATAAAGCAATAGTGTCAAAACCAGGGCCACAATGGCAGTAATGTGAGCATTCTCAAGGACAGCGGCACCTGGTACCAAACTGATTATCACCTGCTTTATAGGGCCGATAGACCAGGCACAGTTAATTATCCAGGAACAAAGGACAATCGTTAACGCAACCCTTGAATTTCTCTTCCAAAAGAGCCCGGCAATAATTATAAAAAACATTGGCGCCAGCCAGGCAAATAGCCAGGTAATCGAACGAATCACATTGGGGTGATTGAAGAAAGTTAGCGCAGCCGCAACCACTCCAATGATGAGAATCACTCGCCGAATAAACTGCTTTTCCTGAGTGGGAGACAACCCTCCCTTCACGTTGGAACCAACAATGTCTTTTGCAAAGATTGTGGCAGGAGCCAGCGCAGACATGGCGAAGGTAGACAGCAAGGCACCCAAAAATCCTGCTTGAACCAGAACAACCAGCCAGGTTGGCAGAAGACTAACAACCAGTGTGGCTCCAGCGAGCTTGGGGCCCAGTTCCGCAAACTCAGGAATGGTGGCTGCTGCCAGACCACACAACACTGGGAACACGCCAAACAAGCCGTTCACAGGTGCAGCGATCCACAGCGACCGCCTGATGATTTTCTCATCTTTTGCAGACATCGCTGCTGCCATGCCTTGCTGGTTCACGGATTGGGAGAAAACCACAGAAAAGACCGCGGCCAGTGCAAAACCCGCAAGCAAATCTGGTGTACCAAACACACTGAGCTTGAATTCCTCGCCATTTACAACGTAATGCTGCCTGACGCCCTCCCAACCTTCCGGTAAAACAAAGGCTAGATAAACACCAGCAATGGCGATAGAGGCGTACATGACCACGGCATTAACCAGGTTAACCCACATGGTTTGTTTGATTCCGCCCATAGTGACGTAGGCCGTTCCCAATATGGCACCGACAACAGCGGACCACCCCAACGACCAGCCACTGATCGCCGAAATGCCAATACCCAGAGTTTGCGTCTCGAGTGTTACTAAACCGAACACAACCATTGCACCCACACAGGCTGTGAGAATACGCAGACGACGACCGTACATACGGCCAATCAGTTCAGGAATTGTGGCGCAACCCAAACGACGCACCCAGCGACCCGTTCCAAGACAGATCACGCAAATCAGGATGGTGTGCGCAAAGGAAAACCAGAGTGCCACGGCACCCAGAGCGAATGACATTTCCATCAGACCATACACATGGGCGGAGCCCAGGTAGGTAATGGCGAGTGTCACCGAAAACATGGCCAGATTGGCGTCCTTACCCCCGGTCGCCATGTCGGTTACCAGGCCGGATTTCTTGTCTCTTTGGGTTAAAAAGAAACCGATACCGCCGATAACAACCACGTTATAGAGAATCACCATCCCCAGAACAGTATTCAACGCTTATTCACTCCTGCCTTGATGAGCAGCAAGTGGTAGTATCTGGAGTGATGAACCACGTGTCAATACAGAAGGCCCATAATGCGAATTATCATGTCGCTTGTTTCGGACATTAAGTCGCTTGTTTCGGACATTAAATAGACGATAGTAAACAGAGGATAGCGAATTGAGAATGGCCAGATGAACAAGCTAAATATCGCGAGAGTGCTCATCGTGATTGGTATGGTGGTGGGCTGGGAGAGCCTTTATCAATCTTTTCATCACATTGGTGATCCGCTATTTCTCATCTCCCCTGATCATCCCGGCGGCGATACTCACGCCTGGTATCACGTGTTGCGCGAACTCATGGGAGACATTGGAACCATCATCGCCGTGTTGGTTGTGTTCTTTGCAGGCCCTTGCTTCAGAACGCCAGCTACCTGGTGGTTGTCATTAATCGTTCTGGTTGGTTATTACTCGCCTTTTTGGGTTGGTATGCCATTTAACCCAGCACTCGCTGCGCCAACCTGGGATGCAGAGATACGTCATATTATCCAGGCTGCTGTTCCACTTGCCGGGCTATTTTTAGCTCGCGCGGAGTTCTACAAGGCGCCAAACATTCAAGGGGACCTGACTCAATGAGTAGATTACCGAAATTCTCTTTACTACTGGTATTACTGCTGTTCCAGGCAGCTTGCGCACAGAACGTCGAAGTTACGCTTATCGATAGGTTGGATGGCAACTTGAGCAGCTATTGCATAGATATCGTAGGTGGCGGCGAGAACATTGATCCAAAAAATGGATTACAAGCACACACTTGTTACAGCTATAAAGGAGAGTTGGGTGCTGATCAGGCATTTGACCCAGCTGGCATAGAGAAGGGAGTTTTTCGGATCGTCGCGTTTGATGTCTGCATGACGCTGCCAAACGCAATTCCTGATGCCAGAATAACACTTGAGTCTTGCACGGGCAGTGATCAGCAACAATTCAGGCTCTCAGAAAATGGCAACATCCTTCCAATCAATGCTCCGTCGATGTGTTTAACCGCGGGGCAAGATACTTCATTTGGGCGCAACGGCAAATCGCCTCATCAAATCAAAGTGCTGAGCTTGCAAACCTGCAGTGCTGAATTAGATAGCCATCAACAATGGCGACTTCGAACACTTGAGTAGCGCGTTCTCCAGGAATCAGGAATGAGTGAGATTACAAACAATAGCCGCCGCCAATTTTTAACAGGCAGCGCCACCGTGGCAAGTGCAGCAGCGCTAGGCGCCTGTGCAAATAATGACGCCGGTCAAATAGTGCAGGCAGCTACAGCGAAAGAGACCAACGAAGAACCTTATGTTCTAGATACTCCACCCATAGTTTCCATGGCTGTAAATGGAACCAGGGCTCGCTTTCCCGTTCGACGCGTGTACTGCCTGGGTCGAAATTATCGTGCCCACGCTATCGAATCGGGAGACGATCCCAATGTCACACCGCCGTTCTTTTTCATGAAGCCCCGTGATGCAGTGATTGATTCCCGAGAAGGCTTTCCTTACCCACAAGCAACCAAGGCACTGCGCTACGAAGCGGAAATGGTAGTTGCGCTAAAAAGTGGCGGAAAGAACATCGCCGTTGATGATGCATTAGAGCACGTGTATGCCTACGGCGTCGGCCTTGATATGACCAGGGAAGATTTACAGAGTACAGCTCAAGATCTGTCTCGCCCCTGGGCAATAAGCAAGTCCTTCGATAACTCCGCACCCTGTGGCCCCCTATCCCGGGTCACTACCAACGGACACGCCATTCAGGGCCGAATTTGGCTCAGCGTGAACGGCGAACTAAAACAGGATTCGAACATCGATCGCCAACGCTGGTCAGTCGCGGAAGGCATTGCAGTGCTTTCTGCGCACTATGAACTAACGTCCGGAGACATCATTTTAACAGGCACTCCAGAAGGCATTGGTCTCGTGGTTAAGGGTGATGTGATTCGCGCAGGCATCGAAGGACTGGGAGAAATACAGGTCACCGTTGTCTGATGGGTGTTTACTGGTTGATACCATCCAGCGATAAACACCCAAGCTACACACCCCCACTCAACTCACCACCCCACCCCCAAACAGTCCATCAATTCGCTCCTCACTCATCTTAAAGGACGCCAACACAGACCGGGTATGCTCCCCATGCCCGGGACTGTGTAAACCCGGCTCAAGTACCTCTCCCCCAAACCGCGGCGGTGCCTTAACCACCCGCATCGAGCCCATCAACGGATGCGCAATCTCTTCCATAGACCCATTGGCCACAAGTTGCTCCTGAGCAAGCACCTCATCTTTATCCAGACAACGCGCGCAAGGCACATCCACCTCAGCCATTTTCTGAATCACTTCTTCGGTAGTGAACTCAAGGTAACCCGCCGCCACCAGAGCCTTAAACTCATCAATATTTGCAAGCAGCTTCTCCATATCATTGAAGCGCTCGTCCACCAACAGGTGTTCCATACCCACCGCAATCAACGAACGCATTTGCTGCTCCGCCGTCCCCGCCGCAATCGTCACCGCACCGTCTTTGGTTTGCGTAAGCTCATACAAGATATCAATCAGCAACGGTTGGGGCTCAATGTCGTCATCAAGCAGCGTGTGATTCTGAAACCCATCCGGAAAGATAAAAAACAATCCCGCATCAAGCATCGACAGATCAATGTGCTGACCTTCGCCGGTCCGTTCGCGCATAAACAACGCACTGGTCACCGCCTGGCAGGCGGTATACGCCGTGATCTTGTCGCAGATCAGGGTTCGGAAAAACGCCGGCTCTTCTCTACCCTGAGTTGCCGTAATTCCACATTGCGCCTGAATGATGGGGTCGTACGCCGGGGAACTGCTCTTGGGACCGGTATTACCAAAGCCCGAAATTGCGGTGTAGATCAAACGCGGATTGATTGCCCGCAGCGCATCCGATCCCAGCTCCAGCCTGTCCATAACACCGGGTCGAAAGTTATGAATAACCACATCCACCTCAGCAACAAGCTCGCGGATCACCGCCTGACCTTCCGGGGTTTTGATATCAACCCGAATCGATTCCTTGCCCCGGTTACAGTTAGCAAACAGCGCAGAGATACCCCCCTTGCTCTCACCGATGTAACGCATTGGATCACCCGCCGCCAGAGGTTCAACCTTGATCACCCGAGCCCCCTGCTCGGCAAGCTGCATTGCCGCAAAGGATGCGGTGATCATGGTGGAAAATTCCAGGATGGTTATGCCCTCAAGTGGCTTCATAGGAGATCCTCTGTAATGCAAAAAAAGTTATGGGTGCTGGAGCCAAAAGTCCTCGAAATAGTATCAGTGTCTAAAGCCATTGCGCACAGTTAGCCAATCTTCGCGATCTGGCCGCCGTCAACCGGCAACACCACGCCGGTGATAAACTGCGCCTCATCCGAGGCCAAAAACAGCGCCGCATTTGCCGTATCCCAGGCCGTGCCCATGCGTTTTCTTAGCGGCACCAAAGCGTCGCGCTCCTTGCGCAACGCATCACGATCAATCTGCCGGGCACTGGCATGACCTTCTATCGCCATGGGCGTATCAAGCAGCCCAGGCATGATGACGTTTGCGCGTATCCCGTATTTGGCATTACTCATGGCCAGACTATGGGTTAACGCATTCACGCCAGCCTTCGACACCTTGTAGCCCACATAGCCCGCCGCAGCAACGGCAGCGGCGCTCGAGATATTAATCAGGTTACCGGTTCGCGCTTCGCGCATGTGTGGTAGCGCGTATTTGCTGGTAAACAGAACACTCTTCAGGTTCACATCCATCATGGTGTCCCATACTTCCTCAGTGATGCGCAAGGCACTGGTGTCACCGCGACCAATACCAACAACATTGGTGAGGTTGTCGATTTGGCCGAAATGCGCCAAACACTGGGAGATCACAGCGGCGCAGTCTTCTTCTTGACAGGCATCCGCAACAAAAGCCTCCGCCTCACCGCCATCAGCACGGATCTGCTCAACAGTTTCGAGCACCGAGGCTTCGTTACGATCCACCAATAGGAGTCGCGCCCCTTCCCGGGCATAGCGCGTGGCAATAGCCCGCCCGTTGCCAATAGTTTCTCCGGGGGTTTGTCCCGCACCCACCACAATGGCAACCTTACCTTGCAACCGCCCCGTCATAGCCCCTCCACTGCCTCAGCTCCAACCCAAAGACTGCCCTATACTGACGCGATGCGCCAAGACCATCGACCCTACGCCCTTAAACGACTGCTTGCCCGGTTTGAGCTTGCCTGGGTAAATCACTTCCTGCGGCCCCAGGCGGACGCCTTTGGCACCACCGGCATGGTGATGAAGCCGTGGCACGTGCACCTGCACGGCGCCCACATTCAAATCGGCGAACAGATCCACATCATTGCCGCGAGCGATCGAAAGGTTGCGCTAACAACCTGGAACTTCGAGGACGATCAGGGACACATCAGCATTGGCGACTACTGTCTGATTTGCCCGGGCGTGCGGATCGACTCAGCTACCTCCGTCACCCTCGGCAACAACTGCATGCTCGCCGCCGGCGCATATCTGTCTGACGCCGACTGGCACGATCACTACGACCGGACCCGACCTGTGGGCAAGACCGAACCCATCGTTTTGGAAGACAACGTATGGATTGGGGAAGGCGCAATGGTGGCCAAGGGTGTCAGGATCGGCGAGAACAGCATTGTTGGCGCACGGTCACTGGTCACTCGGGATGTGCCCGCCAACACCATTGTTGGCGGCAATCCGGCCCAACCCCTAAAGACCCTGGATCCACAAGAATCTATACGAACTCGCCGCGAACTACTTGCCGATCCGCAGCACGCACACAAGATGGATCAACTGGAGCGCTACGTGCTTGGTAACAACTCCTGGTGGCGCTGGTTGCGCACGACCGTAAAACCCGGTCGGCTGGACTAGCCCAGGTTTCTCTGAAGAAAAACCGATTATTGCCGGTTAACGCGCAGCTCTGGCGCAGGTCCCGGGCTTGAGGATCGGTACGGATTGATGTCTATACCGCCACGTCGTAAAAAGCGCCCATAGACAGTGAGCGATGCGGGTTCCAGCCGGTTTTGAATATCCAGAAAGATCTGCTCGATCGTGGCTTCGTGAAATCCAGGATGCTCACGATAAGACACCAGATAGCGATACAGATCTGCCGTATCAAATCTTGGACCGGCGTATTCAATAAGTAATGACGCCCAATCGGGTTGGCCCGTAACAGGACACAGACTGCGAAACAGATGGGTATGAAAGGTCTTGTGGACGTGGGTATCGGCGTTACCGCTTTTGAGCAGCGCGTCGTCCAGCGTAAAGGTGTCTACCTCAACGTCCATGTCATCCAGACACTCGCCAGGCAAGCCAACCGGCGCCTGATTGAGCTGGTCAGGCTCGGACAGTTCGATCATCACAGGCGAACGAAACGCCAGCATCAGATCAGAATCCAGGGTCTTCTGAACTTCAGCGGTACTGGAAAATCGGGTTTGCGCAAACGAATTGAGGTACAGCTTCATCGACTTGCTCTCAACGATTGCCCCCGACCCTTGCGGCACCTGAATGCGCAACAGGGCACCTCTTGGCCCTCCCTTGGGAGACAGCCAGGACAGCTCGTAGCAATTCCAGATATCTTCGCCGTGAAAAGCAACTTCTTTGCCTGCACCGCGCAAGTCAGCGCGAGCGTCAGTACGGGGAATCGAATGCAAAAGAGACGGCGTGTAGGTCGCGATGTACGCAGAATCCTTGCCGAGCGGAGATTCAACAATACTCTGACTGCTGCTGTTGCTACTCAAACTCATTATCTGATTTTCCCATCAATCATCCCCCAAGCTTGTTTGATGACCATCACAAGTGCGAGGAATTGCCGACAGACGGCAGCCTAAGGCCTACCAACGGCTTCTGTTGCCCTTGGTTCGCGTCATGAAACTGACACCCAACGCAATAAACCCGCTTTTCCCGTATTCTTGCAAATGTAAAAGACCACATTTCGAACAAGCCCGGGACGCCTACCGATGATCCGAATCACCACCAGCCTTTCAGCCAAGGAAATTGTCACAGCCCTCCAGGCCCAGCCACGAGAGGTGCTGCTCGATGTGACAAAAGAATTGCTTACCACGCATCGAGATGCGTCCCTGCTGGAAGAGGTTGCTGATATGGTACTGGCTGAATTAGAACGACGTGCGACAAACGCCAAGTCCCCAGCACCTTAACTTCCCTTCCGGCGCAAGCCCAACGCATCTTACCCATGACCGACACTGCCACGGATTCAAGCGCCATCAGTCTCACCGAGCTCACTGCCAACTTCGCAAGCCTGGCCTGGGGCCCCTGGTTATTGCTGCTCTTGCTGGGCGGCGGTCTGTTCTTTCTTTGCCACAGTGGTCTTAAACCCTTTCGTTATCTGGGACATGCCGTTGACCTGTTGCGGGGACGCTTCGACGATCCCAAAGATCCTGGCGACATCACGCACAGAGCGGCTCTGTCAGCGGCCCTGGCAGGTACTGTGGGCATGGGTAACATCGCCGGTGTTGCCCTGGCCATTCACATCGCAGGCCCTGGCGCTATTTTCTGGATGTGGCTCACCGCGATTCTAGGCATCGCCACAAAGTTCTATACCTGCACACTGGCAGTTATGTATCGGGGCACCGACGATCAGGGACGCATTCAGGGCGGTCCGATGTATGTTATTCAACAGGCATTGCCAAAGAGTTTCATGCCTCTGGCCTGGTTATTTGCAGCCGCCGGCATGATTGGATCACTACCTGCTGTGCAGGCAAACCAATTGGTTGAAGCACTACGAGAGGTTGTCCTCATTCCTTCCGGCTGGCTTGCCGCCGATACCCATCCCGAGCGCGCCAACATGTTGCTTGGCGGAGCAATTGCGCTACTGACTGCCGTGGTTATCTTTGGCGGATTAAAGCGCATCGCCACACTGGCCACGGCACTGGTCCCCGGCATGACCTTGCTCTACGCAGGAGCCGCAATCATTGCGCTGTTACTCAACGCCGCCTCCATTCCGGGCGTGTTTGCTCTCATCATCGAAGACGCCTTCACCGGTGCAGCCGCCGCAGGAGGCAGTCTGTGGTTTGTACTGGTCACCGGGATTCGACGAGGCGCTTATTCCAACGAAGCAGGGATTGGTTCAGAAGCCATGGCTCACGGCGCCGCGCGAACGAAGGAACCGGTGCGAGAAGGCCTGGTGGCAGCACTTGGTCCCATTGTCGATACCCTGATGGTCTGTACAGCAACAGCACTTATGATCCTTTTATCCGGTGTGTGGCAGACTTCTGATGCCAGCGGTGTGGCGCTCACGGCCGATGCCTTCAGAACGCTACTGGGGCCTGTTGGCACGGTCATCATTATCGCCTGCGTTACCTGCTTCAGTCTGACCACCATTTTCACTTACTCCTACTACGGCGAAAAATGCCTGAGCTTTCTGGCCGGCAGCCGTTATGGCGTGCTTTACCGTTACATTGCGGTGGTGAGCGTGTTTCTGTTTGCCATCGTCAGCCTCGAAACGGCCATTAACGTCATAGACGGCGCCTTTGCGCTCATGGCCATTCCCACCATGACCGCGGCCTTATGGCTTGCGCCCAAGGTGAAGGCCGAAGCCCAGAGATATTTTGCTACACTAGACCCCTAGCGAAAACCAGAGTACCCGTAGTCCCATGCCCAAGGTTATTTTCCAAACCCCAGATGGCGAACGCCACGAAGTGGTTGCCAACGCCGACACCAATCTGATGGAAATCGCTCTGGCCGAAGGCCTCGAAGGAATTGAGGGCGAGTGCGGTGGCGCCTGCTCGTGCGCTACCTGTCACGTTGAAGTCTCCCAACAATGGTGGGACGCCGTTGGCAAACCTGACGACATGGAGCTCGACATGCTCGACTTCTGCGAAGAACTGACCGAGCGCTCGCGCCTGGGTTGCCAGGTAGCGTTAAGTGAGGAGTTGGACGGGCTCGAAGTCAGGATCGTTGGGCCCTAGCTCAGGCCGTCTCCGCCTGATTGGCGGGTTGCGGAGTAATCCGTAGCTCGGCCAGGTTCCTCGTGCGATAAATTAGTGCTGTGAACACCGCCATTCCGAGTCCGTTAATCAACAAGGTGGTACGGGCGTCAAGCCATTCACACATATAGCCCGCCCACAGGGCACCCAGGGGGCCGGCGCCCATCATCGCAAGGCTATAAAAGCTCATAACACGGCCACGCTGACCAACCGGGGCCAGCTCCTGCATGACGGTTCTCGACATGCTCATAGCCACACCACCACACAGCCCCCAGACAAAAATAATCGCAACAAGTACCGCATAACCTATGGTCAGGTAACCCAGCGCCAGCACCAGGCCACCAAAGATCTGCGCAAGCAGCAGCGCACGGCCCGGACGCACCAAGGTCCCAATTCTCAGCAGCAGCAAGGCCATCAAAAAAAGCCCCAGCGAATTTGTGGCGTTTAAAATCGCCAAAGCTGACGTGTCGGTTGAATAGTGCTCGCGAATCAACAAGGGCGTCGCGACCATGTAGGCGCCCATAAAAAACACACCCATCGCTATGTTCAACCAGATGATGCTGCGCATAGGGGCCGAGGCAAACACCGTCTTCGCGCCATCCTTTAATGACCTTTTAACGGCGCTGAGTAAGGTTTGTTTTTCACCCTGCCCAGCCTCTTCAACATGAGCGTCAACGTTTTTTGGAATCCTTGCATAGGCAGACGCACCAAATAAAAGCGCAACGATCTGGGCGATCACCAAGGGTTCAGGGCCAAACTGATCAGCCAGCGTACTCAACCCAAGACCAATCATCTGCAAACCAAACTGCACGAGCGACGTTTTCACCACCGCGCGCTGCACTTCGGCTCCAGCGACCTGACTTAACAGCCCGTCTCGAGACGGCGTCACAAAGGCCTGCACGGTGCCCATGGCCAGGGCATACAACAACAAACCACTGAACGTGAGCGTCGATGAGGCCAATAGATAAAGCAGTCCAACCAGAGGAATAATCGCCAGCAACTGGGACCTGATCACCAACCAGCGCGGACCAAATCGGTCTGCCAGGCTGCCACCAAACAGAATCAACACTGTGGTGGGCAGCAGAAAGCACATCTGTGCCACACCCACGTTTGCCGGAGACTCGCGCAACTCCATGGCCACCAGCCAGGTAAACAGCACAGACTGAATACCAAAGGCGGCAAACCACGAACCGGTTCCCAGCAGATAGAGGCCTAGCGGGCGAATCAGTGGTTACCAGATACGCACACGTTCGCTGGGCGGCAGATACATCTTATCGCCGGGCTGCACATCGAAAGCGCTGTAAAAGGCATCAAGATTTCGCAGCACGCCAATCACCCTGAACTTTCCTGGGGAATGAGGATCTCGGAGCAGCAGTTCACCCAGCGCTTCGTCGCGATAACTGCCGCGCCAGGCATGGGCAAAGCCAATGAAAAATCGCTGATCCGAGGTGTAACCGTCTATCAACGGGGCTCCGGCTTCGCCCCAGGTCTTCCGTTCGGCGTTCTTGTAGGCCCGATACGCCATCGTCAAACCCGCAAGATCGCCAATATTCTCACCCAGTGTCAGTTTGCCGTTGATAGAGGCATCCGGTAAGGGTTCAAACGCCTCGTACTGCTCAACCAGGGCTGCGGCACGTTCGGAATAAGCCGCTGCGTCTGCCTCTGTCCACCAATCACGCAGTGCGCCTGCGCCGTCAAACTTGCGTCCTTGATCATCAAATCCGTGGCTAAATTCGTGACCAATAATCGAACCAATCGCACCGTAGTTGAACGCATCATCAACAGCGGCATCGAAAAACGGTGGTTGCAGAATGGCCGCAGGGAACACAATTTCGTTCCAGGTCGGTCGATAATAAGCGTTGATGGTTTGGGGAGTCATGCCCCATTCATTGCGATCCACGCCCTTAGTCAGTTTTGCAATTTGCCGAGCATTCTCAAAGACGCGCCCAGCACGGACATTGGCAATCAGGGTATCTGCTGAGAGCTTAAGCGATGAGTAATCGCGCCAGTCATCCGGGTAACCGACCTTCTTGTTAAACGCGGCGAGCTTGGCTCGCGCCTCGATCCGGGTTTCTTCTGCCATCCAGGAAAGTTCATCTATGGCTTCGCCAAAAGCCGTGCGCAAACCTTCGACCATATCCGCGATCTTTGTTTTTGCATTGGGTGGAAAGTGTTGAGAGACATAAACCTGCCCAACGCTCTCTCCTAACAGGCCATTAACTGTGGCAACCCCGCGCTTCCAACGCGGACGCTGGATTTGTTGGCCGCGCAGAATCTTGCCGCGAAACTCAAAACTCTCAGCGGCAACATCGGTGCTCAGGTAACGCGCAAACGACTCAAGGATTCGAAACCTGATGTAGGTCTTCCAGGTGCTCAGCGGTGTTTTGTTGATGAAACCGGGGAGCTGCGCAAAGTAGTCATCCTGGGCCAGCACAATAGTTTGTGGCATGCCAAAGCCCCCCGCCACCAACAGCGACTGCCAGAACTCAGCCTGGGGGTGCGATGCGACGGCAATCTTGTTGGTGTAGATTCGCTCTCGATCACGGTTTTGCACTCGGGACCACTGCATGCGAGCCAGCGCATCTTCTAATTCAAATATTTCTTTGGCGTGCAAGGCGGCGTTATCCCATCCAGCAAGCCTGTGCATTCGCTCGATGTACAGCAAATACTTAGCGCGAATATCGACAAATTTCTCAGCGTCGTTTGAATAGTAGTCACGATCCGGTAAGCCAAGCCCGCCTTGCCAAAAGTACGCAAGACTCGACTGCGGATCCGCCGCATCACTGTCGATATAAAACCCCACGGGCAAGCTGATATCGAGGGTTTGCAGTGCGCCAAATACTTGCGCGAGCTGTTGATGACGTGACACTCCCTCAACCTGCGAGAACAAATCTTCCAGCGGCGCCAGGCCAAGCCGATTCACCTGGTCTTCATCCATAAAGCTCAGGTAAACAGCACCAATGCGTGCCTCTTCACTGGAAGCCTCCCCTGCGGCGGTTTTGGCAGCTGCTGCCTCAATAAGCGCACGCACCTGCAGCTCGGTACGGTCAAACACAACATTGAAAATGCCATATCTGGTTCGATCCTCTGGAATCTCGTTAGCCGCTATCCACTGGGCGTTGATGTAATCAAAAAAATCATCCTGCGGACGAATGGACTCACTAAACTCTGATGGATCAAAGCCACCAGCAAACGCAGGTGCGGTCTGAGCGTCATTCGCAGCGTCGATCGCCTGGTCTGGGTTACTGGTCGATGTACAGGCAGCACACAGAACAACCAGGCACCCCAACAGAACTCCGCCACCAAGGCGCATAGGGTGATAGATGGACTGTACAGTGGACAACAACATAACTGAGGACCCTCTATGTTCTTTGGTTTTTTTAGCGAAAGGTTCTTCCATGCGCTCCAGGACAGTGCGAGAGCTCATCGATCCGGGGGCACGGAGAGAAGAAGAATTGATCGCGAGTCGACACATGCGAGCCATTCATGCGAGCCATTCATGCGAACAATACATGCGAACAATAATAGCGCGTAGGACGGACAGGTAGGTTGGAGCGGGAAACCGGGTTCGAACCGGCGACCTCAACCTTGGCAAGGTTGCGCTCTACCAACTGAGCTATTCCCGCAACAAGGCGCGCAATCTATCAAAGCCAACGCTTGGGGTAAACCTTCAAGCCGATTTAGCGAGGGCTGAATCCTGGGCCGCTCGAATGGCCTCGCGGGCACAGCGATCAGCAATCAGAGAGGTTGGCAGTCCAGACTGCTCGGCCTGGTCAAATATTTTCCGCAGCGATACGGGAATCTGCGCTACCTTGGCGGTCACCCATTCTGGTGTCCAACACCCCAGGTACTCACCGGCAATGCTGATCACGCCAGCGGCATTGATCACATAGTCCGGGGCATAAAGTTGGCCCCGACCGGCAAGCAGATCGCCAAGAGCCGCGTTTTGCAATTGATTGTTGGCAGCGCCTGCGATCACAGGCGCGCGCAAGCTATTGATTCTTTTTAAATTGATCGCCCCACCCAGGGCGCAGGGCGCAAACACGTCCAACCCCTGATGCAGTAACTGATCCCCGGCAACCGCCTTCACGCCAAGTTCGTCAACGGCCTGTTGCAGCCGTTCGCCGTTCAGCTCACTGGCGTAGACCTCAGCACCGGCGTCGCGCAGCATGCCTGCCAGTGCAAACCCAACCTGGCCAAGGCCTTCGACGCCCACCCTAAGACCAGCGAGCCCCTGCCCCCCAAGGCGCGCCCGGACGGCCTCTTGCAAGCCAAGAAACACACCATGTGCTGTGAAGGGCGCCGGGTTACCGCCGCCAGACGCCTGATCGGCCCCAGCCACAAAGGCACTGTGTCGCCCAACCAGGGCCATGTCCGCAGGCGTAATCCCTGAATCTTCCGCAGACAGATAGTCACCTCCAAGCAGATTCAGACCCTCGGCAAAGGCCTCAAACAATTGTGGCGTTTTTGCAGCAGGGGAACCCAAAATAACCGACTTGCCACCACCAAACCCAATGTCTGCGAGTGCGTTCTTATAAGACATTCCCCGAGCCAGATTACAGACATCCGTTATCGCGGCGTCGCGGCTGATGTAGGGAAACATGCGGCAGCCACCCAGCGCCGGGCCAAGCGCCGTGCTGTGCAGCGCGACGTAGGCGGTGAGGCCGACGGAGGCATTTCGAATCTCAACAACTCGTTCGAAACCGTCTTCAAGTCCTTGTTTTAACTGACTTGCAAAGCAGCCAGTCGAGAGATCACGCAACTGTGTACTCATGACGTACCTTAAATTCACTAGCCAAAAGCCTGAGCACTCCCGGGGAGCTGCCCGCCTAAGCCAAGTGTAGTGAGCTGAGCAAAATATTTAGTGCGTTCTCATCTAAACATCTGGTTGCAGACAGTGACATCCTCTAAAATGAGCTTCTCACTAGGGATATCCTCCAATGAAGCAAGCAAAATTAGACAAAGCGGATCGCCGGATCCTTTCTGCGGTGCAAAATAACGGCCGCATGACCGTGGTTGAGCTGTCCGAGCTGGTTGGCCTGTCACAAACCCCTTGCCTGCGCCGACTGCGTAATCTGGAAGCCCAGGGCATTATCAAGGGCTATACCGCCCAGGTGGATCAGGACGCCGTGGGATTGCCGGTTAACGTATTTGTCGCGGTGAATCTCGAAACCCAGATGCACGATCAACTTGAGAGTTTTGAGCGCAGCATCAAGGCCTTTGCCGAAGTGATGGAGTGCTACCTGATGAGCGGTGGTGGCCGCGACTATCTGCTCCGTGTGGTTGCCAACGACATCGCCCACTACGAACGTTTCCTGAAAGAGAAACTGTCACGGGTGCCTGGCATCGCCAACATCGATACCAGCTTTGCCCTGAACACGATCCTGCAAAGAACACAGCTCCCGTTGGTGAGTTAGTTAGCAAGCAAGTAACAAGGAAACTGCCCATGCCACCCCTCACCCAATCGTACTATTGCGGCCCTGCTGACGACCCCCTGCGCTATCAAACCATTGGCGAATGTTTTGACGACGTTGCCAACACCTATCCCGACAACCTCGCTTTAGTCTCTCGACATCAGAACATTCGCTTCACCTACAGCGAGTATCAAAGCGAAATTAACCGTCTGGCAGGCGGGCTTGTTACCCTGGGAATCGAACCGGGTGATCGAGTAGGAATCTGGGCCACCAATTGCGTTGAGTGGTGCCTTACCCAGTTTGCGACCGCCAAGATTGGCGCCATCATGGTCTGCATCAACCCGGCCTATCGGGTGTATGAACTTGAGTACGCCCTGAATAAATCGAGCTGCAAAGCCATCATCAGCGGCGTTCAATTTAAAACCAGCAACTATCTGCACATGCTCACCGAGCTTGCGCCAGAGCTCGCACGCTGCGCTCCGGGAGAGCTCAGTGCAAAAAAACTGCCGCATTTGAAAACCGTTATTCGGCTGGGTGAAGACGCGACCCCCGGAATGGTCAACTTCGCACAGGTCTGCGAATTGGGTGACCAACTTGATCCTGCCAAACTGGAAGAAATCGGCGCAGGTCTGGGGCCGGATGACGCCATCAACATCCAGTTCACCAGCGGCACCACAGGCAACCCAAAAGGCGCCACGCTGTCTCATTGCAACATTCTTAACAACGCCAACACCACCGGGCTACGCATGAAGCTCACGCCCAACGACAAGCTTTGTATACCTGTGCCCCTGTATCACTGCTTTGGCATGGTGTTGGGCACACTGGTGTGTATTACCCAGGGCGCTGCCGCCGTCTTTCCTGCGGAGTCCTTTGATCCGGTTTCGACGCTTGAGGCCGTTCAGGCCGAGGGTTGCACCGCGCTGCACGGCGTTCCAACCATGTTCATCGCGGAGCTCGAGCACCCGGATTTCTTGAGCTACGACCTCACCACGCTGCGCACCGGTTTGATGGCGGGCGCCCCCTGCCCGGTGGAAGTAATGAAGCAGGTGCAATCTGACATGCACATGTCAGAGATCCTGATCGGCTACGGCCAAACCGAATGCAGCCCTATCAATCACATGACAGTGGCCGACGATCCTCTGGAGAAACAGGTCAGCACGGTTGGTCGGCCAGGCCCGCATCTTGAGGTAAAGATCGAAGGGGCTGATGGCAAGGTTGTGCCGGTTGGTGAGCGGGGCGAAATCTGCACCCGCGGCTACTGTGTGATGGCCGGCTACTGGGACGATGAAGAACGCACCGCGGAGACCATCGATCCGGCCCACTGGTTGCATTCCGGCGATATTGGGGTCATGGACGCTGAGGGTTACGTGCAGGTTGTTGGCCGCATTAAAGACATGATTATTCGCGGCGGCGAAAACATCTATCCGCGCGAAATCGAAGAATTTCTCTTCACTCATCCCGACATTCAGGACGCGGCGGTATTTGGGGTGCCAGACAGTCGATTTGGCGAACAGGTGGCCGTTTGGGTGCAGCCACGTGAAGGCGCAACCCTCGACGCATCCAGCATACAAAGCTGGTGCCAGGACAAGATTGCCCACTTCAAAGTGCCGAAGTACGTGAAAATTGTCGACCAGTTTCCCATGACCGTGACGGGCAAGATCCAGAAGTTTGTGATGCGCGATGCAATGGCAGAAGAACTCGCCCCCGTCGATTGATTGGCCTTAACAATTGACAGAACGTTTGTCGGTTGTAGAATCCCCTGCCCGTCCGACGAAACCCAATCAGGGCAACTCAGAACCGGAGAAAAAGTGATGGACTACGAATTCTCAGCGATACTGTGGATACTGTCGGTGCTACTGGGTTTCGCCTGTTTACTGGTCGCCCGCCTGCGCATCGCCCACCTGGGCCCCCACACCACAGACCGCAGGACCTTTTCTACGGGTAGTGATCAGCCTGATCTCCCTGAAAGCCAGTCTCACACCAACTAGACCCTGCCCATCGAATCAGCCGCCTAGGTACTTTCGGCATAGTTTACGTGTCATCCATAACTGATTGATTTAAGTAGCTATTGGCAATAGCTATCAGAGGGCATACACTGCTCGGCCAGCTGGAGAAATGGTCTCCTGCCTCATACAAGCCCGGCCAGCGATGTCCACAACCGAGATCAACAAACACCAGCAGTTCTCCTATCATCTGGACCAACTCGGATCCCGCGACTCCGTGGTGCGCCGCAGAGAAAGAAGAGCCCATGCACCCACGCGGATAAACGGGCTCGTGATCCTGAGCCTGGTTGTCTTCCTCGCCACAAGCCTGTTCTCGGTACAGGCCAATAGTGCCGATTTGAAAAACGTTCGAATCGGCAATCACAACAAACATACGCGACTGGTTTTTGATCTGACTGGCGCAACCACCCCCAGCCTCACGCGTTCCGGAGCGGCAACCTACGAACTGCAGCTGCCAAACACCCGCTGGAGGGCTACCAAATTACATGCCCGGGAAGGGCTGGTCAGAAATGTCTCCCCTACCCCAAACTCTGCAAAATCCTCAGACCTGAGACTTGAAGTGCGGCTCTCGGCAAACGCCCGGGCGTCGTTGCAAACGCTCAGCTCACCCGCACGAGTGGTGCTCGATCTCGCCGAGGTTCCTGCAGAAAACGAGTACGTGGTTGCCATAGACCCGGGGCACGGTGGCCGCGCGCCGGGCGCAGTGGGCAAAGGCGGCACGCTGGAGAAGAACGTTGTACTCGGAATTTGCCTGCAGCTGGCAAAAACTCTTAACGCCCGACCCGGTATTCGCGCCATTCTCACCAGAGACACAGACCAAACCCTGTCCCTGACAGATCGGGTTGAAATCGCCAGGCAAGAGAACGCAGATCTGTTTGTCTCGGTTCACGCCGACGCCATCACCGATCGGCGAGTTCGAGGGGGCTCGGTTTACGCTCTATCGAACACCGGTGCTGAACATGCCGCGCGCCGCTGGGCGGGCAAGATTCCCAACCGGGCCAAAGCCAAGACAAAACTAGCAGGTGTTGATCTAAGCCACCGGGACGCAAGCGTTGCCAATGTGCTGTATGACCTGGTGCAAAATGACACGCTGCAGCGAAGCAATTTACTTGCAGAAAACGTACTTGATCAAATGCTTGCATCCCAGCCGGTGCGCTTTGACAAGGTGCGACTCGCCGACCTGGGCGTTCTGAAAGCACCAGATATCCCGTCGATTCTGGTGGAAACCGCCTTCATCTCCAACGTGCAAGATGAAGCCAGATTGAAGAGCGCCAAAGGCCAGCGGTCGATCGCCAAGGCCATAGCTCAAGGCATTACCGGATTCATCGAACGCCCAAGCGAAATCGCCCGGGCTCGGAGCGGCCCCAGCAGCGAACCCCTGATCGCGCAAACCGCAAGCTTCCGCCACTACTCGGTTGCTCGTGGAGACACGCTCTATAGCCTGGCACGTCGGTTTGGCACCTCAGTCAAAACCCTCGCGGAAACCAACCGCCTGCGCAACAACACTATCAAGCAAGGGATGACCCTGCGGATACCGGGGGCAGCGCCGACTATTGCGGCTGGCAACTAGGCGTTACTAGCCATTACCGGGCTCGGCAACCGTCCCGCTCACCCGGACACCCAAAGGCCCGCCAGGTACCCAGGTTTCGATGACCTGCCCACCCCGTTCAACCTGTAATCGATAAGTTCGCTCAGCATCCCCTTCACGAATTTGCCGGGTTAGGTCACGGACGCTAAATAGCGGTTCACCGTCGAGCGAACGAAGAAAATCGCCATCCTGGACACCGGCATTCTGAGCCGCGGAATCTCGCAAGACGCTGGAAACTTCGACTCGATTCGGTTGGTTCAGCGAATAAAGATATTGATCATAGGCGGTGTCCCCGAACTCAGATCGAATAACATCCCGGTCTCTTGGTATTGCCCGGCGATCCTGACGTGCCTGTTGGCCGGCATCACCGGTCTCCTTACGCACCCGAAAGTCAGCCTCAAGTCGGGCCAGGGCCAGAGCGTCGAGGCGCTCAACCATCAGTTGCGCGTCAGCAGAGCTGATGCCCGCAGCAATTAGCCCGTCGGCAGTCGCTACGGTCGTCTGATTTGCAGGCCCCGGCGCTGTCGTCGCTGTGAATGCCGCTGCGTCTGGCGCCTGTTGCTCGCCACCCGCCAGACTACGGCGCAATGCCGCCAGCTCATCACGCAGCTGCTGCTGACTCAACTCCAGATTTGCAATGCGAATCTGTTGATCAAGCTCAGGGGAACCTGTAGATTCAACCGCCAATTCAGTGGCCTGATCGTCTGCGTTCAGATCACCGGCGGGGTTGTCGGCGCGAAACAAAACACTTCCACCAAGCGCAAGCCCTGCGCCAAGCAGTGCCGCGAGTAACAATCGTGAGAAGTCAGGCATATCTTGGTCCTCCGTTGCCGTCCTTGCCCTCGCCCACTGAACTAGCACGATGGCGAGCGCCCTCGACCGCCTGACCAATAGCCGCTACCAGTTCGTGAGCCACCCGCAGGTGATTCGGCTGCACCATCATGTGCAGGGCTTCAGGCGTTTGGACCCCACCAAGATACCAGCCTTGCTTGCGCAGGCCGCTCCAGATCGGGCCCATCTGACCTTTGGGGGTTGCCAGGGCAAGAATAGGCAAGGCCTCGGCATGCAGGGCGTGCAGGCCAAATTCTTCAACACCCCGTGCGATAATCGAATGCGCTTCAGCCACTTGCTGCGCACGCTCCATGTAGCCGTTCTGGCCAAGGTAGTGCTGCACAGCCCAGGCTCCAGCGATGGCGCCACCCGGACGTGAACCCGAGGCGGTTGGTGTGGTCATCTCACCGCAGGGCCAGGCATTAAACGCAAACTGCTGAAATTGATGTTCGTTTTTTTCACGGTAAAACACCGTGGATGCAGCCTTTGGAGCAAACCCGTATTTGTGCAGATCTGCAGAAATCGAGCGCACCCCGGGCACCGTGAAATCAAAGTCCCGAACACTGTGGCCAGCGGCCTTGAGAAACGGCAGAAAATAACCACCCACACAGGCATCAACGTGCAGCCACAGCGCATTAGCCTGCGCAAGCTCACCAAGTTGCCGAATCGGATCTATCACCCCAAAGGGATAACAGGGGGCTGACCCAACAAGCATGATGGTTCGTTCATCGATCTTCCCCGCCATCGCGGAAACGTCCGCCAGATGATCGTCGGTCACCGGCACGCGAATAACTTCGAGGCCCAAATAATGCGCCGCCTTGTCAAAGGCCGGATGGGCAGAAAACGGCGCCACAATCGTCGCCCCCAGCACCTCTTTGCCAAGTGAGGCATGGAAATCCCGGCAGGTTTTGACCGCCAAAAAGATACTCTCGGTACCGCCGGAACTCATGTCGCCGCCACCGTTGGGTGCACCAAATAGCGCAAGCCCATTCGAAATCACGTCGCTGTACATCTGATTCAGGCTGGGGAAGGCTGTTTTCAGCCCCAGGCCGTTTTCAACGTGGTACATCTCATAGGCCTTTGCACCCACGTCCAGTACGTCGTCGCCGGCATGAAACACATAAAGCCCGGTTCTCGAATTGCGCCAGTCAACATCGCGCTCACGAAACCCCTGCATCTGTTCCTCAAGCACTTGCCACGACTGGCCGCGACGAGGAAAGCCCTCGCTAACGCCAGCACCGTCCTGAATCAAATCCGGATGAGCACTCATCACACCACCTCAAATGTTCTCCAGTCGTCACGCTAGCAGCGTTATCCCACCGGGGCAAAGCTATGTCACACCAGCCCGGCTTTGGTTACTCTTGCCGGTGCGCAAACAGCCACTACAAAAGAGCCGATATGAAAACCAAAGCCGCCATTGCCCTTGCCGCCGGTAAACCTCTGGAAATTGTCGAACTGGATCTACAGGGCCCGCAAGCCGGCGAAGTACTGGTTGAGATCAAGGCCACCGGCGTGTGTCATACCGATGCGTTCACCCTCAGCGGCGATGATCCGGAAGGGGCGTTTCCGGCCGTACTTGGACACGAGGGCGCAGGGGTTGTGGTTGAGGTTGGTGCCGGTGTCAGCTCACTCAAACCCGGCGATCACGTCATCCCCCTATACACCCCAGAATGCCGGGTGTGTGACTACTGTCTGCACCCCAAAACCAATCTCTGTCAGGCCATCCGCGAAACCCAGGGCGCCGGGGTTATGCCCGATGGAACCAGCCGATTCTCACTGGATGGCACACCCGTGCTGCACTACATGGGCTGCTCGACGTTCTCCAACTTCACGGTTCTGCCAGAAATCGCATTGGCGAAGATTCGTGAAGACGCCCCGTTCGACAAAGTCTGTTACATCGGCTGCGGAGTCACCACGGGCATCGGCGCCGTTGCCTTCACCATGAAGGTCGAGCCGGGTTCCACGGTGGCTGTGTTTGGGCTTGGCGGTATTGGCCTCAATGTGATTCAGGGCGCTCGCCTGGTGGGCGCCTCGCGCATTATTGGCATAGACACCAATCCAGACAAACAGGCACTGGGCGAGCAGTTTGGCATGACCGATTTTGTGAACCCTTTGCAGCACAAAGATCTGGTGGCTGACCTCATAGACATGACCAATGGCGGTCTCGACTACACCTTTGAGTGTATTGGTCGAACGGACACGATGCGGCAAGCACTCGAGGCCTGCCACAAAGGCTGGGGCCAAAGCTGCATTATTGGTGTCGCTGGCGCCGGTCAGGAAATCTCCACGCGCCCCTTCCAGCTAGTGACTGGTCGCAGTTGGCGCGGCACTGCCTTTGGCGGTGCACGGGGACGGACAGACGTTCCCAAAATAGTCGATATGTACATGGAAGGCCGGATAAACATCGACGACCTCATCACTCATACAATGCCATTGGCAGACATCAACAAAGCCTTCGACTTGATGCACGAGGGCAAGAGCATTCGCTCAGTAGTGCAGTACTAATCGTGGCAGCCACAGACAGTCACAACACCACCTCCGATGGAGCACAGCTATTCATTTCGGCCCTGCCTTTGGTGTTGTTGATCGCGGCACTGTCTTACAACGTTTTTATCTTTGGTGATGATGCTGTGAGCGGTTCCAACCAGCTCATTTTGATTGGCTCTGCGGCATTTGCCGCTGTGCTTGCAATACGTCAGGGCGTCAGTTGGACGACCCTGCAGGATGGCATTCTGGACGCCATACGGCTTGCCACCCCTGCGCTACTTATTTTGCTTATGGTGGGTGTCCTTTCTGGCACCTGGCTTATAAGCGGGATTATTCCCGCGATGATCTATTACGGACTGCAGATACTCAGCCCGGAAATATTCCTGCCCGGCGCCTGTATCATCACAGCTCTGGTCGCCTTGTTTACTGGCAGTTCCTGGACATCGGTTGCCACCATCGGTATCGCGCTGGTGGGTATCGGCAACGTGCTGGGACAAAACGAGGCAGCGGTTGCCGGCGCGATCATTTCTGGCGCCTATTTTGGCGACAAGATGTCGCCCCTGTCAGACACGACCAATCTGGCTTCCGCGGCAAGCAATACCGAACTCTTTGTGCACATAAGGTACATGGCGCTGACAACCGTACCAAGTATTCTGCTTGCAGTGCTTGTCTTTGCGTTCATCGGCGGAGGATCCGCAGACCCTGCCGCAAGCGAACGCACAGAAGTTATCTCTCAAGTACTGCGCGAGACCATCAATCTGTCCCTCTGGCTGTTCGTTCCGCCACTGATCATCGTTGGTCTGATCCTGAAAAAAGTACCTGCCCTTCCGGCAATCGTTTGCGGCGCCCTGTTGGGTGCAGTGTTTGCGCCCCTGTTTCAGCCTGAGGTTCTGGCCCAGGTTAGCGAACGTGGCACTTATGTCAGCCTGATGAAGGTGATGTACACCGAATCAGCGATTGTTACCCATCATCCGATGCTCGACGAACTGCTCACCTCTGGCGGCATGGAAGGCATGCTCAACACAATCTGGCTGATCCTAGCTGCAATGAGCTTTGGTGGAGTTATGGAAGCCAGCGGGTTCTTACAGCGCATCACCAATTTTCTGGTAAGCCGGGCGCGATCCGATTTTGGCCTGGTCAGTGCAACAGCAGGCACCTGCGTTTTCACCAATATAAGTGCTGCCGATCAGTACCTGGCAGTTATCGTACCCGGCAGAATGTTTGCGCCGGCATTCACTGAACGGGGGCTTGCGCCAGAAAACCTGTCGAGAACCCTTGAAGATGCAGGCACTGCAACCTCGCCCCTGGTGCCCTGGAACACGTGCGGCGCATTTCACGCCGGGGTGCTTGGGGTGAGCACCCTGGCCTACGCTCCCTTTGCTGTATTCTGCTATCTCAGCCCCATTATGACACTGGCCTTTATCGCCTTTGGAATTCGCATCGCTCGGCTCACTACAAAAACGACGGTCACTGCGTAATCAACTCAGAACATTTCCGAATTTCCCAGAGATTTCCAGAAGGATCAACTTATGTCACCGGTTCCTAAAAATGGCACGATCGCCGTCACCGGCGCTACGGGCTTCATTGGTGGCTGGGTAGTCCGGCGCCTGCTCGACAGGGGGTACCGCGTGCGCGCCTGTGTACGCGACCCAGCTGACAATACCAAGTGCGGCTTTCTCAAAGCCATGGGGGCCTACAAGTCGCGCCGGCTCACCCTGCACGCTGCAGATCTGGACAACGACGGCTGTTTTGACAATATTTTTAGGGGCTGCCACGGCGTGGCGCACCTGTCCCATGTCTCGGACTACGACGATCAGACCTATGTTCAACGAGTTTGTGATCATGTGATCAACAGCGTAAATCGCTCTGAAACCGTGACCCGAGTTGTGGTTACCTCGAGCATCGCAGCGGTAATTTCTGAGGTGGATTTACAGGAGCTGGTAAAGCGCCCGGTTTGTTATGAAGATCGCTATCCTGATGAACAAAATCCCAAACGCTCGGTGGCTAAAGGTCAGGGATACTCCATGGGCAAAGTCATTGCTCAACGTGCCTTCGCAGATGCTGCGAGTCAGCATGGTGGCTGGGATGCGATCACCTGTTGTCCAGCCGATAACGTAGGGCCGATCCAATCCGCACATCAAAAAGACGCCGGGCCATGGCAACACAACATCGAGATGATGTTGCTTGGCAAGTATTTTCAAACCGGTGCCTATCGACCCTGGATGACGGTTGACGTTCGAGATGATGCTGACTGCCACATCGGTCTGCTGGAAAGTGTTGACGTGCACAACGGTGAACGTTACATCGCCTGGTCAACCGATGCGCGCAACGTCGAAGATATCTGTGCCGATATCAATCGATTGCTGCCTGAACTAGGGCACAAAACACCACCGGTCACAGATACCCACCCAGAGCGATTGCAGGCAAGAGAAACCGAAATGCGCACGATTTGGGCGGGCTGTGAACTGCGCAACGACCGCATACGAGATCTTCTGGGTATCAACTTTAGACCGTTGGATGTATCGATTCGAGATTGCGTCGAATCACTCTTAAGCGTTGGCGAGGTAACACCCGTACTTCGCGAAGGCTTCGAGACGATAGAGGCTAGCACTTAACTCATGGCGGACCTGCCCTTGATGCCTGATAAGGTTTCGAAAGAGACACCCGCTGTGTCGTTGGCCGGCACCGTCGCCGCCTCACCCCTGGGCTACATTAGCTGGGCGGCCTGTCAGGGCGCACGAGATCCCTACTACATCCTGGTAGTGATCTATATTTTCTTTCCCTACTTCTCAAACGTAGTGGTCGGCGATCCCGTTGCGGGGCAAAGCCTTTTGGGCTACACCAATGCCATTACCGGCATCATCCTGGCGCTGGTCGCCCCCATGCTCGGGGCGGTAGCGGACAAGCGAGGGCGAAGAAAACCCTGGGTGGCCGCAACGGCCGTTTTTATGGTGGTTGCAGCCAGCGCGCTGTGGTGGGCCAAGCCCGCTGGTGCGGGGCTGGGTGTGTACCCTACGCTGATCTTGCTCATCGCCATTGGCATCGCGTTTGCAATCCAGGAGGTCTTTCACAACGCGATGCTGGCGACAATCGCACCCGCTGATCGCGTGGGGATGATTTCCGGTCTGGCCTATGCAATGGGCAACGTTGGCGGCCTGCTGCTAATGGTTTTTGTGTTGCTTGCCTTCTCGCTGCCTGGCGAAAGCAGCTGGAGCTTTGTACCCAGTGAGCCCTGGTTTGGTCTCGACAAATCGAGCCACGAGCACAATCGGCTCGTGGGCCCACTGTCGGCAGTCTGGATGCTGATCTTCACCCTGCCATTGCTGCTCTTCACACCGGACGGAAAGAAGAGTGTGGGTGGGTTTCGTGATGCCATTAACGAGGGATTCAGCGAACTTAGAGATACGCTGAGTGAACTGTCTCAGTACGGCAACGTCGCCATGTATCTGCTGGCCCGTATGTTCTATTTTGACGGCATGGTTGGCGTGATGACTTTCGGTGGTGTGTATGCCTCAGGCACCTTTGGCTGGGATACAACCGCTTTACTGATTTTTGGCTTGTGCACCAGTTTTGCAGCCATGCTTGGTGCCTACTTCGGCGGCCTGGTTGATGATGCGCTGGGTTCAAAACGCGCCCTGCAGGTTGCCATTGCGGTGTCTGCGATCTTGCTGGTTAATGCCGTATCGATACACAATGACTCGCTGTTTTTCTTTGTCACGCTTGAAAACAACGAACCGGTTTGGAGTTTCCCTTACTTTCAGACCTTACCGGAGCTACTTTATTTCTTGAACAATCTCTTGTTCGCCATGTTCTTTGTAACAGGGCTATCCTCATCGAGAACGCTGCTGGTCAAACTCGCACCCGCACAAAAAATCACTCAGTTCTTTGGTCTTTATGCCCTGTCTGGCACCGTAACGGCATTTCTAGCGCCGCTCATGGTTGGCAGCTTCACGGACTGGTTTGAAAGCCAACGCGTGGGATACGCCTCACTGATTATCCTGATGCTGATTGGCTTTGGTTTACTGATGCTGGTCCGCGATGCCGAACCTGAGGCCCACACCAACACTGATAATTCCGGGAATAAACAAATTGACCAGTAACACCCAGGTTATCTTTAAGCAGCGGCCAGACGGCGCAGTGACCGACGCCTGTTTTTGTATCGAACAACAGCCAATGCCCGTACTGCCCCAAGGCGGCTGCATTACCCGTAACCTATACCTTTCATGTGACCCATACATGCGCGGCCGCATGGGAACAGGCAAAAACTACACCGGCGGTTTTGCCCTGAATCAGCCAATTCCTGCCAGGGTGGTTGCAGAAGTTATCGACAGCGACAGTGACGGCGTTCAACCCGGGGACTACGTTTGGGGCTTCCTGAACTGGGAGGAGTACAGCGTTGTTGAGAAGCCACAAACCCTGTTTCCAGTCGACAAATCACTCGGTCCTCTGTCCCATGCGATTTCGGTTCGAGGCATGCCGGGTCTCACCGCGGAGATTGGGATGCTGGAACTCGGCCAGCCAAACACCGGCGACACTGTGTTTGTATCAGCGGCAAGCGGTGCCGTGGGTTCTATTGCCGGCCAGTTGGCAAAACTCGCCGGCGCACGGGTGATCGGTAGCGCTGGCAGCGACAGAAAAGTAGCGCACCTGACAGAAGCATTAGGCTTTGATGCGGCGTTTAACTACAAAAATGAGGCCGCCGCAACGGCACTTCCCCGGCTCGCTCCCGAGGGCATTGACGTTTACTTTGACAACGTGGGCGGACCAACGCTTGACGCGGCCCTCGCCAATATCAACCCATTCGCACGGATACCCGTGTGCGGGCAGATTTCCGGGTACAACGTTTCAAGCGCCAACTCATCCGCGCCCGGGACCGATAACGGCATAAGTCGCCTCGGGGCGATGGTCAGCGCTCGGGCAACCATGACCGGCTTTGTGATCTACGACCACATGCACAAATTTGAATCGTTCCTGCCGCGCATGGCCAGGCGCTTAAGCGACGGCAGCCTCAACTACTTCGAAGATATCGTCGACGGTATCGAGAATACGCCCCAGGCCTTCATTGGCATGATGGCCGGGGACAATATCGGTAAACGATTGGTGCGTATCGCGAGCTAAGCCTTGCTGCCCACGCGCTGTTCGTAGCGTGGTGGGCGCGTTCCATCGTCTTCATTAATATCAAACTCATCCGCCAGATCTTCCACCCAGCAGATCTTACCCGTGCGTTGCATCAGATCGTCAGCACACAGCAAGGCAACGGCGTTCCGCCCAACAAAGGTTGTGGACTGGGCGTTAGACAAGTCCATGTTCTGGCTTTTCGACGCTTCTATGGTGAACTCTGTCGCGACAGAGCCCGGGTACAGCACCACGGCTGCCACTCCCTTGGGCTCAAGCTCGATCGCCATATCTGCCGTCAACCGATCGAGCCCCGCTTTGCCCGCACCATAGGACGATGAAAAGTGATACGACTGCCCACCCGGTGACGACACATTCATAATGGCTGCTCCTGCAGGGGCTGCAAACAAGAGCTTTGCGGCATGCCAGCTCGCCACATAGTGCGCACGCAAGCCGATACCCACCTGGTCATCCCAAATACCAATTGGGTGATCCCAGAAGCCGCCACCCCAGGCGGGTGGTGAGGGAATCTTGTAAACGTTGTTCACCAGAAAATCGATATGATCGGTGTGCTGCGCAACCTTCTGGAAAAGTGCTTCAATGTCACTATCTACACCATGATCACAGATAAGCGGTATGCCTTTGCCGCCGGCCTCATCAATCTGTTTTGCGCAGGTTTCCACACTCAAGGGGCCGTCACCGCTCGTTCGGCCGGTGACAAACACCGTGCACCCTCGTTCAGCCAGAGCCAACGCAATGCCTTTGCCGATGCCGCGGCTGGCTCCGGTAACTACTGCCACTTTGGATTTCAGATCCGTATTCATGCTCTGCCCTCTTACATTAAATTCTTGTTGTTATTCGTTAGGTCGCGCTGACCTTAAGCCGCCTGCTCACCCAATAATCCCTGATCGACAAGCAACGCATTCACTGATGCATCCCTGCCTCGAAATAACCGGTAAACCTCAGCCGCAGGCTGACTGCCGCCCAGCCCCAGAACCGTCTCAGCAAATCTCCGCGCCACTTCGCGCACAGATTCATCGTTTTCAAGACCCACCTCTCTAAACGCCGCAAAGGCATCAGCGGCCAACACTTCCGCCCATTTATAGGAGTAATACCCTGCGGCGTAGCCTCCCGCAAACAGATGGCCAAATGCAGGCAACTGAGACTCATCGTCCAGCATCGGCGTAATTACCGTCTCACGTGCTAACTGGCGCTCGATCTCAAACGGAGTAAGTGCTTGATCAGCATCCTCCCCGACCCCAAAGATCTCGTGAATCCGCAGGTCGACCTTTGCAAACAACAGTTGTCTCAGTGTTGCGTTCCCAACCATGAAATTCTTGCTCGCAAGAATTCGATCAAGGGTTGCATCATCCAGCGGCTCATTGGTATCAACGTGGGCACTGAGACTCCGCAGAAAGGGCTTGTGTTCCATCCAGTATTCATTGAACTGGCTGGCAAGCTCGACAGAATCCCACTCCACCAGGTTCATTCCCGACGCCCCACCCTCATCAACCTGGGTAAACATGTGCTGCGTGGCATGACCAAACTCGTGAAACAGCGTGCGCACTTCGTCCAGCGACATGAGGCCGGGTCTGCCTGCTGCCGGTGGTCGGGCGTTCATGACAAATAACGCCACCGGTAAAGAAGCGGGCTGATTGTCGATGGCCAGCAAACGGCTGCGCCCTACCACGGTATTCATCCAGGCACCCCCTCGCTTCTCACCCGGCCGAGCGTAAGGATCAACGTAGAAACCTGCTATGGGTTTACCCTCTTTATGAACCTCAAAGAACTGCGTGGAGGGGTCCCACATCGGCACGGCAGCATCGTTGCTTTCTACTATCTCAACACCATACAGCTTGGTAACCAAACCAAAGAGGCCTTCAAGCACTCTGGGCATCTGGAAGTAATCGCGCAGGGCTTCCGCATCGTAGGCGTACTTGTCTTCCTGCAATCGTTCAGCCCAAAACGCGACATCCCAGGGCATAGGATCATCTGCACCCTCTGCGTTTTGCTTGACCATAAAGGCTGTAAGCTCCGCCAGCTCAGCCTCGGCGGCCGGACGCGCGGCCCGTTCCAGTTCGCTGATCATCGACAACACCGACTCAAGCGACGGCGCCATTTTGCTGTCGATACTAAGTTCGGCATAGTTGTCGAAGCCCACCAACTGAGCCTGCTCCTGTCTTAAGCGAAGAATTTGCTGAAGCACCTCGGTGTTATCAAATTCTGCAGACCGCCCGCGAGATCTGAAAGCGCGGTAGAAACGCTCGCGCAAGCCGCGATGTGTACACTGCTGAATGACTCCCATGTAGCTCACTGCATTAACCACAAAACTCCAGGGGCCCTGTACATCATCGCCGGCCATGCCGTCGTCTTCCGCCTGCTTTCGAGCCATGGCGATGATTTGTTCAGGTACGCCATCAAGCTCTGCACGATCAGCCACCAGCACTCGTGCTTCTTTTTCTTCTTTCACCAGGTTGGTCTGAAAGTCATTCGACAATTCAGCCAGGGCAGACTTTATTTCCTGGAAACGCTGACGCGCGTTACCTTGAAGATGGACTCCGGATCGTTCCATGCCACGGATTGACTCTTCGAGAATTCTCCGTCGAGCATCATCAGCCTGTTGTCCTTCTTCACTTGCAAGCAAGGTCTTCATGGCCCCATAGACCGCCTGGGATTGACTCATCTGACTGGACAGCTCAATCACCTCAGGTCGGACGGCGTCATAGGCCGCCTGCAACTCATCGGAGTATTTAACGCTGGTAAGATGATTAACCGGACCAATAATGGCGCCCAGCTGATTTTCTATGGTCTCAAGCGGATCCATCAGCGTCTGCCAACTCGGCTTGCCGTCTTTGTCTAAAGAGCTTTCGAGGGCAGAAAAGCTCTCGGTGCATTGCTGCACTAGGGCACGCACCCCTATTTCGACATCACTCGGGTTGAAATTCTGCCAATTCGGCAGGTGGGCGATGGCTCCTGATCTAAGGGTTTGTTGCAAACCTGCAAGGATCTCTGTGGTTTGGTTGGCGCTCATGGATTGGGTGCTCGCTAACAACAAAACCCCATGATAACGAACTGAGCCCGGATTGGCCTGTATTACCAGGCCCGCCCCTTGGGCAGAAGATCAAGATAACCCAGCGCGCCGTTCATCGCCTCGATACCCCGGTTGTAGGTGCTGTAGGTATGAAAAATCGCCCCCTCAGCGTCTTTGTAGAACACGCTGACCCCATGATTTTCACCACGATCGAACTCGACAACCTCCGCGTGCTGCCCTGCACCAATGCTGCGACTCGACAACGGACTTTCATCAAGTGATGAGGCGTAGAAGTCATAATTGAAATCGCTCTCGCTTGACGAGTACCAGGCGAAACGCCAGCCAAAGTCTCTGGCCTGCGCGGCAAGTTTTTGTTGTGGCGCCCGTGAGACCGCAATCAGTCGCGCGTCTGCTGCAGCAAACTGGTCGGTTGCACCGTTGAAGGCATTTGCCCAGGCGGTACAGCCAACACAGGGCTTGTCCCAGGCCGGGCCAAACATCAGATGGTAGACCAGGAGCTGCGATTGGCCTTCAAACAATGCCGACAGACTTTTACGGCCCTGCGTACCCACCAACTGGTAGTCCTTGTCGACAGCGACCCTCGGTAGCGCCCGACGCTTTTCAGCGAGTGCCTCGCGTGCTTTGGTGTGCGCCTTCTCTTCAACCAGCAAGGCAGATCGCGCAATCAGCCATTGTTCTCTGGAAACCGTTTGTGGTTGGTCAGTTGTCACAGATGCCCCTCCGTTAAATTCCTTCTGCAGGCAAGTCAGAATCTTACCGAATTACCCACATCCTGGAGTGATACCTCATATTCACCGGGGTTTCTGCTCTGGATAGGCGTTTGTGGCAAACTAGGTGGATGCCTATTGCTAGAGGACGGAATCGATGACTCATTCAGAAGAACCCTCTGTTCAACCTGTTCAAACCCCCGGCCGACGCCGTTTTCTGGGTCGGCTGGCCGCAGTCTCCGTCTCTGGCCAGGTTTTGTTACAGACCGGTAATGTGCGTGCCGCCGTTGCTGAAGGCAAAGCCAAAGCAAGCCTCACAGCGCCCGGCGGCTGGCCCAAGATGGCTTACCAAACCCTGGGACAAACCGGCCACAATAGCAGTCGCCTGATATTTGGTTGTGGCGCGGCGCTGTCACGCAAACCCAGAGATGAATTACTTAACGCGGCCCTTGATGCGGGCATCAACACCTTTGATGTGGGGTTCAGCGGCTACTACGATGATGCAGAAAAAAATCTGGCTCCGTTTCTGCGCACCCATCGTGACGAACTGTTTCTGATTTCCAAGGCCATTGTGCCTATCGACGCAGAACCGGACGACGTTATAACTGCAGCACAGGCAAAAGCAGCCGCAGCAGGGTGGACAAAGAGACTGGATGCTAGCCTGAAGGAAATGAGGACAGAGCACGTGGATGCCTACTACCTCATGGCATCCAACAATGTATCGGTCATCACCAGCGACGAAATACAAAACGCTTTTGCCAATGCCAAGGCCGCAGGCAAGGTATCTCATTTGGGTTTAAGCACCCATCAGAATGCAAGTAATGTCCTTGCCGCAGCAAGCAAACTGGGCACCTTCAGTTTGGCAATGATCGCAATAACACCCGGCGGCTGGTACGACTGGAAAACCAGGAAGGTCTTGCCCGGCTCACCGCCAATGCGGGATCTGGGCAACCAACTGCAAGCAGCCAGAGACGCCGGTATCGGCTTGATTGGTATGAAGGCCGGGCGTTTTCTCGCAGGCACCAGTTTTCTGGGCTGGGGCAATCCCAAAGCCTTTGATGCGCACTACAATCAAAAACTCATGGACGCCAATCTTTCGGAGTTTCAGCGCTCTTATGCCTATGTTCTGGAGCATGGCCTTGATGCGGTAAACGCCGACATGCAAAGTCTCGCCCATTTGCGAGAGAACTTTGTGGCTGCCGCAACCTCGCGAACCTATTTCGAGACCGCCTAGCGGCTCGACGGCTGAGCTTTGGAAACAAACCCTA
>CAZWMD010000025.1:48575-53984 GCA_964634815.1 uncultured Pseudomonadales bacterium | reverse complement strand
AAGCCCCGTGCTGCTGTAGATCACATGGCAGCCGCCAAGCGCCTGCATTGGAAGCTGCGCCGGGCACCGTCGCACTCCCCGGAAGAATTGAAAGCAGGGCGGCTCATTTGCCGCCATCTGCTAGCGATGCTCGATGAAGCTGAGCTCCATAGGGTGCCGCAAAATGACAGCGTATATGCGTTAAGTCAGGCAGACAGTTCCTAGCAGTTAGTTCCTGGCAGACAGCTCCCGAATAACAGCAATCCATCCGAATGTGAAAGCGTCGCTTGTCGCGCTTGTTCACCCTGATAGGATGCCGACAATCACCTGATTTCCAGGCGTTGGTTTGTGATGTTTGTCGCGCTACAGCGGCCAGATACGCCTAAGCTGTTATAGCTCAAGCTGTTGAAGCCTGTGCTTAAAAAAGGACGTTGTAATGATCAAGAAGTGTCTCTTTCCCGTTGCCGGATACGGCACCCGGTTTCTTCCCGCTACCAAGGCTATGCCGAAAGAGATCTTGCCCATTCTGGATAAGCCGCTCGTGCAGTACGGCGTGGAAGAGGCGTTTGCTGCCGGCATGACAGATATTGGATTTGTGACCGGTCGCGGCAAGCGGGCGATTGAAGATCATTTTGATGTCAGTTACGAGCTCGAACATCAGATCGCGGGTACGGGTAAAGAAAAGATGCTCGGTGGAATCCGGGAACTTATCGACCATTGCACCTTCAGTTACACCCGGCAGATCAATATGTCCGGGCTCGGTGACGCCATATTAACTGGCCGTACTGTGGTTGGAGACGAGCCCTTTGGCGTGGTGCTCGCAGATGATCTCTGCATGGGACCGGACGATGGCGTTCTTGCCCAAATGGCGAAACTGTTCAAACAATTTCGCTGCTCGATTGTGGCTATTGAAGAAGTGCCCCAGGAAGAGACTGACAAATATGGCGTGATTGTGGGCGAAGAACTCAGCGAAAATCTGTTTCGCGTCACCGATATGGTGGAAAAGCCCGCGCCCTCCGAGGCGCCGAGCAACCTTGCGATAATTGGTCGTTACATACTGACCCCTGATATTTTTGACATTCTCGAGTCGACACCTCCCGGCAAGAACGGCGAAGTCCAGATCACTGATGCGCTGTTGCAGCAAGCCAAGGACGGGTGCGTTATTGCCTACAAGTTCAAGGGCCGGCGCTTCGACTGTGGCTCAGTTGAAGGCTTTGTCGAGGCGACAAACCACTGCTACGAGAACATCTACCTCAAGCGCTGATCGCGGCGTTCGGCGCCGCATAACGTCAATTATTGTGACTAGTTTTCGTTGGGGTCTCCGTTCTGGAGCAATCTGCAACAATCTGTCGAAATAGTCCGCGGCCGAGTGTCGGTCATGCTTGTATGGCGTGACATAATCAGGCTATGTTCCCCGCGGCCCAAACGGTTGTTCCGATCTTGGTCCGTGTCGACGACAAAATTATAAAAACAGGTAGGTAAAGAGGAGTTTCACAGCGGTGTTAGAACTTATTCAATCCGGCGGATGGTTGATGGTGCCAATCCTGCTCTGCAGTGTGCTGGCAGCTGCAATTTCGGTTGAACGCTGGTGGACCCTGCAGGGACCTCGGGTAGCGCCCAATGATCTGCTTGCAAATACCTGGGGTGCGGTGAAAGAGAAGAAACTTGATCAGGCTCGATTACGTAGCCTCAGAAACGAAAGTCCACTGGGTCAGGTACTGGCTGCAGGGCTTGTGAATGCCAGCCGTGGCCGAGAAATCATGAAAGAAGCCATGGAAGAAGCCGCGGGGCAGGTCATGCACGAGCTGCAACGCTATCTCACGGCTCTCGGAACAATTGCGGCCATTAGCCCGCTGATTGGTCTGCTCGGCACGGTAGTCGGCATGATTAAGGTGTTTCAGGCGTTGCAACTGCATGGTGCGGGTAATGCCAATGTCTTGGCTGGTGGTATTTCTCAGGCGCTTATCACTACGGCTGCCGGTATTGCTGTGGCGATTCCCGCATTGATATTCCACCGTATGTTTGTGCGCAAGGTTGATGAGCATGCAGTAACGCTTGAACAACAGGGCAGCAAACTGATCGATATCATGATGGGCGATCGCGCGGTCGCAGATAGCGTGAGCGATGGTGAGGCCAAGGCGTGAAGGTCAAGCGTTTAGCCAACAACCTCGATGCCACTGTCGAGCTTACGCCGCTGATTGATGTTGTTTTTCTGCTGCTGATTTTTTTCATGGTGTCGACAACCTTCATTCGTGAGACACAACTTAAGATTGATTTGCCTGAAGCCACGGGCGAACTTCAGCAGGTGGAAGACCAGGTATTGGAAGTGAGTATTAGCCGGGACGGAGAGTACTCCATTAACTCCCAGTTGCTGGTAAACAGCAAAATAGAGACACTCATTCGCGGTTTGCAGGAGGCATCCGGTGGTGATTTAACAAAACGTTTGATCGTAACCGCCGATGCGAATACCTCCCACCAATCTGTGGTTCGGGCAATGGATGCGGCGGGGCAGGTTGGTTTGAGTCGAATCAGCATTACCACGCAAAATCCGGATGATGAAAGCTGAGCCGCAAACCACCTCCGACTGGCAGCTCTATAAACGACTTCTCGCTTATGTAATCCCTCTATGGCCGTTGTTTATCGCAGCGGTCATTGGTTTTATTCTCGGAAACGCAGCGGAAGTTTACTTCGCCAATCTTATTCGCGATGTGGTTGATCTTTGGGAAACCCCGCCAGCCGGCGCGGCGATCAGTTTTCCACTAATGATTCTTCTCGCTGCCGCTGTTCGCGGGCTGGGTGGCGTGGTTGGCGAGCTGTTTCTCGGTCGAATTTCCTTTCATGTAGTGCATCGCATACGAACCGAGTTGTTTAACCAGTTAGCCAGTTTGCCAACGGCTTACTTTGATCGCAGCACTCATGGTCATCTGGTTTCCCGCCTCACGTTTAACGTGGCTCAGCTTAGAGACACGGCGTCTGATGCTCTGAAAACTCTCATGCAAGATGGCACTAAAGTAGTTCTGCTACTGGGTGCCATGCTCTACACGAGCTGGAAGCTGTCAATCATTTTCCTGGCGGTCACGCCCGTTGTGGCACTTATCACTGCTTATGCCTCCCGGCGATTCCGTCGTATCAGTCAGCGAATTCAAGGCTCCATGGGGGATGTTACGCATGTGGCCTCGGAGATGGTGAACGGTCATCGGGCAGTGCGAATTTTTAGTGGCGAGGCCTACGAGCAACAACGCTTCCACAAGGCTAGTGACAACAATCGGCGACAGAACCTGCGCATGATCCTCACCAAGGCAGCTAGCGTGCAGATTATCCAGCTCATTGTCGCCGGGGCGCTCGCGTTCCTGATTTCGTTGTTGTTTAACCCGGCGATTGGTGGTGACCTGTCTGCCGGAGACGTTCTGTTTTTCATGACGCTTGCTGGTTTACTTGCCAAACCTATAAAGAAGCTCTCGGAAGTGAATGCGAAGTTGCAGCGCGGTCTGGCAGCGGCTGAAGATGTTTTTGCGCAGTTCGACGAACCCCAGGAGCTGGATGAAGGCTCGCGCTCGGCTGAGAACCTGGCAGGGCGGATAGAGTTTAAGAACGTTAGTTTCTCTTACGATACCGGCAAAGAGCGGGTGCTCGACGGTGTGAGTTTTGTGGTTGAGCCTGGTCAGACGGTTGCGCTGGTCGGTCGTTCTGGTGGTGGTAAATCAACCATCATCAATCTCATTCCGAGATTTTATGATGCCCTGGGTGGCGACATTCTGGTCGACGATCAGCCAATTGCAGAGTTTAATCTGCGAAGTCTGCGAGACCAGATTGCTTTTGTGAATCAGCAGGTTGTTCTGTTCAACGATACGCTGCGTCGTAATATTGCTTATGGTGCGCTGGAATCACGAACGGAAGAGCAGTTGCAGAGCGCGATTAGCAAAGCTCATGCTGATGTGTTTATTGATGAATTGCCAGATGGGTTGGCAACCGAAGTTGGTGATAACGGCACAAAACTCTCCGGTGGCCAGCGTCAACGTATTGCAATAGCCCGGGCGCTTCTGAAAGACTCACCCATACTCATTCTCGATGAAGCAACCTCTGCTCTGGATAACGAGTCGGAGCGGCATATTCAGGCGGCGCTGGAAGCTGTGATGCGAAACAGGACCACGCTGGTGATCGCACATCGTCTGAGCACCATAGAAAGTGCAGATCTTATTCTTGTGGTCGAGCAGGGCCAGGTTATCGAATCTGGCACTCACGAAGAACTGTTGGATGCTCAGGGTGCCTATGCTCGACTTTATGATAGTGAGCTCGCAGTCAACGATGCCTGAAAGAGGTTTTCGCGCGCGCGTTGAAGAGTTTGTCAGTGCTCGTTGGTACGGCAAGGCAGGCGTATTGAACCTGTTGTTGCCGTTTGAATATCTTTATGTCGCGCTCGCCGGTTGGCGTCGAAAAAAGTCTTTGGCGCAGAGATCACAGGCTGTGCGCTTGCCAACCGTTGTTGTTGGCAATCTGGTGGCTGGTGGTACTGGGAAAACGCCTGTGGTGGCCGAGATAGTGACCATGCTGCAGCGCCTGGGATCTGATCCGGCCATCGTCACAAGGGGGTACGGTGGTACCTCGACGCAGTGGCCTATGCTTGTGACTGATCACAGCGACCCCGTTTTGTGCGGAGACGAAGCCTGTGAGCTGGCACAGGTCACAGGCGTTCCTGTGGTGGCCGGTCCGGATCGGGTGGCCTCCATTGATTTTATTCGACAGAACCTGAAGTGCGATATTGTGGTGAGCGATGATGGTCTTCAACACTATGCGATGGCGCGGGATCTGGAGGTTGTACTAATCGACGCAGCGCGCCGTTTTGGGAACGGCCATCGTATTCCGGTAGGCCCCCTGCGGGAATCGCCGATGAGACTCATGCACTCTGACCTGGTGTTTGTGACCTCCAGTGGCTTGTCTGAAAGTCGATCTGCGATTGATCCAATCGCTGCGCAGATAAATCAACACATATGCGCCAACAGCCAACAGGTTGCCAGCCTGTATCCGCTGTCCTTGACTCCCTGTGCCGCAGAGCAATTGATTGGAGCTACTGACTCCAATGCCACTGGAGTGGGTGATGGGAGTCTTGCAGGGGCGCCCTTTGTTGGTGAGTCCTGTATCGCTCTGTCGGGCATTGGTTCGCCGCAGCGCTTCCATGATGATCTTCGTGCGTTGGGATGCACTGTAAAGCCTATCGCCCTGGCTGATCATCAGGATTATCGAGGTTCGTTTGATGTCGCTACTCTGGAACGCCTGTGCGCGCAGCACTGGGTTGTGACCACGGCAAAAGACGCCACCAAACTTCGCCATCTGCTTGGAGAAACCAGGCTTGATAATCTTGCCACTCGAATGTCAAAGGTTTGGGTTTTGCGACGACGGGTTGAATTTTCCACTTCGGGCAAAGAAAAGCTG
>CAZWMD010000025.1:44992-48475 GCA_964634815.1 uncultured Pseudomonadales bacterium | reverse complement strand
TTCCAAACAGTCGGTGCCTGGTTTTCATGTTGTTATACCGGCGCGCTATGAATCTACTCGTTTACCCGGTAAGCCGCTGGTAGATATTGCTGGCCAGCCGATGATTGTTCGTGTCGCGCGAGCCGCAGCTGCATCCGGTGCCCTGAATGTCATTGTCGCAACCGATGATGAACGGGTAGCAAACGCAGTCATTGAGGCCGGTTTTGATGCGCAGATGACTCGTACTGATCATGTGTCTGGCTCAGATCGAGTCTTTGAGGTAGCCAGACTTCGAGGCTGGGCTGCTGATGAGGTGGTGGTTAACGTGCAGGGCGATGAGCCACTGATTCCACCCGCTCTGGTGGCGCAGGTGGGTAAGTGTTTGATGGCCGAGCCTTCGGTGGCGGTGTGTACCCTGCGCGAGCCGATTCTTGATAAACAGGAATGGGCTGATCCGAATTGCGTCAAAGTCGTGGTGAATTCGTCGGATGATGCGTTGTTGTTTTCTCGAGCGCCGATCCCATTTCAACGGGGAGACGTTGATCGTTTGCAGTTGTTGGGCGATTTTGGACAGCGCCACATCGGGTTGTATGGCTATCGAGTCAGTGCATTGCAGAGTTTTGTTGCTATGAACCCATCGGCGTTGGAATTGCAGGAATCGCTGGAGCAATTGCGGCTGCTGGAAAATGGGATAGCAATCAAGGTCCTCGCCGCCTGCGAACATTCGCCGGGCGGCGTGGATACCCCTGAAGACCTGAAGCGCATTCAGGGGCTCTTGGCCTCTATCTAACGAGGCTGCATACGAATGCCGCCGTCAAGCCGAATGGTTTCGCCGTTGAGGTAAGGGTTCTCGATGATTTGCCGAGAGAGCAACGCATATTCCGGTGCGTCGCCCAGACGCTTAGGAAATTGCACCATATCGATGAGAGGCTCACGTACCTGGGGAGGAGCGCCCCGCATCATCGGGGTTTCAAAAATACCCGGAGCGATACAGCAGATGCGAACACCGTTGCGGGACAGGTCACGAGCAATGGGAAGTGTCATACCCGCAACCCCGGCCTTACTGGCGCTATAGGCCGCCTGGCCTATTTGTCCATCGAATGCGGCGACCGAGGCGGTGTTGATGATGACACCGCGTTCGCCGTCATCGTTTAGGGGGTCATTTTTGGCCATATGTTCGGCGCACAAACGTAGCGTGTTGAACGTTCCGATCAGGTTAACCTGCACAACAAAATTGAAGGTCTTAAGTGGCATTGCCCCATCGCGGCCAACGGTGCGGCTCGCAGCGCCGATGCCTGCGCAGTTCACATTGATGTGGATTGCACCAAAGTCATTCATCACGCCATTAACCGCGTCAGTGACTGATTCTTCTTCGGTTACGTTTGCAACATAGGCGCGCGCGTTGTCTCCCAAATCTTTGGCCGCGGCATTAGCCTGTTCCTCGTTGAGGTCTAGGATGGCGACTTTACCGCCGTTTGCGATGACCATTTCTGCGGTTGCTCGGCCAAGGCCTGAAGCTCCACCTGTGATTACCGCTACTGTGCCTTCAAGTTTCATCTGTAACTATGCTCCGGGTTGATTGTGTCTGCTAAGTGAATGGTTAATGCTCTATTATACGCAACGGCAGGACGTCTGAGTGAAATTCCATGGGGTACGCGGCACGCGACGTGTTTGAGTTACAAAGAGGGTTCCTGCCAGAATCCGTGGCTGACCGGTTGTTTGTTGATCTGCTGGACTCGCTGGATTGGCGTGATGAACACCTGCGTATGTTTGGCCGGACTATTCGTTCTCCACGACGAGTCTGCTGGTATGGGGATCCCGGGGTGGGGTATGTCTATAGCGGGTCGTTGCATGAAGCGTCAGGTTGGCATTCCTCCTTGCTAGCGCTTAAGGGCGCCTTAACGGACCATCTTCAGGTGCCATTTAATTTTGTGCTTGCCAATCTCTATAGCGATCACAACGATTCCATGGGCTGGCACTCTGATAACGAACCTGAGCTGGGTCATGAACCTGTGATCGCGTCGGTAAGCCTTGGGGCAGTGAGAACACTCAGGATTCGACCGAGCCAGCGAATTGCAGGTGAACGAAGGAAGAGTCAGCCTATGGCGCTGCCAAATGGCTCGCTACTGGTGATGCGTAAAGATTCTCAATCGGCTTATCAGCATGCGCTGCCAAAATGCCGGACGGCGTGTTCAGCCAGAATCAATCTCACGTTCAGGCGCGTGTGTCATCCGCGCTCTGCGGCAAGCGCTGCAAAGGCTGGCGCTAACCATGTCTGATCTGCCTCCGACTTCAATCCTGCAGAATGTGGGTTTGCCCAATACACTGTCGTTGCCTGTGCGTGCGCGCAAAGTGTTGTTGGCTGAGTCTGTGAGTGTTCTGCAGCAAGGGCTGGGCGCGGCCGGAGGGGAGCCTGTCTTTGTGCTGGGTGGTGGCAGCAATGTAGTGCTCCCTAGCGTTGTTAGTCGATTAACTGTGTGGGTCAAACTGAAGGGAATCTGGCGGCAGGCCAGTGAAGGCAACACAGGAGTGTTTGATGTTGCTGCAGGCGAGTCCTGGCAAGGGTTTGTTAAATTCTGCATCGGTCAGGGGCTTGGCGGTGGGATAGAAAACCTCAGCCTTATTCCCGGCACCGTAGGTGGGGCGCCCATTCAGAACATTGGCGCCTACGGTGTTGAGGTGGCGCAGTTTATCCGTGCCGTTCAGGTACTTGATATGCAATCTCCCGGGTCAGCGCCAATAATCCTCTCTAAAGAAGAATGCAATTTTGGTTATCGGGATAGCCTTTTCAAGCAGCAACCCGGGCGCTGGTTGGTTCTTCAGGTTCGTTTTGCTGTGCCTCATGCTGAACATGCCCGGCGTTACCTGGACTATGCAGGTATCGCTGAGGCTCTAGAGCGCTCAGGTTGTCGAAGAGTCGTTCCGGCAACAATTGCCGAGGCGGTTGCCAAGCTGCGACGCGCCAAGTTGCCCGATCCACGCCGGCAACCTAACGCTGGAAGTTTTTTTAAAAACCCGGTTTTGTCCGCAGCGCAGTTGACGCAACTTCGTCAGACATTGCACGCTGATGCCGCTGGAGAGTTGGCGCAGATACCGAGTTGGCCTCACGCACAGGGGCGCAAGCTTGCGGCCGCTGCCCTTATTGAGCGGACAGGGTTTAAGCGACGACCTGCTGAAACGGTAGGGGTCTGGTACCGCCAGCCACTGGTGCTGCTAAATCTGGGTGGAGCGACCACCACAACAGTTATGGCCTATGCAGATGAGATCAGACAAAAAGTCGAGGCGCGTTTTGGCGTGAGACTTGAACAGGAACCTGTTCAGGTGCAGGCCGACTAGCTAGCCGGCCCACAAACCGCCTATAGGCGGTTTGTGGTTGCCTTATCGTCTTGATCCGTGACCAGGCCGCTACTTAATGCCCTGGGCTTTTAGTTCAGCCTCTCGCTGACGGCGGCGTACTTCACGTGGATCATTGGCTGCTCGTCCACCGCTGGTCGCAGGCTCTTC
>CAZWMD010000025.1:41957-44892 GCA_964634815.1 uncultured Pseudomonadales bacterium | reverse complement strand
TGGATGCCTTGCCAGCTTCCGGGGCTGTCTCTGCCTGGGTGGCTACTGTTCCTGCAGCGGCTGCAGCTGCGGTTGTGGCTGCGGCGGGAGCCGAAGCCGCTGGGGTTGCATCTGCGGTTACCGGCGCGGCTTTTGGAGCCGGTTTGGCAGGTGCGCTCTCGCCCAGTGTATTGCGATCACGTACCGGCATGCGCTTGCTCTTCGCAAGTACTTCTTCCGAAGGCTTACGTGTTTCGTCTGATGGGCGCTGTTTTGGTGGAGACGCTTTCTTGGCCTCGGTCTGAGCTCGGCCGGTCGCTGGTTTGTTGCTGTCGTTTTGGGGTTCGGTGTTTCCCTTGCGGCCACTACGGGCAGATCCGGAAGTTCGGTTAGAACTCTGCGAATCGGCCTTTTTCTCTTCGTTACCAGACCGGTTCCGACCGCCACGATTGCCGCGTGAGCGTTTTGAGTCCCTGTCGCCTGCAGAGGGCGGCGTATCTTTCGAAGACTCATTGCCTGCTGACCGGGTTTTTCCTGTAGCCGGGTTAGTTTTACGCGCATCCGCGGTTTTGCCGCCACTCTTTGATCGGCGAGCGGTTGGTTCGGGCGTGACGGGGACTTCAGATGTTTCTCCACCAAACAGGTTGTCCATTGTGCGTGTGAGCCAACCTTTTTTGGCTACAGTGCTGGCCGCGGCAATGCCAGCTGCTGCCGCCTGGGTTCCAGTCGCTTTAGCCGATGCATTGGGTTTTGCAGCTGCGATCTGCGCAGCGGTTTCGTTAACTGCTGCAGTGGCTGCAGGTGTGGGCGTGCTTGGAGTGATCTGCGCCACAGCGGGTTGCTGACGAGTCGCAACCGGCATCTCGCGGGTGGGCATTTCTGGTTCTTCATGGTCGGTCACCGTGAGCTCATAGCTTGGTGCCTGGGATTCCTTTTCCAGCGCATCATCACGTATTCGCTCAACCGAATAGTGCGGAGTTTCCATGTTGACGTTTGGCATGATCACAATGCGCGCGCCGGTACGCCGCTCTATGGCTGCAACATCTTCCCGCTTCTCGTTTAGCAGATAAGAGGCGGCCTGCAGGGGCACCTGGGTGCGCACCATGGAGCTTCTGTCTTTCAGACACTCTTCTTCGACTACTCGAAGAATGGTCAGGGCGAGAGATTTGGTATCTCGAATGCGTCCCTGGCCGGTGCAACGAGGACAAGGCTCGGTAGTTAGCTCCTCAAGGGACGGGCGCAGCCGCTGTCGGGACATTTCGAGCAAACCGAATCGTGAGATGCGACCGGTTTGGACCCGGGCACGGTCGGTTTCAAGGGATTCGCGCATACGATTTTCGACCGCACGCTGATTCTTGGTTGCGTTCATATCAATGAAATCGATAACAACCAGGCCACCCATGTCGCGCAGTCGGAGCTGACGAGCGATTTCTTCAGCGGCTTCCAGATTGGTGTTGAGCGCGGTTTCTTCGATGTCACTGCCTTTGGTTGCACGGGCAGAGTTGATGTCTATCGATACCAGCGCTTCGGTGGGATCAATAACCAGTGATCCTCCTGAGGGTAACTTCACGGTGCGCTGGAATGCTGATTCGATCTGGCTTTCGATCTGATAGCGGCTAAAGAGGGGGATGGGGTCTTCGTAAAGCTTGATACGCTCTGCGTAATGCGGCATGACCTGCGTAATGAAGCGCTGAGCTTCCTCAAATGCCTCTTTGCTATCGATCAGCAGCTCGCCGATATCACGTCGCAGGTTGTCACGAATTGTCCGCAAAATAACGCTGTTTTCTTGATATAGCAGCGAGGGGGCGCGTTCGCGTTCACCGGCGGCGGCGATGGATTCCCAGAGTTGCGACAGATAATCGAGATCCCAGCGCATTTCTTCTTCGCCACGACCAACACCGGCGGTTCTGACAATAACGCCCATACCATTAGGTATTTCCAGAGCAGAAAGGGCGGCACGCAGCGCATCGCGGTCTTCGCCTTCGATACGCCTTGATATCCCACCGGCGCGAGGGTTGTTTGGCATCAAAACCATGTAGCGACCGGCCAGGCTGATAAAGGTGGTCAGGGCCGCGCCCTTATTGCCACGTTCTTCTTTTTCTACCTGAACCAGAATCTCCTGACCTTCCTTGATTTGCTCAGCGATATTCAGGCGACCGTTCGAATCCCCAGATTTGTTTTTGAAATATTCCCGAGAAATTTCTTTGAGCGGTAAAAAGCCGTGGCGTTCTGAGCCAAAGTCGACAAAAGCCGCCTCGAGGCTGGGTTCTACCCGGGTGACGCGGGCTTTGTAAATGTTGCCTTTCTTTTGTTCGCGAGCGTAGTTTTCGAAATCGAGGTCGTAGATTTTTTGACCATCTACAAGCGCAACTCTGACTTCCTCGGGTTGTGCTGCGTTAATTAACATTCTTTTCATTGGGGTATCTCTATCCTTGATCCTTGCGGATTAATTGTTCGCGAAATAAATCGAACGACAGAGCAGTAACAGGGCGATTGACCTGTGGCATCGACAAGAGAGCTTCTTGGACTCGGTGGCACGCCGGGGCAGTGCGTGCGGTGGCGGCAAAGCCGCTTTCAGGGGAGCGGCGTTATCCGCTCGAATTCCCTATCCCCATCGGTGTCGGCCTTAGATGCATGCTGATGCATAAATTTTTGGCCGGCGGTGATTAGCCGGGTTCAGATCTGCTGCTTTAGATGGCTGGCGCGGTGATCCCTGTTATTAGCGGTGCTAACCGCCCGGTGAGTCATGTTCCAGAGCATCTGGCGTTGCAGCTCAATATGTGGGCTACAACGCGGGTATTCTTGTCGGCATCTTTCAGTGCTGTCCGGGGGTTCTTAGCTTCTTGCCTCTGGGTAACTGTACCGCTTTGAGTTGGTAATGGCGGAATGAGGTGAAGACCGGATTGCTGCTGTTGCTGGTTGCCGTTTTTCTAACTTTTATCTATTTCGCTTTTTT
>CAZWMD010000025.1:2044-41857 GCA_964634815.1 uncultured Pseudomonadales bacterium | reverse complement strand
CTGTTCAGTATTTCGTTTGCTAGTTCTTTCTGTTCTTTAGTTCTGTTCGCTAGTTCTGTTCGCTAGTTGTTTCTGCTCAATCATTGAGCAGCTAGATACTTGCCAATCTGCGTCAGTAGTTCGATCAACTGGTCGCGCAAGCCGTCATTTCTGATGAGTTCTGTCCTGAATGGTTCTTTTGTGCAGGAGCTTCTCGATTTTCGAGGCCGGAGTGCAGATTTGGCCGGGAAATCTGGTTGTGGGGTAAACTTGCGTTGTTATACACAGGCTATTCACAGGCTGAGCTCGCCCCTCAACTGTGGCCGAATATAACAGTGTTTGCTAAGTGTCTCAAACCTCTAGGGAATTCCTGATGGCCGGTTCGCGTGTACGCCACTTCAAGGTGACCGAGGAAGACGGTCAGAGGCTGGATAATTTCCTGTTTGCCCAGTTCAGGAGCCTGCCGCGCAGTCGGGTGTATCGGATGGTACGAAGCGGCGAAGTTCGGGTGAACGGTGGCCGGGCCCGGTTTCACACAAGGCTCAAAACGGGTGATGAGGTTCGTTTGCCGCCGGTACGGACTGCTGAATCCATTCCTTTGCCCACTAAATTGCCAGAAAGTCTTGAGCAGGCACTCAGATCGGCCGTAATTGATGACTCTGAGGACCTGCTGGTGATCAATAAACCTGCTGGTCTTGCCGTCCATGGTGGCAGCGGTGTGAGTTGGGGGCTTATTGAGGCACTGAGAGTGTTGCATGGGCCAAGGCTCGAGCTAATACACCGGCTGGATCGGGAAACCTCTGGAGTGTTGCTGGTCGCAAAGAAGCGTAGTGCCCTGAAGAGCTGGCAACTGCTGTTCAGGCCAGAAAGTCGCCAGACGGACAAGCAGTACCTGGCATTGGTAGACGGGGTGTGGCCTGGCCGGGTAACTCGGGTCGACGAGCCCCTGTTGCGTTATGAGCGCCCCGGTGGAGAGCGCCGAGTGCGTGTTGATGCGGCAGGCAAACCTTCGTTAACGGAATTTTCGGTGCTTCACGGGACATCGGATTGCACGCTACTCAATGCGAAGCTCAAAACCGGGCGAACCCACCAAATCAGAGTTCACGCGGCCAGTCGGGGACATCCTTTGCTAGGCGACGACAAATACGGCGGTGCTGAGGCGGATGCTCGTTCGAAAGCGCTTGATGTGCCTCGACTCGCGCTACATGCGCACAGGTTGCGGGTAAACGGTGGGCCACTGGCAGCTGACTTCATCGCGCCGTTGCCCAGAGATTTGCACCGGTTGTTCAGTTCTCTGGGGTATCAGGCGGACTCGTCAGAGGATTGAGGCCTTCAGCCCTTAGCATCTCACACAGCTTCACCAGCGGCAGGCCAATCAGGGCGGCCGGGTCATCAGTGGCAATGCGTTGAAATAACGCAACACCAAGACCCTCAGACTTGAACGCTCCAGCGCAGTCCAGGGGCTGTTCGCGCTCGACATAGGCCTCGATCTCACCAGTGGTGAGGTCCCGAAACACAACGTCCGTTGTATCCATAGCACTCTGCAGGCGATTCGTCTCAGGATTCAAAAGCGCAAGCCCGGTGTAGAAGTGCACGGTTTGTCCCGACAGCATGGCTAATTGCTCACAGGCTTTGGCAGCCGTGCCCGGCTTGCCCAGTACTGTCCCGGCGACGCAAGCCACCTGGTCTGAGCCAATGATGAGATGGTTGTGGAACTCATGGCTCAGTGCTTTGGCCTTCATCTGAGCCAGTCGAACCACCAAAGTTTCCGCTGATTCCCCTGGCTGTCTGGTCTCGTCGACGTCTGGGCTCTTACAAGCAAAGGCTATCCCAAGACGGTCGAGTAGCGCTCGGCGGTAGGTCGAGGAGGAGGCAAGCAAGAGCTTGTGGGGGGCTGCAGCACTATGTTGGGGCATAAGGTGGATCCGGTTGTGGCAGTTACTGCGGGCTTGAGCGATTGATTGGTCGCCGGTTAGGCCCGGATTTTGAGTTGCGGCGGCATCGGGTGCAAATAGGGCTGACAATTGATATCTACTTTGACAGCGCAAGGGCTCGTCCTTATGATTGCGCCGCCATGGCCTGGGTACACCCACAAGACACCGTAGATGTGCCGCTGGCGGCTCGCCGCAACGCGAGCTATGAATGCGATATTCATCTCGACTCTCTGTCACCTTCGGGCGCAGTTGCGGACGATATCGAGCCTTTGGGCCGGTTGGCCGCGGCGGTCTCCGAGCTGGTGGCGGTCCGTAGTCGATTTGGCTTGTCGCTCGACGATTACGGTCGGCCCTGTTTGTCAGGTCAGGCAACAGCAACAGTGGTGATGCCCTGCCAGCGCTGTCTGGAAGGGGTGACCCTTGAGATAACCGCAGAGCTTGCGCAGGTTATCTGGTTTGGAGCTGAACCTCCTGGTGAGCTTGTGGAGGCCGGGGTGGATGTCATGTTGAGCGCGTCGAGCGAGATATCGTATGCGGCGCTGATTGAAGACGATCTGCTGTTGGCGTTGCCCCAGCAGATTTGTCAGGACCAGAATTGCGCGCGGTTGCCGGTGCTTGCATATCCTGCACCGGGATACCGATCAGGAAATGAGTCCCAAGAGGGGGCTAGAGAAGAGCCTGCAGAGGTTTTGGCAGATGATCGGCAACGACCATTTGCAGGGTTGAAAGATTTACTGCAATCCTCGTCGGAGGATTGAGCTAGGGTTATAAACCCAACAGCGCCAGTGACACAGTGCTAAAACACTGTTAGATAGAAAATTCGATAGAAAGTTTGACTGAAGATCAGGAGTAGCCGGATGGCCGTTCAAAAAAGCAAAGTGACTCGTTCGCGTCGTGGACAGCGACGTTCACATGATTCTCTGACAGCGCCGGCGCTGTCTATTGACTCAACCACCGGCGAGACCCACCGTCGTCATCACATAAGTGCTGACGGGTACTACCGTGGTCGCAAGGTAGTTCAAGGCAAAGACTAGCAGCGGGACAGATCACTCTGTCCGCCTCTGTACAGCGCACTCGTGTGGCGCTGGATGTGCTGGGGGCCGATCATGCTCCCAGCGTTCTACTCGACCGTCTTGGGGAGTTGCGCGCTGATGACTTTGAGCTGGTCATTGTTGGTCCGCAGTCTCTGAAAACCTCTTCGCAGCCCTCGGATCAACTCCAACAGGCGCTGCGAAACCATTCCCCGCAGTATTTGCCCACCACAGAATTCATAGCCCAGGACGAGACGCTCCACAGTGCGCTTCGTCGGAAACCTCAGTCATCGATGCGGCTGGCTCTCAAACTGCTGAGCGACAAGAAAGTTGATGCCGTGGTGAGTGCCGGTAACACGGCGGCGCTCATGGCCATCGCTCGCGGCCTGGTGCCGCGTGCCCCCGGGCTTGCAAGACCCGCCATATGCAAGATGTTAAGCGGCAAACAGGGGCCAGTTTGGTTACTTGATCTTGGGGCTAATGTTGGCGCCAGTGCGCTGCAGTTGTCTCACTTTGCCATGCTCGGCGCCTCGCTTGCGGAGTCTGCGATGCCCGGTGGACGAGACGTGCGGGTAGGATTGCTCAATATTGGCGCTGAAGTCACCAAGGGGCCACCGGTGTTGAGTGAAGCGGCGCAGCTGCTCAACACGCAGACAAATTTTGACTACATAGGTTTTGTGGAGGCTCATGAACTTTTTGATGGGCGTGCCGATGTGGTGGTGAGTGATGGCTTGCTTGGCAACATAGCCCTTAAGGCAATGGAAGGCACGGCCTCCATGGCGCAGCACTTATTGGCTGAGCATATGCGCCGCCTAAGTGAAAAAGGTGGGTTTCGGGCATGGTTGCTGGAACGTCTACTCTCAACCAGAGATCTATCTGACGTCTACGATCCACAGGGTTACAATGGCGCCTCGCTTCTGGGTTTATCCGGGGTCGTTATCAAGAGCCACGGAAGAGCAGATGGCGTTGGCTTTGCTGCAGCCATCAATCAGGCACGACAGGAGTTTGTTGGTCGTGTACCCGAACGCGTATTTGCAGCTTTTGACGGGCGTGTATAGACGGGCGTGTATAACGCGTAACCAGTAACAATTTAACCAATAGATTCGCAGGCTTAAGGGGAGCCGTTCATGGCAACACATTCAGAAATGGCGGGGGAAGTTTTGCAATCGGTAGCCTTTGTGTTTCCAGGTCAGGGTTCGCAGTCGGTAGGAATGCTCGATGCGTTCTCCGAGAACAACGCCGGGACGACGTTGGCGTCATTGGTGCAAGACACACTCGATGAAGCCTCCCAGGCCCTGGGCTACGATCTCGGAGCGCTTATACACGCCGATCCGGAAGAAAGACTGGCTAAAACCGAGGTAACGCAGCCTGCAATCCTGGTGACGAGTGTTGCCACCTGGCGAGCCTGGAAATCTCTTGGCGGAGCAAGCCCCTCCGTTATGGCGGGACATAGCCTGGGAGAGTACAGCGCGCTTGTGTGCGCCGGTGCACTTAGCCTTGCGGATGGCGCTTCGCTGGTGCGTGATCGGGGTGCGCTCATGCAACAGGCCGTCCCCGAAGGTGAAGGCGCTATGGCCGCAATCCTCGGTCTGACAGACGAGCAAATACGAGAATGCTGTGACTCGGTTGAGGGAGCGGTCGCGCCAGCTAACTACAATGCTCCAGGGCAGGTCGTTATTGCCGGTCAGGCTGCTGCAGTGGCCAGCGCCATAGAGGCTTGCAAGGCGGCAGGAGCCAAGCGTGCGCTCCCGGTGGCCATGAGTGTGCCGTCGCATTCAACGTTGATGAGCGGTGCTGCGCAAGCGCTGGGTGAGCGGCTAGCGGGGGTTGAGCTTGTTATGCCTGAGATTCCTGTAGTCCACAACGTTGATGCAACCATCGCGAGCAGCACTGAGGAAATTGAGGCCAAACTAACGGCACAACTGCACAATCCGGTGCGCTGGACGGAATGTGCCGAGGTGTTGAAGCAACGGTCTATCACGCAAATTGCAGAATGCGGGCCAGGCAAGGTTCTCAGTGGGCTGCAAAAAAGGATTGATAAGTCCTTGTCAGCGGTTGCCCTGGGCACGCCAGAGCAGCTCCAGGACTTTTTGGTGAGCAACTCATGAGCGCACCTGATACAAACGATAAAAAGATAGCTCTTGTCACCGGGGCGACTCGAGGGATTGGCGCGGGCATTGCACAAACACTTGCGGCTAACGGCTTCTTTGTTGCGGGTACGGCAACCAGTGCCGAGGGTGCCGGGAAAATCGCTTCGCAACTCGGGGATAAGGGTGTCGGACTAGAGCTTCGAGTCAATGAGCCAGATTCGATCGCTGCAGCACTTGCAACGCTTACTGACAATCATGGCGCGCCCGTCGTGCTGGTAAACAACGCTGGTGTTACCCGTGACAATCTGTTTTTGCGGATGAAAGAAGACGAGTGGACAGATGTGATCGAAACCAATCTCACTTCTTTGTACCGGCTTACCAAACCACTGTTGCGTGGCATGATGAAAGCGCGGTGGGGGAGGATTATAAACATAGGCTCGGTTGTGGGGCGGATGGGTAATGCGGGCCAAACAAACTATGTGGCAAGCAAGGCGGGTTTGGAGGGGTTCACCCGGTCTCTGGCCGCTGAGGTTGGGTCCCGAAATATCACAGTAAACGCAGTAGCACCCGGCTTCATTGAGACAGATATGACGGCACAGCTGCCGGAGGATGTTCAGGCAGCAATGCTTGACAGGGTCCCGCTTGGCCGAATGGGAGCTGTAGATGAGGTTGCAGGTTTGGTTAGCTATTTGGCATCAGAAGGGGCCGGGTATATAACCGGAGAGACTATCCATATGAACGGTGGGCTCTATTTTAGTTAGTAATCGCTGGATGGCCGGAGCGAAAAACGGACACCTTATTGGTCCTGAGTCAACTTGTATTGGGTATGTGGGCTCTGTACTATTCGCCCCGCCCTGCACCACGGTAATTGATTCGGAGATGATCAAAGCATGAGCTCAGTTGAAGAACGCGTAAGAAAGCTTATCTGTGAGCAGTTGGGCGTTAAAGAAGACGAAGTAAAAGACGACGCCTCTTTTGTAGAGGACCTCGGAGCGGATTCGCTCGATACCGTCGAACTCGTTATGGCACTCGAAGAAGAATTCGAGACCGAGATACCAGACGAAGAAGCCGAGAAAATTACTACGGTAAAAGAAGCTATCGGCTACATTCTGGCTCATCAGTAAAATCGCTCCCTGAGCGGTTTTTCTTTGGCCGGTCTCCGCCACCAGTGAACAACTGGAGGTGTTGTAGCGACTGCGTTATGACTGGCTCCTGGATCGGGATTACCTGGAAAAGCACATGAGTAAGCGTCGAGTTGTTGTTACCGGTTTGGGCATGCTTACCTCGCTGGGCAACAACGTGTCGAGTACCTGGGATGCAGCCATTGCCGGCAAGAGCGGCATCGGACTGATTGATCAGTTTGATACGACTGACTTTGGGGTGAAGATCGGCGGCGGCGTGCACGATTTTGATGTCACACAGTACATCGATAAAAAAGACGCGCGGCGCATGGACAAGTTCATCCAGTACGGCATTGCAGCCGGTGTCCAGGCGATCGACGATTCCGGACTGGCTGGAAACGTCGATCCAGCACGAGCAGGTATAACCATTGGTTCCGGTATAGGCGGAATCAACACCATCGAAGATACAACGTTAACGCTCCAGAAAAGTGGTCCGCGCAGAGTCTCACCATTCTTCATCCCTGGTAGCGTAATTAATATGATTTCCGGCGGATTATCGATTCGCTATGGTTTTCGTGGCCCCAATCTTGCGGTGGTAACCGCCTGTACCACAGGCACACACAACCTGGGCCTCGGTGCCAGATTGATTCAGGCCGGCGATGCCGACGTCATGGTTACTGGTGGCAGCGAGCAGGGGACCTCACCTATTTGTGTGGCCGGGTTCACGTCGATGAGAGCTCTGTCTACGCGCAATGATGATCCTGAGCGTGCTTCTCGCCCCTGGGATGACGAGCGTGACGGGTTTGTACTCGGCGATGGTGCAGCAGTGGTTGTGCTGGAAGAGCTTGAGCATGCCAGGGCGCGGGGCGCGAAGATCTATTGCGAACTGTTGGGCTTTGGTATGAGTGGTGATGCCTACCACATCACCAGTCCGTTAGAGGACGGCACCGGCGGACAGGCTTCGATGGAGAACGCGCTGCGTGATGCAGACCTTGCACCCTCTGCGGTTGACTACATAAACGCCCACGGCACCTCCACACCTCTTGGTGATGTTGCCGAGGTGAAGGGTATAAAAAACGTATTTGGAGAGTCTCCGGATTTGGTGGTTAACTCCACAAAATCAATGCTCGGTCACCTGCTGGGAGCAGCCGGATCCGTAGAAGCTGTGCTATCTATCCTCGCCATTCAGAATCAAATCTCTCCGCCAACAATCAATCTCAACAACCCCAGTGAAGGCTGCGACCTTGATTTTGTGCCCAATCAGGCCAGAGAGATGAAGATCGATGTAGCGCTCTCCAACTCCTTTGGCTTTGGAGGCACCAACGGCTCAGTGGTGCTTGGGCGTTACTCCGGCTAACGGATGTCTACTAGTTACACTATTTAGTCACGACATTTAGTCTGGACAGAAGACGCTAGTGAAGCTGCTCAAAATTTTCTTTTGGTTGGGGCTGATTATCGGAGCGGGCGCTTGCGTTGCCGCTGGATTTGCCGCCAAAGTGTGGTTCGAGAAGCCGGTTGCCGGGCTCGCTGCGCAGACCGTTTTAATACCTGCCGGATCGACTTATCGTTCTCTCGTGCAACGTCTGGAACGTCGTGAGCTCATTGACGAGCCTGTGTTGTGGCGAATCGCTGGGCGCCTGACCGGCGCTGATTCGAAGATTCAGGCCGGTGAATATGAGATGCCGGAAAGCGTTACGCCCCAGCAGGTACTAGAGCGACTAAGTCGAGGGCAAGGATTGGTCAGCTACAAGGTCGCCTTTATCGAGGGCTGGACCCTGACTGAGGTAAGCCAGGCTTTGAAAAATGCTCCGCATCTGGCTCAAACCATGAATGACGTGCCTGTAGGATCCTGGGCCACGGAGCTGGGGCTTGAGAGCGCGTCGGCAGAGGGCTGGTTTTTTCCTGATACGTACGCTTACAACCGTGGGTCTACAGATCGGGAAATCCTTGTTCGAGCCTATGAACGTATGCAGCGGGTCCTGCTCCAGAGTTGGCAGGGAAAGGCTAGCGACTTGATGCTCAATACCCCCTATGAGGCGCTGATCCTGGCCTCTATTGTTGAGAAAGAAACTGGCCGAGGCAGCGATCGCAGTACTATTTCGCAGGTATTCAATCGGCGTTTGAGTCTGGGTATGAAGCTGCAAACAGATCCCACGGTGATCTACGGTATTGGCCCGGACTTTGATGGAGACATTACGCGTAAACATTTAAGGACTGACACCCCGTACAACAGCTATACGCGATTTGGCTTGCCGCCCACACCCATTGCCCTTGCAGGCAAAGAATCAATAGAAGCTGCGTTGCACCCAGCGGATACGCAGTATCTGTATTTTGTGGCTCGCGGTGATGGCACCAGTCAGTTTTCTGAAACACTTGCCGAACACAACAAGGCGGTGCGACGCTACCAGTTAAAACGCGGCAACTAACCACAGGGAACACCGGGTTATGAGCGATTCAATTAAGCCGAGCGCCTTCTTTATCACGCTTGAAGGTTCTGAGGGTGTTGGCAAGACGTCGAATCTCAATGTGATTGAGGCTTTTCTCCGCAACAGCGGTGTGGACTTGTTGGTGACCCGTGAGCCCGGGGGCACGGCTTTGGGAGAGCGGATTCGTGGTGTTTTACTTGAGGTGGGAGCAGATCCTGATGAACCTGCGATGGTTCCGATGGCGGAATTGCTTCTGATGTTTGCCGCTCGTGCCCAACACGTAGAGCAGGTGATCAGACCTGCACTGGCGGCGGGGCAGTGGGTGCTTAGCGACCGCTTTACAGATGCCTCCTTTGCCTATCAAGGTGGCGGTCGTGGCATGCCCAACAAGGACATCGAGTTACTCCAGACCCTGGTACAGGGGGAATTGCGGCCGCACAAAACGCTCTATCTGGATCTTGATCCCGCCCAGGCGTTCGAACGTATTGCCGATCGGAGCCATGATCGTATTGAGCGTGAGGCGCTGGATTTCTTTTATCGCGTACGCAATAACTATCTAGAGCGAGCACAGGCAGAGCCGGATCGATTTATTATTATCGACGCCGGACAGAACATTGAGGCCGTGGCGAACGACGTTACAGTTGCGCTTGAGACATTAATGCAGGATTCAGTGGATGCTGGTCGATGAATGAAACTCAGGGGGCTGCCGTCCGGGAGCTGCTGCCACCCTGGCTGCAACAGGCGCTGCAAAATGTTGAGGACATGGTGGCCAATCGTCGTCTGCCGCATGCCTTGCTGTTGCAAGTGCCGCTGGGGTGGTGCGAGACACAGCTTGCCTCGGTGCTCGCCTGCCAGATCCTCGATCTCCCACCGAGGCTCGATATTGATTCCTTGGCCCATCCCGACCTGCGATGGCTTGCGCGCGAAGACGGGGCACAGTCCTACAAGGTAGAACAGATCCGGGATGCCATAGGATTCATGCAGCGCACGGCCCAGGGCAACGGCCGCAAGGTGATTGTTGTGCCTCTAGCGCACCGCATGAATGAAGCCAGCGCAAACAGCCTGCTCAAGACGCTTGAAGAACCGCCGCCCGGAGGGCATTGGCTGCTGTTGTGCAACGAGCCTGGACAGCTGTTGCCGACCATCCGCTCGCGCTGTCAAAGCGTTGTCGTGGTCCCTGAGGCTGATCTGGATACTACTGCATACGTCACTGACCTGGTGGCTGCGGGCTCTCCTGAGGCCGTGGCGGCAATCCAGCCGGCTGAGCTTGCGATGCTGCAATTTGAGTTCTCCGGTGCGCCGGAATTGGTGGCGGCAGCTCTGCTTTCGGGTGAAGAGCCGATCTGGCCATTGCTTGCTGGAGTTATGTCGAACAAAGACTTGATCCCCTCCATTGCCGAGCGCTGGAACGAACGGGAGTTACCTGATCTTGTGGCCGCCTGGCAGCGCTATCTGCACGCGCTTGCGGCCAATACTGCGCCAGATTATGTGAGTGCGGCCGGAGCCATCGATGCCATAAAACTCTTTCGTTTTGCCGATGAGCTCGCAGAGGCCCAGGGACTGGTCACATACCATGCGGGGATAAATCGCCGGCTGCTGCTCGAGAGGCTGCTGCTGCGCTGGTCTGGTCTGTTCGGCTGACAGGCGTTGTGAGTGGGCAAATGGTCCGGAGCACACCCTGTTTTTGTGAGTTTGCTCACAGCCGCCGAATTGACAGGCAGCCGCGGTAACCTAACAATTGGGACGCTAGTGAAAGGATAAACTCAGGTGGCAGCAAAGCGTGGTGCGCGAAACGGCATATTGTCGTTGGCGATTAAAGATAAGACGGTACTTTATGCAGCTTATATGCCATTCGTTCGTAATGGCGGGCTGTTTATTCCCACCAAAAAAGAATACGAGCTCGGCGACGAAGTGTTCATGCTGCTCAACCTGATGGATGAGGCCGAAAAAATTCCCGTAGCCGGTAAGGTTGTGTGGCTTACTCCAAAAGGAGCTCAGGGTAACCGGGCAGCGGGCATTGGCGTGCAGTTCAACGATCAGGACGATATCGCGCGCAACAAGATCGAAACCTATTTGGCGGGTGCGCTCCAGTCTGATCGTCATACTCACACAATGTGATCGACTCTCACTGTCACCTTAACTATCTCGATAACCCCCTAGACGCCTTGATCGCGGCCCGCGAAAAGGGCGTTAAAGCCTGTTTGTGTATTGGTGTAGACGAGGCTGGATGGCCGGATGTCGCGGCAATTGCCGATGCCCACGCGGATGTCTTTGCGACGGCGGGAATACATCCTGATGCGGCGATTCCCATTGAAGAAGCAAAGCGTTGGTTACCCGATGCCTGTAAGCATCCACGAGTAGTTGCCGTCGGCGAAACTGGCCTTGATTATTCCCGTAACCCTGATGAAAAACAGGCGGCGACGCAAAGAGAGAGCTTTGCGTGGCAACTGGAGCTGGCTCAGTCGCTGGGTCTGCCGGTGGTGGTGCACACACGAGATGCTCGTGATGACACCCTGGCAATCATGCGTGATGCGCCCGAGGTGATTGGGGTGATGCATTGCTTTACAGAAACCTGGGAAATGGCGGAAGCGGCGCTTGAGATGGGCTACTACATCTCCATGTCCGGGATTGTGACGTTCAAGAATGCAGCCCAGGTACAGGAAGTCGCCAGCAAAGTCCCCGCAGACAGATTGCTGATCGAAACCGATGCACCCTGGCTTGCGCCGGTACCCCATCGGGGCAAACAAAATCAGCCCGCGTTTGTAGCGGATACCGCCGCTTTTGTTGCCCAGCTGCGTGGTGTCGATCTAGAGCAACTGCTCGAAGAAACAACAGCGAACGTTCTGAGACTGTTCCCGGGCGTTTCACTGGGTTCCTAGGCTACTCGCTCCAGTCGTCCTCAAACATCAGGTAGTAGGTTTCATCCATGCCGTGGGTACGGTACGTGGTTTGCGCGCCGGTGTTCTCTTTCTCAACATACAGGCGCAGTCCGCAGGCGTTAGCCACACGGGCTTGCCGGGCGACTTCTTTGTGCATAGCGCTATAAAGCCCCTGGCGCCTGTACTCTGGTAAGACGTAGACGCTTTGAATCCACCAAAAGTGGGCATTGCGCCAGTCGCTCCACTCGCGCGTGACCATAAGTGTGCCTGCGGGGACAGGAGGAGTGCCGGTTTCGGCTGCGGACTCTGCAATCAGATAAAAACCGTCACGTGGCTCCCGAAGCAAGTGGCTTATTCCGCGCCGCAACACATCACTGTCGAGTCCTTTGTCTTCTACTTCCGCCGCATGAGCGCGATTGAATTCCACCAGCAGATCGACGTCTGCTTCGTTAGCGCGGCGCAACGTTATCTGAGGTTGTGGCGTTGAATGGTTGATGGCGTGTGTACCTCATGTGAAGTTAATCTGTGTTGAGTTTTTCGGAGAAGAACTTGAACAATGCCTCGAAGCGATGGATCGATACACTGCGTTCATGCAGTGCATGTTTTGATCCCGGGTAGGTCATCATTTGAAAAGGTATGCCCTGATCTTGCAGGGCTTTGTAGAGCTTTGTCGAATGGGTGAATAACACGTTGTCGTCAGCCATGCCGTGTATCAGAAGGAGGTCTCCCTGGAGGTGCTTAAGGTACGGGAATACCGAGCTTGCCTCGTAACCCTCAGGATTGGTTTTTGGTGTGCCTAGATATCTTTCGGTGTAGTGGGTGTCATAAAGCTCCCATTGGCTAACCGGTGCAACGCTAACTCCGGCTTTGAAAGTTGTGTTGGCTTTGGCCATACACATCACCGTCATGTAGCCGCCATAGCTGTGACCAAAGACACCCAGGCGATCGGCATCAACCCAGTCGAGGCTCTTCAGATAGTCAACGCCGCGAAGTTGATCTTGAACTTCTACCTCGCCAAGGTGCAGATAAATCGCATCATCAAACGCCTTTGAGCGATTGCCAGTGCCGCGGTTATCAAGTTCGAATACGCCAAAGCCCTGGTTGGCAAAGAGCTGTAGCAGCAGTGGTGGCCAGGCCCAGTTTACCCGTGCTCCTCCCGGACCGCCGTAGACATAGACCACAACAGGATAGCGTTTTCCCGGTGTTCGCTGGGTGGGCTCAGTGAGACGGTAATAAAGCGTTTCTCCGTCGGTCTGACTGATTGAGCCCATGGTGGGCGTACTGTGAGCAGCCAGAAAAGGCTGATAGGGATGGTTGGCGTCGATTTCCAGCGACGCGATCGGCGTATGCGTCACACTCCCATTGTCGCCGAGCTCTCCCAGGCACAACTCTGCAGGAAGTGAAAAGTTCGAGTGCCGGTCTACCCAGATACGGCCCGAATCAGCAACGCTGAAATCGTGCCAGCCCTTGCCTTCGGTTAGTGCTTCAATGGCGGGCGAGTCGTCGCTTAGCGAGCAGCGATAAAGATGTTGTTCGGTCGGCTCCTGTTGCCAGCCGCAGAAAAGTACATGGTTTTTGTCTGCATGCAGCACCTGGGTTACAACACTGTCTCCTGTTGTCAGGGCGCGACCTGTAGGCGGGGATTCGGAACCAGCTGTATCTTGGCTGTACAGATACAGGTGCTCATAGCCCAGGCGTGCGCTGGTCCACAGGAATGAGCTGTCTGATAGCGGCTTAAAATTATCGTGTAAGTTAATCCAGGTAGTGCTGGATTCGCTGAGTAAGACAACGGGTTTGGAGTCTGTTGCGCTAAGTGACCAGCGTTTGAGAGTCAGCGTTTGTTGGGATCGGGTTTGTACCTGAACGTAAACATCACCCGAGTAGCAGTTTACGCGTGCCAGGTAATCATCAGAATTGTCGCGCCACTCAATCCAGTGCGGTTGCTGTGTTCCTAGCGCATGAACGGCGAGGTCAACCTTGGCGTCGGTCGCGCCAGCGTAAGGATAACGCTGCTCGATAACCCTGAATTGCTCAGCATCTATTTCGTAGCGTTGCGAGATCGCAACCGTGCTGTTGTCTACCCGGGTGTAGATGAGTTTTTGCGAATCGTCGCTCCACCAGTAACCGTCAAAGCGATGCATCTCTTCTTGAGCAATGAATTCGGGTAGGCCGTAGTGTGTAACGTCAGTACCCCCATGGGTGAACTGTTGTTCGCGAGCATGCTCAAGGTCATACAACCACAGGTTGTAGTTGCGAACAAAAGCAAGATAGGCGCCATCGGGCGAGAACTTCAAGTGGGTTTGACGCGTACCCGGTGATGTCGCCAGCTTCAGTTCTGCAGAGTTTGGTCTCAGCAGATACACCGCACCATCGATTTCCGCAGCGATCAGCTCGCTATTGGGGTGCCAGTGAAAATTGGTCACGCCCGTAGTGAACTGCCGGCGCCGTTCGCGCTCGGCCTTCTCTGCATCGGAAAGTATGCCGCTCTGTCCTGCCACTGTGGCATCCAGAATCAGTGTTTTGGTTTTGCTTTCTGTTTCATATAGCCACAGGTCAAGGCGTTCTCGGTTTTCCTTTGCAACCTGAAGCCACGCGATGTAGTCGCCATTTGGAGAAAATTTGATGTGAGATGGCAGCTCACCCGTGAGGGCGGGGCCACTGAAGAGTCTTTCGACATCCAGTGTTTGGGTGTTGTCAGAAGATGTTTCAGATCGCATCGAAGGCCTCGCGGGTCAGGTTTACAGGGCCGTCTTCCGTCAGCCAGATATTGTCTTCTATGCGAATGCCGCCGCAGGGAATCAATGGATCCACGAGTTTCCAGTTAATAGGTGCGTTCGTCGCACGCAGCTCATTGAGCAGCATTGGTATGAAGTAGATTCCAGGTTCTATGGTGAACACCGAGTTAGCGCGTAAAGCGCGGGTGAGTCTTAGTGCGGGAAAGCGTTCGTCGGGCGGCGAAGGGTCGCCCGAGATGTTTGCCAGATGGCCACCTACGTCATGAGTTTGCAGACCAATCAGGTGACCGAGTCCGTGTGGCATGAAGGGATCAGCGTAGCCTTTGCTTTTAGCTTCATCAGCCGAGCATGTGATGATTGCGTGTTCACACAGTAGCTCTGCGATTCGATCGATCATCTGGCCATGGATCTCTGCGTAGGCGGTATCAATCCGGATGCGTGATATCAGTTCAAGCTGGGCAGTGTTGAGGGCGGTTATTAGCGCGGCAAATTCTTCCGGTGCCTGATTGGAGGCATAGGTGCGCGTAATGTCGCTGGCGTAACCCAGGTGAGATGCACCAGCGTCAATTAGAAAGCTCAGATGGGCGCCTGGTAATTCCTGGTCATAGTACTGATAGTGCAAAACGCCACAGTGTTCGTTGAGTGCAACAATACTTGAGTAGGGCAGTTCTCCGCCGGTATTTCCCGTTGCCGCCAGGAAGGCCATGTAAATCTGGTACTCGGAGCCGCCTGCAAAAAACGCATCGCGCGCCCTGTTGTGGCCAGCCACTGCTTTTTGGGTTGCCTCGCGCATTGCTGCAACTTCGAACAGGGTTTTCTGATCCCGCAGATAATCGAGATGGGAGATCAGATTTTGAGGATTGTGCTGCAGCTGCCCGCCTGCTTTTCCGGTTATAGGCTCGGCACCAATGCAGGCCGCACCATTAACGCCATTGAGATGACTGTTCCTTGCCTGGGCAAGTGCGTCAAGCGAGCTATGTTGTTCTATTTCAAAGCTCTCGCTTGCCCAGCTGGGGACTGACGGTGGTAGATGCCAGTAGTCCTCAGGTTGATAAAACAGAACCAACGGCTTTCTGCCGGGACGCACCAACAGTTCGCAGTGTTCGCAGGCTCGTTCAGGAAACCATTGAGCAAAATGCGGATTTGCTCGAAATGGTGGCGCCTGATCGTCCATAAAGTAGTTTTGACTGGCGCCGGCCCTTACCAGCACAGCCGGGAAACCGTTGGCATCAAGAGCGTTTTCCCAGCGCGTAGTGAGCGAGCTGAGGTGGTCTGTGAAACTGGTATCTGCGAGCAAGTTCATTCTATTGGTATCCGCCAAGAGGGCTGTGTTCATTAGGATGCAAGAATAACAGTCCGGTGCCTGCTGTTCGCGCCCGGGACTAGTGAGATACAATACTTGGGTTAGAAAAGGGGAAGTACTATGGGATTTGCGTATTCAGCGCCGACAACCATCGATGAAACCATAGAGTTGCTGGGTGCTTTGAACTCCAATGGCAGCCGTTTTCAGGTGCTGGCAGGAGGCACAGACGTTCTGGTTCAACTCCGCAGCATCGATGATGCGCCAAGAACAATCGTAGATATCAAAGGCTTGGCAGAGACGCAGAAGGTGGATCTGGCAGGGGATTCGATCTACGTTGGCGCAGCGGTTCCAGGCGCAAAGCTATATGCGAACAAAGAGCTGAAGGCCATTTTCCCCGGCCTGGTTGAGGCGGTAGATCTTATTGGCTCGACACAAATTCAGGGTCGAGCCTCGATGGGGGGCAACCTGTGCAATGCTTCTCCAGCTGGAGATTCGATACCAGCGATCATTGCCAATGGAGGCGTTTGTAGAATCGCATCCTCCAGCGGTGTGCGCGAATTGCCCGCTGAAGAATTTGTCACGGGTGTGGGTCAGAATGCCCTGGCAAAAGGCGAGTTTCTTCTTGGGATTGCGTTTCCGCGCCCGGGTCCGCGCAGTGGAGACGCCTATTTGCGATTTATTCCGCGAACAGAGATGGATATTGCGGTTGCCGGTGCGGGAGTGCGCCTCACCCTCGACGGCGATACCTGTGTGGCCGCGAAGGTAGCCATTGGCGCTGTCGCCCCAACGGCTGTTGTGGTGGCAGAAGCCGGGGAGGCTCTCGTTGGAACAACCCTGAATGATGAGGCCATCGAAGCCGCTGGCAGAGCCTGCTCTGCGGCTGCCCAACCAATCACCGACAAGCGCGGTACGGCCGATTATCGCCGCAAGGTGGTGGGGGTACTTTGTCAACGTGCAGTTGCCAAGGCGAAACAGCGAGCGCTCGATAACGCCTGAGTCGTCTCGGCGGCCCACAAGCAGATACAGCAGCAGATACAACTGCCGATACAAAGAGGAAAACAGATGTCAAAAGTTCATGTAGCCACCCAGATCAACGGCGACGTGCACGAATTTTTGTGTGAGCCCCAGGAAACCCTGTTGCAGTCCCTGCGTGACACTCTGGGCATGACAGGCACCAAAGAAGGCTGTGCTACCGGCGATTGTGGCGCCTGCTCCGTCATGCTTGATGGCGCGCTGGTATGTTCTTGTTTAGTGCTTGGAGTAGAAGCCAGCGGTAAGGATATCGAGACCATCGAAGGCATAGCCGGAGATGATGGCCTGCATATTCTGCAACAGAAATTTCTTGAGCATGCCGCACTGCAGTGTGGTGTGTGTACGCCAGGGTTCATCGTTGCTGCAAAGGCCTTGCTTGAGCAGAACGACAGTCCTACAGAGACAGAGATTCGCTATTGGCTGGCTGGCAACCTCTGTCGTTGCACCGGTTACGATAAAATTATTCGCGCCGTCCAGGATGCCGCTGAAACCATGCGTGCAACGGCCTAAGCGGACAGTGTTAGCCCGCTGGTAGTTCGATTCCTGTGACCTTTTGCAGGTCATCACAGGCCTGGCTTTCGTTTAGCACTTTGATGGTTGTCATGCCCTGAGCCTTGGCTGGCTTAAGATTGATGCCTAAATCATCCAGGAACACGCAGTTTTCAGGGGCTACGCCCAGAGCCTCGCAGGCGATCTGGTAGATTCTTGGGTCTGGTTTGCGAATTCCCAGCTCGCTTGACTCCACCACGTGATCAAACAAGGCCATGATTTCAGCAATCTGATTGGCTTTCTCACTGCTACGCGCCATGCCCGGGCCGGCGCCTGACTTTACGTTGTTAGTGATGCAGCCGATCTTGTAGTGGCGCTTGCAGGCGTTCAGTACGGCAACCATGCGTGGCCGGATGCTGCCACTGAGTAGTGCCAACACTTCTTTGCCTGCAACAGAGTGACCGGCAGCCAAAGCTTCTTCAGCAAACAGGCGGTCAAAGGTGTCAGCGTCGATCTGGTTCGATTCAAACTGTGCCCAGGCGTTTGTGTCCGGGTTGGTTGCGTTGATGCCGCGTATGAAATCTTTGGGCAGGCCGTTGCGTTGTTCGTAGGCGCTAAAGGCTTCGAACGGCGAAGAGGTAATCACGCCGCCAAAATCCCAGAGAATTGCTTCAATCATGTGTCCAGCCATTACTTCGTTGATAAACCCAGTTTAAAGTAGTTCATCAAATTATGGGTGATGGGGTGTGTTGTGGAACTTGAAGGTGCAGTGGTCATAGTTACGGGTTCTTCCTCGGGTGTGGGGGCGGCCTGTGCCAGGCAGTTGGCGGAGCGCGGCGCTAATGTTGTGGTGAATTATTCGGGCAACAGAGAGGGCGCAGAAGCCACTAAAGAAGCGGTTGAGGCCACGGGAGCTGAGGCTATCGTTGTGCAGGCCAATGTTGCTGACGATGGGGATTGCCGCAAGCTGGCTGCCGCTGCGGACGAGCGCTGGGGGCGGATTGACGGTCTGGTGAACAATGCCGGTACAACCCGCTTTAATGCGCATGAGAATCTTGAGGGGTTGAGCGCACAGGACTTCCATGACATCTATGCGGTGAACACCATTGGTGCCTACCAGATGGTTCGCGCCGTGCAACCCGCCATGGTCCGAGGTGGGGCAGGCAGCGTGGTCAATGTGGCATCGATTGCTGCAGTTACCGGTGTTGGATCGAGTGTTGCTTACGCGGCATCAAAAGGCGCGTTGGTTACCATGACCCTGTCACTGGCGCGAGCACTGGGTCCACAGCTCCGGGTAAACGCCGTCTGTCCTGGTTTCATTCAAGGGGATTGGTTGCGCGAGGGAATGGGTGAAGAGCGCTACAACGCCGTCAAATCGTCACTCGAGCGCAACTCGCCGTTGGGCATGACCACTACAGCCGATACCGTATCCGAAGCCATATTGCTGCTGCTGGCCGGTGGCGACCTGATTACCGGCGAGACGCTGATTGTCGACGGCGGGCATCATCTTATGACAGCGCCCCTGGGGAGGCGTTAGGCCGCGTCCGCGGGCGGCTGGAAGCGATATCCAACGCCGCGTACGGTTTGTACCATTACATCGGCGCCATAAGGCTTTAGCGCCTTTCGAAGCCGTAATACGTGCACATCGACTGTGCGTTCTTCGACGTAGGCGCCGCGTCCCCACACCCGATCCAGCAGTTGACTGCGGTTGAAGGCGCGACCGGGGTGTGACAACAGAAACTCCAATAGCCTGAACTCGGTTGGTCCGATCGCAATAACATTGCCGTCGATCAACAATTCGTGGCTGTGCAGATCCAGCATCAGGGGGCCAGCTTGCAGGCGGCCTTCGGTAGGTATTCCTGCGCGGCGCAACAACGCCTTAATTCGAGCGATAAGTTCCTTGGGGGAGAAAGGCTTGGTGATGTAGTCATCGATACCAGACTCAAAGCCTTTGAGTTTGTCGGCTTCTTCGCCCCTGGCCGTGAGCATGATCATGGGGGTTTCACGCGTGAGTGGATCTTCTCTCAGGCGTTTGGCCAGTTGCGTGCCCTGCATACCGGGTAACATCCAATCAATAACCACCAGTGCTGGCAACTCGATTTCAAAAAGCAGCCTAAGGGCTTCTTCTGCGGTCTCGGCACTGGTGACGTTGAAGCCGGCCCGAATGAGGGAAAACTCAAGCATTTCACGGATATCGGGCTCATCTTCGATGAGCAAAATGTTGTTACTAGCCATGGGAGGAGATGGTGGCTGTCCTATGTGACGATTTGATGAAGCGCTCTCTTGCTGCTGGTTGCTGCTGGGGCGAAAAATCAGCAACATTTGAATGGGTCAAGACAATCTAATCTATTGCGGGAGTGACACCAATGGGACATATCCGGATTCCGTCGAAGGACGATTTTGAGCTGGGCCTTTATGAGGCAAAACCCGAGCAGTCGCCCAAGGGGGCTGTACTGGTTATTCAGGAAATTTTTGGCGTTAACACGCACATCCGTGAGGTCGTGGACGGCTACGCCGCTGCGGGGTACCTGGCCGGTGCTCCAAAGCTGTTCGATCGAGCAGAACGCGATATTGAGCTGGGGTATGAGGGCGAAGATATGCAGCGCGGGATAGATCTGGCCTTTAACCACACTGATCGCAGTTTGGCCCTTGCTGATCTCCAGGCGGGTATTGATTACCTGCGGCCTGCAGCGACCGGAGCTGGCGTTGGCGTGGTGGGCTATTGCTTTGGCGGTTTGATGACCTGGCTGTCGGCCTGTGAGTTATCCGGGGTGGGGGCCGCGTCAGCCTATTACGGTGGGGGAATAGCGGGTGAGCTTGAGCGCACAGCCAAGGTTCCGGTAATGATGCACTTTGGCGATCAGGATGCGCATATTCCGATGTCAGACGTAGACAAGGTCCGGGCGGCTCAGCCCGCAGTGCAAGTGCACGTATACGGTGCGGATCATGGCTTTAACTGTGATCACCGGGGGAGCTATCACGCTGAGTCTGCAGCCGTCGCCCTTGAGCGCACTCTCGGATTTTTTGCGCAACATATTGGGGGCTGAAGGGGCGTAGATTTGTATTGAAAAAGGGGCGATTTGTCCTGTTTGTTTCGCAATATGGGTTGATTTTTGCTGCGGAGCCAATTTGTAACGCTAATAGTGGAGGAAAAGGGGGGGATTGCCCTGTCTGCCTTGACATCGAATTGGGCATTGAGGATGCTTCCCTCCACCGCTTAGTGGGGCGGTAAAAGAAAAAGATCACGTCAAAGCGTGGCAACGGTCAGGAAGCAATTACTGACAGGACAATCGTCTGGAGGGCACTGGAAGGGCACTTGAAGTGCACAGGCAAAGCGTTGATCTCCGATCGTATACGCTTGCAACTGTGCTCTGAAGCGTGTTCGGAAACGGTGCTTGTAAAGGTGCTTGAACAGGATATGGGGAAGGTGTAACGAGCCAAAGCTGGAATAAAACGTCGAGGCCGAAAAAACGGTACTCCACTCATCGCGGCCTATGTGCTTGGCGGGTGCTACTCACAACTAGCGCCTTATCGCTGATTTTCAAGATCGCTGATGTCCAAGAGTTATCGTCTGCCAGATGCTTAAGAGACCAGGCAACCCCAGTTCCTAGTACCCAAGACAAACCAACACTAGATAAATCCAATAAAACAAGAAGATCAAAAGATCCCAAAATTTAAGATTTCGAAAACAAAGCTTTAGAAGCTATTTAGACTTTATCTATTTAGAATCTGAAGAAAATTGAAGATAGGCACTCTGGTAGGAAGTTCCATGAATAAAAAACCGATACTCAGGCTCACTACAGCAGTCGCTCTGGCGACTACTATGGTGATGGCGGTTCCCGCCCAGGCCACCGATCTCTCCGACGTGTTTGGCGTGGTAGACCGCGTTAACAAGCAAGCAATCACCTCGCAGAGCAAAATCGATGCCCTGACCGAGGAAACGCGAGCGCTGTTCAATGAGTACAAGACCGTGCTCAAAGAGGTTGACGGTCTCAAGGTTTACAACCAACAGCTCGAGCGCCAGGTGCTTAGCCAGGAAAAAGAGATGGGGGAGCTGTCCTCCGCGATCGACAAGGTGACGGTTATTGAGCGGCAAATCACGCCACTTATGCTGCGAATGATCGATGGACTTGAGCAGTTTGTGGGGCTTGATATCCCGTTCCTGCGCGATGAGCGGGAACAGCGGGTTAACCGGTTGCGCGAAATCATGGATCGCGCAGACGTTGCAGTATCTGAAAAGTTCAGCCAGGTCCTGCGGGCCTATCAAATCGAGAATGACTACGGTCGTACCCTTGAGGCCTACAGCGACACCATCACTGTTGATGGCTCTGAGCGGATCGTTGATATTTTGAAAGTGGGTCGTATCTCACTGATGTATCAAACATCGGATGGCTCGGAGACGGGTGTCTACGACACGAACAGTCGGTCGTGGCAGGTACTCGACGATTCATACACCGCACCGGTCCGTACCGGAATTCGCATGGCTCGCAAGCAGGTTTCGCAAGATCTGCTGACTGTGCCCGTCATTGCCCCGGGGGAGTAAGGCTTAATGAAATTCTCAACTATTAAACAATCTTTTGTTGCTGCTGCGCTGTGCAGTGGTCTTCTTTTGGCGGCTGCGCCGAGTCAGGCAGCCGACTCCGGACTTATCCTCAATGAGGCCAACAGCCTCGATGAGCTGCTGAAAAACGTCCAAAATCGTCGTGTTGTTGAAGCACGGGACCACGCCGCCAGAGAAGCGAACTTCCGCAAGGACAAGGCCGCGCAGGCCCAGCTGTTAAGCGATGCCCAGGCGGAACGTACTCGTCAGGAGCAGCGTTCGGAACAGCTGGAGACCAGTTTCGAAGAAAACGAAGCCCGGATCGGTCAACTTCAAGAAGCCCTGGACAAGCGTCTGGGCAGCTTGCGAGAGCTGTTTGGTGTTCTGCAGCAGGTAGCGGGCGATACTCGCGGTCTGTTCGAAGGATCGATTATTTCTGCCCAGTACCCGGATCGCGGCGACTGGTTGGGCGAGCTGGCCAAAAAGATGGGTACAGCAAGCCAACTGGCAACCATTGATGAGATGGAAGAGCTGTGGGCTCGACTGCAGCAGGAAATGACCGAGTCGGGCAAGATCGCCAAGTTTGAGACAACGGTTACTCAAGCCAACGGTGAGAAGAAGAACGTTACAGCCACCCGAATCGGCGCCTACGGTGTTGTCGCGGATGGTGAGTTCTTGCAGTGGGATGTTGGTACACAACAACTGGTTCAGCTTGGTCGTCAGCCAGGCGGTCGATTCACCTCAACCATCAGTGCGCTGTCCAGTGCAGGGGCGGGCGAAGTAGTGAACATGGGCATTGACCCCACTCGAGGATCTCTGCTTGCGCTTGAGATTCAAAAAGCCTCCTGGGGTGAGCGAATTGGTTCCCCGTTTGGTGGTATCTCTAACGGTGAGTGTTACCTGCCGTTCTGTGATGGCCAGGGTGGCTACGTTGGTGCTGTGATTATCATGCTCGGTATTATCGGTGTGCTGCTTGCGATCTGGAAAATGTTCCAGCTCATGGGGGTTAGCCGCAAGGTGAATGCACAGAAGACATCAAGCACTGCAGATTCAGGCAACCCGCTGGGTCGCGTACTGAAAGTCTACGAAGACAATCAGGACACTGATGTAGAAACCCTGGAACTGAAACTCGGCGAAGCCATTCTTGGTGAGACACCAAAGATCACCAGTAACATTACGTTGATTCAGGTGATCTCTGCGGTGGCGCCACTGCTTGGTCTACTTGGTACGGTGACTGGTATGATCCAGACCTTCCAGGCGATCACACTGTTTGGTGCGGGTGATCCGAAGACCATGGCTGGCGGTATTTCCGTCGCGCTAATGACCACGGTACTGGGTCTGGTTGTGGCAATCCCCACAATCCTTCTGCACTCGGTAGTGAGCTCGCGCAGCAAATCATTGCTTCACACACTCGAAGAGCAAAGCGCAGGCATCATTGCGGAACACGCAGAGAAGTCTGGCAAGGCACTCGGCTAAACGGAGTAGCAAACGATGTTAACTGACGCGTATTACGCGCTCAGCGGATTCTTTGCTCAGGGCGGGAATGTCCTCTGGCTCATCGCCGGTCTGACATTCCTGCTGTGGACCCTGGTGTTCGAACGCTGGTGGTATTTCCGCACAGAGCATAAGAATGTTGTTGAGCAGGCGATGAACGTTTGGGAGAGTCGTACCGAACGACGTTCCTGGAGCGCCCACGCTATTCGAGACTCGATCATTTCCGAGACAGCGGAAAAGATCACGGGCAACTTGCAACTGGTGCAAACCTGCGTGGCCCTTGCGCCGCTGCTTGGTTTGTTGGGCACAGTAACCGGTATGGTTGCGGTGTTTGAAGCCATGGCCACTCAGGGTGGTAACGCCCGGTCGATGGCAGCTGGTGTGTCCCAGGCAACCATCCCCACCATGGCGGGGATGATTGTGAGTATTTCAGGCCTTTTGGGCACCACCTGGCTGCAGCGCAAGATCGACTTTTCGATCCTGTCGTTTGAAGACCACATCACTTCGGATCACTAAATGTTGTTTGATGACTTTTGTCAGACAATTTTAGCGATTCAGGTGAGACGTATTTGAAGTAGGAGTCGAAAATGGCCGCAAATCGAAGACGTTCAGCAAGCAGCCGCGAAGAAGCGGTGGAACCGAACCTAACGCCCATGTTGGACGTGGTGTTCATCATGCTGATTTTTTTCATCGTAACGGCTACCTTTATCAAGCAGGCAGGCTATGAGCCAACGCGTCCTGATGCCGACACAGCGCGTAAAAAGCCAACGGTATCGGTACTGGTCGCAATCTCACCGGCGGGTGATGTCTGGATCGATAAAGAGAAGGTAGATATTGCGGCGATTCGAACGCACATAGAACGAATTCATGCCGAGAATCCAAAAGGCAGCCTGGTGATCCAGGCCGACAAGGATGCGAAGTATGAGAAACTGGAAGCCGTGATTAACGCGGCTAGAGCGGCCGGGGTGTTGGAGGTCGCAATTTCTACGGATCAGTAGAAGAGATCAGTAGAAGATTAGGCTGAGCAGAACAGACGCGAGACACAGAGGTTTAGGAGGAGGAGCCGATGGCTCTGAGATATATTTTTGGTGTACTGATGGGCGTGTTAATCACGTTTGGATTGTTCATGTTAATGAACTTTCTCATCTCAAACACCGAGGGCAAGCTCAACGCGGCGCCTGATATCGAGATCACGGACTTTGTTCGGGTTGAAGAAGATCAGGATCTGGAAATCAAGAAACGGAAGCCGGATCCGCCTCCGCCACCCGATGAGCCGCCACCCGATTTGCCCAAGCCTGATTTTGAGACGAGCGATGTCTCTCAGGGCGTGGACATTGGCGCGGTAGACGTCAACGTTGATCTCAATGTTGGTGGTACCGGTGGGTTCACCCAGGATGGTGAGTATCTGCCCATTGTTAAGGTTGCGCCCATTTATCCACGCCGAGCGCAGACTCGCGGGATTCAGGGGTACGTGGTGCTTGAGTTCACCGTAACCAAAACAGGGGCTGTCAAAGATCCGGTTGTGGTTGAAGCCAAGCCGCCGGGTATCTTCGACCGCGCGGCAAGTAACGCTGCATTGAAATTTAAGTACAAGCCGAAAGTAGTTAACGGCGAGCCGATTGAAGTGCCTGGAGTGCGCAATCGAATCACCTTCGAGCTGGCAGACTAGGCGTGTCGCCGGTCTGCTTGATTCGCTCGTAAATTAAGAGGTAGAGCTTATGTACTCTCAAAAATCACTGGTTTCCCGCTCGCGGGGATTGGCTCGGTTATCCCTGGTCGCTGTGCTTACGCTGGGTGCCCTGGGTCTGGTGTCTGTGGCTGGTTTTGCTCCCAGCGCAATGGCGGCAGAAGAAGAAAAGAAACAGAAAACCAAACGGGTGCCAACCATTAGCGCACCTGTTTTCAAGAAGCTCGAAGAAGCCCAAGAGCTGATTGATCTGAAAGACTATACAAAGGCAGAAAACATCATCCAGGGCATGCTGGATGCAGGGCGCGGCGCGAGATACAACGGTAACGAGCGTGCAAACCTCTACAACATGCTGGGGTATATCAACTTTGCCCGCGAGCGTTATCAGGGAGCCATCAAGGCTTATGAGCAAGTGATTGCTACGCCTGATGATATTAGCGACGGCATGCTGTCAGGAACGCTTTATACGCTGGCGCAGCTGAACTTTGTATCAGAGCGATATCAGCAAGCGCTGAATTACATGGAACGCTGGATCACCACAGCCAACAATCCTGGTCCAGACCCCTATATCTTCCTCGGCCAGGTTTACTACCAGATGCAAAACTTTCGATCTGCTGTACCGCAGATTGAGAAAGGTATTGCCGTAGCCCAGGAACGTGGAACCAAGGTAAAAGAGCAGTGGTATGCGCTACTGAATTACCTCTATTACGAGCAAGAAAACTGGCCTAAGGTCTTGGAAATCCTGGAAATTTTGGTTAAGAACTGGCCGAAGCGCGACTACTGGTACCGCCTGGCCGGAATCTACGGCCAGGAGAACGATGAAAAGCGGCAACTGTGGGCGCTTGAGTCGGCCTACCGTGGGGGTTACCTGGACCGTGATACCGACTACACCACGCTGTCCGGATTACTGATGCAGGCGGAGATTCCTTATCGTGCTGCAAAAGTTCTTGAGAAAGGTATTAACGACGATATCGTGCCAAAGACCGCCAAGAACTGGCGTTCGCTGGGTCAGGCCTGGCAGCTATCGCAAGAAACCGATAAGGCAATTGCGGCGCTGAAGAAGTCTGGCGCCCTGGACGATAACGGTCGTGTCTATGAGCAGCTGGCGTCGCTTTATCTGGAGAAAGAAGCGTTCAAAAGCTGTGTCAGTGCAGCTGATAGCGCCCTGAGCAAGGGTGGGCTGCGCAAAGTTCAGAGCACCCATGTGATTCGTGGTATGTGTCTGTACAACGACGACAAGCTGAATAGCGCTCGTGCTTCTTTTGTCCGTGCCCGAACGGCCTCTCGTGAACGCAACGACTCTCCGAACGAGCGCATGGCTGCGCAGTGGATTACCTTTATCGACAACGAATCCAATCGCCGCGATCAACTCCTTCAGGCCCAGCGCCGCTGGGAGGCTGAGATGCGTGGCGATACGCTTGAAGAAGAAGGCGAAGGAGCTGCCGAAGGCGAAGCTGCACCAGCGGCTGGAACTGAAGCGGCCGGTGCTGAACAGGCAGGCGGCAGCTAACCTTTGCGGAATTTCCTCTTCGGGAATTCCAAGGGGTAAGCCCAGCAGCGTGTTCACGGGTATCGTGCAGGCGTATCGCGAGGTGCTTCGGGTAACCGAAGAGACCGATCTGCGACGCCTGCAAATAGACATGACGAGCCTTACTGACGATCTGCAATTAGGAGCGTCGGTAGCGATTAACGGCACCTGTCTTACAGTGACCCGGATCGTTGATGAGGCCGTCTGGTTCGATGTCATTCGACAGACGCTGGATACCACCAACATCGGTGATCTCAAACAGGGCGACTTTGTGAATCTTGAGCGCTCGTTCCGCGTCGGCGATGAGGTCGGTGGTCATATTGTCTCTGGACACATCGCAACCAGGGTATCCGTGGTGTCGATTGATCAGGGCGATAATCTGCGCAAGCTCTGGTTTGGGGTAGAACCGCAGTGGTTGCGATACGTGATGCATAAGGGCTATGTGGGCCTCGACGGTGCAAGCCTGACCGTGTCTGATCTGGACCTGCAAGCGGGTAAATTTGCGGTCAGCCTGATACCGGAAACGATCGAACGTACCACGTTGGGCAGAGTGACCGTTGGTGATCAGGTGAACCTGGAGGTGGATAGCCAGACCCAGAGCGTGATTGCCACAGTGGAACGGCTATTTCAGGACGATGACTGGCGAGCTCGAATGCTGCCTGGGTAGCCATTTTGGGCAGCGATTGTCTTTTAGCGAAGATTGTCTTTTAGCGACGGTTGTCCTGCATCTGCTGCAGATTGCCAATCACTGATTCCAGCGCTCGATCGAACATTTCCGTTTCATCGAGCAAATTCAATTCCTCGGCCTGCAATGCGAGTGCCAGGGCATTTCGGGTCCGCTCACAGACCTTCATACCTTTGCGATTCACAAACACGTAGCGATTGCCGGGTTGTACCAGGGCCGCAAGCTTACAGCGAATCAGAACGCCGCTATTGTCACGGAGTTCGACCCACTGACCCTCCGTAAGCTGGATGATCTTTTCAACAAATTGTGGGTCAGCCAGGTTTTCGAGCTCATCTGGCGGTTGATCCGCATCCTGCACCAGGACGATTGCGGCCTGTTCTGTGGTTGAGAACGTGTCCGCCGCTAACTCAGAATCATCCAGGAACCTTTGGTCAGCATCGTGCAGGTCTTCAATGGTTTGACGCAAATCAACCAGTTGATCCTGGGCTTCTGTCAGGTTGGCAAGGGTGATGCCAGACTCCAGTTGGGTAAGCAGCTTGGGAAGCAATTCTTCCCGCAGCGCCACGTCGCTCTCGCTGGTTAGCGGTTGAGCTGCCCACAGCAGGTCATCCAGGGTTTCGATGGCTTCTACCCAGGGTTCGCTGTCGGTGCCCTGAGTGACAAACAGATACACCAGCACCTTGCTCCAGGCGTCACTCACGAAGTGTCCTGCATTGGTTGGCAGACGCAGACCGCAGGCTTTTTGGTTGATCAGTGTTTGTACGGTCTTTCTGGCCTCACGAGTCTTGGCTTTACCTGCTTCGGTTTCTTTAACTCGCTGTTCAACCTGATTACGTTTCTTTTTTTCCTTCTTCACAAAATGCCGCAGCTCGGCAATGAGATTGCTGAACAGCGTGAGATCTTCTGTGAAACCGTTCATTACCCGCAGCACGATGGATTCGATCTTGCTGTAGGTCTCGTCGCGTTTGAGCTCGCCTGCGCTGCTCCAGCCGATGCCTGCGGCGGCCAGTTCATTGAGTAATTGCCGCGCGGGATGGCTGGGCTTGGCGAAGAACGATTGATCCATGATGGCTACTTTGAGCACTGGAATCTGTAATCTGCCAATGAGTGCTTTCATCGGAATTGCAAGATTGTGATCGTTCAATATGTAATCAAACAACAGCTTAACCAGATCAACCACGTCATCGGACTGCTTCTCCAGCTGTGGTTTTTTATCAGTGGTTGTGTGACTTACCAGTAGCGACCTCAGATCGATGGCTGGCTCTGGGGCCTCGAGGTTGAGTGGTGATTCACTTGCCTCGCCCTGGATTGCGCCCAGCACTTGCATTAAACGAGGTGTGGAAACGAGGGTCGCATCACCATAGTCTTCGGAGGCGTAGCTGCCTGGCGCGGAGGTTGCGCGCCGAGCGACATCCGCATTTAGATAGCCCGATGCTCGTGCTTTGGTAAGTAAGGTCTGCAGGTTTTCGAACGAAGACGATAGGGGTGGGGCCGAAGGCATTTGGGCAGCAAACTCATCCTCCTCACTCTTGGCTGCGTCTGCGTTAGCTGCGCCCGTGCTGACTACACCCGTGTTGGTCGCTTCTGCCTCGATCTCCTTTGCAACCGATTCGCACAGGCGTCTGCCTTCATGGCGGATGCTGTTGGTTGCCTCAGACTTTTTCACTCGGTATTTTAAATTCGGTAAAACCCCGGCGTCGATTAACACCATGTTTGCTCGATCGTAAACGGGACCAAGCTCATCTGCGACGAAGCGCTCGAACAGTTTGAGCAAAATAATGCGAACCTTGATGTGGACATCCAGCGGCTCGATCGCACTGATGAAATTCTGATTAAGGCATTGAGGTCCCAAGGGATTTAGTTCTGGGACCAGTTCTCCACCGCACACCTCTTCGAGTCGCTTGCTCAGGTGCGTAATGGGCAGCAGAAACTGTGTAGTTACCTTTGAGCTGATGCCCGCTGCCGCAACGGAAATCTCCAGCTCGTCATTGGCCAGTAAAGAAAAGTCGTCGGCATCGAGATCCAGCGGGGAGCTCTGGATGATTATGGGCTCGCCGTTCATTACACCGCTCCATGATCTGGAGTAGGCGTCAATGTATTTTTGTTGGATGCTCGCGCGTTGCAAGCGCACGATGCGCATGGAATCGAAATAGAGGTTTTGATCAATGTCGCTGGAGGCCCGGTCGGCCATCTCAAACAGCGCGTCGTCGGCACTGTGAAACAGGGCTTCGAGCCGCTCTGCAAGCAAACCTCGAGTGTCGTGTTTCACACTTTGCAGCACCGCTGGAAGTGGAGCGGAACGTCTTGCGATGTTGTCCAATGACTGGCTCAAGCTCTTTTCCCTGCAAAAGCAAAAATTTGGCGTAGTGCCTATTAGATCACCAAGGCATCACCGACTCTGAGCGGTGGTGCCGTTTGCAGTGTGCGTTAGTTCTCAGTCGAGCTTGTCGGTTTTGCTGAACTGGAGAAGTTCTAGCGCGCGAAGGCGTGAGCGTGATAGTCGCGCCAGTCGACAATGTCTGTTGCTGCGCCGGATTTCAGTTGCACGCCAACAAACCACAACGGCGTTCCTGACTCATCAACCTCAGACGTTGGTCGACTCCAGCGTACTTCGCCGGCCAGGAAAAATTTGCCCGGGCGACTGGAAACGTCTACCCACAAATCGAGTAGGGCGCCAACAGGTACCTGGGTGGTTGTTTGAAACTGAATACCGCCAACCGACATATTTACAGCCCGGCACGACAGGGTTGAGCCCACCAATTCTGGATCGTCGGCGGACAACACAACCTGAGTGAACAGCCGGTCGCTGGAGTCCACCCGTGTATGCAGTCGTTTGTCGCTATGTGAGCGCGCGGCAAGAGGCGCGCGTGCTTGCAGACGCTCCCTCGCGCTTGCCAGCTCAATAATGTTACTCGTAGTCCCGTTGGTCCCTTTCATGATCACCTTGCCCGCTAAATTGTTCGTGCAGACCCTCTCTCCGAGTCTGTCGTTTTTGTGTTCTGCCTGCGCATTCGTTGTGAGCAGTGCTTCAACAGAAGGCGAGCGGCAGTCACGCAACTACCCTCTGTCTATTCCAGAATCATGCCAATAGGAGTCAGGGGCAGTAAAGTGATATTTTTCAATAAGATGCGAATATAAGTTAAATTCTCGTTGCAAAATTGCCTGGTCTCATTTACACCCTAAACAGGCGCTCAGGTGACCATTTGTGTCGCTCAGGGCACATGGCGTCACTCTATGACCCCATTCGTGTAAAATCCGTGCGCCGTGACACATACCATCCGCAACTCCCGCCAGCCCTTTTCCAAAGCCCTGTCAGACGCCTGGCGCCGAACGGGTGCCTTTCTGTGCGTGGGGCTGGATCCCTTACCGGATCGGCTGCCTGCACATTTATCCGCTCATCCGTCCAGTCACCCGTCCGCCGGCGGTTTTATCGCCGGTTCAGACGAGACTCTGGCAGCGGTTGATCAATTCTGTCGTGGCATCATTGCGGCCACAGCGGAATCAGTCTGTGCGTTCAAACCGCAGATTGCCCATTTTGCCGCCCTGGGCTGTGAGGCCGTGCTGCAAGATCTGATTGCACACATTCATACCACATACCCAGGTATTCCAGTCATTCTGGATGCCAAGCGGGGAGATATTGGTAGCACCGCCGACCGCTATGCGATTGAGGCCTTTGAGCGTTACGACGCTGATGCGGTGACAGTGAATCCCTGGCTTGGGCAGGAAGGGCTTCAACCCTTTCTGGATTACAAAGAGCGTGGCACCATAGTTTTGTGTCGGACAAGCAATGCGGACAGCGCCTGGCTACAGACGGCCGCCGAAGGCATGGACCAGCCTTATCTGCGCATTGCCCGGGCCTCCCGCGAGTGGAATACGCACTCAAACGTGCTGTTGGTGGCTGGTGCGACCTATCCCGAAGAGCTGGGCGCCATTCGGGAGGCGGCTGGCGATGGCGTGGGCCTGCTTGTGCCGGGTGTTGGGGCCCAGGGGGGTGACCTCAGTGCCGTGTTCCGTCAGGGGGCCGCCGCGGATGGTTTTGGTCTGGTGGTGAACAGTTCTCGCGCGATTATCTATGCAAGCAACGGGGAAGATTTTGCCGAGGCCGCCGGTATTGCTGCGAATTCGGTTGTCGACGAAATGCGTGAGCTGCGGCGTGCGGCAAATTTTATCCGCTGAACTCACACCAGATCGGGCAATGATCTGAGGGTTTTTCAGCACCTCGTAACTCGTAATCTATGCCCACCTTCGCCAGCTTTTTCATCAAAGGGTTGGTGGCGAGAATGAGGTCAATGCGTAAGCCGCGACGCGGCTCTCTCTCGAAACCCTTGCTGCGGTAGTCAAACCAGCTGTAACGACGGTCAGCATCGCTGGTCATTTCTGCGTAGGTGTCGCGCAGGCCCCAATCATAGATTTTTTGCAGCCATTCGCGTTCTTCGGGTAGAAAACTCGCCTTGCCGGTGCGCAGCCAACGCTTTTTCGCATCATCGCCAATGCCAATATCAATGTCTTGAGGCGCAACGTTCATGTCACCCACCACAAGAAGGTTGTCTTTGGGGCTGTGAGAATCTTCTAACATAGTTAAAAGATCTTCATAAAATTCTGATTTGCAGGGAAATTTAGTGGGATGCTCTCGACTGTCTCCCTGGGGGAAGTAACCGTTGATCACGCGGAATTTGAGCCCGTTAACCTCGTAGTCTGCGCTGATCAGGCGACGTTGCTGGTCGGCCTCACGCCAGGGCACACCAAAAACTGTGTTTTTCGGTTTGATTTTCGACAGCAGAGTGACGCCGTAGTGGCCTTTTTGACCAAAGGTTTCGATAAACGGATAGCCCGCCTCGCGTACCGCATCATAGGGAAAGTCTTCGTCGACTACTTTGCATTCCTGTATGGCCACAACCTCAGGTGCATGGGCCTCGTCGAGCATTTTCAACTGATGCAAACGAGCGCGGATACCATTTACGTTGAACGAAACGACTTTTGTTGCAGACTTTTTCTTGGCGGCCATTAACAGTTGCTTACTCTTATCGATTTTTGGGGTAGCACCCAGAGGCCTGGGACGGCCAAAAGTGTAACAGGCTTACATGAAAATCAAGGATGGGGCATTCTGTACTGATAGACTACTGGCTTGACGAAACATCGTCTTGTCACCCAGCAACTAGCAGCGGAAGTTACAGGCTTGTGATCCCAGATGCGGTCCTCCACAAATACACAGAGCTCCTTGGCCAGCAGCCGGTAAATACGACTGAGCTTGCGTTGCTGGTCAGTCTGGATGCCCAGTTGCTGTCGCGCTGGTGCCGGCTACTGAATTGCAAAGCGACCCCTTCGGCATTGCTTGAAGCCATTACCCGGCTCGATTCCAGTGTGGTGCCCAGCCTGGGCCTTGCCATTGCCATTGCCGTGATGCCCGAAGGGGAAGTGCCACGAATGAGCCTGGATGACTGGGGCGGGCGTCTGGCAAATTCTGTACTGGGCGAATTGCTGGCCAGTTCGCAACAGGGGCTTGACGCTGGAGGCGTGCGTTTGCAGTGCCTTCTTGGATTGGCAGAGTTGCCCGCGGTAGATGATCCGCTGGCGGATGAAATGCTTGAGTTTCGTGGCGAAGCTGCAGAATTTCTCCTTGATGCCCATCCACTGGTTCAGATATTCAGCATTGTTGAGTCTTATCACGCGGGCGACGACACGGCGGCATTTGATGCCGCCAACGCACTACTTGGCATCGACCGTAATCAGTTTGGTGAAGCCCTTTCTGCGGCCGCACAGCGTACCGATGCGCTGATGGAACAAACCGATCTGGTTGACGAGCAATATGGAGACTGGCTGGCAACCCTTTGGCATCAGTTACAGATCGCCACGTTCTCAAGTGTTTTGGCGCGTTCCGAGGATACCGCTGAGCTGATCGAGGCACATAGCCTCGCAACACGGACGTTGTTTGGCCGCGAACCGCTGGTACTTGCGCTGCAAAGTACTGAAGCGCGTAGCGGGGAAGGAAGCGCTGGGGATTACTCTGGTGATCTGCCCGCGGTGCAGCTGCAGGTTATCAATCGTCCAGAATTACGCATGTTGAGTATTAATGCCCACTCGCAAACCTCGCGCATTGCAGCCAGCGTGCGTGATAGTGAAGTACTGGAAATAAATGATCGCGCATCAACGGTGGTTGTTGAACGGCAGCTCTTGAGGCGGCTGGGTGTTAAGTCTGCAATGGTTTATCCCCTGGAATCACAAGGTGAATCTGTTGGCGCTTGTGTGTTTCCGAAAATGCCCGGAGCCATCGGCGGGCACGGCCATGCAGACGATGAACACGAGCAGGAATTGCCGCGCAAAGCCTATGCCCAGGCGCTGGGCGAATGGGTCGCCCGGCGAGGGCCTGATTCGAGACGTGACTCGGCGGATCAACCACTTAGCGAATACGCCAATCGCCTGGAGGGACGACTTCGCGAGATTGTGCATGAAGCCAACAACCCGCTCGCGGTGGTACGTAATTATTTGCATATCCTTGATATGAAGCTCGAGAGTGATCCTGATTCACGTGAACAGATTGCGCTGATTTCTGAAGAAGTACGCCGTGCCAGTGATGTGATTCGCCAGGCCATAGACGCGCCGCGTGATCTGAATGCTGCTCCTGCTGTGGACACCTTGGAATTTGACCTGAATGAACTGGTCCGCGGGATTAGCGAGCTGCAAGGACAAACCGCCCGTGTCTCTGGTATTGACGTGGTGGCGGATCCAATTGTTGGCCAGGTTCTTGTGCGCTCTGATCGTGACAGGGTTACCCAGGTGTTAACTAATCTGGTGAAGAACGCGGTGGAAGCCTTGGCCAGCGGCGATCAGGTTGTACTGACAACAGCGAAGGGGCTCTATCGCGGGGGTCGCGAAGGCGTTGAAGTCAAAGTTCGCGACAATGGTCCGGGCTTGCCCGCAGATGTGCTTGGTGTTTTGTTTGAGCCTAAAACCTCAACCAAGGGCGGTCGCCATGAGGGGCTTGGCTTGCACCTTGTGAAGCGCCTGGTTGATGAGCTTCGTGGTGAGATTGATGTCCGGACAACACCGGGCGAGGGTACTGAGTTTGCAGTTTTTCTGCCGCTGGGCAACGCATCGACTCAAGACCCGAGCCTTACCAGCAGCGAATAGCTATCCGGCGTCGCGTACCATGTTCTTTGCGATGAGCGTCTGTTGAATCTGGCTGGTGCCTTCGTAGATTCGGAACAGGCGAACGTCTCGATAAAACCTTGATACCGCGTACTCCTCCATGTAACCGGCGCCGCCATGGATTTGCACTGCACGATCCGCAACGCGACCTACCATTTCGGTAGTGAATAGTTTGCAGCAAGACGCAAGGGTGGTAACCGCCTCGCCTGCATCGCGGCGTCGAGCGGCATCGAGCGTCATGGTTTGGCCAGCGTAAGCCTCGGTTCGACTGTCTGCCAACATTGCCTGGATTAACTGAAAATCGGCGATGGGTTGATCGAACTGTTTGCGTTCCATCGCGTAGTTTAGCGACTCTTCAATGAGGCGCTCAGCGCACCCCACAGCCAGGGCAGAAATGTGCAAGCGGCCGCGATCCAGAGTTTTCATGGCGGTCAGGAAGCCACGATTCAGATTGTCTGGCCCGCCAATAATGGCGTCACGTGGTACCCGACAATCTTCGAAGATAACGTCGCACACATGCCCGCCTTGCTGGCCCATTTTGCGGTTTGCTTTACCCAGGCTTATGCCGGGTGTATCGGCTTCAACCAGGAAGGCGGATACGCCACGAGAGCCTGCAAGGTTGGTATCAGTGCGTGCAAAAACGGTAAACAACTGTGCCTGGGGCGCGTTGGTAATGTAGCGTTTGGTACCGTTTAACACATAATGATCACCGTCCAGTACGGCGCTGGTAGCCACGGAGCCTGCGTCTGAGCCGGCATCTGGCTCGGTTAAGGCAAAGGATCCGATCACTTCGCCGGTGGCCATTCGAGGCAGATATTTCTCTTTCTGCTCGGGCGTGCCATCAATTACGAGGCCCTGGGAGCCGATACCGTTGTTGGTTCCCACGACAGAGCGAAACACGGGCGAGGTGTAACCCAGTTCCAAAACCACACGGCACTCTTCCTCGGTGGAGAGTCCAAGACCGCCGTACTCGGTAGGTACCGTCAATCCAAACAGTCCAAGCTCACGCATTTCATCAACCAGTTCATCAGGAATCCGGTCTTCGATTGACACCTGTTCTTCCAGCGGAACCAAGGTATTGCGTACAAACTTGCGCACGGTATCAAGCAGCTGTTGCATTGTAGCGTCATCAAGAGCCATGAGTTTTCCTCGGATTTGAAGCAGCGATCTAATTCCATCGACAGCAATCGATGTGTGCATTAGTGTGGCCCAGCTACGAGTACTAAGGAAGTGAATATGGCTGCCAGAGTGAGCTTTGACTGGGCGGATCCGATGTTGCTGGATCAACAGCTTTCAGAAGATGAGCGTTTGATTCGTGACACGGCTCGCGATTATGCGCAGGACAAGCTAGCCGGACGGGTGTTGCTTGCGAATCGCAACGAAACCTTTGATCGCGAAATAATGAATGAATTTGGTGAGTTGGGCCTGTTGGGCGCTACGTTGCCGGAAGAGTATGGCTGTGCCGGGGCGAACTATGTGTCTTATGGCCTGGTGGCGCGAGAGGTGGAGCGAGTGGACTCGGGCTATCGGTCTGCCATGAGTGTGCAGTCCTCGCTGGTGATGCATCCGATCTATACCTATGGCAACGAAGCCCAGCGCATGAAATACCTGCCCAAGCTTGCCACAGGTGAATGGGTTGGCTGCTTTGGGTTAACGGAACCTGATCACGGCTCTGATCCCGGCAGCATGGTGACGCGGGCAGAACCGGTTGACGGTGGCTACGTACTGAATGGCGCCAAGATGTGGATTACAAACTCACCAATTGCGGATCTTGCGGTGGTGTGGGCAAAGCTTGATGGCAAGATTCGTGGCTTTGTGGTTGAGCGCGGCATGAAAGGGTTTAGCACGCCAAAAATCGAAGGCAAGATGAGTTTGCGTGCATCGATAACCGGTGAAATTGTCTTGGAAGACGTTGAGGTTCCCGAAGAAAATCTGCTGCCTAATGTGTCTGGCCTTGCGGGTCCGTTTGGCTGTTTGAATAAAGCCCGCTACGGCATCGCCTGGGGAGCAATGGGAGCGGCCGAATTCTGTTGGCAGGCTGCTCGTCAGTACACCCTGGATAGAAAACAGTTTGGTAAACCGCTGGCGGCTAATCAGCTCGTTCAGAAGAAGTTGGCTGATATGCAGACAGAGATTGTGCTTGGCTTGCAGGGCGCCCTGCGTATGGGCCGCTTGATGGATGAGGACAATCTTGCCATTGAAAACATCTCTTTGATGAAGCGCAACAATTGCGGCAAGGCGCTGGACATTGCCCGGGTTGCTCGTGACATGCACGGCGGCAACGGCATCTCCGATGAATTCCACGTGATTCGTCATGTGATGAACCTGGAAACCGTGAATACCTATGAAGGTACGCACGACATTCATGCGCTCATATTGGGGCGTGCACAGACAAACCTTCAGGCCTTTTCCTAGTATTTCGCACAAAACAGCGGCAGGCAGGAACGCTTGTCTCGCAAAGGTAGAGTTAGAAACGTAATATCAAACCGGCATTGCAAAATGGAAATGTACTGAAAGGCCCGAGGAAATGGCACGCCGGACTTGTGCATCCGGCCTTCTCGCCCTAAGTTGGACTTCGCCCTCTCCGATATGAAACGCAAGTTTTGATAGAGGTGGATTCAAGGACACTGCATTGTCTCCATTGCCGGATCAACAAACGGCATTGAGACAATGTGCGAACCACGCTAGCTACATTGCTGGCGGAGGAGGACACTCAATGATTAGAGTTTTAATCGTCGATGACCATCGACTTTTTCGACTGGGCCTGCAACGAATGCTGGCCGACGCCCCCTCGATAAAGGTGGTGGGTGAAGCGTGCAGCGGCGAGGAAGCGGTGCAGTTTTGCCGTGATGATCGGCCAGACGTGGTGCTGATGGACATTCGGATGCCGGGCATCGGAGGTCTTGAGGCGCTGAGCCGCATTATGCGTTTGCAAAATGGCACCCGGGTGATTGCGCTCACGGCCTGCGAAGAGCAGCCGTTTCCTGCGCAGATGATGCGAGCTGGGGCCAGTGGTTACCTGACCAAGGGCGTCACAGCGGCTGAGACCATTGCTGCGATACGCAAGGTCTTTGTCGGGCAGAAGTACTTCAGTGCCGACGTTGCGCAGCAGCTGGCGTTTCAATCCTTTGGTAAGGACGCAAGCTGTCCGTTTGACGAACTGTCTGGTCGAGAAATGCAGATTGCGATGATGGTGGTTGATTGTCAGCGAGTGCAGCGCATTTCCCAGGATTTGCACCTGTCGCCCAAAACGGTCAACAGCTATCGCTACCGCATCTTCGAGAAGCTGCGAATTTCAAGCAACGTGGAACTCGCGTTGTTGGCTGTGCGACACGGGATGATCGATCCAATGACCACTCCGGGCAGCCGGCGGCGGCGTGAGCCGCTTGCTGCGGAGCGCACCCAGGATCGATCGGAGACAGTGGAAAGAACGGATAGAAGTATTGACTCTCAGGGCAACGGCTTCGAACCGGCATTTGCTGGCTAGTAGCAAATCCGCCCTGGACTAGTCCAGAGCGGTTGCGCGAGATTCCTCTCGAAAATCTCTGCGATCAATCTGGTCAGCGGCCTTGCATTCATCGCTGCATAGCCGGTCGCCGGCGTAGGGCAAGAACCACTCGCGGCACATAGGGCACTTTCGTGGTTCGGTGCCTGGCAGTTCCAGAACACCCTGACTGCGCTGCTTCAGCAGCCCACCCAGGGCCGGATTAGTCTTAACAAGGGTCCGGAACTCCCGCTCATCGATGTCGAGCAGGCGCAGAATGGTGTCAATTTTCAGCCTGGGCGATCGCAGCAGCAGTTCCAGAGCATTGGCCTGCAATCGATCGTCCTCTTCAGGAACTAAAGGGGCGGGCTGATTAACTTGTTTATCTCGGTTATCCATGGCAAATCCATAGTACAGCGGTTAATTGTATGAGCCCTTAACCTGAAATGGTGTGAATTTGATCCGCATATTGTGCAGAGGAGCACACCTTGGGCGTAAAGTGTGCTCTCACAGGTTGTTAGAGTGCTGAAGTGGCAAAAAGTTGCGGTTCTAAAACACAGCGCGCTGTACTCGCTGGAACCCGCGTAACTGCCCGTCGAGAGGCCATCCGTGGCTGTCGACGCTGTCCAAGACTAGTGGCCTGTATTGCGACCCAGCGTGACCGGGAGCCCACACACCACAACGGGCCAGTGGTTGATCGGGGTGATCCGCGGGCGCGTCTATTGCTGGTTGGCCTGGCCCCGGGGCGTCTGGGGGCAAACAGAACGGGGCGAGCCTTTGTCGGCGATTCCTCCAGCGATTTTCTGTTTACTGCGCTTCATAAGTTGGGCTTCGCCAGTACGGCAGATCCCTATCAGGCGACACTCAACGGGGTTGCCCTGACCAATGTAGTGAAGTGCCTGCCGCCCCAGAACCAGCCGGTGCGCGAAGAAATTCAAAACTGCAGCGCTCATCTACGCGCAGAGCTTCAGCAATTTTGGACGCCAAGAGCACGCAAACCCCGGGTTCTGGTGAGCCTGGGTGGACTTGCGCATCGGGCCCTGTGGAAAGCGTTGCCTGGCGACGTTGTTTCAGATCGCGCCTGTCCGGAATTCAGTCATTCGGGAGTCACAGATATTGCGCCTAATCTGCGGTTGTTGTCGTGTTTTCATCCCAGCAAATTGAACACGCAGACGGGCCGCCTAACCCAGCCCATGCTGCAGAGCGCGCTTCTAAAAGCCCGTGATTATTTGGCCCAGAGCTGAATTTTGCAGGTAGCATTCACCCATGAGCACCGCCGAGCGCGACACCGCGTTTAACGCCGAAGAGTTTCTTAAACATCTCACCCCAAAGCCTGGGGTGTATCAGATGTTTTCAGACAGTGGCGAGGTGATTTACGTTGGCAAGGCCCGTAATTTAAAGAGTCGGGTAACCAGCTATTTTCGAGCGTCGGGCCTGACTACCAAAACCATGGCGCTGGTTCGACGCATCGCGGATATTCAGGTCACGGTGACCGCCAGTGAAACCGAGGCGTTACTGCTTGAGCAAAGCCTGATCAAGGCCGAGCGACCACATTACAACGTGGTGTTGCGAGACGATAAGTCTTATCCGTTTATCTACCGCACGCCTCATGATGACTTCCCAAGGCTTGCCTTTCATCGCGGTGCGCGCAAAAAGACCGGCCGTTATTTTGGCCCTTACCCGTCTGCTGGTGCGGTGCGGGAGAGCCTGAACATTTTGCAAAAACTGTTTCAGATCAGACAGTGTGACGACAGTTTTTTCAAGAATCGGTCGCGGCCTTGTTTGCAGTATCAAATCAAGCGCTGCAGCGGCCCTTGTGTGGGTCTTGTCTCACCGGAAGATTACGCAGATGACGTACGTCTGGCCGAGCTGTTTCTGGAAGGCAATAACGCGGAAATACTCGACGAATACAAGGCGAAAATGGATGCCGCCTCGCAAGAACTTGAGTTTGAGCGAGCGGCACGGTTTAGAGATCAGATCAGTAAGCTGCGGCGGGTTCAGGAACAACAGTACGTGCACAACGAACGCGGCGATGTGGATGTTTTCTCTGTCGCCCAAGACGGTGGCGTGAGTTGTGTACAGGCGCTGTTTATTCGCGGTGGCCGATTGCTTGGCCAGCGCACCTGGTTTCCAAGAGATGAACTGGCGATTGATGATGCGCAAATGCTCAGTGCATTTTTGTCGCAGTATTATCTGGCCAATGAGCGAGGCGACTATCCCAAAACGTTAA
>CAZWMD010000025.1:0-1944 GCA_964634815.1 uncultured Pseudomonadales bacterium | reverse complement strand
TTTTTGTCGCAGTATTATCTGGCCAATGAGCGAGGCGACTATCCCAAAACGTTAATTACGGCGCCGGAGCTGCCAGATCCGCAGATGCTGGGCACGGCACTGAACCAGGCCGCCGGGCGTAACGTAGAAGTTATCCATCGTGTTCGCGGCCAACGCGCGAGATGGCGCGACATGGCGTTTGAGAATGCGCAGCTCAGTCTTACGGCCTACCTTGCCGATAAGAAGAACGTCTACTCCCGGTTTGTTGAACTGCAAGGGGCGCTGGGTCTGGATGACGTGCCTGAGCGTCTGGAGTGTTTTGATATCAGCCACACTATGGGGGAAGCCACGGTTGCGTCCTGCGTGGTGTTTGATCGGGAAGGGCCGCGCAAAGCCGATTATCGACGCTTTAATATCGAAGGGGTTACCGGCGGCGATGACTTTGCAGCCATGGAGCAAGCCCTGCGACGGCGTTACACCCGCATTCAATCCGGAGAGGGGGCGCTGCCTGATGTGTTGGTGATTGACGGCGGCAAGGGGCAGCTGTCGCGAGCCATTGGGGTGCTGGAAGAACTGCAGGTGGATGGCGTTACCATTCTTGGCATCGCCAAGGGGCCAACCCGCAAACCAGGGCTTGAGACCTTCTTTGTCGCCGGCCGTGGTGAGGTTGAGATTGCCGAGCAGGGCGGTGCAATGCATCTGCTGCAACACATTCGCGACGAGTCACACCGGTTTGCCATCACGGGGCACCGGGCGCGGCGCCAGAAAGCACGTCGGGTGTCTGAGCTGGACAAGATCGACGGCATTGGCCCGAGGCGCAAAAAGGAGCTGCTGAGCCACTTTGGCAGCCTGGCCGGGGTAAAAGGCGCCAGTTTGGAAGAAATTGGCAAGGTGCCTGGCATCAGTGGCACGCTGGCGAGCCTTATTTACGACACTTTGCACCCCTGATCCGGCCGCAGTCGTTACACTTCGCCCCATGAACCTACCGAACATTCTAACCCTGTCGCGAATTCTGCTGATTCCAGTGTTTGTGCTGGTGTACTTCCTGCCGACGCCCAACAACTACCTCTGGGCTGCCCTGTTGTTTGGCCTGGCGGCGGCAACCGACTGGATGGACGGTTATTTGGCCCGAAAATGGGGCCAGATCACCCCGTTTGGGGCATTTCTCGACCCGGTGGCAGACAAGCTGATTGTGGTCACTGCCTTGCTGCTGTTGATCGACAGCCACTCCAGTCTCTGGCTCACGCTGCCGGCGATAGTGATTGTCGGTCGAGAGATTGTGATTAGCGCGCTGCGCGAATGGATGGCTGAGATGAATTCCCGGGGCGTGGTGGCGGTCTCGTGGCTGGGGCGGGCCAAAACGACTATTCAGATGGTGGCGATCTTCCTGCTGCTCGCTAACAACCCCGATGAGCTGGAGCGGCCCTGGGTGCTGATGGGCTATGGGCTTCTGTATGCCGCTGCCGTTCTCACCCTGATCTCCATGTTTAATTACCTGCGCGCCGCCTGGCCCACCCTGCGGGAAGGGATTACCTCCCAAGGCACGTCAGAACCTGAGGATCCCCAAGATTCTTAAGCACTGAATATGAGTAATTGAGGTGGCGGCGTATTCGGGTAGAATGCGCGCTCGGCGAGCGAAGGCTCGCCTCCCAGGCTGGGTGGCAGAGTGGTTATGCAGCGGACTGCAACTCCGTGTACGCCGGTTCGATTCCGACCTCAGCCTCCATCTATCCCTTTTCAGGGCTCTCATACGCTCTCATGTAGCCCCAACCGGGGCGAGATGCGCCTGAAATCACTGGCTTTCTACCGTTTTACTTCCTCATAGGCTTTCAGAGGCTATCATTGGAGATCATGGTAGAGCGTCGAGGTGAAACGGAGGGCACACACATTGATTTGTACCACCAAAAGGACGCGAATTTTTTGGTCCTTGGTTTTCACAACACTGACGTTTTTCTCAGTTTCAAT
>CAZWMD010000024.1:43847-54383 GCA_964634815.1 uncultured Pseudomonadales bacterium | reverse complement strand
ATCCAATAAACTACTGTATGAATATACACTATCATACCGCCGTGTCTACCGTCGGCGCCAAACGCTTAAATTCGAACCCGTTCCCCGGCCCTTTCACTACCTGTACGGTATCGCCATTAACAAAGTTTCCCGCCAGGAGCGCTTGCGCGAGGGGATTTTCCAGACGATGTTGCAAGACACGTTTGAGCGGTCGCGCACCGTACACCGGGTCATAGCCTTCTTCGATCAAGGCATCGAGTGCTGCGGACGCAAAATCCAGGGCAATGCCCTGTTCAGCCAAACGCTCACCAAGCAGATTGAGTTGAATCTCGGCAATACCGCGCATGTGCTCCCGGGCTAATGGGTGGAACACCACTATATCGTCAACTCTATTAACAAATTCAGGCCGAAAGTGCTGGGCGACAACCCCCATAAGGGTATCGTGAATCTGCTCTGTCTCCCCGCGTTCGGTCATGGTCTGAATCGCCTGGGACCCGAGATTAGAGGTCATAACAATGACGGTGTTGCGAAAATCCACCGTCCTACCATGGCCGTCGGTCAGTCGACCATCATCGAGCACCTGCAGCAGTATGTTAAATACGTCGCCGTGCGCTTTTTCAATCTCATCCAGCAAGATAAGCGAATACGGACGACGTCTGACCGCCTCGGTGAGGTAGCCGCCTTCTTCGTAGCCAACGTAGCCAGGTGGCGCACCGATGAGTCGTGCCACAGAGTGTTTTTCCATGAACTCGGACATATCGATCCGCACCAACGCATCTTCACTGTCAAAAAGCGTCTTCGCCAGCGCCTTGCACAGTTCGGTTTTACCCACACCGGTGGGTCCCAAAAACATGAACGAACCGTTAGGACGTTTCGGATCGGCTAACCCGGCCCGAGACCGACGAACAGCATCCGCCACCGCCCCAACGGCCTGATCTTGCCCAATAACCTGTTTGTGCAATTCGTCTTCGAGCGTTAGTAGTTTTTCTTTTTCCCCGGACATGAGCCGTGTAACCGGAACCCCCGTCCATTTGGAAACGATTTCACTGACTTCTTCTTCAGTAACTTTATTACGCAACAATCGGTGCGGCTCGGAAGCCAGGTTTTCCTGATTTTCACTATCCGAGCCCGCCAGAGCCTTTTCCAGCTCCGGAATCAAGCCATACTGCAACTCAGACATTCGAGCGAGATCGCCACTACGCCGTGCACCCTCGTAGTCCAGTCGCGCCTGATCCAGTTGTTCCTTGATATTCTGCGCGCCCTGCAAGGAGGCTTTCTCGGCGCGCCATACCTTGTCCAGTGCCGCGAACTGTTCGTCGAGATCTGCGATCTGTAAATGCAATTCCTCAAGACGTTTCCTCGATGCCTCATCGTGTTCTTTCTTAAGCGCTTCTACCTCAATTTTTAGTTGGATCAAGCGCCGCTCCAGGCGATCCATCTCTTCAGGCTTGGAGTCGATCTCCATACGAATGCGGCTCGCGGCCTCATCGATAAGATCTATAGCTTTATCCGGTAACTGCCGGTCTGTGATGTAGCGATGTGAGAGATTAGCCGCAGCCACTAACGCAGGGTCCGTGATGTCTACCGCATGATGTAATTCGTACCGCTCCTTTAGGCCACGCAGTATCGCAATGCTGTCTTCAACCGTAGGCTCCTCCACCTGAACTTTTCGAAATCGACGATCCAGCGCTGCGTCCTTCTCAATGTACTGTCGATACTCATCAAGGGTGGTTGCACCAACACAATGCAATTCACCACGCGCGAGAGCGGGCTTGAGCATGTTAGCTGCATCCATCGCTCCATCAGCGCGACCTGCACCAACAACCGTATGCAGTTCATCGATAAACAGAATGACCGAGCCTTCCTGTTTCCCGAGTTCGCCAAGTACGGCTTTCAAACGCTCTTCAAACTCGCCCCGAAATTTTGCGCCCGCAATCAAGGAACCCATATCCAGAGCAAGAATACGTTTACTCTTCAGGCCATCTGGCACTTCGCCATTGATAATTCGTTGCGCCAGTCCCTCGACGATGGCTGTCTTTCCAACGCCAGGTTCTCCGATTAATACGGGATTGTTTTTCGTTCTCCGCTGCAGCACCTCAATCGTCCGACGAATCTCATCATCGCGACCAATAATGGGGTCCAGCTTGCCGGCTTCTGCTCGCTCGGTTAGATCTATCGTGTACTTGTCCAACGCCTGACGTTGGCTTTCTGCATCAGCGTTTTGCACCGCTTCACCTCCTCGGAGAGTCTCTATGGCCGCTTCGAGCGCGTCCTCTTGCAAACCCGCCGCTTTAAGTAACGCATTCAAACTCGATAAACGCGATAACTGTTGAATCACCAGGTCGGTAGTTAAGTAGCTGTCCCCCGCCCGATCTGCATCTCGCTGAGCCAAATTAAGTGCGCGAGACAACTCGGAAGACAGCCCGGCTTCACCGGTGGGAGTCCCTATGGTTGGCAGATCGTCCAGTGCTCTGGATAAGCGCTGGGATAAATCCCCAAGATCCACGCGAGCACTGCGCAGCAGCTCTGATCCAGGGGCTGGCGGCTCAATGGCCAGCGCACACAGTAAGTGCTCTGGCGCAATCTGGGCATGATCCTGCGCCACCGCCATGCTTTGAGCGGTGCCCAGAGCTTCCTGCAGCGCCTGTGTCAAACGATCCATTCGCATGTCTATCACCTCACATTCGCGTCACACTTTAATAAGGGCGGTGTGGTTTTATTCAATGGTTCAAGGAAAAAACGTCAAAAAACTCCTAAATTGGGCCTGTTATGGAGAGTTTGAATACAGGGAACCAGTCAAGCCACCAGCCAAACCTGCCGCCTCCCGGAGTGCAAGAGCAGCGGCTGGCGAGTGACTGTGCGCCGCCAAAACGCTGGAATAGAGAGCAGCCGCGCATCGAAGCCGCTTTCGAAGTGGAACTGGATCACCCTTTGACTGGCCGACAGGTATTGGCTGCCAGAGACGTGAACGAAGAAGGCGTTTATCTCTGGTTCCCGCAGGCGCCGTTCAAAATCGGCAGCATGCTAAAAATTACCTTGCGGCACGCACCTCTGATTGAGTCTAGACCAAGCCCCAGGGTAAATGTACGCGTCTCTCGAATTGATGACACAGGAATTGTAGCCACTTTTCCCAATAAGTCTTCGGCGCACCTCTGGCTGAGCGCCAACCGCAGGGTTAAGGAACTCCAGGTTGGTACTGACTTGTTCCGTGTTTATCTCGCCGCTGTGGTGCGCGATGCAAACCACAGAGTGTTGACCGTACAACAGAATGGCCGATGGCTGTTTCCTGGGTTATTTCTCCAGGCTGGACACGACTGGAATCAATATTTACAGAATTACCTGCAGCAAAGTCTGAACCTGACAGACACAGATTTTGTGCGTACAGTGCTCACTTACACCGACCCTACTGTGGTTGCGAGAGAGAGTTCTACGATGTCCGTTTTTCAACTCTACACTTTACCGTCTGGCTCTTTACCGTCTGGCTCTTTACCCTCGGACTCATCAACAGTTCAACTCGGTAAGGATGCCTCTTATAGCAAGGTTCGCTGGGTAAGCAGTCAACGACAACTTGATGAACTGAGTTTCTCTGCAGAACCCTTGCGGCAGATCGTCAGCGATTTGTTAACCTCAGATGGTTGAAGCGCAGTTCGACGGAGAACGTCAAACTGGCCAGATCATTTTGCAACCCAACCACTCCTGGACCTGGCGTGCAAATGTTTATTTTTTGGCCACCCTGTTTGTTATTTCGGTAGCGATTGCGATCGGTTTCTTGATTCTCGGCTACTGGCCAATCCTCCCCTTTGCCGGACTCGAAATGCTGGCGCTCACCGGAGCAATCTATTACTGCGTACGCAAGACTCATAGACAGGAAGTATTGCGCTTTTCTCAAGATGAGGTCGTATTACAGGCAGGCGTCAACAAAATTGAAACCGAACACCGTTTTCAACGCTTCTTTACCCGGGTCAAAATCGAAGCGCCACACGGCACACAACGCACGCAAAAAATAGCGCTAACCGAACGCGATCGAAGCGTCGAAGTAGGCGAATTCCTGACAGAAGACGAGAAAAAGGTGCTCATACGCGAGCTGCGACACATCATTCGCCAGCTGGAAAACTAGCAACGCCCCGTCTAACCCCTGCGCCATTCAAAGCAATCAACAGCGGCGTCCCAAGCCGCCAGCGCTCAAGTCTGAGTCGCCGGGCGCTTGCGACTACTGCAACATCAGTACTCGACCACTCCATGCTGCCTTCATAGGCAGTATTCAGCACTCTGGCGCCCACAGAACGATATCTTTCGACAACCAGTTCATTGGGGTGTCCAAATCTATTTTCATACCCGGCACTTACTATAGCCAGGCCCGGATGCAGCCTGCTGACAAACCTTGCTGTAGACGACGTTCGTGAACCATGATGAGGGACCACTAATACGTCCACTCCAAAAGGCAGCTGATCGAGGAGTTGCGCTTCCGCCTTGGCTTCGATATCACCTGCAATCAAGGCTTGTGCTGACGCGCCCTTAATCCATAACACACAACTTCGATCATTAGTGCTCTCGCCGGCTTCGTAACTGCGCAACAAAAGCTGAACGCCACCACTTGTCCAGTTGTCTGATGCGCCGTTTTCGGTTTGCCAGTGACAGGAGTTTGGTTCCTCATATGAGCGCTTACCAGGCGGTACGGCGGGCCAGATACCAACCTTCTGTTTGGGTTGAAACGCCGTACTAATCAGACCTGCCCCTCCAGCGTGATCATCATCCGGGTGGCTTATCAGCAAAGCATCCAGCTTATTGACACCAAGACGCTGTAGCGCCGGAACGACCACGGCCTCGGCAAAGCTGAAGCCGCTGGGGAAACGGGCGCCAGTGTCATACAGAAGCACAGCCTCAGAGGTACGCACGATTACCGACAAACCCTGACCTACGTCAAGTATTTGCAGGCTGAATTCACCTGTTTGAGGTACCCGGTTAACCGGTGAACCTGATGATCTTAAACGATCAACTGGGTTTACCAGCCAAGCCAGCAAGACCATCAGGATCGTAACTCGGAATAAGCGAGGGCCCGGCATCAGTGCACCCGTCAACAACACAGACAGACAAATCAGTGAGACAAAATCGAACGCGGGCAGTGATGCCGCAGCCAGATTTGTCACAGCAATCCCAAGAGCACTGAACAGCCAGGTGGTAAGTTGATCTGCTACACCCAGGCACAGGGTCGAAACCTGGGGTAGCAAAGGCATCAAGGCTGAACTGAAGAGTATTAACGGAACCAGCAGCAAGGTGACCACAGGCACAGCAAACAGGTTGGCAACTGGCGCGACCAGGGCTATGGGCAGGCCAAACCAGGCAAGTAACGGCATCAACACCAAGCTAACTTGCAGATGCATCGAAAAAACACTCAACCCGCGTCTTAACTGGTTGCTGTTTAACCGGCTACTGTTTGACTGACTACTAACGGCTTTGTCGTGCGAGTCAAAAACCAATAACCCGGCTTTGGGGCCCATCAATAGCCAAGCCACAAGAGCAAACGACAGCCAAAACCCAACAGTTAATCCGGCGAGTGGCTGCAGCGTGATGATCCCAAGAAAGGCACATAGCATGAGGGTGCTCGGCGGCACTCTGCGCGCCAGCGACCAGCCTAACAACACCATGGTGAGCATAATCCACGCCCTTTGCGCCGGCACACCAGATCCAACCCAGAATACGTACAGGTAGGTGGCTGCCGATACCAGCAGAGCATGCACTGGTAAATGAGCCAGGGGTCTTGGGATCAGTTGCAACAGCAGCAAAGCAACGGGGTGCAACAAATAAAACAATATCGCGCCAACCAGGCCCACATGCAGTCCGGAAATCACCAGCAGATGCACTGTTCCACTGTCTTGTAACAACCGCCATTGCTCGGGACGCACAAGGCTTGCATCACCGGTTGCCAGTGCCAGAAGCACGCCGCCGAATTTGAATTCACTGGCAGCAAAGAACTCCCGCCAGGCAAAACGGGCGTCCGCAAAACTGTCCGGCAAAAACCAGGGAGGTGCCCCAGTACCAAACACCAAAGGGTGCTGAGTGCCTCGATAACCCAACGAGTAGCCACGGACAACGTAGCCACCCAGGAGAATCCCCCTCGATGCCGCATGCAGCTCTTGATCAAAGGCGCCTGGGCTGACGCTACCTCGAATCGGTCGCAGCTGTACCTGTGCCAACAAAAGCTGATTTGGCCGAACCTGAGCATCTCGATAGCCAATTCTTAGCCGTTGATTGCGCAGACCCTGACAATCGCGTCGAGGATTGTTCGATGCCACATCCAGTACTCTGGCATCAAACCGAGCACCCCCGGGATGGTTCACCGGTAAGCCTTCAATCCGCAAACGCATCATCAGTCGGCTGTTTGCACAAGCGCCGCCGGCTCCATGGCTCGCCGTAATCCTCTCCACATCGTAAATCGCAGCAGCCATCACCACACAGGCCACTAAGGCACCAACACCGATCCTGCAACAGGCAGACGCGGCGCGATGCATTGACCACCCTGTCGCTGACCGATGCAGCCACAACATCATGAATAACAGCAGCGACAGCGCCACCACCAGCCCGCTCAGTTGTGCACTTCTCCAGTGCACAGGCGCACAAGATGTGAAAAAGTAACCAACAAAGAGACCAAACGAAAGCGTGCGCATATACAGGTCATTGATACGGCGGGCATAATTACGCCGTTATGCCAAAGAAGTGGTTGCGCAAACACCTGCCAGATCCCCAGACCTTCGGTCAGTCGGGTCCCCTCAAACCTGTAGGCAAATACCTACGGGAACCCGAGCTATGGCACCTGCATAGACGTTCGGTCTCTGGTGCCGCCTTCATAGGGATTTTCTGCGCCTTTTTACCGATTCCGTTTCAGTCCGTGGTGGCGGCTTTGCTGGCAATTGTTACGCGATGCAATTTGCCACTCTCAGCGACGCTGGTGTGGATAACCAATCCCATCACTATCCCGCCGATGTTCTATTTTGCCTATCGCCTGGGCGCCTGGTTGCTGGGGATCGACGTAGAAATCGCAGCGATAAATCTGAGCTGGGAGTGGCTTTCAGACCAATTCTCAGTGATCGCAAAACCCCTGCTTTTGGGGTCTGTGGTGTGTGGTTGGGTTGCTGGCATTACAGCCTATGCACTCGTCCGCGTACTCTGGCGTATGCATGTGCTGCAACGCTGGCAAGATCGGCGCGACCTGCGACGGTCACGAGCCCTGGAGGCTGCCCGAGCCAAGCAAAATTCGCTTACTCGTGCAGCGCATTCACCGGATTGACCGAGAGGGCTCGGTAAGCCGGCAAGAAGGCGGCGACAGCGCCTATGCCCAAAGCCAGCGCAACAACCGCGATCACATCCGTGAACAGCAATTGCGATGGAACCTCCAGGAAATAAGTGCCTTCCAGCACCCGGGCACCGGTAAGCCCCTCAAGCCAGCCAACCAGTTGTGTGATATTGAGCGCCAACAGGCAACCAAGGCTGGTACCCAGAGCAACACCAATCAGGGACGTTAAGAAACCCTGCAGCAGAAAGACCCGCAAGACGATGCCATCGCCAGCACCCATGGTTCTTAGAATGGCAATGTCTCCACGCTTGTCGTTCACAAGCATCGCCTGCCCCGCAACAACGTTAAACGCAGCAATGCCAACGATTAATACCAGGAGGACAAACATCATTGCCTTTTCGAGCTTTACGGCACGAAACAGCTCGCCATAGGTTTCCCCCCAATGCCTCACCTTCACGCCCGAATCAGCAAACAAACCCTCCGAGGACAATCGAGCAGCAAGAGCGGGAGCGGCATAAGGATCATCAAGCATTAAGCGAGTACCAAAGGTCCCTGTTGCAGAAAGCTCGGGCTCCCGCAACAACTCCAGATCAACCAACGCCAAGCCGTAATCGAGCTCAGCGCCCACCTCAAAGGTGCCACTGAGCTGGAAGCGTTCGAATTGTGGTTTCACTCTGGATTGCGAGACTGTGGTGACCATCACCATCAACCAGTCACCTGGCAATAGCCCCAAACTTCGGGCCAACGGCGCACCAAGCACTATACCTCTGGGTTGCTTAAGTGCCGCCACCAGGTCGACATCGGCATTCTCGGTGAGTATTGGTAAATGTTGCAGGCCAACCTCATCGACTCCGTAGATCGCTACCGGTGAAACAGAAGAACGGCGCGTTACCATGGCCTGGCTTTGAAAAAAACTAAAGGCCCCCGTGACTGAGGGATCAGAACCCACAAGCTTTGCCAGGACTGCCGAATCCTTGATCTCAGGTTCGATGAGAACGTGGGGCACGGTACCCAGAATACGAGAGGTGAGTTCACGATCGAAACCGTTCATCACACTTAGCACCAGTATGAGTACCGCAACACCCAAACCGATGCCAATTAAAGAAACCCAACCAATGAATCGGGCATATTGATGCTGTCCCGCAAACAGGTAACGCAACGCAATCCAACGCGACAATCCACCCTCAGAGGTCTTCGTTGGAACCTGATCGATTTCAGAGATGGTGTTCAAATCGATCGCTCAGATGTTTGCGTTATCTACAAGTTCAAGCTGCCCATCATGCAACCTCATAGCCCGGTGAGTCAGGTCTAACATCGATTCATCATGGGTAACAATCAAAAAGGATGTCCCAAACTCATCTGACAATTTGCAGATCAGGTCAAATACCTCTTCCGCACTTTGACGGTCCAGGTTACCGGTAGGCTCATCAGCGAGCACCAGCAGCGGATTACTGACCAGGGCCCTCGCAACAGCCACCCTCTGACGCTCTCCACCCGACAACGCATGAGGGCGATGCGTGGTTCGATGCGAAAGACCAACCGCTTCAAGCAGTTCGCCGGCACGACGTACACTCTCCTGGCGTGCGACTCCCGCAAGAAGCAGAGGCATCGCTACATTTTCCTGAGCCGTAAATTCCGGCAGCAGATGGTGAAACTGATAGATAAACCCCAGGGATCGATTACGTAATCTTGCCCGGTGTGCCGCAGACAAGGTGTTTACCTGGGTATCGCCAATCCACACGTCGCCAGTATCGGGGTCATCAAGCCCACCCAGGATGTGCAATAAGGTCGATTTCCCCGAGCCCGATCGACCAAGCACTGCCAACCGTTCCCCGCGAGCCACAGAAAGATTCACGTTTCGAAGCACACTTACCTGATCAGGTCCGGAGTCGAATGATTTACCTATCGCCTGCGCGCGCAGCACTGCTTCACTCATACTTTAAAATCCTTGTCGGCAATAACTGCGCTGCTCGCCACGCCGGATAGAGTGCGCTAAGAAAACACAAAAGCAGAGCAGTTCCGGCAACAACCAGCACATCCGAGGTTCGAGTATCTACCGGCAGGTAATTCACAAAGTACTGACTTAACAGGTTGAGTTCGAAAGTTTCACTGATCCAGGCAACCGCTCCCTCCAACAGGGCGCTTAAAGCAATGCCCGATATCACCCCTAGCGCGACACCCAGAAAGCCAATAACGAGCCCAAGGGTTATGAAGGCCACCATCACCACCGGAGTACTGGTGCCAAGGGTTCGTAACACTGCAACATCGGCGCGGCGCTCATTCACAACCATAACGAGGGTGGAAACCAGATTAAAAGCGGCGACAGCTACCAGAAACGAAAGCAACACGAACATGGTGAGTTTTTGCAATCCAATGGCTTGATACAAACTGCCGTGAGTACGCATCCAACTGGTAGAAAAATACCCAGTGCCCAACGCAATATTGGCCGCCCGGCCAATCTGTTCCGCCGCAAAGAGTTCACTTAAGCGCAACTGATACCCATGGATGTTGTTAGCAGAGCGAAACATTTTTTGTGCACTTTTAATGTAGGTATAGGCTGCGCTGTTGTCGATTTCTGAAGCAGTGTTGATTAATCCAACCACTTCAAAGCGGCGTTGTCGCGGATGCACCCCCAGGGGAGATACCGTTCCCTCAGGCAATACTACGGTGACCTGCCCACCAGCCTGTACATCAAGCTCCCTGGCAAGGCCTTTGCCGAGCAAAATGCCAAACCGGCTGCTCCTCAGGGTATCCAGCGCACCAGCTTCTACATACCTTTCCAAATTCGATACTTCTGCATAACCCTGAGGATCAATACCTGTGAGCAATGCACCACGAACATTGGTGTTGTTGGCCAGCAAAACCGGACCCTGCAGATAACTCGCAGCCCCTTCAACTCCCGGCAATGCTCTCAGTGTTTCAAGCTGAGATGCCTCTTCTTGCTGAACCGATCTTGCACGCAAAGTGACGTGCGGCATGATGCCGAACAAGCGGGTCTGTAGCTCGCGTTCGAATCCATTGACAACACTCAGTACGATAATCAACACCGCCGTACTGAGCGCCAACCCAAAAATAGCAAGAGAACTCACCTGCGCGATAAAGCTGCGATGAGAGAAACCGTAGCGGAGCCCTATGTTGACTCCCAGGGGGCGAAACATTGTTGCGAATCTAGATACGGGTCATCAGGCCTGGGTGACCTACGCCCGGTAGCTCAGATCGTCAGCATCCGTTTTCGGGTCTGCGCTTTCATTCAAATCAGACACTGG
>CAZWMD010000024.1:25397-43747 GCA_964634815.1 uncultured Pseudomonadales bacterium | reverse complement strand
CAAATCAGACACTGGAGGTTGGGATTCACAACGCGCCGGATTACCACCACAGATCTCACATTCCGCATCGATGCCCACCGCGCTCATACCGCCACAGGAGCCCTTAATGGGCTGGCGCCCAAAAATAACACCCACTGCCATACCGCCGATGATTATAAGCATCGCTCCGAAGGCGAGCAGCAAGGTAGTCATGTGAGTGTCCTTTTAGAGTAGTGAACTATGGCTTAGGTACAAAGACTGACAAAACGACGGTTGAACTCAAACTAGTCTCGACTCACAAAGCGCGCCTCAAAGGCATCGCTCATCCAGGGCCGAAAGCGTCCATCATCTGTGCGAATCAACATCGCGACCGCGAGTTTAGCTCGATTCGACAATTCTTGCCCTTGTTCTGGCCCCAGGACGTTTATGGCGGTGGCATAGCCATCTGCCCACATCGCCTCGGGATGCCATACGGTGACCGACGCCAATCCATGGGCGATTGGCCGGGCTGTCCGGGGGTCTAATAAATGAGACAGGCGCTGGCCATCAAGTTCCCGATAATTACGGTAGTCACCTGAAGTCGCTACCGCCCCTTCGCTAATCGCCAGAACCGGCAGGGGATCAGCGCCTTCGCTCAGCTCACCCGGCTGCTCTATCGCCAGTCGCCAGGCTCTCTTGCTTGGGCTGGGTCCAAATACGCGGATTTCCCCGCCAATGTCTACTAAAGCAGCGGAACATTTGAGTTGTTCCAGACTTTCGGACAGCTCGTCCACCGCTCGTCCCTTGGCCACCGCAGACAGATCAAATTCGCGAGATTCTGCACTACGCAGGGCTGGAATCCCGGGGTCGAGTTGCACAACTGAAAAGCCGGTTCTAGCCCGCGCCGCAGCAATATCTGCGGGATCGGGTTCTTTTTGTGGATTCCCCGGACCAAACCCCCACAAGCGAACAAGCGCACCAATTGTTGGATCAAATGCGCCCCGAGACTCTTCCTTCAAGTGCGCAGCCGCAAGCAGAACTCTCATCAGCTCCGGGGAGGTTTCGCGCCATTGATTGATGTGCGCAAGGTTGAGCTGAGATAACTCGGAGGCCGGATCATAGGTGGAAAACACCAGATTGAAGCGCCGCAAGCGCTCGTCAATATCGGACGCCTTGAGCTGCACCGGGCAGTTGGCCTGAATCCGGTAATAGGTACCCATGGTGGAACCCGAGAGCCCCTGGTACCCACCCTCGGTGCACCCAGCCAAACCCAGTAAAAGCATCAAAACCAGACAAAAATAGCCGACAGACCGCCCTCCAAAACACAAAAGATCAACCATCGCCTGGCGATCACACGGGTTACATGGCTTCGCGAAAAAAACTACCATGGTCGTTTGTCGCCCTGAATTCTCACCTGTCGTCCTAATCTCCCGAGTGTGCATGTCGAGTCGAACTTTCACCATGGCTGTGTTCGCTGGCGCCTTGCTAGGTGGCTTGCTGCTGTTGCTCGACCACCCACCCGGGCTCGATGCACTCATGGCGTTCCTGAAAACGCTGTTCCTGTCGGCTTTGCGAATGATAATCGCGCCGCTGATCTTTTTCTCCCTAATCGCCGGCATTGTGCAACTCGGTGAAGCCTATCGACTTCGGACCATGGGGGCCGCAACAGCCGGCTACTACCTGCTGACCACAGGCATCGCCGTTTTGATCGGCCTGACTGTTGTCACCTTTATCCATCCGTGGACCGATCAGCCACCGCTGGTCACGCCCATGGAGGTGCCCCCGGGGTCGTTGATAGATAACTCTGACAACACACCGGTAGCCGTCTTGCTGGGGCTCACAAAAACCATTTTCAGCAACCCCTTCGAAGCGCTGGCGGAACTGAATATTCTGGGCATCGTTACCTCCGCGCTGTTGATTGGCGTGGCTATGGTCCTTGTATTACCCAGAGACAGCCAGTGGCCCGCACTCATGTCCCAGGCCGCTGCAGTGACTCACCGTATCGCGCAATGGGCAGTGAATCTGATGCCTCTGGGAGTTATGGCGGTAACCTACGAACTGCTGGGCGCCGCCGACTGGGGGCTGCTCAAACAATTGTTGTCGTTCTGCAGTGTTGTGTTTGCTGCCACCGCGCTACATGGCCTGGTTGTGCTGCCGCTCATCGCCTGGTTAGCCGGCGGCGTGGGACCGATCGAACTGTGGCGCGGCATCGCCAGACCCTGCCTCGTTGCGCTGACTACTTCCTCAAGCGCCGCCGCGTTGCCGGTCAGCATGGAAACCGTACGCGAGGAGTTTCGTGTGCGCGAGTCGGTAAGCAGCTTTGTATTACCGTTAGGCGCTACCATGAATATGGACGGAACGGCTCTGTTTGAAGGCATTGCCGCGGTATTCCTTGCGCATCTGTTCGGTCTTGAGTTGGGCACACTGGATACCGTTGTTGTATTTCTGGTGGCAATGATGTCTTCCGTGGGTGCCCCGGGTATTCCCAGCGGCTCTATGGCCGGCATGCAGGTTGTGTTGCTGGCAGTAGGTATTCCGCTAGAGGCGATCGGCATTCTCTTGCTCATCGAACGGCCACTGGATACCTTCAGAACCGCAGTGAACGTCGAAGGCGATCTGATAGGCGCAATAGTGGTGCAGCGCCGGTTACGCAAGTTAGGAGAAATAAAAGCATGACCTGCACACTGGTGATGATGAGGCACGGAGTCATTAAGGCCAATCTGGCAAAACGCTGGCACGGCTCAACTGACAGCCCATTGCTCTGGCGCGGTCGACGTCAGGCAAAAAAACTGGGCCGCTACATCGCCCAGGCTTATCCAGAACTCGACGCCCTGTACGTGAGCCCATTGGGTCGCTGCCAGGAAACCGCGGCGCCCATCAGCAAACTGCTTGACCTGGATATAAAGACTCACACGGGCCTTCGTGAGTGGGGCATCGGTGAGTGGGAGAACGAACCCTTTCGTACCCTTTCAGATGATCATGATTTCTTTAACAAAAGCCTAAAGGATCTCAATTGGGCAGCACCAAGGGGCGAGAGTCTCGCTGAAGTCAGTGACCGTTTTGTGGCTACCCTCAACGAGATAACCCAACGCCACACTTACCCCAATGCCGACGCGCATATTGGCGTAGTGAGTCACGGCGCTGCTATTCAGGTTGCTATAGCCACCCTGCTCGATGAGACACCCAAACGCTGGCAGAGCTACAGCATTGGTAACTGTTCAGTCACAGAACTGGTATTGCATCCCAAGCCCTACATCGAAAACTACAACCTGATGCACTTTTTATAACCCCTAAAAAAGCCTGGATTACAAAGAGAGAGAAAATATGACCGAGTTTTGTATTGTCGAAAAGTCCGACCACATCATGACGGTAACCATCAATCGACCCGAGCGGCTGAATGCCCTGCATCCACCGGCAAACGCCGAACTTGGTGAGGTGTTTGATGATTACGATAACGACGCCGATATGTGGGTCGCCATTATCACCGGAGCCGGAAGAGCGTTCAGCGCAGGCAACGACCTGCGATACCAGGCCGAGGGAGGACAACGGGTACCGACACCACGAGGCTTTGGTGGACTCACAAGTCGATTCCAGTCAACCAAGCCTGTGATTGCAGCGGTTAATGGCGTTGCCATGGGTGGCGGATTTGAGATCGCTTTAGCCTGCGATTTGATCATTGCATCAGAGTCCGCCAGGTTTGCGTTACCTGAGCCCAAGGTCGGTTTGGCGGCGCTGGCAGGTGGACTCAATCGTCTGCCCCGACAAATTGGTTCGAAACGCGCTCTGGGGATGATCTTGACGGGGCGACATGTGCCAGCGGCGGAAGGCGAAACACTGGGCTTTGTGAACGAGGTGGTTAGTCCGGACGAACTGATGACAACCGCTCGCCGGTGGGCAGAGATGATCTGCGAATGCGCGCCACTATCAATTCGTGCAAGCAAAGATGTGGTGTATCGAAGCCTCGATATTGCATCGCTCGAGGATTCGATGACGCAGAGCTATCAATCGGTAAAAACCATGATCAAGAGCGAAGATTTTGTGGAAGGCCCCAAGGCATTTGCCGAAAAACGCCCACCTAACTGGTCTGGACGTTAATCTCGCGGCAAATTTTTAGCGGCCTGAGCCCAATCAGGAAGAGGCGACGTCAGATCTGGCGGCGTCCAGCGCATCAGCAATTACCGTGACAGCCAGGCAGACATCATTAAGGGCTGCTTCCTGTCCTCGAAAAGCCATCTCAGCGACAATTTCGACTCTCGGAATGGCCACATGCAGAGTATCGGGTGCTGTTTCGAACTGGCCGGGATAATTGCTGTCTTGATACATAAGGTCTGGTCCTCGCTGTGGGCGCTACACAAGGGCTTGACCCTCGCACTCTCTCTGCACGTTCCGCTGGCCCGGGGATTTTTATCCCGCCGGACAATCGGGTGGCCTCAAGTCTTCTGTAGATGCCCTGATAATCAGGTTTCACCCCATGGTTTCAGGTTTCATGCCAACTCGAATAGTATTCAAAATGAATTGTAACTTATTGATTTACCTTTATTTAATAATCACTAAAGCAGTTCGTGAGCCAGGACGTAAAGCGCCGTCCGGGGCGCTTTTATGCCGCGCAGGGTCTCTCAGTGAAGCAGGTCACGTTTTGATCATCTCGGGTACACTTAGGCGAAAAACCAGAACCCAACAACAAGGTCGAGCATGAGCATCAACGTAGGCGTCAGCGAACTTGTGGCAGAAGCCAACAAGCACATCAAAACTTTGACCACCGAAGATGCCGCTGCCCTGGTGGCCAACCCGGACTACCTGTTTGTCGATCTGCGCGATGTACGTGAAATAGAACGCGAAGGCACCATACCCAATTCATTCAATGCCAACCGCGGCATGATCGAGTTTTGGGTTGATCCGAAGAGCCCCTACTTTAAGAAAGAATTTGAACAAGCAAAGAACTGCGTTTTCTTTTGCCAAAGTGGCTGGCGCTCCGCGCTTGCAACCAAAGCAGTCCAGGATATGGGGATGACCAATGTCGCACACATAGATGGTGGCTTTAGAGGTTGGTGCGCGGCCGACAAACCCACGCAAAACTACGCCGAAAATAGAGCTGCCAGAAAAGCCATTAAAGCGGCAAACGCTGCAGCCACTTAAAACCAGTTACGAGAAGAACGTGTCTGCCAGAAATACCTTGATTGCCACCCTCGCCTTCACTGGCGGCTTTGTCATTATGTCAGTCGAACTGCTTGGTGGCCGGCTGCTGGCTCCATGGTTCGGCAGCAGTATCTACGTGTGGGGATCTATCATCAGCGTGTTCATGCTGGCCCTGGCACTGGGCTACTACATTGGCGGTAGAGCGTCCGTGAACAACCCCAATCTGCAAAAGTTCGGAATGATCTTCATCGCGGGAGGAATCATCCTGCTCCCGCTGATGCTTGCAGCAGAATCAGTAATGAGCGCGGTGTTCAATCAGGTAAGCGACCCACGCTATGGCTCGCTTCTGGCAGCGTCAATATTGTTTATTGCGCCAACGCTGATCCTCGGCATCATCTCGCCTTACAGCGTGCGCTTGCTTGTAAAAGACAGTGACCACGCCGGCGAAGTAGCAGGCAAGCTGTACTTCTTTTCTACCCTGGGTAGCGCCATTGGGACGCTGGCGACGTCTTTCTATTTTGTGCTTTGGTTTGAGATGGAAACCATATTTGTTGCCCTTTGCACCGCCTTGATTGCGTCGGGCGTTCTCGCGTTTATAGCGCACCGTAAGCTCGAAACCAAAAACAGCCTTGATGCCTCTCTTTCAACCTCAGCTACGCCAAGCCAACTATCAGCTCGGGCCACCATAGAAGCACCCCAAAATTCATGAGCCATCGTTTTCACACAGCAATTGTATCCATCGCACTACTGCTCTATAGCCTCGGCATCGAGGCAGCCAACGGTCGCGTCATTCACAAGGAACGGAGCCTGTATCGCACGGTCATGGTGGTGCAGGACAAAACCCGCCTGTGCATGCAGTTCAGTGTCAGGCGCGACCAACGCAATCAGTCCTGTATGGACCGGCGCGATCCAAAACGGCTGGTGTTTGAATACGCAAAGCTGGTGTTTTCAGGTTTTCTGTTAACGCCTGAGCCCAAGAATATTCTGGTTGTGGGATTAGGCGGAGGCACCTTGCCGGTTGCATTTCGAGAATTGCTGCCCGATGCAAGAATAGACGTTGTTGAAATCGATCCAGCCGTTGCCTCGGTGGCAAAGGAGTATTTTGGCTACCAGGTCAGCACACCCGGCGAGCTCTACGTCCAGGATGCGAGAATCTTTGGCAAACGCGCGGCAAGCAGAGACGTAAGATACGACCTCATTTTGCTTGATGCTTTCAATGGCGATTATATTCCAGAACATTTAATGACCCGGGAGTACCTTCTCGAAACCCGGGATTTGCTTGCGCCAAACGGCGTTGTACTGGCAAACACCTTCTCCATTAGCAAGCTCTATCACCACGAAAGCACTACCTACGAAAGCGTCTTTGGCAAGCTCCTGACCGTGCAAACTCCACAGAGCTCCAATCGAGTGATCGTCGCAAAAAACGGTCCATTGCCAAGCGATGCTGAGATGGACCGCGCACAACAGCGCTGGCAAACAAAACTGGAACCCTATGGGGTTGACCTTGCCAGGGTAAGAGCACAGATCGATGACAGTAGAGACTGGGACACCGAGGCCCGGGTTCTGACAGATCAGTACTCGCCAGCAAATCTGTTGCAAAATTAGCTGGTAGAGTTGTCGCCGAAGACTTGAAGCAGCCCGTTGCTGTCCACCCCACCCCTTGCGGTTCGGGGCATCGTGTCAACAAACAGGATACTCCTTGGGCACTTTGCAGCAGACAGGGCTCGAGCGCAGAACTCTAAAAGCTCTACTTCCAGCAACGGACTGGCCAAGGCCGGATTGTGCAACTCGACAAACGCCCAGAATCCAGCAGCCTCTGAGGGTGTATCCAGCCTATCCGCGAATAGCCCATCGCTATGCCACAACACGGCCTGGGCGACATCGGCGTGGCTTTCCAGTAATTGCTCGCCCTCGTAAGGCGTGAGCCAGCCAACATCTGTCGACCGGGCAAAACCGGACGGTCCCAGAGGATAAACCTGCCCGTCTGCGTCCATGTAACCCAGCATCGAATCTGCCGCCAATTCTTCACTGACTGCGGACTCCTCACCGGTCAGCGCGGCTGGCCGTAACTGGCCGATGCAGCCCTCGTGGCATACCTGTTGCGAGTGATCGAGGACCTGCAGTGATGTATCCGGTGGTCCGCGCCAGCGACCTGCAGACCCCGGGTACTGCTGCCAATCCAGAACCGTGGCCACACAGCCACCAGGCCAGTCTGCAAAACCCAGGTGCTCATGGAGTATCGGCCCCCACCAGGCGTACAACGCCTCTTGCAGCCACCTGGGCATCCTCGCGCCACCGACCCAGGCCCGCTGATGGTTGGCCCCAACATAACGCCGACGCTCCTCCGTCGGGAGACGCAGGAGAGCCGCCAATTGCCACGGATACCAGTCACTAAGAGTAATTCCTGCAGCATCAATGGTTTGAAGAACTGACACGGGCTGGAAGTTATCTTGACCAATTTCGGAGGGTGCAAACACCTTTGCACCGGCGATCCCCGCGAGGTGGGCCAGTGCCAGGGCACGACGGCTCCCGGGTGCCGTGCACAGCAAAATCCGGTCCTGAGACTCAATCTCAAGCCCCGCATAGCCCAGCGCCTGGACGGATTGCTCAAGCGTTGCGCTGTCTACCCCTGAATCAGCGATCAGCTCAGCGCCCTGCAGCTCAAGACAGGCCGGACCTGGGGTGGCCAGAATCACCTGGCCAATCTCCAGCAACTGAAACACCTCGAAACAAATGTTTCCTTGATGTCAGACACTTAGCTCACTAACCTCCGAAAAATTCTACGAATGAGACTCAACAGTTGGCCAGCACTGGACAATTTCAAATTTGCTGCAACGGCACCATTGGGGTGGAAATCCATCGCCCAGGGCTGTCGGGCCTGTTTCGCCCCTCTATCGACGCGGCATGCCTGCGCTTTGACAGCAAGCGCATGCAAGTCGAAACCACCGCAAACTTCAAAGTTGGTGACGATCTGGTGCTCGATCTGCAAGTACTGGATCTGCGTCTTGAGGAACTCACTGGTAAGGTTACCAGCGCCACCGCAACGGAACAGAATTGCTTCTACGATATCGATTTTACTCGCGGTAATCGCCGCAGAGACACTCGTCATTGTCTGCGTCAATTGCAGAATCTGTACGAACAACAGTCGCGCTAAAGCGCCTATACCCCTTATCATCCGCGAGTTCTGCCACCATGCGCGAGCTCTGCGATGACTAAAGCAACACCCCCTCAGTTACCTCAAGTGGTGAGTTCGCGACCTGCGAGCGATTTGCACGCTCCAGCCACTACGGCCCCCTCGTTGCTCAAATCAACCAAGCTCGACAACGTTTGCTATGACATACGGGGTCCGGTTCTAACGGCTGCGACGGAGCTGGAAGCGGCAGGTCACCATGTCACCAAGCTAAATATTGGTAATCCGGCTACCTTTGGCTTTGACTGCCCCGCTGAGATTATCCAAGATATTGCAAGTAATCTGCTTAACGCTCAGGGCTATAGCGATTCAAAAGGCCTGTTCCCGGCCCGTAAGGCGATCCAGCAGTACTACCAGACTCTCGGCATCACCAGCCCTGAGGTTGATGACATCTACATGGGCAACGGGGTCAGCGAACTCGTTATGCTGGCGATGCAGGCTCTGCTGAATGACGGCGATGAAGTCCTGATACCAACGCCCGATTTTCCACTATGGACCGCGGCTGCCAACCTGTGCGGCGGTAACCCTGTGCACTACCGCTGCGATGAAAGCGCAGACTGGCAACCCGATCTCGACCACTTGCAACAGTGTCTCAGCCCCCGCACCAGAGCTTTGGTGGTTATCAACCCCAACAACCCGACGGGAGCGGCGTACAGCAAAGAAATGTTGCTGGCGCTGGTTGATTTTGCCCGACGTAACAATCTGGTGCTGCTGGCTGACGAAATCTACGACAAGGTGTTGTACGACGACGAGCCATACATACCTCTGGCCTCCCTTGCCGATGACGTTTTCACCCTCACCTTCAGCGGCTTGTCGAAATCATACCGGGCCGCCGGGTTTCGCACGGGCTGGATGATGTTGAGTGGGCCAAAAAGTCACGCCAGTGATTTGATCGAAGGGTTAAACATGCTCGCAAGCCTGCGGCTGTGCAGCAATGTTCCGGGCCAGTACGCTGTCCAGACAGCACTTGGCGGCTTTCAGAGTATTGAAACTCTGGTTCAACCCGGTGGCCGCCTTCGCGAGCAGCGTGACCTCGCCCACAGCATGCTCAGTGCCATCCCAGGCGTGAGCTGCTTCAAGCCACGCGGCGCCCTGTATTTGTTTCCAAAACTCGACGTTAAACGCTTTAATCTGCACGACGATGAGCAATTGGTACTCGACCTGTTAAAGGCTGAGAAAATACTGTTGGTTCACGGTCGCGGGTTCAACTGGCCAGAGCCCGATCACTTGCGTCTGGTGTTCCTTCCGGGCGTTGATGAGCTCACCCAGGCCATCGAGGGGATTGCGCGCTTCCTCGACGGATATCGACAAGATTAAAACCCTCGCAGCAGATAAAGCCGTTACCCTATGAACAGTATCAACATCGATGAATTTTTTGCCGACGCGGCAAAGATACTGACATCGCTACAGCGCTCGTTTCCAACACCAATCATTCTGCAGGTCGATGACATTTGTGGGGCAGAAGACACCGACGAGTTTGGTATGCACAGCGCCCGCTACCTCGCCTGCTTTGCAGCCATGATGTGGCTTGCGGAAGAAGGCTATCTTCGTTTCAACGAAACTGTGCGCTCCGAAGCAATCGATGAGGCCGTGTTGAGCGCCCGCTGTTTTGTCTTACTCACCCAGCCTAACGATGCCACTTCCGCAGAACAAGCACAGGCCATCCCGGAATCCATTGCCATGGAACGCTCTAGTCTCGGAAGCCAATTGCAAAGCCATCTAAAACCCATCGACTCGCTAAAACTAAATGCCATCATGCTGGATCTAATGCAGCGCATGATCGCTAAGGGCTAAGCCTTAAAGCCGATAGATTCCAACTTTTAAAGCGCGCTCCGGTTCGGCCTCAGGAAAGTCCGGTGAGTTAGGTAACCATTGCTGAAACCTTGCCTTGGGCATCCAGCGCGCTACCTGATTTTCCAGAAACTGATGATCCAGAAAGGGTGAGTTCAGGCAAATCGCGGCGAGAGAATCTGGCTCCATCAATTTCGCTACCTGCTTGAGTACCGTGCTGTACTGTTTCTCAGCGTTAAAGCTACCCCGCTGGTTTGTTGGCGGATCGATAATCACCATCGAATAAGGACCAAACTGCCGCACTTTCCACCAGCTCTTCATAAGATTATGCGGCAGGTAAGCTACCTGACGCGGCGGATGATCATTGAGAGCGTGATTCTCTTTGCCCCAATCCAGAGCGGGTCGACTCATATCATTATTTATGACCTGAACCGCACCCCCAGCGATTGCCGCCAGCGAAAATCCACAGGTGTAGGCAAACAGATTCAAAACCCTGCGGTTGTTGGCATTCTGACGAACCCAGGATCTCAACGGGGCAGCATCGAGAAATAATCCCACATTCTGATTGCGCGGCGGTTGCAAGATGTAGCGCAATCCCTCTTCCGTGCCCTCGGTTCGCTCCTCCACTTCACCCCAGAGTGTTTCAGCCTGGGTTTGCCGCCCGCGCCTTAACTGGTGCATACAGCCTTTCACTGAACACTTAAGCGAACCCTGCGCCAAACACTGGGATATCCCTTCCTGCAGCAGAGCTGCAAGGGTTGCAACCCCAGGGTCCTCTTGCGCAAACAGCGCAATAACAATGACGTCCCCCAGCAGATCAACGGTGACATCATCAAACCCGGCATGGGTTTTTCCGCGGCCGTGAAACAATCGAACCAGCGTTGTCTGTTCAGTGACAGCTGTGAGTCGGGACAACGCACGCTCCGCAACATAGCCCCAGTCGCGCTCACCGGCCTTAGCTGAATCTTCCACGATCACTCCGCGTTTCCTCTGACAATCAAGCCGACTTAACCAGATACAACAGTCGATCCTGGTAACCGCTGATTACCGGGCGTACGCCACAAAATCGAGCGTCAACCTCGCCATCACCACTATCGACAAGCAATGCCCGGCCGTTAAGACTGCCAAGCTTGGTCCGCGAGCTAACAACGTGCAATGCCCTGGGATCGAGGCTTGCCAGAAATCCCGGACTGAGCTGCTGATTGCCACGACCCAACACAAATCCCTGCCCCCTGGAAAAGCTAAGGATAACGCCTAGATCAGCGTACTGTGACGACAGCCTTTCCAGGTCACTGGCTGTCGCATCCGCAATCAGCAGCTCTCCGTCTGCGATGACATCTACACCCAGCAACGTGGGCAGAGGTTCATCACTTGCAGGCTTGGAACCCTGGCTGGCCAGGAGCTGTTCCTTCACCGCAAAGCAGGTACTGCCCGGTCCAATCACCAGTGGTCCAGTAAAGCCTGGATTGCCCAGCTCGCTACTTTCAGCAATCTCCGCGGCAATCTCCATTAACACTAAAGCCTCTACTTCTTTGCCAGCGGATTTCACATGCTGCAGATAGCCGCCCGCCGAAGGTACCAGCAGCTCACCGTAACGGACTGAACCAACGCGCCCCTGACGCAATCCGTCTTCATCAATATCTTTAACCTCTGCCAGATGCGCAGCTACTAAGGCGCCATCCAGAAGTAACAGGAGCAGCTCAGCAGCACTGCCAGGAGAGGTGGCAAACACGCCGCTATGCATCTTTACTCCTGCCGGAATCCCCAGCACGGGAAGAGCTTGATGGGCTGGTGCAAGCGCATCGAGAACATCCCTTGCGGTTCCATCACCGCCGACAAAAACCAACAGATCAATACGCGGGGCCAGTGCACGCACAAAATCGATTGTGGTCGCGCGACTGGTCAACTGCGGAGTCTGAAGCTCTTCCAACACCTCAACAGTGAAGGGTCTACCCTCTGTATTTGTCACCCGCCATTCGACCAGCGCATCGGCCCCCATCGCTCCCGCCGGAGCCACCACCCTTAGCTCTCTATCAAGTAGTGGCGTGGCACCTAGCCGTCTCGCGACTTCCGAGAATGCATGTCGCGCCCGATCCTGGGCTTTGGCAACAACTCCCAATTCGCGGGCGCGTTGCTGAGCGAGCTGATCATCACTGCCCTTCATCGCTGCCGGCCCGCCGATCCCGGCCAGCGGATTAATCACCAGCCCAATCTTCATTGCGCTCACGCTAAGGCTATCCGCTGTTGAACGTATTCAGCAATCGCCAGAGATCCGGTTAGACCCGGCGACTCAATACCCAGCAAATTGATAAATCCCTCTACGCCATGGTGTTCAGCCGTGCGAATAACAAAGTCATCGCTTTGGCCTGCACCCAGCGCAAGTTTGGGCCGAATCCCCGTATACCCGGGCTGCAACCGACTTTCGTCCAGTCCAGGGAAATAACGCCTTATCGCCTGGACAAACTCTGGCCGGCGCGAATCATCAAACTCATAGTTAATCTCATCGCGCCAACGTATGTCCGGCCCAAAGCGAGACTGCCCCGCGAGATCGATAGTAACGTGCACCCCAAGTCCGCCAGCTTCTGCAACGGGATACACCAGCTGATTAAAGGGCGACGCAGAATAGCTGTAGTAATGGCCAATCGCATAACGAGCAGAAGGCGCATTTTCATCCAAAGACTGCCCCAATTCCGGAGCCCAAAGACCGGCAGAATTAATCAGCCACCGACAACAAACCTCGCCCTGTGACGTGTCGAGTCGCAATCGTTGAGGTGTATCAGGCGCGCAACTGAGGGCCTGAACTTCAGCATCAAAGGCAATCATGCCACCATGGCTTTCCAGCAAACCCTGCAGGCTTAACATGTATTGATGACTATCAATAATGCCCGTAGTTGGTGAATGCAGAGCGGCAAGCGCTTCAACCTCAGGCTCAAGCTCGAGCAATTCGTTGCGCTTCACCCAGCGCAAGGCGCCAACACCATTTAGCTCTGCCTGTGCTTGATAACCTTTAAGCGTCTCAAACTGCTCTTCGGCCGTAGCGACGATGAGTTTTCCGCAGTTACTGTAGGGCACAGCATGCTCTTCGCAATGCTCATACAACAACGCCTTGCCCCTGACACACATGGCCGCTTTCAAGCTGCTGGTGGGATAATAGATTCCGGCATGGATGACTTCCGAGTTGCGACTGCTGGTTTCCGCGCCAATCAGCAGATTTCGCTCAAGCACCAGCACCTCTCGACCCGCCCGCGCTAGCGAAGCAGCAACGGCAAGGCCAACTACACCCGCGCCAACCACCACAATCTCTGTATCCATCGCGCTCATCAAAATCCACTCATCTCAGACAACCACTTCGAACTGATTGCGCATCAACGCGGCTACCCGGCGCAGTTTCTTGGCCTCGAAAAATTTAACCAACCGCAGCTGATGAACCTTGCCACGATTCATTGCACCTGTGGGTAGAGGCACTTTTCGCTCAAGCCGCAGAATTTCTCGCATCTCCAGGGCTTGATCTGCGTGCTCTGCCAAATTCAGCGCCAACTTGCCGCTGGAAGGCACACCCACCTTGTCGGCTGACCAGCGCTCAACCGATTGGTAGATGTGCTCCAAAGCCCCATAGCGCGCCACCAGTTTTCCAGCGGTTTTGGGCCCAAAGCCCGGCACTCCTGGCACGTTGTCACTGGTATCTCCTACTAGCGCCTGATAATCCGGAAACAGGGCCGGTTCAAAGTCATAGACCTTAAGAAACGCAGCCGCGTCGAATCGATTTTCGCCGGATATGTCCTGCAAAGTACATTTAGAATTAACTATCTGACGTAAGTCTTTATCTTTGCTATAAATAACCACGTCTTTTCGACTGCGAGCGGCCAATGTGGCAAGAATATCATCCGCCTCGTAGCGCCTGGATGCATAAACCGGGACACCCAACAGCTCGCATAATCTGCGGCACTGCTCGAACTGGTAAATGATGTTCTCATCCGGCATCGGGCGGTTGGCCTTATAGGCCGGGTACAGGTCGTTACGAAAGCAGCTCCCCAGACTTTCATCAAACGCCACCGCACCACGCTGCCCCGAATGACGCAGCAGCACCTCTGTTAGAGCTTTGGCAAATCCGTGGATACCGCCACAGGGTTCGCCCTGGTCATCCACCAGAGTGTCCGGCATGCCAAAATAACCCCGAAAGAAATAGATGGAGCCATCCAGCAGCCAACTGCTCGACGCTACCGACTTTTGTTGGCTCGAACCGCTAGGACGCATCATGCGTAAGACTGCGTTTTGGTACGCAACGCCTGCAACGCCTGCCCAAACCTGTGAGCTCGAGGCGGCACAGTCTTTTCAACCGCTTCAGCTTCCCAACGGGCAACCAGCGGCCACAACTCACTTTGAAACTGTGCCAGAGCGCTGAGTGAAAAGTCCGGATCGTCAGCGCTGGCACGAAACCGGTTACCTGCACACCGTGACAAATACCATTCCACCGCCTGAACTCTGGCCTCACTGGAAAAAAACTGCGCCTGCTGGGCTGGCTCGCGAGGTGGCGGCAGATACTCATAGCCATAGTCTGGCAAAGCGCGCCGAGCACGGGATGCAACACACCAATGTGCTGCCTCATGTAAGGCACTGGCCGCAAAATTCTCCCGTGCAACAATCAGCGCTGCACGTTCTGAGGTGGCCGGAAAATAGTCAGGCTCTCTGCCGCCGCCAACAAGCCGAACCGCAAACTCGGCGCTGAATACCTTGTTAAAACACTCACAAATCTGTGACTGGGCCAGTCCTGTCTGCTGGTCGACAGTCACAATTTCAGTCGCTCCAAGCCCGCGTAATACGCATCGCTAAGATAGGCTTTGCCCGCCAGCAGATGTGCCAGATAGGCCTGAGAGGGCAACAGCCCGTTTCGCAGCACAGCAGGATTTGCAAAGTAGACCCAACTGTTTATCGGCCCCTCTTCTGTCTGCACCTCAATGCACTCCCTGGAGTAGTTCACCGGTGCGTTTTCGAACGGATCCATGCGCTCGATCATTTGTTCGTCGATTAAGCGGTAGAGCACGCCTTCTGCGACCTCTTGTGGGGCATAAACCAGGTTTGCATGGCCACAGTCTGGGTGCTCCCTGGACTGTTTGTTGAAACGCAGGCCCAAACCGCTTACCCAGCCCGCCAGGACCCGATCGTATTGCAGGCCACGTTCGGTCACGCGTTTGGCATTCATGTTGCTGCCGTAGGCGTAATACCAGCGGCTAACCGGGTAACTGACCAGGGTTGTGTTACGCACCAGTGCCCTTCCGAATCACGTAAACAAACTCCTCGACCCCAGCGTTGCTATCGCTTTGTCTGATATCACTGAACTCCATCTCATGCTTCAAGAAGCGGCAAAAATTCTGCAGATCGCGGGTTGTCGTAGGATCAGTGGCAACTACCCGCAGGCGCTCTCCAATCTCCATGGTGCGAACTTTGTTACGAACCAGCATTAGCGGTTCTGGACAGTTCAGACCTCGGGCATCCAGCTCCCAGGCAACATCGTTAGGGGTGTTTTCAGACATAAACGCAGTTTAGGCAAGCAAGGCACGCGTCACCAGCACCAAATTGTCCGGCATTAGACCTTTCACCAGCCTGTGACACTGTCTGAGGCACCCTCTTCTATTGACTAAACGCAGGCCTCTCAACAAACTCTGAACAGATGACGAGCTGGGCGGTCTCACCACTAACAACCAAAGAACGACCACAGTTACTTGCCAACGATCCGAGGAACGCCAATGGCGCTAGCACCAGCAAACAAGCGATCAAAAAATCTTCGATCCATTGCCTTGTCCAGCTCCTTGAGGCCAGCCTGGGCGATGTTGATATCTGGCACACTGCTTACGCTGCCCGTTGCCGCCAATGCAGCCCCCGCAGAAGAAGTCGCGGCAGAAACAGGCGCAACCGAAACAGTCGCAACCAAAGTAGATAGCCTCGGCAGCGAACTGAATCCGGTCAACTTCGAAGCAGAACTGGCGTCAGTCAATTCCGCAGGCAACAAAGCGCTTGCTGACTATGTCCTTGAGACCGATGAATTTGGTAACCCGATCAAAGACTACGTCTATATAGAAAGACAAATCGATGTCGGGGAACTGCCCCAGGCCCAGCAGGAGCTGGAACAAATCATCAACGATCTGCAAAAAACCGGCGACCGCTACGATGGCGAGATGGTCGAGCCACTACGGCTACTTGGACGTGTTTTCCACGAACAGGGCGATTATCCACGCGCTTCCGAAACCCTCGCTTTAGCCACCCAAATTTGCCGGGTAGCGAACGGTTTGCACAGCGCCGAGCAGCTTCGTTTGGTGCACCAGGAGATTCGCAGCCTCAAAGCCATGGGCAATATTGTCGAAGCGAACCGGCGTCATGAGTACGCCTTCAGCATTGCTCGACGACACTACGGGCGCTTTGGCGAGCAACTGGTGCCTGAACTACTGAAGATTGGCCTTTGGTACACCTCAACCGGGGACGTGATCGGGGCTCGCGATCGATTTGCAGAAGCGCGGTTGTTGCTGTCTGCCAAACCCGAGACTGCAGAAAGCGACGATATGCTGTTTGCGCTAAAAGGTATTGCTCGCAGCTATCGAGACGAAGCCTTCCCGCCCTTCTACTCCCGCCCCAACAAGGAAACGGCAGAGCTCTACGAACGTAATGGTTTAACAGACCGACAGGCGGGTATCCGCGAAGAACTGGCATCGAGAGCATCGATCAACAGTTTTCACCGTGGTAGCGAGGCGTTGATAGATATTGTCCGCATACAGGCCAACCGTTTGGCAGACATCCAGGCTCAAATGGATCAGGCAAACAGCGACCCTGCAGTTCGAGAGGAGCTGGTTAAAACTACCGCTCGAACGCGCACCACCACGCTGGAGCTGGACAAGCTGGAACCCGTAATCACCAGTCCAGATGTCAATAAATCCGGCTTCATCAATTCTCTGCTGGCCCTGGGCGACTGGTATCTGATGACCAATAAGGAAGCCCGGGCATTTGGTTACTATCAGCATGCCTACCGGGTCGCCGAAAAAGACCCTAACTCCGACGCCAACGCACTATTTGGCACACCAACCCTGCTCTATTTCCCCAGGCCCCGTGATCCCAAGGTTCCCGAAGCTGCCCCCAAAGAGAGCTTCGAAGAAGGGTTTGTTGAGCTAGGTTATGACGTCGACCACCGTGGCGAGATAAAAAGGCTGCGTACCTTACAATCTCAGCCAAAGGGGATGATGGACTTTAATGTTCGATCCAGTGCCAGAGTGGCTCGTTATCGCCCGAGAATTGTTAACGGTTTACCCCAGCCCACCAGCGAACAGCGATTCCGGCATAAATTCAGCTACTTTCCACGGGGTAGAAGCTCAACGCCTCCCAAGGTGATCAATACCGACCCCCCAGCGGCTGAAAACGGCGGCCAAGCTAGTTCCGGTGGTTAAGCGTGCGTTCAGCATACAGTCAGCGACAATCAGGTGAACTTAAGTGTCAATGGATGTCTCTAAGCCCAAGAAGACTCACACAGGGTAGAATGGGCTATCTGCCAAACATCCGCGAAGCAGCATCGGCAAAGCATTAAGGATTCAGAAGGATTCAGCGTCATGAATGGTCTGTTTAAACTCAGTCTCCTAGCCAGTCTAGCCCTGTTGTATGGCTGTAAGAGCCCGTCTAGCAGTGGCGGGATACCCGCCCCCCAGATACCGGGCGTCCCTCAATCAAGCATCCCGTCAATTCCCGGCGGCAGCAGTCCATCAATCCCTGGCGGCAGTTCGCCGTCAATACCCGGTGGTGCGCCACCCAGTGGCGGCCGCCCCTCCTCGCCAAGCGGCAGCCCCCCCTCACAAGGACAAGGACAGGGACAGGGACAGCCGGGCGGTTCTGCCTCAATTCCCGGCGGAGGCCTACCCGGTGGTGAGGGTGCCCCAGGCGAAGGTGCAGAGGGTGATGGCGGTCAAGGCGGTCAACCCGGTGGCCAGGGTGACCAGAATGGTCAAACCGCTGGCGCTCCCGGTGCCCCGGGCGGTGGCAGCGGCGGCGCTCCCGGTGGATCAGGCGGCAACGCATCGCAGTCAGGCGACGGCGACGATTGGTTGGGTGAGGGCACAGCCGGTGATGACGGCTGGGCAACAAGCAATACCCTGCCCGAGGGTCAAGGCAGCGGTTCAACGGGTCAGTCCGATGGCGAAGCCGGTGATCAGCCTGGTGGCCCCGAGGGCGAACTTGATGATGCCCTGGACAAAGCACTTGATGATTTTGATGGCGGCATTCTCGAAGAACGCAAAGCCAT